>JACPOB010000198.1:14512-15410 GCA_016185145.1 Rhodospirillales bacterium | reverse complement strand
GGTCGAGGCGACCAGCGGCAACACCGGCATCGGGCTCGCCATGGTGTGCGCCCAGAAGGGCTATCCGCTGGTCGTGACCATGGCCGACAGCTTCTCGATCGAGCGCCGCAAGCTGATGCGCATGCTGGGCGCCAAGGTCGTCCTGACGCCGCGCGCGCAAAAGGGCTTCGGCATGTACCAGAAGGCGGTCGAGCTCGCGAAGGCCAACGGCTGGTTCCTGGCGCACCAGTTCGAGACGCCGGCCAATGCCGAGATCCACGAGGCGACGACGGCGCGCGAGATCCTGGCCGACTTCAAGGGCCAGCGGCTCGACTGGTTCGTCACCGGCTACGGCACCGGCGGCACGCTGGCGGGCGTGGCCCGCGTGCTGCGTGTCGAGCGGCCCGAGACCAAGATCGTGATGTGCGAGCCGGCCAACGCCCAGCTCGTCGGCAGCGGCAAGGCCCAGGAGCGCGATGCCGACGGCTCGCCCGCCGCCAGCCATCCCGCCTTCGAGCCGCATCTCATCCAGGGCTGGACGCCCGACTTCATCCCGCTGGTCCTGCAGGAGGCGCTCGACAAGAAGTACTTCAACGAGCGCGTGGCGATCGCCGGGCCTGAGGGCGTGAAATGGGCCCGCGCGCTCGCGCAGAAGGAAGGCATCTTCACCGGCATCTCCGGCGGCTCGACCTTCGCCGTCGCCATGCAGGTCGCCGAGAAGGCGGCGCCGGGATCGGTCATCCTCGCCATGCTGCCCGACACCGGCGAGCGCTACCTCACGACGCCGATGTTCGAAGGCATCGCCGAGGGCATGGACGAGGAGGAAACGCGCATCTCCAAGTCGACGCCGGGGTATCAGATGCCGGCGGCGTAGTCATCGTCTTCCGGACCGCGCGCTTCCAGCGCGCTCATGATCATG
>JACPOB010000198.1:0-14475 GCA_016185145.1 Rhodospirillales bacterium | reverse complement strand
GCGCTTCCAGCGCGCTCATGATCATGAGCGCGCTGGAAGCGCGCGGTCCGGAAGAGCATGACGATGCCCCAACAACAAGACCAGGAACGAAATCGCCCCGGCCGCCATGATCATGTAGCCCGGGCTGTAGTCGTTGTCGGTGCGCTCGACCAGCCAGGTCGCGGCGAGCGGGCTCAGACCGCCGATCAGGCCGAGGGCGACGTTGTAGCCCAGCGCGATGGCGGTACAGCGCACGTCGACCGGCACCGCCTCGACCATGAAGGCGGGCAGGCAGCCGTAGTAGCCGCCGACCAGGATGACGAAACCGATCTGGCCCACCGCGACCATCCAAGGCTCGGGGCCGTGCATCATCCAGAACAACGGCCAGGCGGCGATCACGGAGAGGCCGGTGACGGCGAGCAGCACGGCGCGGCGCCCGATGCGGTCGGACAACGCCGCCAGGCCGATCTCGGCCGGGATCAGGAGCGCCATGCTGATGGTGTTGATGGTGAGCGCCTGCGCCGGCGGGATGCCGTCGGCGAGCTGCAGCCAGCTCACGATATAGACGAACATCAGGTAGAAGCCGACCGCGCCGAACACCGACACGCCGGCAAGGTAGGCGAGCACACGCCAATGATGGGTGAAGGTCACGACCAGCGGCGGGCGCTCCGAGCGCTGCCGCTTTTCGCCCTCGGCAGACTCACCGAGGCCACGCCGCAACACCAGGCCGGCGACGCCGACCAAAAGGCCGATCCAGAAGGGAATGCGCCAGCCCCACGCCTCGACCGCGCCCGCCGGCATCGCCCATTCGAGGACGGCGCCGGTCGCCGAACCCAGCAGGATGCCGCTCACCGCGCCGAGGTCAGCGACGGCGCCGACCACGCCGCGGCGCTCGGGCCGCGCGCGCTCGACCAGGAAGATGATGGAGGTCGTGTATTCGCCGCCGACCGACAAGCCCTGCAGCATGCGCAGCAGCGTGAGCAGCACCGGTGCCGCGAGGCCGAGAACGTCGTAGCCCGGCAGGACGCCGATCAGGAAGGTCGGCACGGCCATCGCCAGCACCGAGAGCGTGAGCGCCGTCGAGCGGCCGAGGCGATCGCCGACATGGCCGAACAGCGCGCCGCCGATCGGTCGCATCATGAACCCGACGGCGAACACGCCGAAGGCGGCCAGCACCTGGGCGACCTTGTCCTGCTCGGGGAAGAAGGCGCGGCCGATCGCGGCGGCGAAGTAGCCATAGACGGCGAAGTCGTACCATTCGAGCAGGTTGCCGACGGCGCCGGCCGCCATCAGGCGAGTCGGGCTGATGGTGGCCGTCATTCAGCTCTCCAGGTCCGGCAGGCGACGCGGCAGCGCCAGCACGACCCGCGTCCCGCAGGGCAGCGCCTCGAGCATCAGCACAGCGTCCAGCAGACCTGCCCGCCGCCGCATGTTGTCGAGCCCGCGGCCGCGGCTGTCGGCGGCGAACGGCCGGCCGTCATTGTCGACCGTGATCACAGGGCAACCGTCGGCCACGGCGCGGCCGCGCACGGCGATGCGGCGCGCCGGTCCATGCTTCAGCGCGTTGGTGATGGCCTCCTGCACGATGCGCAGGACAGACAGCGCATTGCCGGGCGTGACGCCGGCCACGTCGGGCAGGTCGGCCATCGACCAGTCGAGCGTCACGCCCAGGCGCTGCAGCTGCGGCTCCAGGCGCTCGCGGAAGTTGGCGAGCGCCAGCGGCAGCTCGTCCTCGCCGATGTCGAGGGAGTAGATCACCAGCCGCAGGTCGTTCAGCGCATCGCGCGCCGCCTGCTCGATGGGCCGTGTCTCGGTCCGTTCCGACAGGGCGATGATCGAGACGAGATGGCCGCTGATGCCGTCATGCAGGTCGCGTGTCAGCCGGCCGCGCTCCTGCTCGCGCACCAGGCGCGCCGCCTCGATCCGCTCCTGCCTGGCCAGGGCCGCGAGCTCGGCTTCGCGGGCGGCCAGCCGGGCGTTGAGGACCTCGTTGGAGCGATCGAGCCGATCGAAGCTGTCGGCCATGCGGCGGACCAGCACGGCGCAGAGGCCGACGACATAGAGCAGCCCGGCATGCGGCGAGTAGAGACGGAAGGCATGCTCGGGCAGGGTCGCGGCGACATAGGCGTCGCGCAGCAGGAACCAGGAGATCAGCACGGCCGGCGCCAGCATGATGCGGGCGTCGGGATTGCCCCGCCAAAGCGCACCCCAGGCGATGATGCAGCTCGCGACCACGGCGCCGATGCAGATGCCGGCAGCCGCCGCAGCGGCGACGATGGCGCGCGCGAGCGGCGTGCCGATGGCGGCGCAAACGAGCAGGACCGCGGTGAGGACGATCATGCCGACCAGCAAGGCCCTGGGCGGCGGCACGTCGAGCAGCTGCAGAGACACGGCAACGGCGATCAGGCCCCAGGCCGGCACGAAGGCAACCATGTAGGGCAACACGCCCCACAGCGCCGGCCGGAAGCCCAGGAACATGCCGATGTCGACGACGATGGTGAGCGCCAGGAGGCCGGCGAGCCAGGACAGCAGAACGCCATGAGGCCGCGCCAGCCAGGCGAGCAGGACGCCGACGGCCAGCAGCAGCTGAGTGGCGAGGCTGACGATCCTGAAGTCGACATCCAGGAGATGGCGCCACTTGAAGGACGGCGCCAGCGCAGCGTCGCTGCCGAGATAGAAGCGCGACAGGAAAGTCGGCGAAGCAAAGGGGCCGGGCTCGAGCATCACGGTCAGGCGATAGGTCCCGCCTGCCGGCGGTCGCGGCGGCAGGCGCACCAGCAGCGGCGTGGTCAGCGCGAGGCCCGCCCATACAACATGGTCGGCACTGTCGTAGATGATCTCGCCGTTGGCCGCGACGACGACGCGCCGATTGACCAGAGGGACATAGAGCGCGGCGCCGACATCGGGCAGTGACACGGAAGCGACGTCGACCTGGTACCGCAGCGTCGATGGTCTGCCGGTGTGGGAGTAGAAGACGTGCGGCAGCGATACCTCTGCGGCCGGCTGCCCCTCGACAAGCAACGTCGCACGGTCGACGACGAGCGCTGTAGTCGGCCGCGGCAGGCGCACCAGATCCGGCGCGAACGCGACCGCCAGCGTCGCGAGGACGAGCGCGATCCAGCCGATGCCCCCAAGCCGCGTCACGGCCCCCCTCAGAGCTTGATCAGACCGCGACGCGAAGCCTCGTAGACCGCCTCGGACCGGTTGTTGGCCTGCAGCTTACGATAGATGTTGCGGATATGCACCGGCACCGTCTGCTTGGAGATCTGCAGGCGTTCGGCCAGCTCGCCATAGGTGAAGCCCTTGGCGATGCCCCACAGGATGTCCATCTCGCGCGGCGTCAGGAGCTGGCCGTCGGCGGGCGACGGCGCAGCGGTCGCGTCGGAAGGTGCCGCCGCCGCCGCTTCTGAAGGGGCCTCGCGGCTGCCCAGGCGGCGGACGATGGTGCGGGCGATCTTGGAGGAGATCGGCGAGTGGCCGGCCAGCAGATCGCCGATGGCGGCCACGATGTCGATCGGGTCGCTGTCCTTCAGGAGGTAGCCGGTGGCGCCGGCTTCGATGGCCGCGATGACCGTGCGATCGTCGGCCAGCACCGAGATGACCATGGCTTCGGCCGCGGGCTGGCGTTCGCGCAGAAGCCGGATGGCCTGCACGCCATGCCCGTCCGGCAGGTTGAGGTCGGTGATCAGGAGGTCGATCGTGCTGTCGGCGATCAGCCGCGTGGCTTCGGCGAGCGTCGCGCAGGCCGCGATCAGCCGACCGCCCGGCCAGCCGTCGATGATGCGGGCCAGACGCTCGCGCACCGGGTCGTCATCCTCGAGCAGGAGGATGCGGACGGCCGGCTTGTCTTTCTCCAGGCCCGTCATGCGGCCATCTCCCCACGCATCGCGGCCCAGATATCCCATGCAGCCGCGCCCGATGCCATGCGTCTTCCGCGTCGCAAGCTACCCTGTTCATGGTATCGCGATTCGCGACCAGACCGGCGAACCCTGCAACCGGTGCTTTAGGGAGTAGTAGCGGGGCCATGGCGACCTTCACTGTCAGCAATCTCAACGATAGCGGGGCAGGCTCGCTGCGCGCGGCCATCGAAGCTTCCAATGCCGGACCTCCCGGCGAAGCGAACACCATCTCCTTCACCGTCAGCGGCACGATCGTCCTGACCAGCAACCTGGCGGCGATCACCAACCCGACCTCCATCATCGCCGGCAGCACGGACACCGGCACGCCGCCCAGCATCGGCCTCGACTGCAACGGCAATGCCGGCCTGGTGTTCGACACCGGAGCGCAGGGCTCGCAGCTCATCGGCCTGGCGGTGGGCAATGCCGGCGGCAACGGCGTCACGCTGGTCGCCGGCAACATCACCCTGAACAACAATTATATCGGCCTGGCGCTCGACGGCAGTGCGGCCGGCAACTCGGGCGACGGCGTGTTCGTGGCCGCCACCTCGTCGGCCAACCAGATCGGCTACAACCCCGAGGCCGCGACCCTGGCCGCCAACGGCGATCCCGCGACCGGCGTCGTCTCCAACGTCATCTCGGGCAACGGCGGCAACGGCATCAGCCTGCACGGCTCGGCCGACAACATCATCGTGTCGAACCGCATCGGCACCAGCGTCGACGGCAACAGCGCCGTCGCCAACGGCGCCAACGGCATCTGGGTCACCGACGGCTCCAACGACAACACGATCGGCGGCACCGTCATCGGCAACGACGCAAGCGGCAATCCCAACGACCCGACCGGCAACAAGGGCACGCAGCCCGAGGTCTTCGTGACGCCGCCGCTCGGCAACCAGATCTCGGGCAACGGCCAGAACGGCGTGCTGATCGACGCCGGTTCGCAGAACAACGCCCTCTACGGCAACTTCGTCGGCACCGACGCCGCCGGCAATACAGCCGTCGGAAACGCGCTCGACGGCGTGCGCATCGACAACGCCGACTTCAACTCGCTGCACGGTTGCACGGTCGTCGACGAGCCGTTCGTCTACTACAACGTCGTCAGCGGCAACGGCGCCAACGGCATCCATGTCACCGATTCCGACCATGTGACGATCCGCGCGAATTTCGCCGGCGTCGGCGCCGACAACCAGACCATCGTCGCCAACGGCAACGACGGCGTGCTGATCGACGGCTCGTCGCGCAACACCCAGGTCGGCGGCGTCATCCCGCTCGGCAACGTGATCTCGGGCAACGCCAACAACGGCATCGAGGTCGCCGACACGGCGAGCGGCTTCAGCACGCTGAACACCTTCGGCGGCACCCTCGCCTTCGCCGGCATCGCCCCCAACGGCAACAACGGCGTGCTGATCACCTCGACGGGCGGCAACCAGACCGTCCAGACCAACGTGCTGTCGGGCAACGTAAACAACGGCCTGGAAATCTCGGGCGACGCCTGGGGCGTCACGGTGGTGCCCAACATCTTCGGCCTGAATACGCGCGGCAACAGCGCCTTCGACTTCGGCGACGACTTCGCCAACGGCAACAACGGCATCCTGATCAGCGGCAACGCCCACGACAACGTGATCGGCGGCACCGGCGTGAACGCCAGCGACTCGGTGATTCGCCAGAACACGATCTCGAACAACGGCGGCTACGGCATCGCCGTCACCGACCAGGCCTACAACAATGTCATCGGCCAGAGCGCGATCGGCACGGACATCCAGGAGGCCGCGGCTATCGGCAACGGCGCCGGCGGCGTGCTGGTCTCCAGCACCGGCATCGGCAACGTCGTCGGGACCGCCTACACCGGCTTCTCGCCGTTGCCGGCGCCGGCGGCGCGCTACAACGTCATCAGCGGCAACGACGGGCCGGGCGTCGAGCTCGACTCCGGCACCCACTACAACGCCGTCATCAACAACTGGATCGGGCTCGACGTCCGCGGCGAGGGTTCGCTGCCCAACACGGGGCTGCCGGTCGACAATGCCGGCACCAACAACCTGATCTACGGCAACGCCTACAGCGGCCCGGTGCCCGTCGAATCGCCGACCGGCCAGCTCGAGCTGCTGTATGTCGGCTGGTACGGCCGGGCCGGCGATCCGACGGGCTTCGCCAACCAGATGGAAGAGCTCCTGACGCTCATCCTGGGCGGCCAGCCGCTGGCCAGCGCCATCCTGACGATATCGCAGGACTTTGCCACCTCGCCGGAGGAAGCGGCCTACGCCGAGCTCGCCTCGTTGGTCACGCCGACCGTGCCGACGCCGCAGCAGCTCGCGCTGGCCGAGGCCTTCGTCAATGAGACGTTCCTGAACCTGTTCGACCGGGCGGCGACCACCGCCGAGAAGCTGTCCTGGTCGACCGCCTTCTTCGGCGGCCTCACCTCCTTCTCCGCCCTGGTCTACGAGATCGCGACGAACGCGACAGGCAACGATATCGGGGCGATGAACGCCAAGATCCAGGCGGCATCCTACTTCACGCAGGCCTTCGAAGCGGAGGCCAGGGCGCCGACGGTGTCGGAGATGCGGGCCGCCGTCGACAACGTCAACGACGCCACCACGCTCTACGATTCGCAGGCGGCCACCAACGCCCTGGTCGGCGAGAGCCACAACCAGGTCGACTACCAGACGATCCTGTCGCCGCTCGACGGCATCACAGGCATCCGCGCCGACTACGACGGCGCCGTCATCCTGACCGGCAGCCAAGGCACCAGCGGCTCGACGGCGACGACGCCCTTCCTCTACCGGGGCCCGCTCAACGACACCGCCGCCGGGACGCTGCACCTGCTGACGCCGACCTTCGCCGGCCAGACGATCACGAGCGGGCAGTTTTACGGACCCGACACCTCGATCTTCACGCCGTCGATCGGGGTCGGCAACGTGCGCGCCGTCGGCACCTACCAGTACGCCGAGAGCCCGCCGGGCGTGATCAACCACGGCATGATCTACGAGGGGCCGATCGACGGCGTCGGCGGAACCTGGACGCAGATCGACGTGCCGGGCAACGGCGTCAACGTCGTCGGCGGCATCGTGCTCGGCACGGTCGGCGAGACCATCCCGCACAGCGTGCAGGGCGACCTGGTTGTCGGCAACTACGACATCTCCGGCGTGCCTGGAACCGGCAACGGCTTCATCTACAACATGGTCACCGGCCAATACACGCTGTTCGAGATCAACGGCAGCCTGACGGACCTGACGTCGGTGTACGGCATCTGGCAGCACGGCGTCGGCGGCACCGAGTACACCATCGCCGGCGGCGCCAAGGACACCCACGGCGTCAACTCGGCCTTCCTGATCAACTACGATTCGTCGAACGGACAGTTCTCCGATCTCGCCTTCTTCAACGCCTTCAACCGGCCGGGCGTCATCACGCATTTCGAGAACATCAGCGCCGTGCCCGGCGGCTTCAACCTGGTGGCGACGACCGACGACGGGCCGGCCTTCGTCTTCGTGCCGATGAATCCCGACGGCTCGTTCGGCGAGGCGATCTGGACGGCCGGCGACCTGCCGGGCAGCAATCTGATGACGGGCAACATCGTCTATCAAAACGTGTTCGGCGGCATCTACAATACCGACGACACCACCGCCATCGCCAGCTACCTCGGCGTCGTCGACCAGTCCTACGTCAATGCCGACGGCGGGCTGATCATGCCGACCGGCTCCTTTTACTTCTCTTATGCGCTGTCGGTTGGAGCCAGCAACGGCGACATCATCGTGGGGTCGACGACCGCCGGCAACGTGCTGGGCGGCTCGATCGGCAACGACGAGATCACCGGCACGCTGAACACGACCGCCGCCGACACGATCTTCACCGGCGGCGGCCGCGACCTCATCACGTTGTCGGCCGGCGGCACCGGACGCAGCCGCGTCGAGCTGTTCGCGGCCAACGGCCTCGCCATCGCCGCGGACCTCTCGCCCGGTGAAACGGTCACCGCCGTCAAAGGCAGCATCGTCAGCGCCCAGGACATCCCGCAGCTCGGCTGGTGGGGCCAGGCGACGGGCCAGCTCGGCGGTCCCGTTTCCGACGCCTCGACCAACGGCGGCATGGGCACCGGCACCAGCCAGGACATGTCGACGGTCGTGAACTTCACGACGGGCAGCTCGAGCAGCCCGATCGACATGATCGATATCTCGCTCGACGCCTTCAGCAACCTGCTGCGCTCGGCCGACGGCAACGACGCCCAGATCGGCGCCGCGACGTTCAGCAACATGGTCGGGCTGGGCGGCACCATCACCGTGGCCGACGCCAACGTCATCCTCATCACCAGCAACGTCGGCTTCGCCAACGCCGCCGACCTCGCCGCCTCGCTGCTGGCCAATCCCATCACCTTCGCCAGCGCGCAGACCGAGCAGTTCAACCACTACATCGTCGCCTACCAGGATTTCGACGGCGACGTGCGCATCGCCGACATGAACATCCATGCCAACGGCATGACGTCGTTCACGACGACGGCCGGCGGCTCGACGTTGGCGATCTCCGACATGGCCGAGCTGAGCGGCGTGTCGCTCGCTTCCCTGCAGGCAGGAAACGTCAATTTCGTCAGCAACAACGAGATCGCCCACTCGAGCTACCTCGACTTCACCGGCTACGGCATCACCAACGCCACGACCGTGGTCGAGGCCTACGGGCTCAACCAGGCCAACGTGCAGGCGGCGACCACCGCCACCACCGGCATCAATGTCGCCATCATCCTCGACCGCGTGACGGATCCGACGTCGCTGCTGTCGGAGAACTGGGGCACCCGGCAGCAGACGCTGGCCCAGCTCGAGAGCGCCGGCACGCTGTGGGACACCTACGGCGCCGACCAGGCGCAGTACAACGCCGTCGTGGCCGAGCTGCAGGGAACCTACGGGCTCACCGTGCTCGACGGCAACACGCCCAACGGCAACTACGTGTCGTCGGCGGAATCGCGCACGATCTGGGTGGCGATCAACACGCCGGAGCAGTTCCTCGACCTGTTCGGCCAGACGCTGTATTACAACAACGACGGCAGCAACAGCTTCCTGTTCTGGAACGGCAACCTGTCGCTGCCGTCGCAGTGGAACGTCCAGGGCCTGTGGTTCGACACCGAAAACAACCCGCCGCCCTCGAACATGGCGCCCGGCGTCTCGGTCACCCTGAACCAGGGGGCGCAGGGCATCGGCAACACGACCGCGTCCGTGCCCAACATGGCGCCGCAGGACATCGCCGCGCTCTACAACTTCCCGCTGATCGGGCAAGACGTCGCCACCGGCACGATCGCCCTGATCGAGCCGGGCATCGGCGATGCCGTGCTCAACACAGCCGAACACGGCACGTTCGATCAGCGACTGGCGTCCTACCTGCAGTCGATCGGCCAGTCGGGAACGGGCACGGTCTACGTCCAGGGCCGCAACGGCCAGGACTATCTTCTCAGCGATCCGGACGAGCGCTCGCAGGATGTCGGCACCGTGGCGGCCGTCAATCCCAACAGCAACATCGGGCTCTATGTCGGCTCGGGCTACAACGGCAACGCCGACGCCTCGACCTTCACGGCGCTGCAGAGCGCCATCTGGGACACCACGAACAACCCGGGCGTCATCTCCAACTCGTTCGGCGACGACCAGAGCATGTCGCCGGATTCGCCCTTCTACCAGGCCTACTGGCAGCTCTACATCGATGCCGCGCTGCGCAATCAGACGCTGTTCTCCGCGCTTGGCGACGGCGGCTCGGGTAACGAGACCGGCAACGGCCTGACCAACGTCGAGATCAACATCACCAGCCCCTACTCGGTGCTGGTCGGCGGCACCTCGCTTTCGACGCTGGGGACGGCGGAGAGCGACCCGACGCTGTCTTCCATCGTCGCTTCGGCGCTGGCAGACGATCGTTCCACGATCTGGCAGCTCATGGCCGGCGGCCTGACCAGCCTGCCGGACGACGCGAACGCGCTGCAGGTCTTCGTCGAGACCGTGTGGAACACCTATCAGGTCACCGGCGCCACGATCGGAACCTCCGACGATTTCTGGGGCGGCTACCTGCAGAATACGACGACGTCCGGCGGCGTCGACCCGACGCAGCCGGCGCCCTGGTACCAGACGGCCTACGGCTTGAACCCGGTGACCAGCGATCCGCTGGCCCAGGCCGGCCGCGGCGTGCCGGACGTCTCCGCCAATGCCGGCGGCAACCTGCAGTACCTGGTCCCCAACGGTGACCTGACCGAGAACACCGGCCAGATCGGCACCAGCTCGGCGGCGCCGTTCTGGGCGGCGCTGACGGTGCAGTTCAATGCGATCTTCGCCGACCAGGACCTGCCGCAGCTCGGCTACATGAACGACCTGCTCTATATCGCCTCGGCGATCGCGCCGGCGGCGTTCAACGACGTCACGCTGGGCGGCAACATGTCGTCGTTCTCGATGGGCGGCTCCTACAACACGCTGGCCAGCGACGGGACCTACGTCAACGTCACGCCGACGGGCTACGGCTACTATGCCGGGCCGGGATACGACCTCGTCTCCGGCCTGGGCAGTCCCAACGGCCTCCTGCTGGCGCGCGCGCTCACATCGATCGCGCATTCGCAGGTGTCGTTCTCCACCAGCCCCGACATGCTCGATGCCGACGGCAGCGGCTGGACCAGCGGCGCCGACCAGAGCCTGCTGTTCCAGACCATGTCGGGCTCGAGCGCCAATGTCAGCCTCGACCTCGGCTCCGACATCCTGTCGTTCACCAGCGTCGCGTCGGGGAGCTACGCGTGGACGAACCGGGTGGCGCAGCAGTCGATGCAGGCCGACTTCGATCCCAACCTCGTGCGCATGTTCGACAAGTACGGTCAGGGTGCGGTCGCCCAGTCGATGGTGTCGCAGGGCGAGAGCATCGGCGTGTCGATCAACGCCTCGGCGGCCGACGCCATCCAGGGTGCGTTGAGCAGCCCCTTCGGCTTCGCCGACTTCGTGACCGACAGCGGCGTGGTGCGCGTCGCCCGGCCGGTGGCGGTGGCCGAGACTGTGGGGGCGCAGGACGACCAGACGGCGATCGTGCGCCTGCGCCAGAACGGCGAGGACAGCCTGTCGGTGAGCTTCTATCGCGTCGACGATCTTTCGGGCTCGATCGACGGCATCCAGGTGGGCCAGGCAGGCTATGCCCAGGCCGCGCAGGGCCGCGCCTATCAGGTGTCGGGTGGCGGCACGTCGATCGGCGGGCCGGGCTACGGCAACTTCGGCCAGTCCGCGCTGCTCGATGTCGATGCCGGCGACCTGATCGCGATGAAGCTCGTCAACCAGACGACGAACGACACCTACTGGGCGTTTGCCCAGGGCAACGAGGTAGTGTCGGGCCAGTCGGTCGGACATCTGTGGAACTACGGCCTGAACACCTGGGGCTGGGAAGACATGCGCAACGGCGGCGATCGCGACTTCAACGACCTGATCGTCCAGTTCGACTTCACCAGCGCCTACGGCAACCACTGGTTGGTGTAGGGAATCGAGTGCCTCCCCAGCGCTGGGGAGGTAGCCCGAAGGGCCGGAGGGGTCATGGGCAAGGGTGTGGTGCTCATGGTCCCTCCGCCCGCCTGCGCGCCTTCACGGGCGCTTCGGAGGGCACTCCTTATCTGCGATGGGGAGGAAAAGACGAGATGCTCGTCACACTGGTTTTGACGGCAAGATGCCGTATGCGCTTTGCTGAGGGGGTGCATGCACTGCAGGCGCCGCGCGCGTGAATTTGTGCATTTTCTGCCTATTTTTTGCAGGCTGGCCGATGTCCGCCAAGCCATTGAAGCCTCGCCGCTTCTGAATTTTTTGCATTTCCTGCATTTTCTGCTGCCCCTCCCGCTGGACCGCATCTCTGGAGTCCATCCCGCCTGGCTGAACGCAGCCCGGATGGGATGACCGGCTCCAGGGAGGGAGCGGTCTGACCCACCGTCCGCTCGCACTCTAACGAGAACTACCGTGCTTGTAAATAACTTCAGTTGATATCGACGGTACAGCAATCCGCCGGCAAGGCTGGGTTCTTTTATTGCGACTTTTGAGGCTCCAGGAGGGGCCATATCTGGGCGCCGCCACCGCCATCATACCATGGCTTGCGCCCCCGACCGACGTGCAGGCAATGCTGTCACTGTATCGGATCGAGGTCGATCAACCTCTATGACGAGCGACTAGCGTGCATTGCCGCCACGCCAGGCTGACGGGCTGGCGCAGTCATGGGCGTGGACGCCGAGGCCGTCGAACCACGCCTGCCACTCCGGCAGCAGGTAGCGCAATGAATAGGTCTGGTAGGCCCATGCCATCCCCGATCGGACCAGGAGTTCGCCGACATCCTCGCCGGCCGCCCGGCAGACGGCGACGGTGCGGTCGTATCTGTCGATGGTGACTCGCCGGCACTCCACGGGACGCGCGGTGACGATCGCGGCCAGTGCGCGGCGCGCCTCCTCGCCGGCGGGCCAGCCGTCGCAGTGCTGCCTGAGTTCCGGCGCATCGATGCCGTAGAGGCGGATCGACTGGCCGGCGACCTTCAGGGTGTCGCCGTCGATCACCGAGCGGCCGTCCAGGACTCGGCCCGACACGATCACCGGTCCGGGAAACAGCCACGGTCCGACCGCCTGCCAGACGGCGATGGCGAGCGCCACGGCGGCCAGGACGACGATGCGCAGCGCCGGTCGGCGCCATCGCCGCACGCTCACACGACGCAGCCGTAATGCGCCGACGACACCAGCCGAACGTACTTGTGATGGACCGAGCCCGGCCGCACGCGCGTCGCATCGGGCGCCTGCCAGTCGGCCATGCGCCTGGCGATCTCGCTATCCGGCACGTCGAGATCGAGCGTGCGCTTCCGCGGATCGATCACGATGGTGTCGCCGTCGCGCACCGCGGCGATCGGGCCGCCCTTCGACGCCTCGGGAGAGATGTGGCCGATCAGGATGCCGTGGCTGACGCCCGAGAAGCGGCCGTCGGTGATCAGGGCGACGTCCTCGCCGAGGCCCCTGCCCTGCAGCTGGATCGTCAGCATCACCATCTCCGGCATGCCCGGCCCGCCGACCGGCCCGACATTGCGCACGACGACGACGTTGCCCTTCACGATGTCACCGGCACGGATCGCCGCCATGGCGGCGGCCTCGGATTCGAAGACGCGCGCGGTGCCGCGAAACACGCCCTTCTCCAGGGTCTTGCCCGACAGCTTCAGGAGGCAGCTCTCGGGCGCGAGATTGCCCTTCAGCACGCTGATGTGGTTGTTGGGTGGCGCGATCGGGTCATTGGCCGGACGGACGATATCCTG
The DNA here is from genome assembly GCA_016185145.1 of Rhodospirillales bacterium. Lineage (GTDB taxonomy): Bacteria > Pseudomonadota > Alphaproteobacteria > Reyranellales > Reyranellaceae > Reyranella. The sequence goes on along the minus strand of JACPOB010000198.1, from coordinate 1,345 downwards.
CCGGCCGAGCTTGTCGAGCGTCGGCACGTCGGCAAGGTTCTCGGCCAGGGTTTTGCCGGTGACGGTCATGACGTCGCCGTGCAGGAAGCCCGCGCCTAAAAGCTCCTTCATCACGATCGGCACGCCGCCGATCGCATGCAGGCTGGTCATGGCGTAGGGACCGTGCGGCTGCAGGTTGGCGAGCAGCGGGACCCTCTCGCCGATCGCCTGGATGCGCTCGATGCCGATCGATACCTGGGCTTCGCGGGCGATCGCCAGCAGGTGCAGGTACATGTTGGTCGAGCCGCCCATGGCATAGACCGTGGCGATGGCGTTCTCGAAGGCGCGTTCGCTCATGATGTCGCGCGGACGGATGCCCTTGTCCATCAGCCGGTAGAGCGCGTCGACCGAGGCGCGCGCCTGCGCCGCGACGTCCTCGTGGATGCCGCCGGCCGCGCCGCGATCGGCCGGATGCGAGGCGCCGTGCGGCAGCATCATGCCGATCGCCTCGGCGATGGTGCTCATGGTGTTGGCGGTGAACATGGCGCCGCAGGTGCCGCTGCCCGGCAGCACGTTACGCTCGAGCGCGTCGAACTCCTCGGCGGTGATGCGGCCGGCCTCGCGGGCGGCGCGGCCCTCGGCCCAGTCCATGATGGTGAGATTGGCGCCCTTCCTGGCCCACGGCTCGAAGTCGACCTTGCCCGGCGAGCTGGTGCCCGGATAGAGCACCAGGCCGAAGGCGTTGGTACGGGCCAGCGGCATCAGGGCGGCAGCGCCGGTCTTGTCGCAGCCCGAGATGACGATCATCGCGTCGCCGTGATGGGCATAGTGGCCGATCTCGAAGCAGTCGGCGGCGACGTCGCGCGACACCAGGCTGTAGCCCGCCGTCGGCGTACCTTGTGTGAGCGCGTCGGACACCGCCGGCGCGCCGACCACCAGGCCCTGCCCGCCGCGCGCCGCGATCAGTTCCACCAGCAGATCGGTGATGGCGCGCACGCGGTTGTTGCAGCGATGGGCGTTGGTCCAGGCGCTGGCGATGGTGACGACGGCGTTCGCCTGGGCGGCGCGGTCGGGATCGAAGCCCGCCGCACGGACTTCGACGCGGGATTTCTTCCAGTAGGTGCTGCTGTCCTGTGTCATGCCGGGCACGTTAGAGCGGAATGCGATCAGGTGGAACCGCGCACGCGGTTCCACCTGATCGCATTCGCGCGCGCCCGGCATGATCACCACGTCATGCGGACACCGGCGGTGATGGCATGCGCGCTGTCCTGGGCCGAGATGTCTCCCTCGTAGCGGAGATAGACCGACGTCGCCTCGGCGATCGCCGTGTTGGCCGACAGGCCGATGACCGCGCCGTCGCGCTGCG
>JACPOB010000197.1 GCA_016185145.1 Rhodospirillales bacterium | reverse complement strand
GTCGGCCAATCCCTACCTCGCCTTCGCGGCGATGCTGATGGCCGGCATCGACGGCATCCAGAACAAGATCCATCCGGGCGACCCGATGGACAAGAACCTGTACGACCTGCCGCCGGAGGAGCTGACCAAGGTTCCGACCGTCGCGGGCTCGCTGCGCGAGGCGCTGAACAGCCTCGACGCCGACCGTTCCTTCCTCACCAAGGGCGGGGTGTTCACCGACGACCAGATCGACGCCTACATGGAGCTCAAGTGGGAAGAAGTCTACAACTGGGAGCACCAGCCGGCGCCGGTCGAGTACAAGATGTACTACTCGATCTGAGCGAGACGCAGGGATCACGGAAAGGGGCCTTCGAGGCCCCTTTCTTTTTTGCGCGTTGCTGACACAACGCTGTCAGCAGCGGCAGACTATTGGCTTGCTCCCCATCACACAGGAGAGCCGCCATGTCAGAAGCACAAGTTCGTCACATCTACGAGCGCTGGCACAGCACGCTGATGTCCCGCGATCTCGCGGGCCTCGTGGCCCTCTATGCCGAGCATGCCGTGTTCGAGAGCCCTACCGTGCTGGCGCAGTTCCCCGACCGCGACGACGGCATCCTGCGCGGCCGCGCCGAGATCGAGCAACTGTTCGCCCGCAACTTCGCGAACCTGAAGGCCGAGTTCAGCGAACTCTATCGCAGCGGGCTCTTCTTCTCGAACGGCAAGCTGCTCACCTGGGAGTATCCGCGGCTGACGCCCGGCGGCGCCACGCAGGTCGATCTGTTCGAATCGATGGACATCGAGAACGGCCTGATCGTCTATCACCGGGTCTACTTCGGTTGGCAGGGCCTCAAGGCGCTGTTGGCGGTGCGCCGCAAGTAACAGCGGCATCACGCCCCACCTCACCCTGAGGAGGCGTGCAGCGCCGTCTCGAAGGGTGGGGCACAGCACGACTGTTGCCCACCCTTCGAGACGCGGCCCTACGGGCCGCTCCTCAGGGTGAGGCGTTGCTCGTCTTTCGATCCTCGGCAGCGTCTGCGAAAGCAGGCCCTTCTTCTTTCCGGGGATGCGTGCGATTTTCCCGCGCCATGGAGGAAGATGTCATGAGCTGGATGGACGACGCGATGAAGGATCTGCGGCCCTGGATCGGCCGCGTGCGCACCGTCGAGGACGATGTCGGGCTGATGGCGATGCGCCGCGCCGCCGGCACGTTCAACGTCGATCCGGCGACGATCTTGCGCGGCACCGAGCTGCCGCCGCACTGGTTCAGCTTCATCGGTGTCGAGACGGTGCTGCAGAGCGAGATCGGTCCCGACGGCCACGCCAAGAAGGGCGTGGTGCTGCCGCCGATCCCGATGCCGCGCCGCATGGGCGCAGGCCGCCGGGTCAAGGTCATGGGCAAGTTGCGCGCCGGCGAGCCCGCCGTGAAGAAGGCGGAAGTCGCCGACATCGTCCCCAAGACCGGCCGCTCGGGCGACATCTTCGTGCTGACCATGCGCCACACCTACGAGCAGGGCGGCAAGACGCTGGCGGTCGACGAGATGGACGCCATCTACCGGCAGGCGGTGCCGGCGGGACAGAAGACGACGGCGACCGTGCCCACGAAGGCGCGCACCGACCATGCCTGGAGCGAGCGCACCGAGCTCACGAACACGCTCAATTTCCGTTTTTCGGCGCTGACCTGGAACGCCCATCGCATCCACTACGATGGCGACTACACACGCAGCGAAGAAGGCTACCCCGCCATCGTCTCCAACGGCGGCCTGTCGATGCACCTGATGGTCGATGCGGCGCTGAAGCACGCCAAGGGCACGCTCGCGACCTACACCACGCGGCTCGTCCATCCGCTGTGGGTCGGCGAATCCATCGAGGTGCGCGGTGAGGAGCAGAAGGACGGCAAGCTCAGGATCTGGGCGGCCGACAAGAACGGCGTGCTGTGCGGCGAGATGGACCTGGAGTTCGCGCAATGAATGGCGGCCCCCTCGACGGCGTGCGCGTCGTCGACCTGACGACGGTCGTGGTCGGGCCGATCTGCACGCGCACGCTGGCCGATTACGGCGCCGACGTGATCAAGGTCGAGGCGCCTGCGGGAGATCTTTTGCGCACCATGGCGCGCGGCAGCCGCAATCCCGGCATGTCGGGCAAGTTCCTCAACTTCAACCGCAACAAGCGCTCGATCGTGCTCGACCTCAAGAAGGCCGACGGGCTCGCCGCGATGAAGCGCCTGATCGCCAACGCAGACGTGTTCGTGAGCAACGTTCGGCCCGAAGGCCTCGCCCGTGCCGGCCTCGACTACAAGAGCCTGGCGCCCACGCACCCCAAGCTGATCCATTGCTCGATCCTGGCCTTCGGCCGCGGCGGCCGGTACTACAATCGGCCCGCCTACGATCCGATCGTGCAGAGCCTGTCGGGCGTCGCCGGCACCCTCGCCCGCGCGACCGGCGAGCCGCGCTTCGTACCCATGGTGATGAGCGACCACACCAGCGGGCTGATCGCCGCGCAGGCCATCGGCTTCGCCCTCTATCGCCGCGAGAAGACCGGCAAGGGCGAGGCGATCGACGTGCCGATGCTGGAGAACATGGCCTCGTTCGTGTCGAGCGAGCACATGGGCGCCATGACCTTCGATCCGCCGGTCGGCCCCAGCGGCGACAACCGCCTGCTGACGCCCGACTACCGGCCGCTGCCGACCAAGGACGGCTACATCACCGTCGCGCCCAACACCAATGCGCACGCCTTCGGCTTCTTCGACGCCATCGGCCGGCCCGAGCTCAAGACCGATCCGCGCTTCGACAGTCCCGGCAGCCGCACGGCCAATTCCGGCGAATATTTCGAGGTCCGCAAGGCCGGGCTCGCCCAGAAGACCACGGCCGAGTGGCTAAAAGTCTTCGACGAGCTCGACATACCGGCAGCCCGCTACAATTCGATCGAGGACCTGCTGACCGATCCGCATCTCGACGATGTCGGCTTCTTCGGTGCGGAAGACCATCCCAGCGAAGGCCGCATCCGCCGCACCCGCCCCGCCAACACCTTCTCCGGCGGCGACCGCGAGAAGCTCGCCCACGCGCCGAAGCTCGGCGAGCACACGAGCGAGGTGCTGGCAGAAGCCGGGTACTCCGAGGCCGAGATCGAGGCGATGAAAGCGACGGGCGCGGTGCGCTGAGCCTCCGGCCAGCTCATGATCTTCCGGACCGCGAGCTTCCAGCTCGCTCATAATTCATGAGCGCGCAGGGAGGTCGCGTCTGACGCGACCCAGCGCGCGGTCCGGAAGAATCACACCGGCTTCTCGCCCTCGATCAGCACGCGCTGCATGACGCGCGGTTCGCCCATCGGGTAGTCGATCACCACCCGGTGCATGGTGGCGCGGTTGTCCCAGATCACGATGTCGCCCTTCGTCCAGACATGGCCGAAATGGTGCTGCGGCTTGCGCGCCTCGTCGGCCAGTTCGTCGAGCAGCGCATCGCTCTCGGCCCGTTCCAGCCCGACGATGCGATCGAGCCGATTGGGATTGAGATAGAGCGCCTTGCGGCCGGTCACGGGATGGGTGCGCACCAGGGGATGCTCGACGTCGGGCGTCTCGGCGATCTCCTGCGGCGTGCGCGCCGACGGCCGATTGCGGGCGCGCGGCGTGTCGTAGCCGTGGATGGCGCGCATCCCGTCGATGTGCTGCCGAAGCTTCGCGGGCAGCGCCTCGTAGACCGAGTGCATGCTGCAGAACCAGGTCGAGCCGCCGTGGCTCGGAATCTCGATGCCGTGCAGCAGCGTCGCCTTGGCGGGAACCGCGAAATACGAATCGTCGGTGTGCCAGTCCTCGGCGCGGATCGCCGTCTTGTCGGTCGTGCCGTCGGCCATCAGGGTCGACACCATGACCGACACTTCCGGCACGTCGCCGCTGCGCTTGTAGCGCAGGAGCTGCGTCCTGGGCGTGCCGAAGGCCCGCGCGAAGGCCAGCGTCTCCGATGGCGCCATGCGCTCGCCGGGCACGACGACCAGCAGATGCTCGGCCAGGGCGCGGTTCAGAAGCGCTGCGATCTCGGGCTCACCGGCGCGGCTGCGATCGAGCCCCTCTATGCGCGCGCCCAGGGGACCTTTGCAGGGAACGATCTCGGTCATGGCCCGGGACTCTAGATCATTGCTGGGGGCGCGCCACTCCAGTGGCGCGTTCATGCTTGCGGAACTGGAGCCCGCCTACCGATCCCGCGAAGACGCGCCACTGGAGTGGCGCGCCCCCAGCAACCCACGCATCCAGCGCCGCACGTCCTGGATCATCGCCTTCGCCTTCTGCCAGGCCGGCAGGGCGCGCATGAAGGCATAGAGGCGGTCACGCCAGTCGAACAGCCAGGTCTCGGTGCGCAGGTACCAGGCCATCTGCACCAGGGTCGGGCGCAGCACCATGTAGAGCCGCGCCACCAGCGCGGTGGCCAGCATCTTGCCGATGACAATACTCAGCAGCGACAGCGCGTAGCGATGGTGCAACGCAAACCAGACAGCGGAAAGTTTGATCGGAATCACCAGCAGTGAAGGCGCGCCGAAAGCCAGCAACGCGGCCCAGGGCGGCAGCCGCCGCAACCAGCGTTCGATCGCCGCGACAGGCGGCCACTTGGCGATCGCCGCCATGGCCAGTCCCAGGTAGCGCAGCAGCGTCTCTTCGATGAACACGACCGCCGCCGCGATCGGCACGAAGAGGAGTTCCAGGGCGTATTTCAGGTGGCGTTTCACGACAGTGACAACTAAAGGTGCAATCCTGGCATTTGGGTGACCACTACCATGTTCTACCGTCGCACTCTTGCCCAACTCATGGCCGCGGCCGCGCTGGCGCCCGCCGGCCTCTCCGCCCAGGCCCGGCGCCCACTGACGCGCATCGCCTTCGGCTCGTGTGCCGAGCAGGCCGATACCCAGCCCATCTGGGATGCCATTCTCGCCTACAAGCCCGAGCTTTTCATCTTCGCCGGCGACAACGTCTATGGCGATTTCAATACCGCCGACGCCGGCCCCTTGCGCAAGGCCTACGCCACCGCGGACGCCATTGCGGGCTACAACAAGCTGCGCGACAGCGTCAGCCATCTCGCGGTCTGGGACGACCACGACTACGGACTGAACGACGGCGGCGGCGACTTTCCCCACAAGGCGGTGTCGAAAGAGCTCTTCCCCGACTTCTGGAAGGTGCCGGCGAACGACGTGCGGCGCACGCGCGAGGGCATCTACGATTCGCACATCATCGGCCCGCCGGGCATGCGCGTGCAGATCATCTTGCTCGACATGCGCTGGTTCCGCTCGCCGCTCAAGATCACCGACCAGCGCGGCGCGCCGGGCAAGGAGCGCTATGTGCCCGATCCCGATCCGGCCAAGACCATGCTGGGCGAGACACAGTGGGCATGGCTCGCCGCGGAACTGCGCAAGCCCGCCGAAGTCCGCTTGCTCGTGTCGAGCATCCAGGTGCTGGCGGAGGGCCACGGCTGGGAGCGCTGGGGCAATTTCCCGCTCGAGCGCCAGAAGCTGATCGACACAATTCGCGACGCACGGGCCAAGGGCGTCGTGCTGCTGTCGGGCGATCGACACGTCGGCGCGCTCTATCGCGAGGCGCCGGCCGACATGCCGCCGCTCTACGAGGTGACGTCGAGCGGCATCAACAAGGCCTTCTCCGCCGCCAAGGAACCCGGGCCCAATCGCCTCGGCGCGCTCTATGCGGCGCCGAACTTCGGCGTCGTCGACATCGACTGGTGGGCACGGCAGGTCACACTGGCGCTGCGCGACGAGGGCGGCACGACGCAGCGGCAGGTCGCGATCGACTTCCAGACGATCGGCGTGGGGTGACGCGCGTCAGTCGAGCTTGGCTCCGGAGGCCTTGACGACCTTCGCCCACTTCTCGACGTCCGACTTCAGCATCGCCCGGAATTGCTCCGGACTCGTGATCAGCGGCGTGGCGCCCTGCTGCTTGAAGAGCACCCGCACCTCCTGCTCGCCCAAGACCTTGCCGACGTCGGCGTTGATCTTCGTGACGACCGCCGCCGGAACGCCGGCGGGCGCCAGCAGCCCGAACCAGGGATCGACGTCGAAGCCGGGCGCTCCCGATTCGGCCAGCGTCGGGATGTCGGGCGCCGCCTCGGCGCGGGACGCGCTGGTGACGACGAGGGCGCGGACCGAGCCCTGGGTCACAAAGGGAAGCGCCGAAGGCAGCGTCGGCACCGCCGCCTGAATCTGCCCGCTGACGAGATCGTTCACCGCCGGAGCGATCCCGCGATAGGGCACGTGCACCATGCGAATGCCGAACTCGGTATTCACCATCTCGCCGATCAGGTGATTGACCGAGCCGTTGCCCGAGGAGCCATAGGTGATCTCGCCCGGCTTCTGCCGGACAAGGGCGACGAACTCCTGGAAATTCCGGGCCGGGATCGACGGATGGACGACGATCGCGAAAGGCAGCGAGGCCACGGTCGCGACAGGCTGGAAGTCCTCGACCGAATCGAACGGCAGCTTGGTGTAGAGGCTGGGATTGATCGCCTGCGTCCCAGCATAGCTCATGAGCAGCGTGTAGCCGTCAGCCGGCGCCTTGGCGACGAATTCGGTGCCGACGACACCGCCCGCGCCAGGCTTGTTTTCGATGATGACCGTCTGGCCCCACAGCGCCGCCAGCCTCTGGGCGACGATGCGCGCGAGGATGTCGGAAGCGCCGCCGGGCGTCTGCGGCACCACGATGCGAACGAGCTTTGTCGGAAATGCCTGGGCGTGCGCCCGCCCCGACATCGTCGCGCCGAAGACAGCGCCGGCAAGAAGCGTTCGCCGCGCGATCACGCTGCCAGTCATGTCCCGAAATCCTCCCCTGGTCATGGTTTTGCTTTTGCCGTTCAAGCCGCCGGCCGCACGGCGTCCGGCTGGAAGCCATATTCCATGATGGTGACGCGCCAGTGGATGCGCGCCTGGTCCGGCGGATGGTCGCCCGCCGCGGCGTGGATCGATGAGCGGTTGTCCCATATCACGACGTCGCCGACGCGCCAGTTGTGGCGGTAGTCCGCGTCCGGCTGGATCATGTAGGTGAAGAGCTCCTGCAGGAGTTCGTCGCCCTCCTCCTGGTCCAGGCCGACGATGCCGAAGCTGTGGATCGGATTGACGTAGAGCGCCTTGCGCCCCGTCTCCGGATGAACGCGCGCAATCGGATGGAACGCCTCCGGCGGGTTGCGGCGATGCTGCTCGTCGAGGAGCTCGTGGCCGTAGCGCCTGGCGCCGCCGTAGCGGAAATGGCCCGTCAGCCCCTCGATACGGGACTTCAACCGGTCGGGAAGCGCGTCGTAGGCCGCATACATGTTGGCGAACAGCGTGTCGCCGCCGTGCGTGGGGATCTCGACGGCATAGAGCTGCGTGGCCTTGGCAGGCGATTTCGCATAGGGCAGGTCGGTGTGCCAGTCGTTGCCGCGCTTGTGCACGGCGTCGTCGACCTTGCCGTCCTTGCGCACGGCATTGGCGCCGAGAAGCGTCACCTCGGGATGATCCGGGTGGCGCGTGGTGCGCGAGATATGGGGCTGCACGACGCCGAAGCGACGGCTGTAGTCGAGGTATTCGCCGATGTCGAGCTTCTGGTCGCGGATGACGACGACGTTGCGCTCGAGGTAGGCGCGATAGATGACGGCGAAATCGTCGTCGCTCAGCTTCGTCAGATCCACGCCCCGGACCTCGGCGCCGATGTGCGGCTTGATCGGGATCACTTCGGCCATTCGCTTCCTCCTCGCTTGGCACTGATAATATCGATCGATAATGTCCGCGGTATCATCAATATTAGTGATATCGGATTCATGGACTATCGGCAGGTTCACAGCTTCCTCTGCCTCTACGAGGAAGGCAGCGTCACGCGCGCGGCGAGCCGGCTCGGCGTCGTCCAGCCCGCACTCAGCATGTTGATCGCCAAGCTGGAGCGCGACCTCGGCGTCGTGCTGTTCGAGAGAAGCTCCCGCGGCGTGACGCCGACGGCCGAGGGCAGGCGCTTTTATGAGCTGGCTCTTCCCCTCGCCCGCGGCTTCGAGAACGTCCGTCGTCAGATGATCGACATGGGCGGTGCGGCGTCGGGCACGGTGCGCGTCGGCATCGTTCCGTCGCTCATGCCGGCCGTCGTCCCGGCCGCCCTCCAGACATATTGCGACGTGCTGCCCGACGTTTCAGTGCAGGTGACGGAAGGCTACAGCACGACGCTCCTCGCGAAAGTCGACGCCGGCGAGCTCGACTGCGCGATCGTGAACGACCCGTTGCAGCCGGGCGCGCTCACCGTCGAGCGGCTGATCCGCGAGGAACTCGTGCTCGTCACCGGCCGGGCGTCTGGGCTCGCCGCACCGGGGCCGTTCGACTGCACCGAGTTGCAGCGTCTGCCCCTCATCATGCCGACCGCCGGCCAGGGCCGACTGCGCATTCCCGTCGAGCCGCGGCGCCGGCGGCGGGCCGCCCCGACCAGTCCCCGCCTGGAGATGGATGCGATCGCGCCCACTCTCGAGCTGGTGAAGTCGGGCCGGTGGGCGACGATCCTGCCGCTGGTGGCCATCGCGCCCGAGCTCGGCCGCCCGGACCTTCAGGTCAACCGGCTGCGCCGGCCCGGCATCAAGCGCGCGCTCGCGCTTCTGCATCATCCGCGCCGGCCGCCGAGCCTCGCGGCGAAGAAACTGCAGGAAGCCCTGGCCGGCGCTCTCAAGGACACGCTCGATCGCGCGACCGGGATCATCCGGAGCGTCAAATGAAAAGGGCCGCCCGCCGGCGGCCCTTCCCTATCGTGAAGCGCGTCTGCCCTACTCCGGCTTGACGCCGGCGGCTCGCACGGCGGGCACCCACTTGTCGATCGACGCCTTGAGCTGCGCACCGAGCGCCTCCGGCGTCGTCTCCTTGCCTTCGGGCAGGTCGACGGCGAGCTCGGTCAGGCGGACCTTCACCTTCTCGTCCGACAGCGCCGCGACCAGCGCCTGGTTGAGCTTGGCGACGACGTCCTTGGGCGTGCCCTTGGGCGCGAAGAAGCCGTTCCAGATCGTGACCTCGTAGCCCTTGAGGCCGGACTCGTCGATGGTCGGCACGTCGGGGAGCTGCGACAGGCGCTTGGTCGTCGACACGCCCAGCGCCTTGATGTTCCCGCTCTTGATCTGCGGCAGCACGTTCACGGCCTGGTCGACCATGTAGTCGAACTGGCCGGACACCAGATCGTTCAGCGCCGGACCCGTTCCCTTGTAGGGGATCTCCAGCACGTCGACCTTCATCATGCTGTTCAGCATCAGGCCGCCGAGATGCGAGGCGGCGCCAATGCCGGCCATGCCGTACTGGACCTTCTTCTCGTTGGCCTTCACGTATGCCTGGAACTCCTGGAAGGTCTTGGCCGGCAGGTCCTTCTTGGTGACCAGCACCATCGGGTTGGTGCCGCCGAGCCCGACCGGCTCGAAATCCTTCTGGCTGTCGTAGGGCAGCGACTTATAGAGCGCGATGTTGACGGCGAGCGTGCCCATGTGGGTGAAGGCGAGCGTGTAGCCGTCGGGCGTCGCACGCGCGACCTTGGCGACGCCGATCGTGCCGCCGGCGCCGCCGACATTCTCCACGATCAGCTGCTGGCCCAGCGCCTCGCCCATGCGCTGGCAGAGGATGCGGGCGAGCGCATCGGTCGGGCCGCCAGCCGCGAACGGCACAACCACGGTGATGGGCTTGCTCGGCCAGGCCTGGGCCATGGCGCCAAGCGGCAGGGCCGCCAGGCCGCTAGCAGCGACGCCGCCCAGCAGGACGCGTCTTTTCATCTTGATCTCCCTGAAACAGTGCAACTGCAGGGCGAGCTACACTGTCTTCACAAGCTCCGCAATGGCCGCACCGACGGTCTTAGTGTCGCCATTGCCGCCCAGGTCCCGGGTCCTGGGGCCGCCTTCCACCAAAGACGCGGCAATCGCGCGTTCGATGGCCTCCGCAGCCTCGGGATAGCCGAGATGTCGCACCATCATGGCTCCCGACCAGATCTGGCCGATCGGGTTGGCGATGTACTTGCCGGCGATGTCGGGGGCCGAGCCGTGCACCGGCTCGAACATCGAGGGGAACTTGCGCTCGGGATTGATGTTGCCGGACGGCGCCACGCCGATCGAGCCGGTGAGCGCCGGGCCCAGGTCCGACAGGATATCGCCGAACAGGTTGGAGCCGACCACGACGTCGAACCAGTCGGGGTTGCGCACGAAGTGCGCCGTCAGGATGTCGATGTGGTACTGGTCGGCCTTGATGTCGGGATAGTGCTTCTTCATCTCGGCGAAGCGCTCGTCCCAGAACGGCATCGTGTGGATGATGCCGTTGGACTTGGTGGCCGACGTCACGTGCTTCTTCTTGGTCTTGCTCGCGAACTCGAAGGCGAACTTCAGCACGCGGTCGACGCCCTTGCGCGTGAAGATCGCCTCCTGGATGGCGAATTCGGCGTCGGTGCCCTGGAACATGCGGCCGCCGATCTGGCTGTACTCGCCCTCGGTGTTCTCGCGCACCACCCAGAAATCGATCTCGCCCGGCTTGCGGTTGGCGAGCGGCGACGGAACGCCCTCGAACAGGCGCACGGGACGCAGGTTCACGTACTCGTCGAAATCTCGGCGGATCGGGATCAACAGGCCCCACAGCGAAACGTGGTCGGGCACGCCCGGCCAGCCGACGGCGCCCAGAAAGATGCTCTCGAACTGCTTGAGCTGCTCCATGCCGTCGTCGGGCATCATCTTTCCGGTCTGCAGCAGGCGATCGCACGACCAGTCGAAGTCGGTGAACTCAAGCTGGAAATTGAAGCGCCGCGCCGCGGCTTCGAGCACGCGCACGCCTTCGGGCAGAACTTCCTTGCCGATTCCGTCTCCCGGAATGAGCGCGATCTTATGCTTGGCCATGCTTTCCTCCTGCGGCGCTGAACGACGTATACTGGCTGGGTGTTTTGGAGCAAGCCCGAGGGGCAGCGATGACCTACGACCTCAAGATCACAGGCGGCACGATCGTGGACGGCTCCGGCAAGCCCGGCTTCACGGGCGATGTCGGCGTCAAGGACGGCAAAGTGGTGGCGCTGGGCAAAGCCGAGGGCGCCGCCGACACGACCATCGACGCCAAGGGCAAGGTGGTCTCGCCGGGCTTCGTCGACGTGCATACCCATTACGACGCCCAGATCCTGTGGGATCGCATGCTCAGCATCTCGCCCTGGCATGGCGTCACCACGACGGTGATCGGCAATTGCGGCTTCGGCGTCGCGCCGACCAAGGCGATCCACCGCAAGCTCATCATGCAGACGCTGGAGAAGGTCGAAGGCATGAGCCTCGAAGCGCTCGAGGCGGGGCTGGGCGCCAGCTGGCCGTTCGAGACCTTCCCGCAATATCTCGACGCGCTGGAGAAGCACGGCTCGGCGATCAACGTCGCCGCCCTGTTCGGCCACACGCCGCTGCGCCTCTACGTCATGGGCGAGGAATCGACCGAGCGGGCCGCCACGGCCGACGAGATCGCCACCATGAAGAAGCTGGTGCGCGAGGCGATGGATGCGGGCGCCATCGGCTTCGGCACCTCGGTATCGGTGAGCCACAACGGCTACGCCGGCAAGCCCGTGCCCAGCCGCCAGGCTACCGTCGAGGAGATGGACGCGCTGGTCTCCGTCATGGGCGAGCTGAAGCGCGGCCTGATGCAGATCACCATCGGTCGCGACTTCTCCACGCGCCACATGGCCGAGGTCAGCCGCAAGTACAACGTGCCGGTGACGTGGACAGCCCTGCTCTCCTACCTCTATGGCCCCGGCGGCCATCGCAAGCAGCTCGACCTCGCCGCCGAGCAGCGGAAGGCGGGCGCGCTGGTCATCCCGCAGGTGAGCTGCCGGCCGCTCAACTTCGAGTTCACCTTCGCCGAGCCCTTCATCTTCGACGTCATGAAGTTCATGAACGAGCTCGCCGTCGAGGACGCCAGGGCACCGGGCACGCGCCGTCGCGCCTACGCCGATCCCGCCTGGCGCGAGAAGCTGCGCAGTGAGCTCACCCCCCTCTTCCGCAACTGGTGGGACCGTGTGGTCATCGCCTGGGCGCCATCGGCGCGCGAGCTCGAGGAGCAGCCGCTTGCCGCCGCCGCCGCGAAGCTCGGCAAGGATCCGGTGGACCTCGCGCTCGACTTGGCGCTCGCCAACGACCTGCAGGCGCGCTTCCGCATGGCCGTGATGAACTTCGACGAGAAGGAAGTGGCCGAGCTGATCACCGATCCCAACACGATCATCGCGCTGTCCGATGCGGGCGCGCATGCCAGCCAGCTCTGCGACGCCTGCTATTCGACGTATCTGCTCGGCCATTGGGTGCGCGAGAAGAAGACATTTACGATCGAGCAGGCCGTTCACAACCTCACGCAACGGCCGGCCGAGATGTTCGGCATCACCGACCGCGGCCTTCTGGCCGAAGGCCGCCCGGCCGACGTCGTGGTGTTCGACCCCGAGACGGTGGGTCCGGGACCGTTGAAGCGCGTCTACGATCTGCCGGCCGGCGCCGATCGGCTGGTGTCTGAAGCAAGCGGCGTCGACGCCGTGATCGTCAACGGCAAGATCATCCGCCGAAACGGCAAGGACGCGGTCGCGGCCAACGACAAGCTGCCCGGCCGTGTGCTACGCCACGGCCGTGCCGCTTAGAATTCAGGAGGAGACATCATGATCCACGTCGTCGCCATCATCACCGCCAAGCCTGGCAAGCGGGACGAAGTCCTGAAGAACTTCAAGGCCAACGTGCCGGCCGTGCATGCCGAGAAGGGCTGCATCGAATACGGCGCCACGGTCGACACGGACGGCGGCCCGTTCGCGAAGTTCGGGGCGGACACCTTCGTCGTCATCGAGAAGTGGGCGACCATGGATGATCTCAAGGCGCACGGCGCCTCGGAGCACATGAAGGCCTACGCCGCCAAGAACAAGGACCTCCTGGCCGATCGCAAGGTCCACGTCCTGCAGAACGCTTGATTACCGACACCGACATCGCCGCCTACGACCGCGACGGCGTCGTCTGCCTGCGCGCCGCGTTCGACCCCGCCTGGGTCGAGCGCATGCGCGCCGCAGTCGAGCGCGACCTCGCCTCGCCCGGACCGCACGCGACCAACTTCGCCGAAGGCAGCAGCACGGGCCGCTTCTTCGGCGACATGTACATGTGGCGGCACGATCCGGAGTTCCGCGCCGCCGCGCTCGACTCCCCCGCGCCCGCCATCGCCGCTCAACTGATGGGCTCGGCCTCGGCCGACTTTTTCTACGACCAGCTCTTCGTGAAGGAGCCGGGCACCGCGCATCCTACGCCGTGGCACCAGGACCAGCCCTACTGGCCGGTCAAGGGTTGGCAGGTCACGTCGGTATGGATCGCGCTCGACGATATCGACCGCAGCAACGGCGCCGTCGAGTTCGTGGCCGGCTCCCACCGCTGGGGCATCAGTTATCGGCCGACCCCGTTCCGCAAGGGCCACGAGGTCAAGTTCACCTCGAGCGACCTGGCGCGGATCCCCGACATCGATGCCGATCGTTCGAAGTACGACATCCGCTGGTGGACGATGGCGCCGGGCGACTGCCTGGTGTTCCACGCCATGATCGTGCACGGCGCACCGGGCAACGACACGCCGGACGCGCGCCGTCGCGGCCTATCGCTGCGCTACACCGGCGACGATGCGCGCTACGACCCGCGGCCGGGGACCTTCCAGTTCCCTTATAAGCCCGACCTCGGGGCTGGCGCGCCGATGACCTGCGAACTCTTTCCGCGCGTCTGGCCTCGTGGTTAATCTGCTCCCGTCTGCGGGGAGCAACTGATGGCGGAAGATGAAGGCGTCAGCCAGGTCACCGAGGTCACCTCGACGTCGTGGCTGCAGCGGCTCGGCCAGGCGTTCATGGGCGTGCTGTTCGGCCTCGTGGCGATCGTCGCCTCCGTCGTGTTGCTGTTCTGGAACGAGGGCCGCGCCATCAAGACGGCGCAGGGCCTGACCGAAGGGGCCGGCATCGTGCGCAGTGTCCCGCCCGACCACATCGATGCCAGCAACAACGGCCGGCTGATCCACGTCACCGGCGAGCTGACCACGGGCGGGCCCATCGCCGATCCCGACTTCGCCGTCCGTACGCGTGGTGTGCGCCTGGTGCGCCAAGTCGAGATGTACCAGTGGAAGCAGGAGGAGCAGACGGAGACGCGCACCAAGCTCGGCGGCGGCGAGGAGCGCACCACCACCTACAAATACGTGCGCGCCTGGTCCGACAAGCCGATCGAGTCCGACCGCTTCCGGGAGTCGCGTGGCCATACCAATCCCGCGATGCCTTATCAGTCGCGCGAGACGCTGGCCGCCGGCACGCGGCTCGGCGGCTTCGCCATGCCCGATTCCCTGCTACGCGGCTTCGGCGAGCCCAAGCTCCTGCCGGCGACCGACCATCAGGCCAATGCGTTGCAGATCCGTGTCAACAAGCCGGTCACCGTCATGGACGGCGTCCTCTACGTCGGGCGCGACCCGCAGCAGCCGGCCATCGGCGACATGCGTGTGTCGTTCTCCGAGGTGCCGCTGCAGAAGGCGAGCGTGGTGGCAGCGCAGTCAGGCACGTCGTTCGTGCCCTTCCCGACCCATAGCGGCACGACCGTCGAGCTGATCGCGGCCGGCGAGGTTCCGGCCGCGGCAATGTTCAAGGCGGCGCAGGACGAGAACGTCACCTTCACCTGGCTCCTGCGCGGCGTCGGCGTGATCGTGATGCTGGTGGGATTTGGTCTGATCCTGCGCCCGCTCGGCGTGGCGGGCGACGTCATCCCGATCCTGGGCGACATCATCCGCGCCGGCACCGGGCTGGTGGCGCTGCTGTGTACGGCCGCAATCGCGCCGGTCGTCATCGCGATCGGCTGGTTGTGGTACAGGCCGCTGGTCGGCATCGCCGTGCTGATCGCGGGTGGCCTTGCCACCTGGGGCCTGACGCGGCTGGCGCGCCGGCATGTCGTACAGAAGACGGCGCCGGCCTGAGACTCAGTTTTCGCCCAGGATGCCCTTGAGATGGATGTCGAGCATGCCGCTGATCAGCAGTTCGCGATCCGACCACGGGAACTCGGGCTTCACGATGAAGGCCGAGACCAGGCCATGAAGGCCCATCCAGCACAGCTCGCCGCAAGTGTCGGTGGGATATTTGAGCTTTGTGCCTGACGCCTGGGCCTCGCCCAGGATCGTCAGCAAGCGCTTGAACACCAGTGCGCCGCCCACCCCGGGCTTCGTCGGATCGTCGGTCGTGGCCTTGTGGCCGGTCTTGCGGATCGCTTCGGGGATATGGACGCCCATGAACACCAGCCGGTACTCGTCGGGATGGCTGAGGCCGAAGCGGACATAGGCTTCGCCGAAGCGGCGGACCCGCTCCAGTGGATCGCTCACCGTCTTCTCGATCTCGTCGACCGCTTCCATCAGGTGGGCGAACGTGAGATCGCACAGCGCCAGCAGCAGCTCGTCCTTGTCCTTGAAATAGAGGTACAGGGCCGGCGCGGAAATGCCGACGCGATCGGCGATGCGACGTATCGTGGTCGACTCGTAACCCTGCTCCAGGAACAGCCTCTTGGCGGCCTGGAGGATCTCCTCCCGGCGGGTATGGCCCTCGCCACGGCGTTTGCGGCCGGCCGGCAACACGGTCGAGAACCCTGTCAAAAACAATCTCCTTCCACTTGACTCTTATCTGAACGCCGATAACTTATCAATGTTCAGTTAACATTGTTCAGGTGGCCTTCTGAACAGTGTAAACCTTGGAAGGACGGTTAGCCATGCGTGTTCCGTACGCCCAGTTCCTCGGCAAGGTTCCGTTCAAAGCAGTCGTTATCGTCCTGGGCGCCGGCGCTGCCGCCGGCTTTGCCGCCCTTTCCTGGACCGCCAATGCCTCGCGGCCTGTGGCCGCCAATGAGCCGACGGTCCGCCCGGCGCGGGTGGTGGAAATCGCCTATCAGCGCCGCAGCCAGTCGCTGGTGCTGGCCGGCACCATTGTGCCGCGTATCGAGAGCAATCTGGGCTTCCGCGTCGCCGGCAAGATCGTCGCCCGCGCCGTCGATGTCGGCACCACCGTCAAGCCCGGCGACCTGATCGCGCAACTCGATCCCGCCGACTATCGCCTGGCCGTCGACAATGCCCGTGCGGCGCTGGCCTCGGCCGAAGCGGACTATGCGCGCGCCAAGGCCGACCATGAGCGCTACCTCAACCTGCGCGGCACCGCGGTGTTCACGGCGCAGACGATGGAGCAGCGCCAGTCGCTCGCTGCCACGGCCCAGGCCCGTGTCGAGCAGGCCAGGAGTCAGCTCGCTTCAGCCGAGAACAACCTTGCCTATACCGAGCTGCGCGCCGACACCGACGGCGTCGTGACGGCCGTGCAGGCCGAGGTCGGTCAGGTGATGGCACAGGGTCAGGGCGTCGTGCGCGTGGCGCGCACCGACGAGCTCGAAATCGTGGTGGGCGTGCCCGAGCACCGGCTGAAGACCGTGCGCGAAGCGCGCGCCGCCAGCTTCGAATTGTGGTCCGATCCGGGCCATCGCTATTCCGTGCGCCTGCGTGAGCTCTCGCCCAGCGCCGATCCGATGACGCGGACCTATCCGGCGCGCTTCAGCGTGATCGAGCAGCCTGCTTTCATCGGGCTCGGCATGACCGCGACCTTGGCGTTCGAGCGGCCGGATGCCCAGACCGTCGCCGAGGTGCCCCTGTCGGCGATCTTCCAGCGCGGCACGCAGCCCGCCGTGTGGGTGGTCGACAAGGAGAGCGGCACCGTGGCCCTGCGCACCGTCACCATTGCGCGCTGGCGCGACGAGACCGCCGCCATCGCCTCGGGCGTCAAGAACGGCGAGCTGATCGCCACGGCCGGCGTCCACAAGCTCGAGGCCGGGCAGAAGGTGAAGCCCGTGCCCGCACAGATGCAGGCCTCGCGCTAGTCCAATGTCTTGCCGGAGCGCGGACCTCCAGGTCCGCATCTTCGTCGCAGGAACGACCACATGAGCGGGCCTGGAGGCCCGCGCTCCGGCAAGACGGGGAGAGACTCATGACCACGCGCACCAACCTGTCGGCGCTGGCGCTGAAGTACAGCACGCTGACCGTGTTCTTCATGATCGCCCTGGTCGCGGCCGGCGTGTACGCCTTCTTCAATCTCGGCCGCGCCGAGGATCCGCCCTTCACCATCAAGCAGATGGTGGTGTCGGCCGCCTGGCCGGGCGCCACCTCGCGCGAGATGGAGCAGCAGGTCACCGAGAAGATCGAGACCAAGCTGCAGGAGCTGCCCTACTTCAATTTCGTCAACAGCTACACCAAGCCCGGCGAGACGGTGATCTACGTCTCGCTGCGCGACGACACCCCGCCCGCCAAGGTGCCCGACCTCTGGTACCAGGTGCGCAAGAAGGTCGGCGACATCAGGGGCTCGCTGCCGCAGGGCGTGGTCGGGCCGTTCTTCAACGACGAGTACGGCGACACCTACAGCCTGATCTGGGCCTTCGAGGCCGACGGCTTCTCGCCGGCCGAGGTCAAGGAGATCGCCAAGGCCGTGCGCCAGCGCCTGCTGCGCGTGCCCGACGTCACCAAGGCCGACTTGATCGGCCTGCAGGACGAGAAGATCTACATCGAGTTCAGCCACGCGCGGCTCGCCATGCTGGGCGTGCCGGTCGACCAGATCCTGGAGGTCGTGCGCCGCCAGAACGCCATCGTCGCCGCCGGAACGGTCGAGACCAAGGGCGAGCGCGTGTCGGTCCGCGTCGACGGCGCGCCCATCTCCGCCGAAGAGCTGGCGTCCCTGCCCTTCAGCGCCAACGGCCGCACGCTGATGCTGTCGGACGTTGCCGAGATCAAGCGCGGCTACCAGGACCCGCAGCAGATCTCCATGCGCTTCAAGGGCAGGCCGGTGATCGGGCTCGGCGTCGTCATGGCCCCGGGCGGCAACGTGCAGACGCTGGGCAAGGCGCTCGACGCGGTGATGGCCAATGTCGAGAAGGACCTGCCGGTCGGCATCACGGTGCATCGCGTCGCCAACCAGCCCGAGGTCGTCGACAAGTCGTTCGAGGAGTTCATCTCCTCGCTGCTCGAGGCGCTGGCCATCGTGCTGGTCGTGTCGTTCATCAGCCTCGGCGTGCGCACCGGCGTCATCGTCGCGATGTCGGTGCCGCTGGTGCTGGCCATCACCTTCGTCGGCATGCTGCTGCTCGGCATCGACTTCCAGCGCATCTCGCTCGGCGCGCTGATCATTGCGCTTGGCCTGCTGGTCGACGACGCCATCATCGCCGTCGAGATGATGATGGTGAAGCTCGAACAGGGCGCGAGCCGGCTCGAGGCCGCGACCTACGCCTACACCTCGACCGCCTTCCCCATGCTGACCGGTACGCTGGTCACCGCCGTCGGCTTCGTGCCGGTAGGCTTCGCGCGCTCG
This sequence comes from Rhodospirillales bacterium, assembly GCA_016185145.1. Classification (GTDB taxonomy): domain Bacteria; phylum Pseudomonadota; class Alphaproteobacteria; order Reyranellales; family Reyranellaceae; genus Reyranella. The sequence goes on along the minus strand of JACPOB010000197.1, from coordinate 17,264 downwards.
AGCGCGGGCGAGTACACCAACTCGATCTTCTGGGTGGTCGGCCTGTCGCTGATCATCTCCTGGTTCGTGGCCGTGCTGTTCACGCCGTGGATGGGCTATCACCTTCTGCCGACGCCCAAGGTCCATCACCACGATCCCTATGCCGGCCGGCTCTACACCGCGTTCCGCAAGCTGGTCGTGTGGTGCGTGACCTGGCGCAAGACCACGATCGCGATCACCGCGCTCGCGTTCGTCGGCTCGATGGGCGCCTTCACCCTGGTGCAGAAGCAGTTCTTCCCGACGGCCAACCGGCCCGAGCTGATCGTCGACCTGAAGCTGGCGCAAGGCGCCTCGTGGGCCGCCACCGACCGCGAAGTGCGCCGCCTGGAGAAGTGGCTGGGCGAGAACCACGACGTCGCCTTCTACACGTCCTATGTCGGCGCCGGCAGCCCGCGCTTCTACCTGCCGACCGTGCCGGAACTCTCCAATGCGAACTTCGGCCAGGTCATCGTCATGACCAAGGACCTCGTCGCCCGCGAGCGCGTGGTCGCCGAGCTGAACGACCTGTTCGCCACCGGTTTCGAGGCCGTGCGCGCCCGCGTGCAGCGCCTGCAGAACGGCCCGCCGGTCAGCTACCCGGTGATGTTCCGCGTGCTGGGCGACGATCCCCAGCAGGTCCGCGCGGCCGCTGAGAAGGTCCGCCAGGTGTTCAAGGCCGATCCGGCCACGCGCGACATCAACTTCGACTGGAACGAGCTCGCCAAGACGGTGCGGCTCGAGGTCGACCAGAACAAGGCGCGTGCGCTCGGCGTCGATTCGCAGCTCTTGGGCAACACGCTGCAGACGCTGCTGTCGGGCGTGACCGTGACGCAGTACCGCGACCGCACCGAGACGATCGACGTGGTGGCCCGCGCCGTGCCGGCCGAGCGCCTCAGCGTCGAGGGCCTGGAGGCGATCAACCTGCGCACCGGCAACGGCGGCGTCGTCTCGCTCGCCCAGCTCGCCACTCTGCGCTTCGAGCTCGAGGAGCCGATCCTGTGGCGACGCAACAAGGACCTTCTGATGACCGTGCGCGCCGGCGTGGTCGACGGCGTGCAGGGTCCCGACGTCGCCGCCCGCATCGACAAGGCGCTGGCGCCGGTGCGCGCCGAGCTGCCGGCTGGCTATCGCATCGAGGTCGGCGGCGACAGCGAGGAGAGCGCCAAGAGCCAGGGCTCCATCTTCAAGATGATGCCGGTCATGGTCTTCCTGATGATGCTGTTCCTGATGCTGCAGCTGCAGAGCTTCTCCAAGCTGGCGCTCGTCGTGCTGACGGCACCGCTGGGGCTGATCGGCGTGTCGCTGTTCCTGCTGGCCTTCAACCAGCCGTTCGGCTTCGTCTCGCTGCTGGGCGTGATCGCGCTCGCCGGCATGATCATGCGCAACTCGGTGATCCTGGTCGACCAGATCGACCAGGACATCGCCGCCGGCCACTCCGCCTGGGACGCCGTGATCGACGCCACGGTGCGCCGCGCCCGGCCCATCCTGCTGACCGCCGGCACCGCCATCTTCGCCATGATCCCGCTCTCGCGGAGCGTGTTCTGGGGCCCGATGGCGGTGGCGCTGATGGGCGGCCTGCTGGTGGCGACCGCCCTCACCCTCCTGTTCCTGCCGGCGCTCTACGCCGCCTGGTTCCGGGTCAAGCGGCCGGCAACGCAGCCTGCCATGGTCCCGGCGTCGGCCCCCATCCCGCTGCCGATGGCGGCCGAATAGGGTAAGCTGCTCCCTCTCGCACGGAGTCACGGTGATCCTGTTCGACAGGCTCAAGCGGCTGGTCCGCAGGATCGACCAAAGGCGGTGCGCTCCCAGGTTCGCTCAACGCCTCGGTCCGCGATTGCTGCGAGATTATGGCGCGAGCAAGTTCTACACGGCGGGCCAGATCCGGGCAGCCAGCGCCAAATGCCGGCTTCCCCGGCCGCCAACTTGCGTTGGGCTATGCTGCCTTTCTTCCGCTGGCAGAATTCGAAAAGGCTGCCGGCATGACGGCACGCGACGACTATGAAGCCTTGAGGGCGCTGTTCTTCCGGTTCACCCGCGGAGGCGCAGATTTCTCGAGTGTCTCCATATCGGCAGATTTTCTCGGCGGCGGTGACGCATCCGGCATGGGCAGCGGTCACCTGTCCGATGGCTCATCAGGCGACGGGACGCAGTGATCAGGGTCGCAGCACCGTCATCTTGAACGGGCCGGCACTGGTCGCGGCGTGCTTGATCGCCTGGTTCACGTCGTCGAGGCCGAAGCACGTCGCCTCGTGATGGTCGAGGCTCAACAGGCCGGCGTGGACCAGCGCGATCAGCCGCCCGATCGAATCGCGCCGGTACATCCACTGCCCGTGAATGGTGATGCAGTTGCGCATCAGCCAGTCGTACGGAACGGCTACGTCCTGGCGGACGCCGCCCATCAATACGACGCGCCCGTAGGGCCGCACGGTGAGCAGCCCGGTGCGCACCTGGGCCGGCGTGGCGAGGGGCGGCAGGAGGTCGAGCACACAGTCGATCGGCGCCGCTGCGGCCTCGAGAATGGCCTGGCGATCGCGCTCCTCGTCGACGGCCATGCGCACCGGCGTCACGCGCTTGCCGAAGCGCCGCACCAGGTCGTCGAGAGCCTGTTGGTTGCGGCCCGTGGCAATCACCGCGCCGGCGCCCATCGCCAGCGCCACGGCAACGGCGCCGCCTCCGAAGGCGCCGGTCGCGCCGTTGACCAGGGCAGTCTCGCCCGCCTGCAGGTTGGCCGCGACGAAGCCGCCATAGGCCACCACGAAGTTGCCGAATGCGCACCATGAGACGGCTGCTTCCGCATCGCTCAACGGACCGATGGGCACGACGCATTCCGTCGGCACGCGCGTGCGCTCGGCCCACGAGCCGTCGTGAAAGTACTCTTGCAGGCGCTTGGCGCGTTCGCTGCCGGCGGTCAGGCCCTGCAGGATGATGTCCGGTGCCTGCGCATTGTCTCGCGAACGCACCGTCGGGTCGCAGAACACCCAGTCGCCCGGCGTCAGCGCGGTCGCGTCGGGTCCAACCTCGCGCACGCGGCCGATGCAGCCGGCGCCCGGGATCACGGGCGGCTCCAGCAGATAACGGCGCTGGCCGCTCAGCACGTCGCCGGCATAGGCAAGCACCTTGGTCGCCGCGACATCGACGATCACCTCTCCGGTGCCCAGTACCGGATCGGGCACGGTCTCGACGACAAGGGGTGAACCAAAGGCCTTCAGGACTGCAGCTTTCATGGACGCGCCTCTTGTTGCGGACGGCCATGGATACCCGGCCCTGACGATCGACATTCAGACCTGGTATTATCCTGGGATCATGGATGCCACCCTGTCCGACCGCAGCCGCAATGAACTGGGCGATTTCCTTCGCTCGCGCCGGGAACGCCTGACGCCGCGCGCCGCCGGGCTGCCGGCCGGCCGGCGGCGACGCACACCGGGCTTGCGGCGCGAAGAGGTGGCGGAGCTCGCGGGCATTGGCGTCGACTGGTACATCCGCCTGGAACAAGGGCGGTCCGTCAGCCCGTCCATTACGACGGTCGATGCCCTCGCCCGCGCACTGAAGCTCAGCAAGGTCGAGCACGCCCATCTGCGCGCCCTCACCCGCAACCCGGATCGCCGCGTCTTCGTGCGCGAGAGCGTACCGGACGCGATCAGGCGCGTCGTCGAGAGCCTCAACCAGCCCGCCTACGTCACTGGCCGCCGTTGGGATGTACTCGCCTGGAACCAGGCCGCTGAGGAGGTCTTCGCCTTCAGCCATCTTCCGGCCGAGGATCGCAACATCCTCATCGTCACCCTGACCAAGCCCGCGACCCGGCGCCTGTTCGGCGCGAACTGGAACGAACAGGCAAGGCGCGTGGTCGCGCAATTCCGCGCCACCCACGACCTCTGGGCGGACGATCCGGCCTTCGTCGAGCTTCTGGCCCGCCTGCGTCGCGAGAGCCCCGAGTTCGCGGCCTGGTGGAAGGCGCACGACGTGCGCGCGTCGATCTCCGGCCGCAAGCAGATGAGCCACCCCAAGAAAGGCCTGCTGCGCTTCGAGCATGCAAGCTTTCAGGCAAGTGACGACCCGGCCCTGAAGCTCGTCATCTACACACCGGTCTGACGCTTCGTCGCCGGCGGGCCTGCGCTGCGAGGTCACAGCAACTTCGCCGGGTTTCCGACGTTGGCGGCCCATGCAGGCACCGCGTTTCGACGAGCTTCTCGACCTACATCCCGACGTTCAGAACGAATTGCCCGAGCAATCGTTCACGGAGGGTGCAGCCCCCGTGCTGGCGGCGGCTGCACTCTCGAGGTGCGGGGTGATCATGTTGCGCAGTGCGTTGCCGGCGACGATCTTGCCGGCATGCTGCGCGAGCTTCGAACAGTTTGCGCGCTCCCTCGGAGGCGAGTCCGACGCCGGAAGCTGGCACGCCCCCTGGCGCGTGCAGCACCATCAGCACCTGCCGGCCGCCACCATCGTGTCGGCGCTGTTGCGCTCATGGGCATGGCCTGTGGTCGAGAAAATCTGCGGCAGCACGGACATTGTGGTCCTGCTGGGCCTCTGCACGGCGCGCCACATGGTCGACAAGCCGCTCGTGGCGGGCGCGCACCAGGACGCGACCGCCGTCGCACCGGAGCTTCCCTTCGCCTTGTGGATCCCGCTCCACGCCGTCACGCCGCGGCGCAATTCCGGCCTGGGTTTCATCACGCCGGCGCCCCAGCGGGTGCTGCCGACGCTGCCGCACAACGACGTGGGGACCGAGTACGTCCTCGCGAATTTTCACAATGCCTGGGTGCCGAGCTATGCTCCGGGAGACCTCAGCATCCACACCAACCTGTCGCCGCACTTCACGACCGGCTACGGGACCCGAACCGATCGGTACAGTCTCGAGATCCGGGCGATGGCACGGGATGCGGCGCCCCCGAAATACCAGGACCCGGCCATTCACGTGGGCCGGCGCAATGGCGAGGTCACGGTCGTCGGGACGTCATGCTCGCCCGGTGTCGACGCCGGGCACTTTTTGTCCCTGCTTGGCTAAGGCGCACGTCATCGCTTGAACCAGCGCGCCGCCAAATGCCACCGAAGGCCGGCTATGGATACCCCGATTTTCCGGCCTTGCCGTCCGCACCAACTAGAGATGACTGTAGGTCGATGCTCTGGACCGATCGACAAGCGTGGAGAGCCCATGTCCGACACAGTCACTTCGCTGGAACGCGACAACCGCGAGAATCATCCGTCTTTCTCGGAGCGCGCCAAGGTGCTCGAGCGCTATCGCCGCCTGAGAGAAATCAGCCAACGTCATAACAGCGCAGTGCAGAAGCTCATATCCCAGGAGCCTGTCCTGCAGCATGCGCGGCGACTGGGCCTTGCGCGCGGCAGGACTTTCATCGTCGACAGCATTGACGACCTGACCTACGCCTTCGACCTCGCCATCCATACTGCGCCGCCCGGCCGGTCACGTGCCATTGACCGCTATGCCGAATCAGCCGGCGCCGCGTCCGATGCCGACGAAATGCTCATGCTCGACGCGATGCGGGCGGCGCGTTTCTCGCTTTTGCGCATCGAGCGTCGGCACCATATCGCGGGATTGGTCACCACCGATCTTTGCCGCAACACCGAGCGATAGCTGATCGACATCGGACTCGAGAGTTCCATTCCCGACGGGGCGACACTGGCCACGAGACTCTACACGCCGGGAGATTTTTCCATGACGGCCGGCGTCAACGTACCGATCGATGCGGCGACGATGCTGGCGCTGATCGACGAACTGCCGCGACACATGCGAGGCCGCTCGACATGTTCGTCGATGACCGGCGCTTCGCGGAGACGATCTATCGCATCGCACTCGCCAACGGGCTCATGGACCGCGTTGAATACCGCGATGCGTCCTCGGGCGCAGACTGAGAGAGTTCCGTTCTGGTCCAGGCTAGGAGATGCGGCCCTCGACCGTGTGGACGTCTTCGACGCGGCTCGCGCTGGTCTCCAGGATGATCTCGATGCCGCGCACGATGTCCTCCACCGCCATCGACGGCGCGGCGCCCAGCCGGGCGACCTGCTCGGGCACGTAGGGAATGTGCAAAAAGCCGCCGCGGAAAGCCGCGGGATGGTCCTGGGCGATGTCCATCAGCGAATAGAGGATGTGGTTGCAGACGAAGGTGCCGGCGGTGTTCGACACCGCCGCCGGCAGGCCCGCCTTGCGCAGCGCCGCCACGCAGGCCTTGATCGGCAAAGTGGCGAAGTAGGCCGCCGGGCCGTCCTTCACCACCGGCTTGTCGATCGGCTGCTTGCCGTCGTTGTCGCGAATGCGGGCATCCTGGACGTTGATGCCGACGCGCTCCAGGCAGAGCTCGCTTCGCCCGCCGGCCTGGCCGACGCACAGCACGATGTCGGGCCGGACCTTGTCGATCGCCGTCCGCAGCACCCCGGCAGACTTCGCGTAGGACGTCGGCAGCTCGGCCGTATGGATGGCGATGCCGGCGATCCGCTTCCTGAGCTTGCCCACCGCCAAAGAAGACGGGTTCACCTCGTCCCCGCCGAACGGATCGAAGCCCGTCACCAAAGCCTTCATGTCCTGCCACCGCTAACGAAAAGGGCGCCCGGCTGGGCGCCCTTGACGTTAGTCGTTCCTCGAGCCGGCGGCTACTTGTTGGCGGCGTCGACGGCCCGGCGGGCCATGACGTTGACCAGGTGGGCGCGGTACTCGGCGCTGGCATGGATGTCGCTGTTCAACCCGTCGGCCGGCACCTTGATGTCCTTGATGGCGTCCGACGAGAAGTTCTTGGCCAGCGCATCCTCCATTGCCTTGACGCGGAAGACGCAGGGGCCTGCGCCGGTGACGGCGACGCGCACGCCGTTCGCCGTCTTGGCCACGAACACGCCGACCATGGCGTAACGCGAGGCCGGGTTCGGGAACTTCATGTAGGCGGCCTTCTCGACCTTCGGGAAGCTGATCGAGGTGATCAGCTCGCCGTCGCTCAGCGCCGTCTCGAACAGGCCCTTGAAGAAGCCGTCGGCCGCATGCTTGCCGGTGTTGGTGGTGATGGTGGCGCCGAGCGCCAGCACCGCCGACGGATAGTCCGCCGCCGGATCGTTGTTGGCGACCGAGCCGCCGATCGTGCCGCGGTTGCGCACGGCCGGATCGCCGATATGGCCCGCGAGATGCGCCAGCGCCGGGATCGCCGCCTTGACCTCGGCCGAGCTCGCGACGTCGGCGTGGCGAGTCATGCCGCCGATCACCACGTTGTTGCCTTCGACCTTGATGCCGGCCAGCTCCTTGATGCCGCCGAGGTCGACGACGTCGGAGGGCTTGGCGAGCCGCTGCTTCAGCGTCGGGATCAGGGTCATGCCGCCCGACATCGGACGGGCCTCATCCTTGCCCTTCAACAGGTTGGCCGCATCGGCCAGCGTCTTCGGGCGATGGTAGTGGAAATCGTACATCTCTGATCCTCCCGTTACTCGGCCGCCGCGCGCGCGCCATGGATCGCCTGCCACACGTTGAGCGGCGTGGCGGGCATCTCGACATGCTTGACGCCAACCGGCGCCAGCGCGTCGTGGACGGCATTCATCACGGCGGCAGGTGCGGCGATCGCACCGGCCTCACCGCATCCCTTCACGCCCAGCGGATTGTGCGGACAGGGCGTGACCTTGTAGCCGAGCTTGAACGACGGCACGTCGTCGGCGCGCGGCATGGTGTAGTCCATGTACGAGCCGCTCACGAGCTGGCCCGTCTCCCTGTCGTAGACGGCGTTCTCGAGCAGCGCCTGGCCGACGCCCTGCACGATGCCGCCATGCACCTGACCTTCGACGATCATCGGGTTGATGATATTGCCGAAATCGTCGACTGCCGTATGACTGATGACCTCGACGACGCCGGTGTCGGGATCGATCTCGACCTCGCAGATCTGCGTGCCGGCGGGATAGACGAAGTTCGCCGGATCGTAGAACGCGTTCTCGTCCATGCCGGGCTCGAGCTCGGCGAGCGGATAATTGTGCGGCACGTAGGCTGCGAACACCGCCTGGCCGAGCGGCACCGCCTTGTCGGTGCCGGCGACCTTGAAGGTGCCGTTCTCGAACACGACGTCGGCCACCGACGCCTCCATGAGGTGGGCGGCGATCTTCTTGCCCTTGGCGATGATCTTGTCCGCCGCCTTCATGATCGCCGAGCCGCCGACCGCCAGCGAACGGCTGCCGTAGCTGCCCATGCCGAACGGCGTCGTCGCCGTGTCCCCGTGCACCACCTCGATCTGCTCGAGCGGCACGCCGAGCTTGTCCGAGATGATCTGCGCGAAGGTCGTCTCGTGGCTCTGGCCGTGGCTGTGCGCGCCGGTCAGGATCTGGACGTTGCCTGTCGGGTTGAACTTGATCTGGGCCGATTCCCACTGCCCGACGCCGCCGCCGAGCTGACCGATCACCTGAGAAGGCGCCAGTCCACAGGCCTCGATGTAGGACGAGAAGCCGATGCCGCGCAGTTTGCCGCGCGACTTGGCCTCGGCGCGGCGCGCCTCGAAGCCCTTGTAATCGGCGATCTTGATCGCCTCGTCGATGATCGGGGGGTAGTTGCCCGAATCGTACTGCAGGGCCACCGGCGTCTGGTACGGGAAGGCGGTCGACGGGATGAAGTTCTTTCGACGCAATTCCGCCGGATCCATCTTCAGCTCCGCGGCCGCCTTGCTGACGATCGTCTCGACGACGAACGTCGCCTCCGGTCGGCCGGCGCCGCGATAGGCGTCGACCGGCGCGGTGTTGGTCAGCGCCGCCTTGACGTTGGCGTAGATCAGCGGCGTGGTGTACTGGCCGGCCAGCAGCGTGGCGTAGAGGTAGGTCGGCACCGCGGTCGAGAAGGTCGAGAGGTAAGCGCCCATGTTGGCGATGGTCTCGACCTTCAGCGCGAGGAACTTGCCGTCCTTGTCGAGCGCCAGCTCGGCATGGGTGACATGGTCGCGACCGTGCGCATCCGTCTGGAACGATTCGCTGCGCTCGGCCGTCCACTTGATGGGACGGCCGACGCGGCTCGCCGCCCAGGTGACCATCGTCTCTTCGTTGTAGCAGAAGATCTTGCTGCCGAAGCCGCCGCCGACGTCGGGAGCGATGACGCGCAGCTTGTGTTCGGGGATGCCGAGCACGAAGGCCGACAGGATCAGACGCAGGACATGTGGGTTCTGGGACGTCGACCAGAGCGTGTAGTTGCCCGTGCCCTTGTCGTACTCCGCGGCCGCGGCGCGCGGCTCCATGGCGTTGGGGATCAGTCTGTTGTTGACCAGGTCGAGCTTGGTGACATGCGCGGCCTTCGCGAAGGCTGCGTCGACATCGGCCTTCACGCCGATCTCCCAATCGTAGATCAGGTTGCCCGGCGCCTCGGCGTGGACCTCGGCCGTGCCCTTGTCGAGCGCCTTGGCGAGATCGACGTTGGCCGGCAGGACGTCGTAGTCGACCCTGATCGCCTCGGCGGCGTCCTTGGCCTCGTCGTGGCTGTTGGCCACCACCATCGCCACCGTGTCGCCGACATAGCGCACGGTGTCGACCGCCATGACCGGATGCGGCGGCGCCTTGTGCGGCTGGCCGTGCTTGTCCTTGACCACCCAGCCGCAGATCAGGCCGCCGACCTTGGCATCGGCCGTGTCCTTGCCGGTGAAGATCGCGACCACGCCCGGCATGCCGGCGGCAGTCGAGGTGTCGATGCTCTTGATCTTGGCGTGGGCATGCGGCGAGCGCACGAAGTGCGCGTAGGTCGCGCGTGCGAGCGGCAGGTCGTCGACATAACGACCCGTCCCGGTCAGGAAGCGCTGGTCTTCCTTCCGCTTGACCCGGGCGCCAATTCCGGTTTGCGCAGTCATGGCTACACCCCCGCCGACTTCATGGCGGGCGCTGCCGCCAAGATGGCCTTCACGATGTTGTGGTAGCCGGTGCAGCGGCAGAGGTTGCCCTCGAGCTCACGGCGCACCGTCGCTTCGTCGAGCTGGTAGTTGTGGCGCTTCACCATGTCGATGGCGCTCATCACCATGCCCGGGGTGCAGAAGCCGCACTGCAGGGCGTGGTTCTCGCGGAACGCCTCCTGCATGGGATGCAGCTTCTCGGCGCTCTCGGCCAGGCCCTCGATGGTGGTGACCTTGGCGCCCTCGGCCTGGACGGCAAGCATGGTGCAGGACTTCACCGACTTGCCGTCGACGTGCACGACGCAGGCGCCGCACTGGCTGGTATCGCAGCCGACATGGGTGCCGGTCATGCTGAGATGCTCACGCAGGAACTGAACCAACAGCGTGCGCGCCTCGACCTTGCCCGAGACGGACTTGCCGTTGACGGTCATGGCGACGGGAATGGTCATATACTCTTCTCCCTCTCGTTGTTGGTTCGCGAAGACGTGCCAGTGCACGCCCGCAAGGCGTTCAAAGGACTCTCGCAAGCCGTCGAGCCGCCGGTCAAGCGAATTGCGGATGACGACCGACCGGCGACCGGCCGACGCTAGAGCATATCCCGTTCGGCTGGAATCAGCCGAACGGGATATGCCTATTGCAACAACCATCCCCCGGCGCGCTTTCCCGATAAGGTGGAACCGCGCGCGGTTCCACCTTATCGGGAAACGCTCTAGCGACTCGCAAGAAAGATCAGAATCAGCACGGCCGCGCCGATGCCGATCACGGTCCAGTGCCGATAGCCTCGCTGCACCGCATCAGACGGCGGCAGCGGCAGGCTGGCGCTGCTCGGCACGCCGGCGACGGCCGCCGGGGACGGATTGTTGATGGTGTTGGCGAACTTGCCGAAGAACTCGTCGGCCAGTTTCTTGGCGGTGCCCGTGATCAGGCGTGCACCAACCTGGGCGATCTTGCCGCCGACCTGGGCGTCGACGTCGTAGTTCAGGATCGTCTCGTTGCCCTCTTCCTTCAAAGCCACGACGGCCCCGCCCTTGGCAAATCCGGCGACGCCGCCCTGCCCTTCTCCGCTGATCTTGTAGCCGTTGGGAGGGTCGATGTCCGAGAGCGTCACCTTGCCCGAAAAGGCGGCGCTGACCGGGCCGATACGCAGCCGCACCTTGGCCGTCATCTCGGTATCGGAAAGCTTCTCCAGGGACTCGCAGCCCGGAATGCAGGCCTTCAGGATCGATGCATCGTTGAGGGCCGCAAAGACCTTCTCGCGCGGAGCCGCGATCCTGTATTCACCCTTGATTTCCATTCGGCAACTCCTCGCTGGACAACCCCAATACCTCACCCTGCGGGCCGCTCCTCAGGGTGAGGCAATCTCGACTACCACTTGCTGGTATAGGAGTCCGGCGGCGGTTCTGCCAGTGGCTCGCGCAGCGACACATATATGGTCGCCAGGTACGGCACGGCCATCAGGATGGCCAGGGCGCCGAACCAGTTGGCCTGGGTGTTCCAGAACAGCGTGCCGATCACCCAGCGGCCGCCGTCGACGGCGACGAAGCCGCCGGCCCCGCCGTCATGCAGCTTGATCGCGCCTTCGGTCACCACCATGACCACGGCCCAGAAGGTCAGCAGGAACGAAAAGGCAATCTCCGGCAGGATCGGCAGGAGACGGCTGTAAGACCGGTCCATGCGCACGAAGCCCTTGCTGCCGTCGTAGCCCAGCAAGCGGCCGAACGACAGCGCCTTGGCCCAACGGTCGGCCCGCGACACCGGTTCGCGCCGCACGATGGTCAGCGTCTTCCAGGCCATCAGCACGATCGAGGGAATGACGAAGCTCCAGATCGGGAAATCGCGGTAGCGGCCGTCGATGGCGATCTGGCGGTAGAAGGTCTCGCTGAGGCGGATGACGCCGTCATACCAGTCGATACTGATGACGATCAGGTAGAAGATGCAGATCACCGTCAGCACCAGGTAAAGGACCTGCAGCATCAGGTCGGCGCGCCTCAGGATCTGATAGCGCGGCAGTTCCCGCCACGCCCGCCAGGCTTCGCGCACACGCGCACCATAGAGCGAGGGATCGGCCATCTTGCCGGTCAGGCTGTCGGCGATGCCGCGCAGCAGGGCGTAGCTGAAGAGTCCCAGCAGGACCGCCCAGAAGACCACGCCGACCATCTTCTCGAAGTAGAACGTGCGTGACAGGTCGATCCAGGTCGCCTGCACGTAGCAGGTGGCGACGAGCTGGGCGAAGACGGCAAAGATCCCGATCACCTTGCCGCGCGCCTGGCGGCGCATGACGACGAAGCCACCCAGGATCAGGCCTCCGGCCAGCGTCGACAGGATGAACAGGACCCGCCAATGCGGTTCGGCCGACACCGGCTTGCCGAGCTCGAACTTGTCGTGACGCTGGGCGTCCAGCAGGCCCCAGGCGGCGCCGACCGTGCCTTCCTGGCGGGCCTTCCAGTACTGGTCGAAGGCTTCGACGACGTTGTAGTCGAACTTCTCGCGATCGGCGATCGAGCGGAAGGTCGAGAAGTAACGCACCTGCTCGACCCGGCCCGGCCGCGCGTCGGAGCGCATGCGGCCGTCGCTCGGCCAGCCGGTTTCGCCGATCACGATCGTCTTGCCGGGAAAGCGATCCTGCACCTTCTTGTAGATGTCGACGATGTGCTTTTCGATGCTGGGCTTGCCGTCGGGCTCGCGGCGATCGAGGCCGATCGGTACGTCCTCCCAGTACGGCAGGATATGGATGGTGATGAAGTCGACCTCGTCGGCCAGCGACGGGTTGCGCAGCCAGAATTCCCAGACGTCGGCATAGGTCACGGGCTGCGACACGCGCTGCTTGACCTGGCGGATGTAGCGACGGAGCTGGTTGGCGGTCAGATCCTTTCGCAGCAGCACCTCGTTGCCGACGATCACCCGCTCGACCGTGTCCTTGTACTTGTTGGCATGGTCGATCAGCAGGTTGACCTGCTCGAGGTTCTCCTTGTCGTTGTCGTTCAGCCAGGCGCCGTGCCAGACCTTCAGCCCGTACTTGCCGGCACGCTGCGGCACGGTCTCGAGATTCTCCGCCGTCGAATAGGTCCGGACGGCGCGGACCTTGCCCTGGAGGCGCCGCAGGTCCTCCTCGATCTGGTCGGGCGTCGGGAAGGTACGGGTGAGCGGGCTCTGGCCCGGCCGGTAGGGCGCGAACGACACGCTCTGCAAGGGTGCATTGGTCCAGCCGGCGATCTCGACCGGCCTGTTGGGCCACCACCACCACAAAAGATTGAGCGCGGCGACAGCCACAAAGGCGATCAGCGCCACCAGGACACGCATGGGAGGCTTTTAGCAGGATCGATCGCGCGACGTGTGGCTTTTCGCGGGCGGTTTGTCCCCAGAATGTTCTTGCCGGACCGCGGGCCTCCAGGCCCGCTCAAAATCATGAAGGAGGGAAGCACCCCAGAAGAATATGAGCGGGCCTGGAGGCCCGCGGTCCGGCAAGACTAAAGCGCGCCGCGCTGCACGCCGGCGATGGCCTGGCGGACGATCTGATGGCCGCGGAAGAGAACGGCTTCCTTCCAGTCGTCGGTCTCCGGATAGAACTGCCGGCGCATCGCCGAGCGCACCGGCCCCGCCTCCTTGCCCAGCGGGTTGCCGTACTTGTGCAGCCAGTGGTCGGCGCGGAAGGCCTTCTGGCCGCTTTCGCGATCGAAGGTGCCGTATTCGAGCGTGCACATGGTGAGCCGGGTCTCGGGCTCGGTCAGCACGCGGTTGAGGCCGTAGTGGCCAAGCCCGTCGCGCGCCTGCGACGCGGTCTGACCGCGCTTGGACTCCGTCACCGACTCGCCCCAGAACGCGCGCACGCGGCGCGAGGCCGGCGTGTCGATGTCGTAGTGGGTGATCGGCTCGCCATAGCCGTACGGCCCGAGGCCGGTATGGAAGTCGATGACGGCGACGTCCTGGCGCCCCTTGAGGAAGCGGTCGGTGATGGCATGCAGGGTGCGGTTCGACCAGCTGGGCCCGCCGCCGCCGAAGAACATGCCGTCGGGATGGCTGTACTGGCCGCCGGACACGGCGCGGAAATAGGCGATGTCGCCCACCTTCTTGCGATAGGCGGAAAGCTTGGCATCGGCGGCATCGAGCGTCGCCTGGCTAAGATCCTTCGGCACCAGAAAGTCGGCGATCTCGAGATAGCCCTCGTTCACCGGATAGGGCTTGCCGTGATCGACGTAGTTGCGGTTGAGGTCGTTGCCCTCCTCCGTCACCCGCCGCGTCCAGGCAAAACCGTAGGGGTTGATGGCGTGCACGAACACCGCCGCCGTGTCCTTGGGCAGGCCGGCCGCGCCGACGCTCGCCAGCCAATCGACCTGGAAACCCGAGCCGCAATAGCCCTCCACGCCATGCGTGCTGGAGATCGTCACCACCACCCGCGAGGCATCGTCGGGCCCCAGCCGCGCCACGTCGGTCGAGAGCGATTCGCCTTTCGGGCCCTTGGTCGGATTGTCGTAACGGTAGGTCGTGGCGCCGGCGACGCGGGCGGCCGCCAGGAACTTGTCGCGCGCCTCGCCGTAGGAGGCGGCAAAGGAATGGATGTTGGGCATGGTGGGTACTCAGGTACGCAGGGTGAGACCGCCATCGACCACCAGCTCGTGGCCGGTGATGAAGTCGGCCTCGTCGGATGCCAGCAGCAGCGCGCCGCGGGCAATATCGATCGGCTGGCCGAGCCGGCGCAAGGCCGCCTTCTTCTCCCACACCGCGCGGATCTCGGGATTGTCGAAGTTGGTGCGCGTCATGCCGGTGTAGATGGCGCCGGGACAGACATAGTTGGCGGTGATGTTGAACTTGCCGAGCTCGAGCGCCAGCGTGCGCGTCAGCCCGCCGACGCCGGCCTTGGAGGCGCAATAGGCGGCAAGTCCGTAGTCGGTGTCGAAGGCCATGACCGACGCGGTGTTGACGATGCGCGCCCGGCCCTTCTCCTTGGCCCGCGCCTTCAGCGCCGGGATGGCTTCACGGCACAGGCGGAACATGGCGCGCACGTTGACGCCGTTGACGTGATCCCATTGTTCGTCGGTCATCTCCTCGACGAAGGCGCGGCCGCTGACGCCGGCATTGTTGAACAGGATGTCGATGGCGCCGAACTCGCCGAGCGCCGCCGCGACGATCTTCTTGGGCGCATCATCGCCGGTGATGTCGCAGCCGAGCGCGGCGATCGCGTTATTGCCGGCATGCGCCTGCTCGATCGCCGATTCCGGCCGGTCGACCGCCAGCACCTGCGCGCCCTCGTCGGCGAACAGCTTGGCCGACGCGGCGCCGATGCCGGAGGCGGCTCCGGTCACGATCGCGATCTTGCCTGTCAGTCTGCTCATCGCGCCCTCTTCATTCCACTTTGACGCCCGACGCCTGCGCCACGCGCTGCCACAGCGCCAGGTCCTTCTCCAGCACTTCGGCGAAAGCCTTGGTGCCCGCGCCGACAGGATCGGCGCCGAAGACCACCAGGCGCTCGCGCGTCTCGGGCGTCAGGGAAGCTTCGACAAAAGCGCGCTCGAGCTGGCGAATGACGACCCGCGGCGTGCCGGCCGGCGCCATCACGCCCGCCCAGACCACGACCTCGGCGGTCGGCCAGCCGGCCTCCGCCATGGTCGGCACGTCGGGCAGCAACGGCGAGCGCGCCTTGGTCGTGACGGCGAGCGGCCGGAATTTGCCCGATGCCACCATGGGTGCCGCCGAGGCGGTGCTGGTGAACATGGCCTGCACCTGGCCCGAATGCAGATCGGCCAGGGCGGGCGCGGCGCCGCGATAGGGCACGTGCACGACATCGATGTCGGCCGCGAGCTTCAGGCTCTCCATGACCAGGTTGGAAATCGTGCCGACACCGGTCGAGCCGTAGTTGAGGCCGCCGCGATTGGCGCGCGCCATGGCAATGAAGTCGCCGACCGTCTGCGCCTTGGAGCTCGCCGAGACGATCAGCACCATCGGCGTATCGGCGAGATGCGCCACCGGCACGAGGTCGCGCGGTGGATCGAAGGAGAGCGACCGGTTGATCCACGGCGGGATCGTCACCTGGGCGGCCGACGCCATCAGCAGCATGTAGCCGTCGGGCTCGGCCTTGGCGACCGCTGCCGCGGCTATGAGCCCGCCGGCGCCGCTGCGATTGTCGATCACGATCGGCTGGCCGAGCGCCGCCGACGCCTGCTGCGCCACCAGGCGCGCCAGCATGTCGATCGCGCCGCCCGGCGTGAACGGCACGACGAGCGTGATCGGCTTGGTGGGGAAATCGTCGGCGTGCGCCGGCACCGCCAGAAGCAACGTGCCAAGCAATGCCGTGAGTCGTCGCCGGCCCACCATCGACCGGCTCACGCCACGGTCAGGACGACCTTGCCCGTCGCCTTGCGCGAGAGCAGTGCGTTCATGGCGTCGGCGCCCTTCTCCAGCGGGAAGCGCATGGAGATGTGCGGCTTGAGCTTGCCCTCGCTGTACCATTTCAGGAGCTCGTCGAAATTCTTGCGCCCCTCGGCAGGGTCGCGCGCGCGCCAGGCGCCGTAGAACACGCCGCGCACGTCGCAGCTCTTGAGCAGCGCGAGGTTGGCCGGCAGCGAGGGGATGCGCCCGGCGGCGAAACCGACCACCAGCAGGCGGCCGTACCAGGCAATGCAGCGGATCGACTCGTCGAAGGCATCGCCGCCGACCGCGTCGTAGATGATGTCCGCGCCGTTGCCGCCGGTCAGCTCCTTGACCTTGTCGCGCATCTTCTCCTTGGCGTAGTTCACGAACATCGTGGCGCCGTATTTCTTGCAGATCTCCATCTTCTCGTCCGAGCCGACGGCCGCGATCACCTTGAGACCCATCAGCGCGCCCAGCTCCACCGCGGTCAGGCCGACGCCGCCCGACGCGCCCGTCACCAGCAGCGTCTCGCCGGGCTTGCAGTCGCTCCGCTGCTTCAGCGCGTAGTAGGACGTGCCGTAGGTCATGGTGAAGGCCGAGCCGTCCTCGTAGCTCATGTTCGGCGGCATCGGCAGAAGCGCGCCCTGGTCGACGACGGCTTCGCTGGCATATCCGCCATGGCCGATCATGCCGATGACGCGGTCGCCCTTGTCGTAGCCGCTCACGCCCTCGCCGACCTCGGAGATGTCGCCGGCGATCTCGTGGCCCGGCGCGAACGGACGCGGCGGCTTGAACTGGTACTTGTCGGCGATGATCAGCGTGTCGGGGAAGTTCACCCCGGCGGCTTTGACGGCGACGCGGACCTGGCCCTTGCCCAAGGGCTTGGAGGGCAATTCCATGAGCTTCAGGCTCTCCGGTCCACCCGGGTTTTCGCTCATCATTGCGCGCATCGGCTCCGCTCCGTCATCGATGTTTCGTCCTGTGGCCGCATTGATACGATGGTGGGCCGGGCAGCGTCCATCCGTGCTAGAAGGGCCTGTTCGCGGGGAGGAAGATGGCGGG
>JACPOB010000196.1 GCA_016185145.1 Rhodospirillales bacterium | reverse complement strand
GTCTTGCGCCGTCGCGTCAGCGACTCAAGCTCACGCCGCTCCGCTGCGCTCAGCTCAATCGTCGAAGCTTTTCCCTTTGCCATTCTGACCTCTTACACTATCAGGCCAGAATGAGCCGAATTTATCGATCAGGACACTAGAGTGTCTTCTCATATCCGGACCGCGGGCGTCCCGCCCGCCTCATGATCATGAGCGGGCGGGACGCCCGCGGTCCGAACATGACGCTCCACAGCCGATCACTTCTTGTCCCCGCCGCGCTGCAGGGCCTTGTTCTTGGCTTCGTCGATCCACCAGGTGTCGAAGGCGACGGGCGAGTACTTGGCGCTCTTGGCCGGTCGGGCGAAGCGGTTCCAGTAGGCGACGTAGGCGGTGTTGCTGTGCCAGTTGGGCACCACGAAATGGTTCCACAGCAGCACGCGGTCGAGCGCGCGGGTGGCGTTGATCAGGCTTTCGCGATCGGGCGCGCCGATCAGCGTCTCGACCAGGTTGTCGATGGCGGCATCCCTGATGCCGATGGAATTGCGACTGCCCTTGGTATCGGCGGCCTTGGAGCCCCAGAAATCGCGCTGCTCGTTGCCCGGCGACAGCGACTGGCCGAAGCCCTCGACCATCATGTCGTAGTCGAACTCGTCCTCGCGCCGCTTGAATTGCGCGGTGTCGATGGTGCGCACGTTCATGTCGATGCCGATGCGCTCGAGGTTCTGCTTGTAGGGCAGCACGACGCGCTCGAAGCTGGCGTCGTTCAAGAGCATTTCGAAGGCGAGCTTCCTGCCCGTCTTCGTCTCGGTCATCTTGCCGTCCTTGACCTCCCAGCCGGCCTCCTTCAGGAGCGCCAGCGCGCGGCGGGCGAGGTCGCGCACGTTGCCGGTGCCGTCGCTCTCGGGAAGCTTGAACTCCTTGGTGAAGACCTCCTCTGGGATCTTGCCGCGCAACGGCTCGAGGTATTTCAGCTCGGCCGGCGTCGGCAGGCCCGACGAGGCGAGCTCGGAGTTGCCGAAGAACGAGACGTTGCGCTTGTACATCCCGTAGAACAGGTTCTTGTTGGTCCAGGCGAAGTCGAACATGGTGGCGATCGCCTCGCGCACCCGCCTGTCCTTGAAGAAGTCGCGCCGCGTGTTGAAGGCGAAGCACTGCATGCCGGTCGGCAG
>JACPOB010000195.1 GCA_016185145.1 Rhodospirillales bacterium | reverse complement strand
GATCGTCTCCACTACCAACATCCCCCACCACCCGCTCTTACGCAAAGCGGGCAGCCTGCTACGCCAACTCCTCAAGGGGGGGTCAATTTTGGACGCCGATCCCCCACCTCAGGGGGTCAATTTTCCACGCTGAATCACAATCATCACAATACCGGCCATCCCCATACGCACATCGTCGTCCGCGGTATCACCGACGAGGGCAAGACGCTCAACATCGCCGGCGACTACATCGCCCACGGCGTCCGCGAACGGGCGAGCGAGATCGTCACCCTGGAGCTCGGTCGCCAGACCGAGCAGGAGGTAGCGCGCAGCCTGGAGCGGGAGGTCGATGCCGAGCGCTTCACCCGGCTCGACCGCATGCTGGTGGAGGAAGTCCCGACCAGGCTCCTCGACCTGCGGCCGGACGCAGGTCAGCTCCGCGCCGACCTCGACAGGACGCTGCTGATCGGCCGGCTGAAGACCCTCGAACGCTATCGCCTCGCCCGAGAGGTGCAGCCCGGGATCTGGTCCTTCTCGGAGCGGCTGGAGCCCACGATGCGGGAGCTCGGGGAGCGCGGCGACATCATCAAGGCGATGAACCGCGCGCTCTCCGCGCGCGGCGAGGAGCGTGCCGTTGGCAGCTATGTGCTGCATGGCGCGGTCCCGGACGAAGCTGTCATCGGCCGGGTGATCGGCAAGCGGCTGGACGACGAGCTGGGCGAGCGCATCGGCCTGGTGATCGACGGCGTTGACGGCCGGGTCCACCACGTCACGTTCGACGGCAATGCCGAGCCGCCAGAGCAAGGCAGCATCGTGCAGATGGGCCGCGTCGCCACCGGTCCGCGTCCCGCCGATCGCAACATTGCCAGCCTCGCGCGCGACCATGACGGCACCTACCGTCCGAGCGAGCACAGGGCTCTCGCCGACAGCGGCTTGGTGCGCGTGCCCGGCGGTGACTGTGATCGCTATGTCCGCAGCCATGTTCGCCGCCTGGAAGCGTTGCGCCGGGCCGGTGTCGTCGAGCGGATCGACGCCGACCACTGGCGCATCCCCGAAGACTTCGAGCAGCGCGCCGCCGGCTACGACGCCCGGCGCGGTGCCAACAATGCGGTTCGGGTGCTCACCACCCTCGACTTGGAGCAGCAAATCGGCAGCGACGGGGCGACCTGGCTCGACCGCGAGCTGGCCTCGCCGAACCGCACGCCGCTCGCCGTCGTAGGGTTCGGACATGAAGTGAGCCAGGCCATGGAGCGACGACGGCAAAGCCTCGTCGACCAGGGCCATGCGGTCCGGCTGGCCGACAGCAGCGTCCGCGCGCCTCGGGACCTGATCGCCAGGCTGGAGCGCATCGAGATCGCCCGCGCCGGCCGTGACATGGCGGCAGCGCGCGGCATGACCTACAGGCCGGCCGAGACCGGCGATTACGTCGCCGGCAAGCTTGTGGGCGCGACCAACCTCGCCAGCGGCCGCTTCGCCATGATCGAGACCATCACCGGCGATGGCGGGCTCGGGTTCCAGCTCGTGCCCTGGCAGCCGGTCTTGGAGCGGCAGATCGGGCGCCACGTCAGCGGCATCATGCACGATGGCAGCATCGATTGGACGCTCGGCCGAAAGCGCGGGTTGGGATTGTGAGATTGTGAGGGAGGCCGACAGCGTTACCCGCTTATGCTGAAGAGGCCGGACCGACGCCAGCCCGCCAAGTCCGCAGCCGCTTCGCGGTGGCGCGTGCTGCACCAGCCTTGACCGCCTGTTGCCGGCCCGGCAATGGCTTGCCAAGCGGGGTTAAGCCCCAATGCGCAACATAGCTCCCCGCCAATCAATCTTGAATGTAGTACCATAGAGTGGTACATATACGCCTCTTTGGGGCAGCCGCATGATCGCGAGCTTTCGGGACGAATGGCTGGGCGCCTTTTTCGTCAAGGATGTCCACTCTCGGAATATTCCGTCCGATCTCGAAAGCCGCCTCTTTCGCAAGCTCCAGATGATCGACGACGCGATGACCGACCGGGACTTGCGCGTGCCGCCCAGCAATCATTTCGAGAAGCTGCAGGGTCATCTGGCAGGATACCATTCGATCCGCGTCAACAAGCAGTGGCGGCTGGTGTTCCGGTGGAACGGCGGCCGCGGCGAGGCGGAAGGCGTCTATCTGGACAATCACAGCTACAGGTGAAGCGAGGCGAACATGCTGACGACCAAGCGCAAGCCCGTCACGGTGGGCGAGATTTTGGTGGAGGAGTTCATGGAGCCGTTCGGCCTGACGCAGGCCGCGCTTGCCGAGGCAATGGGCGTGCAACGCAAGCATGTCAACGAGCTGTGCAACGACCGCAGGAACGTGACGGCGGCAACCGCCCTCATCCTGGCGCGTGTGTTCGGCAACAGCCCGGACTTCTGGCTGAACGTGCAGCGGCGCAATGACCTGTGGGCAGCGATGCATAGCCCCAAAGAGCGGGAACGGATCGAGCGCGCCCGCCCGCTGAAGGCCGCGTGATGGCTGCCGATGCAACGCTGGCCCCGCCGGGAGCCGCCGTGCCCCCGTATGACTATCCCAGACTACGCGGCGGGCCGTGGCGTAGAGACGGCCGATTGTTTCCGCCCGGTGCATTGCCGACCTTGGCGGAATGCCTCGCCCCGTGCGCCCGCGTCCGCCATCGGCCTCTGAACAGCTCCGCCAGCTGCTCGGCGAGCCGTGGCCTTTCCCCGGCCGTCCGCCGGCCCACGATCTTTCGACCTGGACCGTCAGCGACGACTGGCCGGCAGACGTTCCGGTCACCGAAGCCGAGATCGACGTGTTCGAGCGCTGGTTCGGCGACCTGTTCGACGAGCTGTTCGGGTCACACTCATGATCTGACCAGGAGACACCTGCCATGACCGTGCCGCTGCGCGCCGCCCTCTACCTGCGCGTCTCGACGGCGCGGCAGGCCGAGCATGATGTCTCCATCCCCGATCAGAAGCGCCAGGGCGAGGCCTACTGCCTGGCGCGCGGCTATCAGCTCGTCGAGACCTATGTCGAGCCGGGCGCATCGGCCACCAACGACCGGCGGCCCGAGTTCCAGCGGATGATCGAAGCGGGAACCGCCAAGCCTGCGCCGTTCGACGTGGTCGTGGTGCACAGCTTCTCGCGCTTCTTCCGCGACCACTTCGAGCTGGAGTTCTATGTCCGCAAGCTGGCGAAGAATGGCGTGAAGCTGGTCTCCATCACCCAGGAGATGGGCGACGATCCCATGCACGTCATGATGCGCCAGATCATGGCCCTGTTCGACGAGTATCAGTCCAAGGAGAACGCCAAGCATGTCATCCGGGCCTTGAAGGAGAACGCCCGCCAGGGCTTCTGGAACGGCTCGCTGCCGCCGATCGGCTATCGCACCGTCGCCGCCGAGGAGCGCGGCGCCAAGGTCAAGAAGAAGCTGGAGATCGACCCGCTCCACGCCGACACGGTGCGGCTGATCTACAGGCTCGCCCTGCATGGCGACGGCACCTCCGGCCAGATGGGCATCAAGAAGATCGTCAGCCATCTGAACCGCAACCGCATTTTCACCCGCGACGGCGGGCGCTGGGGAATCTGCCAGGTCCATCGCATCCTCACCCGCCGCACCTATGTCGGCGAGCACGAGTACAACAAGCGGTCCAAGACGCGCGAGACGAAGCCCGCCAGCGAGGTCGTCGTCATTCCAGTCCCGCCGATCATCGACCGCGAGGCCTTTGACGCGGTGCAGGCGCTGCTCAAGGCCCGCAACCCCAAGGTCATGCCGTCGCGCGTGGTCAGCGGTCCGACCATGCTCACCGGCCTTATCCATTGCGCCAAGTGCGGCGGGGCGATGACCATCCGCACCGGCAAGAGTGGGCAATATCGCTACTATGCCTGCTCGACCAGGGCGCGCCAGGGAGCCACCGCTTGTGCCGGCATGGCGGTGCCGATGGAAAAGCTCGACGAGCTGGTCGCCAGCCATCTGGAAGAGCGCCTGCTGCAGCCCAAGCGGCTGGAAGCCATTCTCGCCGCCGTCCTCGACCGCACGCAGGAGCGCAGCGAGCGCCGCCGACAGCATATCGCCGAGCTCAACAAGCGGGCGACTGAATCGGAACTGCGGCTGAAGCGCCTCTACGACGCCATCGAGACCGGCGTGGCCGATCTGGACGACCCGGCGCTCAAGGACCGTATCGCCGGCCTCAAGGCCATCCGGGACCAGGCCCGGGCCGATGCGGAGCGCGCCTTGGCCACGCTTCAGAATACAGGGCAGCAGGCCGTGACGGCGCAGATGCTGCACAAGCTTGCCCTGTCGGCCCGTCAGCGCATCCGGCTCGAAGGCGGAGGCTATCGCCGCGACCACCTGCGCGCGCTTGCCCAGCGCGTCGAGGTGGCTCCCGGCGAAGTCCGGATCATGGGATCGAAGTCCCGGCTGCTCCAGACCTTGGTGGCGAACGGCGGCGTAAAGTCAGTGCCCACTCAGGGACTGAAATGGCGGGGCAGTTGGCGTGTCGGCTCCGGGCCGAACGATGGGGATTAACCCACCCGGGACGCCAGTCTATACAGGATCTCATGACCTCCTCTCTCAATGGCATGCCGGGCCCGACTTCGCGGCACTATTTCTCCCAACGTCTGCGTCTCCACTATGTCGACTGGGGCAACCCCGAGGCGCCGCCGCTGCTGCTGGTGCATGGCGGCCGCGACCATTGCCGCAACTGGGACTGGGTGGCCCAGGCGCTGCGCGACGACTGGCACATCATCTGCCCCGACCTGCGCGGGCACGGCGACAGCCAGTGGTCGCCCGACGGCAACTACGCCATGTCGTCCTACATCTACGACCTCGACCAGCTCATCCATCAGCAGGGGCTGGCGCCGGTGACCATCGTCGCCCATTCGCTGGGCGGCAACATCTGCCTGCGCTACTCGGGCATCTTTCCCGACAAGGTGCGCAAGCTGGTGGCCATCGAAGGCCTGGGACCGTCGCCCAAGGTGATCGCCGAGCGCCGCGACAAGGCCATGGGCGAGCGCATGCGCGAATGGGTCGCCGAACAGCGCAAGCTCTCCGGTCGCCTGCCGCGCCGCTATCCCTCCATCGAGGACGCCTTCAAGCGCATGCAGGAGGAGAATGCGCACCTGTCGGCCGAGCAGGCGCGGCATCTGACGGAGCAGGGCGTCAACCAGAACGAGGACGGCACCTACAGCTGGAAGTTCGACAACTACGTCCGCGCCTGGCCGCCCTACGACATGAGCTATCGCGCCATCGAGGAGCTGTGGTCGGAGATCACCTGTCCGACGCTCCTGATCTACGGCAAGGAGAGCTGGGCCTCCAATCCTGAGAAGGACGGACGCCTAAAGCATTTCAAGAATGCCGAGGTCGTGGAGTTCGACCAAGCTGGTCATTGGGTGCATCATGACCGCCTGCGCGACTTCCTCGCCACGACGACGGAGTTCATCGAATGAAAGCCGCGGTCTTCCGCGCCGGCGACATCGTCGTCGGTGAAGTGCCCGAACCGAAGCCCGCAGCGGGCCAGGTCCTGGTCAAGACGTTGGCCTGCGGGATCTGCGGCTCGGACCTTCACGCTGCCCAGCACGCGCCGCGC
This sequence comes from Rhodospirillales bacterium, assembly GCA_016185145.1. Lineage (GTDB taxonomy): Bacteria > Pseudomonadota > Alphaproteobacteria > Reyranellales > Reyranellaceae > Reyranella. Next base: position 12,623 of record JACPOB010000195.1, on the reverse strand, counting down.
ATGGTCGAGATGTCCAAGCGCGTCTCAGGCCGCATCCCGATGGATCTGTCGCGCGACGTCGTGTTCGGACATGAGTTCTGCTGCGAGGTTCTGGACTACGGTCCCGACACCGAGCGCCGCCTGCGGCCCGGCGCACGCGCCGTCGCCATGCCGGTCATGCCGCTCAGCGCCGAGACGCGCACCACCATCGGCTATTCCAACGATTATCCCGGCGGCTACGCCGAGCGCATGGTGCTGGCGGCGCCTCTGCTCCTCGAAGTGCCCAACGGGCTTCCCGCGGGCCATGCCGCGCTGACCGAGCCGCTGGCGGTCGGCATCCATGCCGTCGAGAAGGCGGTGCTGGCGCCCGAAGACGTCCCTCTGGTCGTGGGCTGTGGGCCGGTCGGGCTTGCCACCATCGTCGGCCTGAGACTGAAGGGCGTTCAGCCGATCATCGCGGCCGACTTCTCGCCCAAGCGACGTGAGCTTGCCGCCAGGATGGGCGCCGACATCGTGATCGATCCGGCCAAGGAGGCGCCATACGCCAAGCTGCCCGTCGGCCGCCGCGCGGTGATCTTTGAGTGCGTCGGCGTTCCCGGCCTGCTGCAGCAGATCTTCGAAGCCGCACCGCGCGACGCCCGCATCGTCGTCGCGGGCGTGTGCATGGAGCCCGACCGCATCGAGCCGTTCTTCGGCATCGTCAAGGAGCTCGCCCTGCAATTCGTGCTCGGTTACACGCCCGAGGAGTTCGCCCGTTGTCTTCGCCTGCTGGCTGAAGGCCAGGTCGATGGTGAGGCGCTGATCACCGGCAAGGTCGGGCTCGATGGCGTGAAAGGCGCCTTCGCCGAGCTGGCCAACCCCGAGCGCCACACCAAGATTTTGGTCGAACCATGGCGATGATACAAGAACACCTCACCCTGAGGAGGGCGCGAAGCGCCCGTCTCGAAGGGTGGGAGCCAGTCATTCTGTTGCCCACCCTTCGAGACGCGCCGCTGTGCGGCGCTCCTCAGGGTGAGGCGGTGTGGTGGTTTCGCCGCCGGTAGCGCGGCTAGCTGTTGACCGTTGGCCGACCGATTTGTTAGCGCTTGCACCGCCCTAGGGAGGAGACAAATGATACTCTACAACTCAATCGGACCCAACCCGCGCATGGTCCGCATGTTCATGGCCGAGAAGGGCTTCGACGTTCCCAAGGTCGAGATCGACCTGCGCGGCGGCGAGAACCGTCGCGAGCCCTATGCGAGCAAGGTCAACCCGGCCGGCCAGTGCCCGGCTCTCGAGCTCGACGACGGCACCGTCCTGGCCGAGGTCACGGCGATCTGCGAGTACGTCGACGAAAAGAAGAAGGATACGCCCTCGCTGATCGGCGACACGGCCGAGGAGCGTGCCAAGACGCGCATGTGGACTCGCCGCATCGACCTCAACATCGTCGAGCCGGCCCTCAACGGCTTCCGTTTCTCGCAAGGGCTGAAGCTGTTCGAGAACCGCGTCCGCTGCATCCCCGAAGCGGCCGACGGGCTGAAGGCCACAGCGCAGGACAAGCTCAAGTGGCTCGACGGGCTGATGGGCTCCAAGCCCTTTGTCGGCGGCGACAAGCTCACCATGGCCGACATCCTGCTGTTCGTCATGGTCGACTTCATGGGTACGGTCGGCCAACCGATCCCAGCCGACTGCAAGAACCTCACCGCCTGGTACGGCCGCATGAAGGGCCGTCCCAGCGCGGCCGCCTGATCTGGAGACCTGCTCGATGCGTTGCCTGACTGCGTTGTTGGCCTTCCTTCTCACGACCCTGACTGTCGGGACCGGCTTCGCCCAGAACGACACGCCCAAGGGCCTGTTCCTGACCACGGACTATCCCTCGCAGACCGTGCGGGTAGGTGAGGTGACGACCATCCGGCTGAAGCTCACCAATGCCGGGTTGCCGCCCGAGCCGGTGGCCCTGGCGTTGAAGGACGTGCCGGCCGGCTGGAAGATCGACATCCTGGGCGGCGGCCAGTCCGTTGCAGCGGCGATGCCGGGCGTCAACCAGGATGTGGCCCTGCAGCTGCGCGTCGACGTCCCGAAGGACGCCAAGCCCGGCTCGAACAAGATCCTGATCACCGCCAAGGGCCCGATCGCGCAGTCGGTCGAGCTGCCACTCACGCTCACGGTCGGCAGCGAGGCGCCGGCCAAGCTCAGCGTCAAGTCGCGATTGCCGTCGCTGCGCGGCACGCCGCGTTCGGCCTTCGAGTACACGGTCACTGTCGGCAACGACAGCGGCAAGGACCTGACGGTGGCGCTGTCGGCGCAGGGGCCGGCCAACTTCCAGACCACCTTCACCGAAGGCTACGGCTCCAACGAGATCAGCTCGATCCCGATCGAGGCCGGCCAGACCAAGGACATCAAGGTCAAGGTGACGCCGCCGCGTGACGTGAAGGCGGGCGACTATCCCGTGCTGGTGCGCGTTGCGGCCGAAGGCGCGACGGCCGAACAGCGCCTGACCTTGCAGGTCAGCGGGCAGGGCCGGCTCGCGCTCTCGACCAAGGACGGCCGCCTGTCGGGCGAGGCCGAGGTCGGCAAGCCCGCGACCTACACGCTCGTACTCGCCAACGACGGCACGGCGCCGATCGAGGAGGTCGAGATGTCGGGCACGGTGCCGACCAACTGGAAGGTCGAGTTCAACCCCAAGACCATCCCGAGCATCGCGCCCAACGAGAAGAAAGAGGTGGCTGTGCTGGTGACGCCGGCGGACAAGGCGATCGCCGGCGACTACGTCGCCTCGTTCCGCGCCAACGGGCGCGGCGAATCGGCGTCGGCGGACTTCCGCATCACCGTCACCACCTCGACCCTGTGGGGCATCGTCGGCGTCGGCATCATCGCCGTCGCCCTGCTGGTCCTGCTCGGCGCGGTCGCGCGCTTCGGCCGGCGCTGAACGGCCGGCAATGGCTGACAACGTCATCGAGGCGCGCGGGCTGCTGAAGGTCTACGGCAGCCAGCGCGCCGTCGACGCCATCGACTTCGATATCCAGCGCGGCGAGATCTTCGGCCTGCTGGGACCGAACGGGGCGGGCAAGACCACGACCATCCTGATGATGCTGGGGCTGACCGAGATCAGCGGCGGCTCCGTGCAGGTCCTGGGGTTCAACCCGGTGCGCGAGCCGCTCGAGGTCAAACGCCGAGTCGGCTACCTGCCCGATGCGGTCGGCTTCTACGACCACCTGACGGCGCGCGAGAACCTCGCCTACACGGCGCGCCTGCTGGAAATCCCTCGCTCGCAAGCCGGGCGGCGGATCATGGAGGCGCTGGAAAGCGTCAAGCTCGCCGACGTGGCCAACAAGCGGGTCGCGACCTTCTCGCGCGGCATGCGCCAGCGGCTCGGCATCGCCGAGATCGTCATGAAGCAGGCCGAGGTCGCCATCCTCGACGAGCCGACCTCGGGTCTCGATCCGCATGCCACCTTCGAGCTGCTGGAGATGATCCGCGGGCTGAAGAGGGCGGGCGTGGCGGTGCTGCTGAGCTCGCACCTGCTCGACCGGGTGCAGAGCGTCTGCGACCGCGTGGCGCTGTTCAACAAGGGCAAGATCGCCCTGATGGGCACGGTGGTGCAGCTCGCCAACCAGGTGCTGGGGGCGGGCCATCCCATCCTGGTCGAGGCCGAGGGCGCCGACGTCGCCGCCGCCTTGCGCAGCATCGAAGGCGTGCAGAACGTCCTGCCCGACGGGGACGGGGCGTGGCGCGTGACGGCCGATCGCGACGTGCGCGCGGCCGCAGCGCAGCGCATCGTCTCGGCCGGCGGCTCGCTGACGCGGCTTGCCGACCTGCAGCCCAGCCTCGAGGAGGTCTATACCCGCTACTTCGAAGAGGCCCGCCATGCCGCCTAGTGCCGAGCGAACGGGTGCCGTGCGGCGCGCCGGCTCGCCGTTCACCGGCCTGGGGCCGGTGTTCATGAAGGAGCTGTCCGATCACCTCAGCAGCATGCGGATGATGGTGCTGACGCTGTTCGTCATCGTGTTCGGCGCGTTGCCGGTGGGCTTTGCACTGAACGACCTGCGCAACGTCGTGGTGTCGGATCCCTACCTGTTCCTGCGCATCTTCACCGTCGCCCCGGAGCGGGTGGGCCTCGCCTTCATCGATGCGCTGAATTTCGTCATCCCGCTGATGGCGATCGGGCTCGGTTTCGATTCGATCAACAGCGAGTTCAACCGTCGCACGCTGTCGCGCGTGCTGTCGCAGCCGCTCTATCGCGACGCGCTGCTGCTCGGCAAGTTTCTGGGCGGCCTCACTACGCTCGCGGTGGCCCTGGTGGCGCTGTGGCTGATCGTGTTGGGGGCAGGGCTGCTGCTGCTCGGTCTGCCACCCCGCGGCGTGGAGGTGGCGCGCGGGCTGGGCTTCCTGGTCGTCGCCATCGCCTATGGCGGCGTGTGGCTGGCGGTAGCCATGCTTTTCTCGGTGATCTTCCGGTCGACGGCGACCTCGGCACTCTGCAGCCTGGGCCTGTGGCTGTTCTTCCTGATCCTGTGGCCGATGATCGCCTCGGCCATCACGGGCGGCTTCACGCCGGCGCAGTTCACCTCCCTCGATCAGATGGCCGCCGTCGCCGAGCTGGGGCAGGGCCTGGAGCGACTGTCGCCCAACACCCTGTTCCGCGAGGCCGTGATCGGGCTGCTCAATCCCGAGACGCGTTCGCTCGGGTTCATGCTGCCGATGCAGATGCGCGGCGCCATCCCGGGCGCGCCGCTGCCGCTCGACCAGAGCCTGATCCTGATCTGGCCGCAGCTCACCGGACTGATCGCCGGCATGATCGTGGTGTTCGCGGTGGCCTACATCGTTTTCCAGCGCGAGGAAGTACGCGCCTGAAGGACTGGACCCCAGCCGCCGCCCTCAACAACGCGCATTGGTGCGACGCGGTCTGCCGCGCGCACGGCAAGCCCGGGACCTTCCTTCCGCCGATGTGGGTCAATGCACGGGAGGTGCCGCGCTTCTATCCCAACGCCGTGACCCTGGCGCATGACGACGCCTCGATCGCCGAGCAGCTGAGCAACATCGAGATCCTGCTGAAGTCGAACCTGCCCGGGCGCTGGGCGGTGAAGGACAGCTTCCAGGCGCTCGATCTCGCACGCCGCGGCTTCGACGTACTTCAGGAGGCGTCCTGGCTCCGCAGCGTCATGCCGACCGGCAGTTCGGCGACCGACATCGACTGGCAGCGCGAGACCGAGGGCAAGGCGGCCTGGCCCTACCACGATCCGAACTTCGCGATGTTCACCGGCCGGCGCGGCTTTCGCGTGGTGGCGGGCGGCATGCTCTATCGCGCCGGCGGCGTCGTCGGCCTCAGCAACGTCGTGGCCGAGGCGGCCGATGCCGTCGCCGTGTGGCGCTCGCTGATCCTGCTCGCCAGCCGGACGTTCCCGCGCCTGCCGGTGGTCGGCTACGAATCGGGCGGCGAGCTTGCCGCCGCCCTCGATGCAGGCTTCGAGATCGGAGATCCGCTCAGGATCTGGGTCAGGGCGCGGGAGTGAGAGCGGCGGCGAGCAACAGGCCGCCGATGAGGCCGATGTTGGTCTGGAAAGCGTTGGCGAGCGCGACGCGCTCCTAGGATCAGGTCGAGCGCGGCCCAGGTGACGAAGAAGCCGAGCATGAGTGCGAGGCCCGCGACGATCTGAAGACGGTGCCGGCAAGCAGCACGACACGCGGGAACGACACGCCCCGGGCCGCGACGGCCGTCGTCAGCATCGGCACGATCATCACGTTGCCGGTCGCTACGCGGACGTAGCCTTGTAGCCGCATGCTTCCAGCGCCGCGATCATGTGCGGCGGCGGCGGGGCTTCGACCACGATCGGCGGCTTGCTCTTCGACAAGGGCAGAACGATGCCGCGCGAATGCAGGTGGAGCTGCTGGCCGGGCTCGGCCGTGCCGTAAAGCCGGTCGGCGATCACCGGGCAGCCGGTCGCCGCGCAGTGGACGCGGATCTGATGCGTGCGTCCGGTCTCTGGCTTCAGCTCCAGCCAGGTCATGTCCGGTCCGCGCCCCAGCACCTTGTAGCGCGTGATCGCCGTCTGCCCCTTGTCGGAAACCTTCACCGACCAGCCGCTCCTCGTGTTCACCTTCAGGAGCTTCTGATCGAAGACACCTTCATCGGCCGGCGGTGCGCCGCGCACGACGGCCCAGTAGGTCTTCTCGGTGTCACGGCCGGAGAACAGGCGGCCCAGCTTGGTCAGCGCCTTGGGATGGCGGCCCAGCACCAGGACGCCGGACGTATCGGCGTCGAGCCGATGCGCGAGCGCCGGTGGCCGCGGCAGGCCGAAGCGCAGCGCATCAAAGCACTCCTCGAGGTTGGGGGCCTTGCTGGGACCGGCGTGCACGGCGAGTCCCGCCGGCTTGTCGATCACCAGGATCAGCCCATCACGATGGAGGACGCGCGCCTGGATCTCGGCGGCCGACAGGGGCGGTTTTCTGCGCGCTGGGCGCGCGCCACTCCAGTGCCGCGTCATGTTCATGCTCTTCCGGACCGCGCGCATCTTGCGCGCTCAAGAATCATGAGCGAGCTGGAAGCTCGCGGTCCGGAAGACCATGACAGGATTAAAGATCTGGCCATCGGTCGAGCCAGCGTTCGCTCGCCTCGTAGAGCGCGGCCGCGCGCAGGACCGAGGCCTCGTCGCGGAAGCGGCCGACGAACTGCAGGCCGATCGGCAGGCCCTCGCGGTCGTAGCCGCAGCACACGGTGAGGGCGGGATGGCCGGTGATGTTGAATGGCATGGTGTAGGGAAACCAGTTTGTCCTGAGTTCGCCCGCCTCGACACCGTCGATCCTGATCGGCTCGAACAGGTCCTGGTCGATGGGCAGCGCGGTGCGCGCGAGCGTCGGCGTCACCAGGTAGTCGGCCGTCTCGAACCAGGTCTGGACTCGGCGGAAGAGATCGGTGCGCTGGAACATGGCGTGCTGGTAGTCCGCGCCCGTCCACTCGGCCGCCATGACCACCTGCCGGACCAGCGACGGCGACAACCGATTGTCCTCGCGCCGCAGCAGATGGTCGAAACGCGCCCGCCAGGTCGTGTGGTTGATGACCTTCCAGATCGGCGCCATGTCGGGCAGGTCGCCCTCGAGCTCGACCAGTTCGGCGCCGAGGTCCTTCAGCCTGGCCAGCGCCTGCTCGAAGGCCGTGCGCACGTCCCTGGCGACGAGCTTGTTGCCGAGCGTGAGGCTGAACAGGATGCGCTTGCCCGACAGGTCGCCATCGGGGCGCGCCGCGGCGACATAGTCCTGCGACGCAATCCCGATCGACCAGGGATCGGACGGGTGTGGGCCCGCCATCGCCTGCAGCATCAAAGCGGTGTCCATCACCGTGCGCGTCATCGGCGTCACGTAGGTGTAGTTGCCGAAGGCGTCGGCGACCTGGCTGTGCGGGATGACGCCGTTGCTCTGCTTCAACCCGACCATGCCGTTGGCCGCCGCGGGAATGCGCGTCGAGCCGCCGCCGTCGGTGGCGATGCCGATCGGCCCGATGCCGGCGGCGACCGCGACCGCAGCACCGCCGCTCGAGCCGCCGGACGTGTGCTCCGCGCTCCAGGCGTTGCGCGTTCGGCCGAACAATGGCGCATCGGTCAACGCCTTGTGGCCGAACTCGGGAGTCGTGGTCTTGCCGAACAGGATGGCGCCGGCCTGCTTCATGCGCGCCGCCGCGACCGCATCCTCCTTGGGCACGTTGTCGTCGTGATGCAGCGAGCCGAAAGTGGTGCGCACACCGGCGGTGTTCACCAAGTCCTTGGCGGCGAAGGGTATGCCGTGCAGCAGCCCGAGCGGCTTGCCCTGCATGACGGCGTCCTCGGCCCGCTTCGCCGCGGCGCGCGCCTGGTCGGCGGCGATGGTGATGAAGCAGTTCAGCACGGGTTGCAGCTTCTCGGCGCGGGCGAGGACGGCGTCCGTGAGCTCCACGGGCGAGACCTTCCTGGCCGCGATCTGCTCACGCAGGACAGAGGCGGGCAGTCGGGTGAGGTCGGTCACTTCAAGAGGCCCCGCGAGGCGAGATTGCGCATCAGCGCCGACACGCCGAAGGTCCATGGCGCGATCTTGTCGCAATGATTGACGCGGTTGGTGAGCGTGCCGAGCTTGGGCGAGCTGATGGAAACGAGGTCGCCCACCATGTGGGTGAAGCCGTGACCATCGGGCTTGCGCTGCTCGGTCGGTGCGAACAGCGTACCGGTCATCAGCACCATGCCGTCGGGATATTGATGCATGTCGCCCATGGCATGGTGGACGAGGTCGGTGGGATCGCGACTGATCTTGGAAAGGTCGCTCGAGCCGCGCAGGCGGAACTGGTCGGGACCGGTGACTTCGAGATCGACCTTGGCCTTGCGCACGTCGTCGAGCGTGAAGGTCGCATCGAACAGGCGCACGAAGGGACCGATGGCGCAGGAGGCGTTGTTGTCCTTGGCGATGCCCAGCAGGAGCGCGCTGCGGCCTTCCATGTCGCGCAGGTTGACGTCGTTGCCGAGCGTGGCGCCGACGATCGTGCCCTTGGCGCTGACCACGAGCGTCACCTCGGGCTCGGGGTTGTTCCAGTCGGAGTCCGCGCGGATGCCGATCTCCGCGCCGTAGCCGACGGCAGCCATCGGCGGCGCCTTGGTGAAGATCTCGGCGTAGGGCCCGATACCAACCTCGAGATAGGGCGACCAGGCGCCGCGGGCCATCAGGTTCTTCTTCAGCGCCTCGGCCTCGGGCGAGCCTGGCTTGATGGTCGTGACGTCGGCGCCGATCAGGCTGTTCAGCTCCTTGCGCACCTGGTCGGCGCGGCTGAGGTCGCCCTTGGCGTGCTCCTCGATCAGCCGTTCGAGCAGGCTGACGGCAAAAGTGACGCCGGCCGCCTTGATGGCCTGCAGGTCGATGGGCGCGAGCAGGGCCGGGACCACTTCTTCGAGCGAGCCGATGCGTTCACCCTTGCCGCGGGCAATCGCCACCGGATCGGCGGCATTGCAGAGGTCGGCCACGGTCGGGGCGGCTGCGGTGATGTCGAACACGCCGTCGGCGCGCACGGCGACGACGCTGGGTCCGTCTGGCCCCTGGACCCTGCCGATCAGGGTGCCTGCCGTGCCGTCTTCGGGAAGGATTTCTGCCACTGCCAAAGCTCCTCTGGACGTCTCCGGCGCTTCGTTGCAATAAGGGCGCGCCACTCCTCGGAGAAATCAAATCATGGCCGCAGCGCGGATCAAAGGCGTTCTTTCGCCCGTCGTCACCCCCTTCAAGCGCGACCTGTCGCCCGACGTCAGCCGTTTCATTGCGCATTGCAAGTGGCTGCTCAGCCAGGATTGCGGGCTCGCGGTGTTCGGCACCAACTCGGAGGCCAACTCGATGTCGGCCAAGGAGCGCATGGGGCTCCTCGAGGCGATCGTCTCGGCCGGCGTGCCGACCGATCGCATGATGCCTGGCACCGGCGCCTGCTCGATCAACGAGGCGGCCGAAGTGAGCGCGCATGCCACCAAGCTCGGCGTCGGCGGCGTGCTGATGCTGCCGCCGTTCTACTACAAGGGCGTGCCGGAGGAGGGGTTGTTCCGCTTCTTCTCGGAAGTCGTGCAGCGTGTCGGCGACGACCGGCTGCGCGTCTATCTCTATCACATCCCGCCGGTGTCGGCGGTGCCGATCACCCACAAGCTGGTTGAGCGGCTGATGAAGGCGTACCCCAAGCAGATTGCCGGCATGAAGGACAGCTCCGACGACTGGGTGCACACCAAGAGCATGATCGACGCCTTCGCCAAGGACGGCTTCGACGTCTTCTCGGGCAACGAGAAGCCTCTGATCGACAACATCAAGTCAGGCGGCGTGGGCTGCATCAGCGCCACGGCCAACATCAACCCGGGCAAGATCGCCGAGACCTACAAGAAGTACGCCACGCCCGAGGGCGAGAAGCTGCAGGGCTGGATCAACGAAGTGCGCGGCGTCATGCAGGGCTACGTCATGATCCCGGCGCTGAAGTACTGCATCGCCCACTACGGCAGCGACGCCGCCTGGACGCCGGTGCGTCCGCCACTGGTCGAGACCGACGAGAAGGCCGGCAAGGACATGATCGCCAGGCTCGACAAGCTCGGCTTCACCATGCCGGGCCTGAAGCAGGCGATGGCGGTGGCGGCCGAGTAGGCCGCCTCAATCGTCGGTCCGGCCCTTCAGCGTCGTCTTGTACCCGGACGCCGCTTCGAAGTTCACCTCGACGGTCCTGTCGCCGAACACGTGCGTCACCCGGGCAGCGTCGTCGTTGCCGAGCGTCTGGGTCTCGAGGACGAAGGTCGTGCCGTCACTGAGCCACCTGCCGCGTGCGGCGCTCAGCCCGTAACGCTGGCGACCTCCCACGCTATAGTAGCCGTCGAAGCCGATCGGCCCGCCGAAGCGCGCCGCCGGCGTCGCCGGACCACCTTCGACCTCGTATTCGAAGGACGGCTCGGCTCCATCGAGTTTGTAGGTGACCCACTTGATCCGCAGCTCGTTGGGGGCGAACCGCCAGGTCTTGCCGGAGATTGTCTTGGCCATCGCCGGCTGCTCGCCGACCGGCCCCGGCCGTTCGGCGGCGGCCTCCTTCACCAGCCGGGCGAGTTCGGCCGTTGCCGCGGGGTTGGCCGGAAGCGGCGCATCGCCGGTCGCGGCGGCGACGAGAGAGCCGACCAGCGTGTCGAAGCTGTAGCGTGGCCGGGTCGGCATGCCGCTCGCGCTCGGGAAGCGCGCCGAGCCCGTCGCCACCGCGACGATGTCGAGCTTGGGCATGACGACGATGAGCTGGCGGTCATAGCCGACGGCCATGTAGACGTCGCGGGCCGGCATCACCCAGAACTGGCTGCCGTAGCGCAGGTTCTGCGCCCACGACTCGCGCATGTCGACATTCGCCTTGCGCACGCCGTCGATCCACGACGCCGGCAGGACCTGCTTGCCCTCCCACATGCCGCCGCGCAGGTAGAGATAGCCGATCTTCGCCAAGTCGCGCGGATGCATGTAGAGGCCGGCGCCGCCTCCCGACACTCCTTGCGGGTCGGCCCGCCACGTCACGTCGTCGATGCCGAGCGGGCCGAACAGCGTCTCGCGCGCATAGTCGAGCGCGCTCCTGCCCGTGACCTTGCTCAGGATGGCCGAGAGCAGATGGCTGTTGCCGCTGTCGTAGTAGAAGAGGGTGCCCGGCGCCTCGGACATCGGTCGATCGAGGATGAACTGCTGCCAGTCGGGGCTGCGCTCCATGGCCAGGAAGGACTTGAAGCCGTCCAGGCCCTCCGACCATTCAAGGCCCGACGTCATGTCGAGCAGATGGCGGATCGTGATCGCCTTCTTGCGCTCGTCGAGATTGGCGATGGTGCGGTCGGCGAAGAACGCCACGACATGGCGGTCCGTGCTGTCGAGCTTGCCGTCCCTTATCGCCATGGCGATAAGGGTGCTGACGACGGCTTTGGTGGCCGAGTTGATGCGATGCTTCAGGCCGGCACGGAACGGCGCGTAGGTCGTCTCCAGCACGATCCGGCCGTGGCGCGTCACCAGCAGGCTGTCCATGTCGTTGAAGCCGCCGAATTCGACCAGGCGGGCGAGCCGCTCCGAACTCATGCCCTGTTCCTCGGGCGAGGAGGTTGCCCATTCCTTGGTCGGCCAGGGCCGCGGCGTTTCCTGTGCCATCGTCGGCAGAGCGCCAAACAGGGCGCTGGTCGCGACAAGGAACGCAAGAAGCAAGCTCAACAGTCGAGGCATCGCTGCGACCTCCGTCCGGCAACGGACTAAAGCACGGCGATGATTTGATTTCACGTACGTCGTGACCAGATGAAAGGCATGTCCAAGCTCGCGATGGCGTGCACTTCAGCAGGACTGATTCTCGTTTATCTCGGTCTCGCCATCGCGGGCTGGGGCGGGATCGACGCGTTCTTCGACGATCCGGCGCGCACCGCGCTTGTCGTTGTGACAGTAGCCCTGGCGGTTGCCGCCTTGTTCAGTTCCGCGAACCTCAGCGCCGGCGAGCGCGAGGATCGCTCCAACCGATGGATCATCGGCGCGCTCGGCGTGATCGGCCTTCTCTCGGCCTGGTTGCCGGCTTACACCGACCGCAAGGAGTTCTGGACGATCGACGGCGGCACGGTCCGTTGGATCGGCGTCATCCTCTATGCCGGGGGTGGCGCGCTGCGGCTTTGGCCGGTCTTCGTGCTCGGCCACCGCTTCAGCGGGCTTGTCGCCATTCAGCCAGGGCACACGCTGGTGACGGACGGCATCTATCGCACCATCCGCAATCCGAGCTACCTCGGCCTGCTCGTGCTGTCGCTGGGCTGGGCGCTCGCCTTTCGCTCGCTTGCTGGCGTGCTGCTCGTGGTGCTCATGATCCCGCCGCTGGTCGCCCGCATCCGTTCGGAGGAGGCGCTGCTGCGTTCGCAGTTCGGGTCGCGCTACGACGACTATTGTGCCCGCACCTGGCGACTATTCCCGAGCATCTACTAGCACCCACCGACCAGCTTCGGGCCAAGGCGGATCGGATCGATCGACTGGGCAAGGCGAAAGGCTGTCCCATCACGCCACAACAACGTTCTAGCTAGTTTCTGTCTCGAAAGGCAAGAAAGCCGGAGATTATCGGGGTTTTATGAGGCCTTGTGGCGTGTTGTCTGTTGATCTGTATGTGCGTTTTGTGGCATACATACATCGTGAGCAAGAACGAGACCCCCTCCGAT
>JACPOB010000136.1 GCA_016185145.1 Rhodospirillales bacterium | reverse complement strand
GGCTGAAGGGATCAAGATTATGCCGAGTAGATGCCTGAACTTATCCAAGTGTAGCAAGGACATGCCTGCCTCTACTCAGCATAATCTCGTGCTCCACATAACAGGTCTTATGCCGATATCGGCATAAGACCTGTTCCTGCCTTGCATGGTCGGCGCTGACCGTGAAGGCCATCAGCTGCTCCAGCGTCATGCCGTCCTCGGCATACCTGTCGAGAAGCTTCGGCGAGACGCCGGCAAGGCGCAGACGCTGCTTCACGACATGAGCGGAGGTGAAGAAGGCCGCGGCAATGTCTTCCTCCGACTGGCCCTTGTCGCGCAGCGCCTGGAACGCCCGGAACTGATCGAGCGGGTGGAGCGGGGCACGCTGAAGGTTCTCCGCGAGGGAGTCGTCTTCGGCCAGGATCGGCGTCGCGGGATCGCGCACGACGCACGGCACGGGAGCTGTCTTGGCGAGGCGCTTCTGCTTCACCAGGCGCTCGAGCGCCCGGTAGCGACGCCCGCCGGCCGGGATTTCGTACAGGCCGGTCTCTGCGCCGTCGGCATCGAGGACGGGCCGGACGTTGAGGCTCTGCAGCAGACCGCGGCGCGCGATGTCCTCGGCCAGTTCCTCGATCGAAATGCCAGCTTTGATGCGCCGGACGTTCGCCTGCGAGAGCGTGAGCTTGTTGAAGGGGATGTCGCGCGACGGCGACAGGGTGATCTTCTGAATGGCAGTGGCCATGACAGGTCTCCGCGACGGGCGGCCGGGAGCCTCTCTCCCGACCTCCAACCCGTCACGAAAATCGGCGCAGCCCTCTTCCTCTCATCGCTTCCGGAAAGCCTGAACGCCGTAGAGCCGGAAAGACGGGACTGCGCCGATGCTTGAAGTGGTAGCGAGTGGGTCAGGCCGCCTGGCGTGCGGCCTCGGGGGTGGTGGCAATTGCCCGGCCCGGTTCGCCCGCATGTGGGGCGAAGGCCAGCAACCAGTCCGCTGCCTTGCTTGCCTGACTGGCTGCACGGACGATGGCGCGATTGTCCTCGCGCAGGACCTCGGCCCAGGATCCGATGTAGTCGGCGTGGCGGACGGTCGGGGTGATGCCGAGGGCGGCGCAGCAGAAGGCCGAGGCGATTTCGGCCACCAGTTCCTCGAACGCGTATTTCTTGGAGCCGAACGATCCTGTGAGATCGCGCGCCAGCCGATGGGCGGCGCCGCTGGCATGGGCGCATTCATGCAGCGCGGTGCGATGCCAGTTGATGGGCTCGAAGAAGGCCTGGGGCGGCGGCACCATCACATTGTCAGGTGCCGGCGCGTAGTAAGCCCGGTCGCCGCCAATGCGAAAGTCGATCCCGCTCGCCCGGATAAGCGTGTCGACCGTGGGCTCGATCAGCCCGGGTTCGGGCGCCGGCACGGCGGCCACGAGGTCCTCAGGCAGGCCGTCACACTGAGCGACGTTGAAGACCGTGAACCGCTTCAGGAACGGGATCGCCTGTGCCTCATCGCCGGTCTCTCGCGCACGACGGCGTTCATCGTCCGGCACGAAGCGGTCGGCATAGACGACGGTGGTGCCGCGCTCGCCCTTGCGGACATTGCCACCAAGCGACAGGGCCTGGCGGAAGGTCAGCCAGCCTTGGCTCGGGAAGCCGTGCGAGATCACCGCGCCCCAGAGGATCAGCACATTGACCCCCGAGTAGCCGCGCCCGGTTGCGGCGTTGGTCGGCATGGCGAGCGGCGCCTTGGCCGCGGCCGTCCCCCATGGCTGGACCCAGGGCAACCGTCCGGCCTCCAGTTCGGCCAGGATCTTGCCGGTGATTTCGTCATACAGGCTCGTCCGGTCGGCGCTCGGCCGGCCGCGTAGATCGCGTTTCGACATCGCGGGTCTCCGCGACGGGCGCCGGAAGCCTCTCTCCCAGCCTTCAACCCGTCACGGCACAGCCGGCCTGCACTCTCACTCTCGGGGGCGTTGCGGAGGCGCTTCCCGCTAGACAAGGGTCGGCAGAGAAAAGGCTCGGCGGAAGGGGGTGGTTTTCCCACCACCCATTTCCATGTCACGGCTCTGTCAGTTCCAATCTACAGGCCATTGACTTCCAATTATCATGTCTCATAGTTCCAATCGTCAGAGAATCGGAAAGTGCATGTACGAGCGGTTCGTGGAGCGTCGGGCGGAGGAAGCCCTCTCAGACACCCCGGTGGTCCTGATCGTGGGACCGCGCCGGGCCGGCAAGACCACGCTTGTCCGGAAGATGGGAGAAACGGGTCGGACCTATATCACGCTCGACGATCAGACGGTCCTCGACGCTGCGCAGTCCGATCCGGCCGGTTTCATTCGTGGCCTGGATAAAGCCATCATCGACGAGATCCAGCGCGCCCCCGACCTGCTGCTAGCGATTAAGAAGACGGTCGATGAAGACTATCGTCCTGGCCGTTTCCTGCTGACCGGCTCCGCCAATGTGCTCACCTTGCCCCGGGTCGCCGACAGCCTGGCAGGGCGGATGGAAACCCTCCGGATGCTGCCGCTGGCCCGGGCTGAAATAAAGGGCAGGGCGCCGACCTTCCTGGAACGCCTGTTCGCGGGAAAACTTCAGGGGGAGCGGGAGGCGATCGTCGGCGACGATCTCGTCGAGCTCGCGCTGGCCGGGGGCTTTCCCGAGGCGATCAGCCGTGAGAGCGAACGGCGGCGACAGGATTGGGCGCGGTCCTACCTGACGTCGGTTCTGACCCGAGACCTCAGAGACATTGCCGAGATCGAGAAGCTAACGGAGCTGCCGAAGTTCGTCCGGCTGCTCGCGGAGCATTCGGGACAGTTGGTCAACTACTCGCAATTCGGCTCCAGCATCAATGTCAGCCACAAGACCGGACAGCGGTATGTCGCGCTGTTGGAGCAGGTGTTCCTCGTCTCGACATTGCAGCCCTGGTACACGAATGCGCTGAAGCGGATCGCCAAGACGCCGAAGCTGCATTTCCTCGATTCCGGCCTGCTCGCCACGGCGCGCGGATTGAGCTTCGATCGGGTGAAGGCGGACCGCGAGGTGTTTGGCCCGCTTCTGGAAAGCTTCGTGTTCTCCGAAGTCTTGAAGCTCATGACGGCGTCGGACCTGCGACTGTCGCCTTACCATTTCCGCGACCAGCAGATGCACGAGGTGGACATCGTGCTGGAGCGCGACGACGGCATGATCGTGGGGATCGAGGTGAAGGCGGCCGCAACGGTGAAGTCCGCCGACTTCGCCGGGCTGCGGACTTTGGCCGGGGCCTGCAAGGAACGGTTCGCCTACGGCGTCGTGCTCTATGACAGCATCGATCTCGTGCCTTTCGGCGACAGGTTGGCCGCGGCGCCATTATCGTCGTTGTGGGGCTGAGCGCCATGCGCCATCCCGCAAGATCGTCCAGCACGGGGAGCGACTCGGCGATCGAGCCAACCGTCGGGATGGAGCTGTTCAGATAGGCGTAGTGGGAGGGACTTCGCAGCCGCGAGTGAGGGGGCAAAAATGAAGATACTCAATAGCAATCGAGAATTTCAGAGGCATTCGTTCTACGAAATTTTTCCTGCCCGATCACGTGGTCCTCATCGGGGAGAACAACACCGAGAAATCCTTGATTTTGGAAGCGATCGACTTGGTGCTTGGCCTGACCGATTGAATCGGCGCCTGCCCGTCGATGAGCACGACTTCTATCAAGGCAAGTATCTGGCGGTCGCCGCGGAGGGGACGCCTGAGGGTTGCAGCGCCGCCGGAGAACGCATCCGAGATCATCGCTGAACAACAGAGCACGGCCGTAACGCCAACAAGCCGCCGGCCCTTTCGCGCGCCGAGCAGATCAAGCGCGACATGAGGGCTTGTCGCGCGCGCAATGAGGGCCGGGATTTCGGAAGGGAGCTGTAGTACCGTTCCTTGCCACGTGTGGGAGTTACGCTCGACGGGCTGCGTCCGAGGCGCCAGTTTCGCATCCGCTGCCATCCATCGCCTGCTCGATGCGAGCGCGCGCACTGCATTCCTATCGCGGTTCGCCGAGCGTGATCTTGACGCTCCTGCGTTGATCGCCGCGCCGGATGTGCAATTCAACCTGATCCCCAGGGCGATACGCTTCGAGCGCCGCAATCAGGTCAACACCTTCATCAACTTTGGTCGCTCCAAGGCCAACTATGCGGTCGCCGGCGACAATGAGGCCATCGCTGCTAATGCGGGCGGGGACCAGTCCCGCGCGGGCAGCCGGGCCGTTAGGATCGACTCCGAGGACCAGGACGCCGGAGGTGCCATTCTGCGCGAGCATTGAATCGACCCTAGGATCGAATAAAACGCCGAGACGTGGGGGGGCATAGCTGCCGCGGGCGATTAGCTGTGGCACCACCCGGTTGACCGTATCGACGGGAACCGCAAAGCCGATTCCCGCACTGCCGCCGGATGGACTGAAAATGGCCGTGTTGACGCCGATCAGACGCCCCGCGCTGTCGATCAGAGGGCCACCGGAATTTCCGGGGTTGATTGCTGCGTCCGTCTGGATCAGGCCCCGTATCGGGAGACTACCTTCTCCCGGCAATTCGCGGCCAAGGGCCGAGACAATTCCGGTCGTCATCGTCCAGTCCAGGCCAAACGGATTGCCGATGGCGAACACGCTCTGACCGACACGCAACTCGTTGCTGGTGCCGATGGGGATTGGCGGTGGCCGGTCAGAACCTACGCCGATATGCAGGACTGCCAGATCGTGCTCGGGGGCGCGCCCCACCAGGCGTGCGGAGAAGGCACGGCCATCAGCCAGCCTGACGACTGCCCGGCTCGCGCCGGCGATAACATGATTGTTCGTCACCACATGACCGAGTTCGTCCCAGACGAACCCTGAACCGTTCCCGCGCGGAACGTCATAGGCATTACGGGTCCAGGGATCGACAACACGCTCGGCCGTCGTGATGAAGACGACACTGTCTCGAGCGGCGTTGAAAACCGTGATGGTGCTTTGTTCAAACGCCGCCAAGTCGCCGCGCGGAGCGACGGCGCGCGGTCCGGCAAACCGACCCAGCACAACGCCCTGAATGATAGGAAAGCTCTGCCACACAATTATGATAAGGAGCGCGGCAGAGGTTGCTGAAACAAGTCGAATGAAAAAGGTTCGGTTCATTGACCGCCATCCCCATTTTCAGTAGGGGGCTGTTCGCGCCGGTCCTGATCGCGCACGAGCCAATGGACAGTCCCGAGCGCAAGCGCCGCGCCCGCGAGTGCGGCAATCTTGGCCGGCTCCGTCTCGCCGAGGTCCAGGATGATGAATTTGCGCGCGATGGCCAGCAGCGCGATCAGCACGATCGTGCGGACCTGGAGGATGCCGAAGCTACGTTCGGTCGCAACAAGAAGGGAGCGCTTGAACTCGAGCGCGATCACCACGGTGAAGATCATGCCGAACACCACCTGGAAGGTGGCGTAATCGAGAGTGTCGAATGCCCCCAGAACCAGGCGGTTCACGACTTCGCGCATCAGCGCCCAGACCGACGCCACGACGATCGCCGCAATGATGACGCTGAGGACGAAGATGACAACTTGCTCGAACTTCTCGTAGAGCGTCATCGCCGACCATTGTTCACGGGTCAGCCCGGATCGTTGCAAGTCTTTCATGATTGCCTCTCGAAGGCCGCCCCGGAGAGACAAGCTCCCCGGGGCTTCGCCAGACGGTGCGATATCGCACGGAGCGGAGGGGACGCCGCAAACCGGCGACACCCGATTTGGCAAATCAGCCGTTCTTGACCTCGATGCGCTTGACCTTCGCCTGCGCTTCGGGGGTCTGTGGCAGCCTGATCGTCAGAACCCCGTTCTTGAAGGATGCTTGCGCCTTTTCGCCATCCACACCGGGAGGGAGCGGAATTGTCCGGTAGATCGCTCCGTAGCTGCGCTCGGACAGGTAATACCCCTTCTTCTCCTCCTGGCGCTCGATCTTCTTCTCCCCCTTCACAGTCAACATGTCATCGTTGACCGTCACCTCGATGTCCTTCATCTCCATGCCCGGCAGCTCGATCGAGATTTCGATCGCCTTGTCGGTCTCGACCACGTCGGATTTCGCCTCGCCGCTGCCCCAGGGCCAGTCGAGATGCCCGAGACGGTTCCAGAAGTTCTCGAATACATGGTTCATTTCGCGCTGAAGCGTCGCGATCGGGTTGTCTTCGTTGCTCTTGGCGTCCGGCGCGCCGTCGTTGCGCGCCCAGGGAATGAGGTCTTTGATCTGCATGATACGGTCTCCTTCGGTTTTCAGGCGCCCTTGACGGCGATCCGTTTCGGCTGCGCCTCGGGGGCGCGGGGGAGCGTCAGGGTGAGGACACCTCCACGCATCTCGGCTTCGATCCTGTCGGGGTCGAAGTCCTCGGACAGCGTGAAGGCACGCTCGAAATCGCCCTCGCCAAATTCGGCATAGGCAAGTTCGAGGTTTTCCGGCCGCGTTGGCTCAACCTTGCCGCGGATCGTCAACACACGATTTTCGAGCGTGATCTCGACCGCATCGGCGGCGACCCCAGGCATTTCAAGCATCATGGAGACACCCTGATCGGTCTCGACGATATCGGTCAGCGGGCGGTAGATGCGTCCGCCGCCGGTGGTCTCGGGCGAGTCGGTCGGCGTCTTTTCGGCGGCTTGCGTGATGTCGGTGCTCATCGTTCCAGCTCCTCTCAGGATGCCTTGATCTCGATTTTCTTCGGCTTTTCTTCCTCGGGTCGGGAGATGACGATCCGCAGCACGCCGTTCGTCATCCTCGCCTCGACCTTGTCGTCCGAGGCCGCGAATGGCAGGCGGATGGCGCGGGAAAACCTGCCGTAACCGCGTTCATTGCGGTGCCAGCGCGCACCTTCGGGAACCTCGGGCGCCTTGCGTTCGCCCGACAGCGTCAGGACGTTGTCCTTGACCGAAATTTCAATGTCGCCCGGGTCGATGCCGGGAAGTTCAGCGGTGACGGCAACGGCCTCAGGGCCTTGCCAGACATTCACCGCCGGGAACGCCGCGCGGGTCGGCGGCCAGAAACCGCGGTCGAGATCGCGCATCATGGCGCGCATCAGCGCAAAGGGGTCGCTGCGGCGCAGATATGTCGGGTAGAACATTGCTGGCCTCCTGTTGCTGATCGATGCCCCCGAACCGTCGGCATTGAGGGACCGGGCAACGGCGCGGCCGGATGTCGGTTCGGAGACCAGCCATCAAGATAGGCGGTTCCATTTTATGATGCAAGCATATATGATGCACGCATTGCACTTTGGGTGGACCGCTGTCTATCCTGTTTCTCATGCAGACGAAGGAAGAATGCCCATGATTTCTTCTGATCTTGCTCTGATCGGGACGACGATCCACCGGGTCGCGCAGCTCATCCAGCAGCGGATCGACAACGAGATCGGCGACAGCGGCCTGACCCGCCTGTCCTGGATGGCGGCGGCGCATGTCGAGGATGCGCCCGGGCTGAGCATCGGCGATCTGGCCGACCGGCTCGAGGTCGGCCCGGCCACGGCGGGCCAGCTCGTCGATCGCATGGTGCGAGGCGGCTGGGTCGAGCGGTCGCCCTCGCCCGACGACCGACGGGCGCAGATCGTCACGGCAACTTCGAAGGCCAGGGCGATGCTGGAGGAACTCGCGCCGCGGCAATGGGCGCTCGAAGATGACATCCTGCAGGATCTGTCGGCGGACGAAAGGCGCGTCCTGCTGGCGCTCCTCGAACGGATCAGGGCGCGGCTCAAGCGCTAGGGGGAGGGACGAACGGCATGGAAAAGCAGACAGAATACAACATATGGTACTGGGTGGTGGCTTTCATGGCCGTGCTTTTCATCCAGAACCTGATCGCCAGCTGGCAATCCGTCGCACCGATCAACTTCAGCCAGTTCCAGAGCTATCTCGAGGACGGCAAGATCGCCTCGGTGATCGTGGGGCGCGACACGATCTCGGGCCGGTTCAAGAGCCCGGTGGACGGCAAGAACGATTTTGTGACCACCATCGTGGACCCCTCGATCCTGCAACTAGTCGAAAAGAAGGGGGTCGAGATCACCGGCGTGCCACAAAACACTTTTCTCGGCACTCTGATTTCCTGGGTGGCGCCAGCGCTCGTCTTCTTCGGAATCTGGATGCTGCTGTTCCGCAAGTTCGCCGACAAGCAGGGTTTCGGTGGGTTCATGCAGGTCGGCCGCAGCAAGGCCAAAGTTTACATGGAGAAAGAAACCGGCGTCAGCTTCGCCGACGTGGCCGGCGTGGACGAGGCCAAAGCCGAGCTGGAGGAGGTCGTGGAGTTCCTCAGGAACCCCGCCGAATACGGAAAGCTGGGCGCACATATCCCCAAAGGCATACTGCTCGTCGGGCCGCCGGGCACCGGCAAGACGCTTCTCGCGCGCGCGGTGGCGGGTGAGGCGGGCGTGACCTTCTTTTCGATCTCGGGCTCCGAGTTCGTCGAGATGTTCGTGGGCGTCGGTGCCGCACGGGTGCGCGACCTCTTCGAGCAGGCTCGGAAATCCGCCCCGGCGATCATCTTCATCGACGAACTCGACGCTCTTGGGAGGGCGCGCTCGTCCGGACAGATCGCCGGTGGCCATGATGAGCGTGAGCAGACTCTAAACCAGCTTTTGACCGAGCTCGATGGCTTCGACCCGTCAGTCGGCATCGTGCTTCTCGCGGCCACGAATCGCCCAGAGATTCTCGATCCGGCGTTGTTGCGGGCCGGTCGCTTCGACCGACAGGTGTTGGTGGATCGGCCGGATAAGAAGGGACGTGTGCAGATTCTTGGCGTTCACATGAAAAAGGTGAAGCTCGCCCCGGAAGTCGATGCCGAGAAGGTCGCAGCGCTTACTCCCGGCTTTTCCGGGGCGGATCTTGCCAATCTGGTCAACGAGGCAGCATTGCTCGCCACGCGCCGCAAGGCTGATGCGGTGACGATGGACGACTTCAACAATGCCGTCGAACGCATCATCGCGGGGTTGGAAAAGAAGAACCGCGTGCTCAATCCGCGCGAACGCGAGATCGTGGCGCACCACGAGATGGGGCACGCGCTGGTGGCGATGGCTCTGCCGGGGGTGGACCCGGTGCACAAGGTCTCGATCATCCCTCGCGGAATTGGCGCGCTCGGCTACACCATCCAGCGCCCGACCGAGGACCGCTTCCTGATGACGCGGGAGGAACTCGAGAGCAAGATCGCAGTCCTGCTTGGCGGGCGCGCGGCCGAGAAGATCGTCTACGATCATGTCTCGACGGGGGCGGCCGACGATCTGGTCAAGGCGACTGACATCGCCCGTGCGATGGTTGCCCGATATGGCATGGACCCCGATCTTGGTCATGTCAGCTACGACACCGACCGCCCGGGATTTCTTAGCACCGGCGATCAGGCGTCCTGGCTCAACCGCCGCTACAGCGAGGCCACGGCCGAGCGGATGGACATGAAGGTGCGCGACATCGTGGATGGCGTGTTCAAGCGCACCCTCGCCCTTCTTGAAACCAATCGGGATCTTCTTGAGCAGTCGGCGCAGGATCTCCTGCAACGAGAGACACTGGACGAGCCCGATCTGGTGGCAATTGGGTCCAAGGTGAGAAGAACGGAAGCAGTTGCTGCGTGACACTGTCACTGGCGCAGATGATCGGCGGACAAACCTGACTGGACAAGGAAACGGAGAAGACGAATGGCAAACGGAGCTTGCGATATTTGCGGTCGCCCAGCGACGGCGCGCGTGCGCGCCTCGGTGAACGGCAGAATTCAGAACATGGAGCTTTGCGACCAGCATTACCACGAGATGGTGCGCCGGTCGGGCCGCAGCGCCTCGCCGCTGGAATCCCTGTTCGGACAGCATTCGCTTTTTGACGAGTTCTTCGGCGGCAGCGGTTTCGGCAGCCTCTTTGGAGACAGCCCGCTGCGGGGCGGAACGCTCGGCTCCATGGGTAACGGCGATGACGATGTCGTCGACGCCACTTTCGGCGAGGGTGCCCCGCGGCGTTCGGCGCGGCGCGGCGGCGGCGGACGCACGATCGCCGACCGGCTGAGCGACCAGGGTAACAAGCTTTTGCAGGACGCCGCACAGAAGGCCGGGGAATTCGGGCGCAGTGAGGTCGATACCGAACACCTGCTTCTGGCACTGACCTCGTCCGACGTCGTAAGGACGATCCTGGAACAGTTTAAGGTCGATGTGGACGATCTGCGGCGCCAGATCGAGAAGGAAGCGAAGCGTGGAGAGGCCAAAGCATCGGGCGAAATCGGCGTCAGTCCGCGTCTGAAAGACGCGCTGAACCGAGCCTTCATCGCCTCGAACGAACTCGGCCATTCCTATGTCGGCCCCGAGCATCTGCTGGTCGGCCTCGCCGAGGAGGGTGAGGGCCTGGCCGCGTCTATCCTGCGCAAGTACGGCCTCACGCCGCAGGCGCTGCGCCAGCAGGTGACGAAGGTCGTGGGCAAGGGGGCCGAGGAAGGCCGTGTGGAAGCGCCGTCCAGCACGCCCGATCTCGACCAGTTCAGCCGCGACCTGACCAAGCTCGCCCGCGAGGGCAAGCTCGACCCCGTCATCGGCCGCGCCCGCGAGATCGAGACGACGATCGAAGTGCTCGCCCGCCGGAAAAAGAACAATCCGGTGCTGATCGGCGAGCCCGGCGTGGGCAAGACCGCCATCGTCGAGGGGCTCGCACAAAGGATCGTCGCGGGCGAGGTGCCCGAGGCCCTGCGCGACAAGCGGCTCGTGGAGCTCAACATCAACTCAATGGTCGCCGGCTCAAAGTATCGCGGCGAGTTCGAGGAGCGGGTGCAGAAGATCCTCAAGGAGATCACCGAGGAAAAGGACAGCCTGATCCTGTTCATCGACGAGATCCACACCATCGTCGGCGCCGGCCAGGGCGGCGGCGAGGGTGGGCTCGACATCGCCAACACCTTCAAGCCGGCGCTGGCGCGGGGCGAGCTGAACCTGATCGGCGCGACGACGCTCAACGAATACCAGAAATATATCGAGAAGGACGCCGCGCTCGAACGCCGGTTCCAGCCGGTCTATGTCGAGGAGCCCACGGTAGCTCAGGTCATCATGATCCTGCGCGGCCTGCGCGACACGCTGGAGGCGCACCACAAGGTGACGATCACCGACGAGGCCATCGTCGCGGCGGCCGAGCTTTCCGACCGCTACATTACCGGCCGCTTCATGCCCGACAAGGCGATCGATCTGATCGACCAGGCCGCGGCGCGGGTGAAGATCAGCGCCACAGCACGCCCCGTGGACGTCCAGGAGCTGGAGGCCGAAGTCGCGCAGATCAAGCGAGAGCAGGATTATGCCGCCGCTCGCAAGCAATTCGATCGCGCATCGGAACTGAAGAAGGAGCTCGAAAAGAAGCAGAAGGAGCTGGACGAGCTTCTGGAGATCTGGAAGCGCGACCAGGCTTCGGCGACCGCCGAGGTGCGCGCCGATCATGTCGCGCAGATCGTCTCGAAGATCACCGGCGTTCCGGTGACGGAACTGACCACCGAGGAGAAGGACAAGCTCCTCAAGCTCGAGGAGAAGCTGCACGAGCGCGTCATCGGCCAGGAAGAGGCAATCCGCGCCGTGGCCGATGCGGTGCGCCTCGCGCGCGCAGGCTTGCGCGAGGGACGCGGCCCGACCGCGACCTTCCTGTTCCTCGGGCCGACCGGGGTCGGCAAGACGGAATTGGCCAAGACGCTCGCCGAGGTGATCTTCGGTGACCAGGACGCGATGATCCGCATCGACATGTCGGAATATGGCGAGCGCCACTCGGTCGCGCGGCTGGTAGGCGCGCCTCCGGGCTACGTCGGATACGACGAAGGCGGGCAACTGACCGAGAAGGTGCGCCGCAGGCCCTACTCGGTCGTCCTGCTCGACGAGATCGAGAAGGCGCACCCGGATGTCTACAATATCCTGCTTCAGGTGTTCGACGACGGCCGGCTGACCGACGGCAAGGGCCGTGTGGTGGATTTTACGAACACCATCATCATCGCCACCTCGAACCTCGGCTCCGACATTATCCAGCGCAACCTGAAGAAGCGCGGCACGAGCGACTTCGACGAGGGCAAGCAGAAGTCCGAGCTGATGGAGGTGTTGCGCGGGCACTTCCGGCCCGAGTTCATCAACCGGATCGACGAGATCATCGTCTTCCATTCGCTAAACCAGTCGGAAATCCGCAAGATCGTCGAGTTGCAGCTGAACCGGGTCAAGCGGACCGCCCTCGGCCAGGGCGTCGAACTCGAGTTCGACGTGGGCGTGGTGGACCACTTCGGGGCAGTGGGTTTCCGCCCTGAATTCGGCGCACGCGAGCTGCGCCGACTGATCCGGTCGGAGCTGGAGACCGAGCTAGCCCGTGAGATGCTTTCTGGACGTGTTGTGGATGGTGACAAGGTTCGCGTCGTCTGGTCAGCGGACCAGCAGAAGGTCGTATTCGAGAAAACAAAGAAAACCAAAGTCGATGAGGGCGCAAAGGCGGAAGAAGACGGATCCGGCAGGAAGCGCGAGCGCAAGCCTGCAAAGAAAACAGGCAAGCCCGGCGCAACGGAGTCTGGCGACAAGGCACCAGAAGCCTCGCCTGGTGACGAAAAATCCTCCGCCTAACACTGGTTGATTGCCCAGCCGGAAGCTCCGGCTGGGCCTCCCTCTAAAGAAAATGACGAAAATGAAGATACAAACCGCATTGCGCAATCTGGACAAACATGGCCAGCAGCGCGCGCCGGAGGTGATTGCAGAAGAGGGCCGGCAACTTGAAAACCATCTCAAGCGGTTTTGTTCTGAGTTGGTCCGGCTTGAGGTCGTCGCCTCGCAGACGAAGGGCAAGACGCGCATCCAGGTCAGCCTGCGGCTGCAACTGCCCTCGGGCGTGATCGCGGCGCAGGAAGAGGGGTTCGAGATCGAGTCTGCCTTGCGCAAGGCTTTTGCCGACCTGCGCCATCGGGTCGACCGGCATGTGGCGCGCCTCAAGCACGAACCGGAATGGAAGCGCCCGGCGCGCCGCCGCGGGATCGGCGCTCTCCTGCCACCCGCGCGGGATGCGGCCGAAGCCGACCGGCGCGCCCTCTACTTCGGCCTGATCGAGGACCACCTCGACACGGTTTATGACGCGGTCCGGCGCGAATTGACCTATCTCGAATGCAGCGGATCGGTGCCGCAAGGATACCTGAGTGTTCGCGATCTCGTCGATGCGACGATCCTCAAGGGGCTCGAGCGGTTCGAGCGGCGGCCGATGCGGTTCTCGGTGGGCGACTGGCTCACCCAGCTCGCCTTCGAGACCATCGGCGAAGAGGCCCGCGCCGCCCGCCGGGTTGTGCCGGAAAACGCCGCCTCGCTCGATGCCGCGCCCGAACAGCCGGCCCAGGATCCGACTGAGGCTGATCAGGAGCTGTTCGAGTTTCACCAGCCTGACGAAGTGCTGCGGCTGGAGGATCTGGTCGGCGACGGCACGGCGACCGATCCCGAATCGGCCCTCGACCGCCACGAAGCGGCGCTGGGCCTGCACCGCGCACTTTCCGCCCTGCCCGCGCTCTGGCGACAGGTCCTCTATCGGACCTGCATCGAGGACGAGGCGGCGGCAGACACGGCGGCGCTTATCGGCATCCAAGAGGAAGAGGTGGCGACCATCGCCGCGGCCGCCCGCGGTTTCCTGCGAGCGAGACAGCGCGAAGCGGGACTGGCGGTCCCGATCGCAGAGGACGATCGCGTTGACTCCGAGATCGCCCGCGCAATGCGCCTGCCCCAGCCGATCGACGAGCGCCGCCGCGTGGCTGCCGCCCTGAGCGAAGGCTCCACCGGCACAACGACCTGACGAAACCTGTAGGGGAGATGAGACGATGACGACAAACTCGGAAACTGCTTCGAACTCGATACAGGACATGCTGTGCACCCTTTCGCGCAACTGGTGGCTGTTCGTGCTGCGCGGGGTGCTGGCGCTGATGATTGCTGGGCTCGCTTTCCTGATGCCGGCCGAGTCGCTTCTGGCCCTGACGCTGGTGTTCGGCGCCTTCTCTTTTGCCAACGGGGTGTTCGGTCTGGTCGCCTCGATACGCAACATCCGCAAGGGCGAACGCTGGGGCTGGCTGATGTTCAGCAGCCTCCTGGGGATCGCCACGGGCGTGGTCGTGGTCGTCTCGCCCTTCGTCGCAACGCTGGTCCTCGCGACATTCCTCTGGGCCAGCATCGCGTTCTGGTCCGTGTTTTCCGGCGTCCTAGAAATCGCGGCGGCGATCCGCTTGCGCAAGGAAATCAAGGGAGAGGTCTGGCTCATCCTGAGCGGCCTCATCTCGGTCGTGCTGGGTATCATCGTGACCTGGATGCTGCTGACGCGCCCGCTTGAAAGCTTCCTGGCCCTCGGCTGGCTGCTCGGTTTTTATGCCGCCGTGTTCGGAGCGATGATGATCCTGCTGGGCCTACGACTGCGCCGCGCAAATCAGGCAGGGCACGGCAAAGCTCCCGGCGCCAACCAGGCAGCTGGCACGTGACGCGCCTGGAGAAGGGCGGTCGGCCCGTCGGAGATGACGACGATCTCACCCATTGGGACGAGACGATTTTCGAGCGCTGCCTGAGGGCCGGCTTCAATCCCTTCGGCAGCGGTCCGACACCGGTCTTTCTTAGACAGGCAGACCAAGGACAATGCTCCGGGAAGCCCGATGTTCGGCAGGACGACAGTTGCGAAGGGACGATTCGTCAATGACTTACAGGTCGCGCGATCTTGCCTATCTAGTTGTCACCGTCGTGTCCGGGATCGGTATCCACTTCATGTTCCGCACCATGTACATGGCGGAACAGCCCCTGCCGTTCGCCCAGGAGATGACGCTGGTCTTTCTGGGGAGCGTCGTCACGATCGCACTGACGGCCGCTCTCCTCAATCGTCAGACAGAACTCGAACTTCGAAAGAAGGACGAGTGATCATCCTTCAGCAGCAATCCGCCATATACATGGCTTGCATAGAAAAGGTGGCGAAAATTGTCGAAAATATAAGACATGACGCCGCGCTGATCGATGAATTGAGGATTCTCAATCATCAGCTTGCGGTCGTGGCCAGTGAAGAGGTCGTGACCCGCTTCGAGGCTGTTCTCGACGCACTGTTGTCCGGCTTTGCGGATGGCGAGCTTTCCGGGGCCGACGGCGAGAAGGTGATGCAATCCGTCGCCGATCTAACGATGGCGATGCGATCTGATGTCCTCCAGAACACGGCATTGGCTTCGACGAATGCGGCGAGCGCCATTCGCCAAAACTCGAGATGAATGGAGCAACTAGACGATCTCAATTTTGAGGCGGGGGTTGCGACGAAAAAGGAGAACAAATGCGCGGTCATAACCGTCCACCCTTCCCGCCGAAAGTTCCCGGGACCGATATGAGGTCGTGGGACGTGCCGACGGCGATCATCTACCGTCCGACCCGCTCTGCGACGACCTCTGCCCCGCGCCCGAACTACTGGATCCTCGAATTCGAGCCGTCGCGCCCGCCCCAAATCGAGCCGCTGATGGGATGGACGTCGAGCGACGATCCCTATCGTCCGATCCGGCTGAAATTCCCCGACCGCGAAAGCGCCGTGGCATTCGCGGAGCGGCAGGACTGGCGCTACACCGTACGTGACGACGTGATTCAACGGCATGCGCCTAACCGCTGGCGGGGAGAGGAACGGCATCGACTCTACAAGGGGGCCGATGCGTCGGGAGCCTTCCGTGTACAGTCCCGCGTGAATCAGGGACGGTCGGATCACGGACTCGGACGCGCAGTCGAGCAGGAAGGCACGGTGGACCTGTCGTCGCAAGAACAGGCTGAACTCGATCCGGTGCTTGAAGCCTCGCTTGAATCCTTCCCCGCCTCCGATCCCCCGGCCTGGACGGGCGTGACGATAGCCGGGAAAGAACAATGAACGGAATGTCTAGCGCGAGCGAGGATCTGCCGCGTGTTTCCCTATCTTGACAGCGTCGCGCGCCGCTACCCGCCCGTCATCGTATGGGCGGTCATCGGCATGAGCGTCCTCGCGTTCCTCTATCAGACCAGCCTGCCGCCGCACGTGCTGGATCGGTTCCTGTTCGAGTTCGCGCTGGTGCCCTCGCGCTTCTTCGGGCAACTGAGCCTCGTCGCCCCGTCGGACTGGTCCCCTTTCCTGACCAACATCTTCCTGCACGGGGGCTGGCTGCACCTCATCTTGAACATGTGGACGCTCTGGATCTTCGGCCCCGCCGTCGAAGATCGGCTCGGACCGGGTCGATTCACGCTATTTTATCTGTTCTGCGGTGTGGCAGCCGGACTGGCTCACGCGCTGGCGAACCCCGACTCAGTCGTTCCCGCGCTTGGCGCATCGGGGGCGATCGCGGGCGTGATCGGTTGCTACGCACGCATGTTTCCGGCGGCTCGGCTGGTGGTGATCGTGCCGATTCTGTTCATTCCCCTCTTCTTCGAAGTGCGCGCGGTCATTTTCGCGATGATCTGGTTTTTCATGCAGGTCATTCCCGGCTTTCTGTCGCTCGGCAGCGATCAGGCCACGGGCGGGATCGCCTGGTGGGCGCATATCGGCGGGTTTCTCGCCGGTTGGCTCGTGACGCCACTTCTGCGAAGGCGCGCCGACGCCTATCGCCACTATTATCGCGACGAGGGCATCTATGGCTTTCTGCCGGATGGTCGAAGGGAAGGAGGACAAGGTCCATGGACATAATGCAGCTATTCTGGCTGTTCTTCATCGTTTCGGCGCTTCAGCCTGTTCTGCAGCGCAGATATCTCGAGGCGATGCGCACACGCAAGATCGCCCAGATCGAGAAAAAGCGCGACAGTCGCGTCATCCTGCTGATCCATCGGCAGGAGACCATGACTCTGCTGGGCTTTCCCCTGATGCGCTACATCGACGTCAACGACTCGGAGGAAGTCCTGCGCGCAATCCAGTTGACCGACGACGAGGTGCCGCTCGACATCGTGCTGCACACACCCGGCGGCCTTGTGCTGGCGGCAACCCAGATTGCCCGCGCCATTCAGGGACACAAGGGCAAGGTTACCGTGTTCGTGCCTCATTACGCGATGTCCGGCGGCACCTTGATCGCGCTTGCCGCCGACGAGATCGTGATGTGCGAACATTCCGTTCTGGGACCCGTCGATCCACAACTAGCTAGGCCAGTTGCCTGCTGCCTCGCTCATCAAGGTCGTCGAGGAGAAACCCATCGCCGAGATCGACGACCAGACCCTCATCATGGCTGATGTCGGTCGCAAGGCCATTGCGCAGATCGAGGCATTCGCGAAAGGCCTTCTGTCGGACAAGATGGACGAAGAACGCGCGGAGGCACTGGCGGCGAAGCTGGCGACGGGCACCTGGACCCACGACTATCCCATCTCTGCCGATGAAGCCCGCGAGATGGGCCTGCCCGTTGGAACGGACATGCCCAAGGAAATACTGGAGCTGATGACGCTCTATCCGCAGCCGGTTCGGCGCCAGGGCGGAGGCGTGGAATACCTGCCTGAGCCGCGGCAGCGCGAGGCGCGCCGCGCCATGTCCACGCGCTGAACGCTTGCATCAGCAGGCCGCCAAGCCCGGCTCGTCAACGAAAGGATAAAGGATGCCAACGGTCGCTTGCTCGCAGTGCAATTCCACCAACAGGGTGCCGGAAGAGCGCCTGACCGACAATCCCAATTGCGGACGCTGCGGCGCACCGCTCTTTCGAGGCAGGCCCGTCACGCTTACAGCGGCGAATTTTGACCGTCATGCGAATGCCGAACTGCCATTGCTCGTCGATTTCTGGGCGGAGTGGTGCGGGCCATGCAAGATGATGGCGCCCCAATTTGAGGCGGCGGCGCAGTCACTCGAACCAAATTTCCGTCTTGGTAAGCTCGACACGGAACGCGAACAGAAGATCGCGAGCCGCTACGGGATCCGCAGCATTCCCACCATGATCCTTATCAGGAGCGGCAAGGAAATCGCGAGGACGAGCGGTGCAATGTCTGCTGTTCAGATCGCGCAATGGGCGCGCTCGCACGGCTAAAGATTAGGGGTATTGGCCATTCCTGCGCCATGCCATCAGGAGAAGAAGAAGATGCATGGCATGACCGGATTTGTCGAAAGTGCGGCCTTGTTGGTCTTTGCCGCGTTCGTGCTCGTGACGATATGTTCACGGATCGGCGTGCCCAGCATCGTCGGTTACATTCTTGCTGGTATAGTCACTGGCCCCGCCGGCCTCGGCCTGATTGCAGAGAGCGCTGCCCTGAGCAGCATTGGCGAGATCGGAGTAGTACTCCTGCTATTCGCTCTTGGCTTGGAATTCTCGTTCGAGAAGCTCGCGACGCTCAGGAAGCATGTCTTTGGCCTTGGCGCCTTCCAGGTCGTAATCACGACGATGACGGTGTCTTTGGTAGCGAGCCTGACCTTCGATCTCGCGCCTCTTTCCGCAATCCTAATCGGTGGTGCCGTTGCCATGTCATCCACGGCCATGTGCCTCAAGGTGCTGGCAAGCGTGAACGCTCTGGGGTCGGCCCAGGGTCGCCTGGCCATCGCAGTGCTTCTGTTTCAGGACTTGGCAGCTGTCGCATTCCTGCTTCTGCACGATGCAATGAGTGGTGCCGCCGAGGGGTATGGCGTGATAACGGTCATCGCCAGTGCTACAGCATTGGTTACAGCTCTGTTCATTGCCCGTGCCCCCCTGCAGGCACTTGCCCGTTGGGTCGCGACGCGTGGCGATCCGGAACTTGCCCAGCTCCTCGCGCTCACCATTGCACTAGGGTCTGCGATTGTCGCGGCCACTGCCGGCCTTTCTCCGGCACTCGCCGCATTCGCGGCCGGCATGATCATCGGCGAGGGCGACGCGCGTCATGCTGTCGAGAAGGAGATCCGGCCCTTCCGCGATTTGTTCGTCGGGATTTTCTTTATCGGCATCGGAACGCAATTGCCACTTTGGATAATTCCATCTGCATGGCCTGTCGTGCTGATCTGGCTTGTCATTCTTCTCCTGGGCAAGACGCTGATTGTTATGGTCGTCGCCCGACTATTCGGCGAGTCGCTTCCGACCTCATTGCGAACGTGTGTCATACTCGCCCATGGCGGCGAGTTTAGCCTCATGCTGCTATCGGCAGCAATGGCATCAGGTGTGGTTCCAAAAGATGTAGGTGTGCCGATTCTTCTAGCAATAGGAATCAGTATGCTGTTCGCCAGCCTCTTGATCAAGCGGGCAGCGAAGGAGTGAATTATAGAAATCTCGGCATAATCTCTCTGCCGTAATGATTTCCCGAGAGCGCGGCTCAGTCGCGCCGATTCCAGATAGCCATTTTATATTGCTCTTGAGGACGCGTTGCTTTTGCATAAACTCGACGCCCACAACAACATGCCGTCAGCGCCGAGAGCATGGTCGAAGGTTCGGCAAAAATATACGGCGATACAATGATCTTATTGTCGACGCTCGTCACGCCTGGGGCCGCCCAGGCAGACCGTTCGGCTTCTTGCTTTTCGGCCCACGACCGAACGGTGCCGCGCAGCGCCGCGTTCAACCAAGCGGTTCCGGTAGTTCTTGACGGCGCGCCTCTGAGACGTGTTGCTCATGATTGATCTACGCGATATTACCAGTAATCTACCAGTAATATATCCAGTCACAGGCCGGACGGCAAAATGGCCTGGAGCAAGGGCTCGTTCCGGGAACTAAGCGATGATGGCTGATGCCGTCGAACACCGCACGCGACCGCATCACCCAGCCGCCGATTGTAGGTATTTGCGCTTCGCCACGACGCGCCAGGGTTCGCCAGCGGAGCCTATCGCGACCGGGAGTGGCCGATATCTCACTGCATGTTTCTCGTGTAACCAACTGAAACCGTTCAATGTTGTGTGGTTAGATGCAACAATGACGGCATGTCTGCCAACGTGTTTCAATTCTCAGCGTCGCAGGGCGACGCCGACCTTTACGACTACGTCCGCCCGGTCCGGTTGGCGGTGCCCGAGCTGCGGTCACGCGCTCGGAAAGGGGTCGAGCAGCAAGCGAGCCGCAAAGTCTCTGATGATTGGCCCGATCACGTGCCGGTCGCTGAGGCTGAGCTGGACCTTTTCGAGGTCCACTTCGGTCAGATTCTCGACGAGCTGTTGGGCTCGAAAAACTAATATTGTGAACGGAGGTTCCGCATGAATGCCAAAGCGACCCCCGCCTTGGCATCGCCGGGGCGTGCCGCGCTCTATTTGCGTGTTTCGACCGGCCGGCAGGCCGAACATGATCTTTCGATTCCGGATCAGCGCCGCCAACTTCAGGCCTATTGCCAAGCGAAGGGGATCGCCATCGTCGCCGAGTTTGTCGAGCCGGGCGCATCGGCGACAGACGACCGGCGGCCTGAGTTTCAGCGGATGATGGATGCCGGAGCGCAGAAGCCTGCGCCGTTCAACTTCATCATCGTCCATTCTTTCTCGCGCTTCAGTTCCAGCTCGAATTCTACGTCCGGCGGCTGGCGAAGAATGAACCGCCCCGGGTTCGCCGGAGGCTGTTTGGTTTGAGTCACGCCGCCAGGGCCAAATTGTCCTGGGCCGCGTAGTAGAGTGCTTCGGCCTCGGCCGGTGGGATGTTGCCGATGGGCTCCAGCAGCCGCCGATGGTTGAACCAGTCCACCCATTCGAGGGTGGCGAATTCCACGGCCTCGAGCGAGCGCCACGGGCCGCGGCGGTGAATGACCTCGGCCTTGTAGAGACCGTTGATGCTTTCGGCCAAGGCGTTGTCGTAGCTGTCGCCGACGCTGCCGACGGAGGGCTCGATGCCGGCCTCGGCCAAGCGCTCGGTGTAGTGGATCGAGACGTACTGGCTGCCCCTGTCGCTATGGTGCACGAGGCCGCCGCGTTGCAGCGGGCGCCGCTCGTGCAGGGCCTGTTCCAGCGCGTCCAGCACGAAGCCCGTCTGCGCCGTTCGCGACACGCGCCAGCCGACGATCCGTCGGGCATAGGCATCGATGATGAAGGCGACGTAGACGAACCCTGACCAGGTCGCGACATAGGTGAAGTCGGAGACCCACAGCGCGTTCGGGCGCGGTGCCTTGAACTGCCGGTTGACGTGGTCCAGCGGGCACGGTGCCGCCTTGTCGCTGATCGTGGTCCTGACCGGCTTGCCGCGGATCACGCCCTGCAGGCCCATGCTGCGCATCAGGCGCGCGACGGTGCACCGCGCCAGGTCATGGCCCTCGCGCTTCAGCTGCCGCCAGACCTTGCGCACGCCATAGACGCCGAAGTTCTCCGCGAACACGCGCTCGATTTCGGGCATCAGCGCGGCATCGCGCCTGGCACGAGCCGGCAGCTTCGCTGGATCGCGACGACGGGCCGCCTGCGAGTGATAGGTGGACGGGGCGATCGGCAGGACCTTGCAGATCGGCTCGACCCCGTATGACCCGCGATGATCATCGATAAACGCGATCATGGCTTGAACCGGCGGTCGAGCTCCGCCTGGGCAAAATACGCTGACGCCTTGCGCAGGATCTCGTTCGCCTGCCGCAGCTCGCGGTTCTCACGCTCCAGGGCCTTGAGCCGGGCCGCCATCTCCGTCGTAGGGCCAGGCGGGCGGCCCGTGTCGCGCTCCGCCTGTTTCACCCACTCGTTCAGCGTCTGGCCCGTGCAGCCGATCTTGGCCGCGATCGACAGGATCGTCGCCCAGCGCGACGGGTACTGCGCCTCGTGCTCCAGCACCATCCGCACCGCCCGCTCGCGAACCTCAGGCGAAAACTTGTTCGTCGTCTTGCTCGTCATCGCTCCAGCCTCTCAGGAGTTGGAGCCTCCGACAAACCCGGGGCGGTTCATAGCGGTGATCGACGAAGGGTATGATCGCCGGCAATTCGGACACGCCGTTCGCAACGGTGCGCGGTGCCGTCTCGAAACCGAGACCTCCGACCTCGCGCATTCGGGCGACGAAGCGGCGCGGATTAAACCGGCAGACCATGTCACAACTGGACTTGTCTTGGCACGAACAGAGATCCGCGCAGTCGAGGATGCCGGCGTCCGTGTGGACGCCTCCGCAGCGGTCACGCTCGAGGCAAGTGGCGCAGCCCAGCGATGGCGCATGGCGCGTAGCGTCGTCCCATAGCCGCCGCGGCTGCGGGAAGTGGCGCGAGGGCTCATGAGATGGCCGGCGGTTCATTTCACGCTGATCTCTGCAGTGTCGCCGAACAGTCCCACAGGCTGGAGCACTCCTTCAGCATAGCCACCGCCGTCACGAATGGCGGCGGTCAGTTCGGATGAGGGGTTGGGCACACGACCGATTGCGCGCAGGCCTTCGCTAACCGTAAGGCCGTCGGGCGTGCTCTGGACAATCAGAGTGTCGCCGGCTTTGGTTCGGGAACCGGGCCTTAATTCGGCGGTGACGGTGCGGGCGGCCTCGGACATGGTGAGGTCGAGCAGCGTCGGTGCCTTCAGGCGATCGAGGCCGCCGTCCCAACGCTTGCGCCAAGGCTTGCCGGTCTGCGCGCGGATGTAGTCGAGGCCCATCAGGCGATCTCCAGAAGCGGACTAAACGATTTGGACTTGCCCTGCTTTCGCTCGACGAGCAGGCCCTTGGTCGCCAGCGCCGACAGGCGGTTGTTCCAGGCCGTCGCCCCGATGCCTTGGCTAGGAAAGCGGACAGCGAGCTCGGGCGCGGTGATGGCACCGAGTTCGATCACGGCCTCAAAAGTCGAGCGCTGGGCGGGATCAAGTTCGCCGATCAGCCGGGCGGAGACGACGCCGTCGTTGCCGTCGAGCTCGCAACTCCAAAGCGCATCACCGCGAGCGCGAACGAAGAAGTCCAGCTCCTCGGTCACGGCAGGGAGAAGGTTTGCCACCACCGGATAAACGTTCCGCAGAGCCTGTCGGGCATAGTCGCGGAAACCGATCACGGCTTCGCGCAGGAATGAAGCGGTGGCGACCTCGACTCGATCGAAGTCGAGAAAGGCAGGGATCGGCGTCTCCGACGAGCGCGTCGCTGCGATCAGATCACTCAGCAGCTTGCGTCCCGAGTTGGCGCCTGAGAGGACGGTTTGGCCGCCTGTCATGTCGATAAGTCGATGCCTCAATTCACTATCCTCACGTGATATAGGTGAAGATAGTGAAGGAGAGGTGCGCCGTCAAGAGTATCCGGCGCTACGCTACGGCTCGTCTCAAGCGGCAATGAGCAGGGTTAGGCGCCCAGCCAGCCAGAGGTGTCTTCCGTCGTCGATTGTGGTGATGACGCGAGCGTAGCTGTGCCACATCCGACGTCAGTATGCCGCCATGTAAGGTCTTCCGTTTTTAGCTTGCCCCCGCTACTGAGTACGCGTCCGGTGTAGGCCGCCTTTTTGCTGAGGTCCGCGCGTGAGAGATACGAGCCCGTTAATTGGCGAGTTAGCGGGCATCCATGACGACAGTAGCGGTTCTCTCTGGCCCTGAGCGGCGTCGGCGGTGGTCGGCGT
>JACPOB010000135.1 GCA_016185145.1 Rhodospirillales bacterium | reverse complement strand
GGTCTTGGTGAGGCCGCCGCTGCCGCCAATGGCGCCGCTGTGCGTGAGTGTCGTCCCCGCCACCGTCTCGAAGGTGCCGCCGCCGGCATTCAGCGTCGTCGTCCGCGCCATCGCGAACGTCTCCGTCGTCTGCAACGTGCCACCGCCGAATGTCAGCCCCCCATTGTCCGCGCCCAGGCCGCCGTTCGCCGATACCGAGACCGCGCCGCTATTGATCGTCGTGCCGCCCGTGTAGGTGTTCAGGCCGGACAGGATCAGCGGGCCCGCGCCTTGCTGGGAAATCGCGCCGCCGCCGCTGATGACGTTGGCCAAGGTCACGGCGCTCGATTGCGTGAAGGCCAGGCTGGCTCCGCTGCTCACGGCGATGCCGCCCGTGAGGCTCCATGACCCGGACAGATTCAGCACATTTGCGCCGCCCGTGAAGCTGAGCGCATTGGCGCCCGCCCCCCCTGCTATCGAGCCGCTGTTGTTGATCGTCAATCCCGCACCAACGACACCCACTCCGCCGGTTGTTCCGCCGCCGCCGGCGCCACCGGTGATGCTGCCGGTATTGACGAGAGTCATGGCTCCACTGACGGCTGACGCATCGACGCCGATGCCTCCGGCACCACTGGCGCCGGCGGGGCTGGACCCTATTCCGGCCCCGCCGGTTCCTCCAGACCTGCCTGAGATGCTTCCTGAATTCGTCAGCGCGGTCAGGCCGGCATTCAACACAATGCCAGCACCTCCGCTGCCGCCTGCGCCACCACCGGCGGCGGCGCCAGCGCCGCCGTTTCCGCCTGTTCCACCCGCAATGCTGCCGGCATTGGTGAAGCTCGCGGCGCCGGTCAATATAACGCCGGCGCCGCCGGAGCCAGCGCTGCCGCCGGATGCATTCGACAAGCCGGCGCTGACTCCACCGATCCCACCATTCCCGCCATTCCCGCCGATGATTGTCGCCGAGTTCGTGAGCGCGCTGCCGCCGGTGATGACCGCGCCGTTGCCGCCTGCCCCGCCGCCGCCGCCGCCACCGGAAAATCCGCCCACGTTGGGATCGCCGCGGCCACCATTTCCGGCATTTCCGCCGTTGCCGCCCGTCGCGACGGCTGGAGGAGCGACGCCGCTGAAGCCGTCGGCCCCGCCGCCGCCGCCACCACCGCCCGTTCCCGCAAGGTTGCTGCCGACGGCGGGGCTGACGCCGTTGCCGCCATCGCCACCGTTCGCGCCGGGGGCAATGCCGGCACTCCCCGCAGTACCGCCAGCACCAGCGCCGGTGGCGCCGCCCGCACCTCCCGCAGCACCAATCCCGCCGCCGCCGCCACCTCCACCGCCAAGGTTGCCGCTACCGTCGGTCCCGACGCCGCCGGCTTGGCCGTCGGTTCCCCCGGCGCCACCGGCACTGAAGCCAGCGCGCCCCCCGTTACCGCCATCGGCGAAGGCGGGCACGGCGGTGTTGGCCAGGACCAGGACGCCCAACAGGACAGGACTCGCCACGGCGAACCGCGTCCTCTCAGCCTCACTCCTTGGTGAACGGCAGGCGATCTTGCCAAAGGGGAACATGCTCAATGTCTCAAAAGCGGAAAGAATTGGCGGCATACTATCTATTCCATCATGGTCATCGCGAGCCCCGTGAGAAACGAAGCGGTCCGAAAACCTGCCGCACAGGTCTCGGATCGCTTCGCACGCCGCGGGCGCTCGCGATGAGGGTAGAAAAACTGTCGTTGGTGTCGCTCACGGCGAAGTCGGCCACTCGCACAGGCACAGCCAGCAGAGTCGCAGGTCGTCGCGAGAGGGACCGCAGCCACGTGACCGGTGCCTTAAGGCGCGGCTCAGCGAGCTTGGAAAGCCCTGCTCGCGGACCAGCGCGGCGGTCGCCATCAGAAGTCGTTCGCGGATGTCTGTAGGCCTTCTATCACCTTGGTCAGCATAATAGCTGGTACCAGCGTTCGGAAGCGCTGACCTTGTTTGTACCCGCGCGGCGTTCACGGCGTTCGTGTGGAAAGGCTCGACGAGCCAATCGATAACGAAAATGAAGTTTGGAGCAAGATCTCCGATCGGGACTTGCGAGCTGGCCGTTGGTGCACCTCGACAGGAAGAAGCCAGAGCAATCGTCGCTTCTCAATCGACTTTGACGACGTGGCTGTCATCCCCGAGCGAAGCAGCGGAGTGGACTGGACTTAGAAGTCCATGTCACCCCCGATGCCGCCGCCCGGCAGCATGCCGGCCGGGGCCTTCTTCTCGGGCTTCTCGGCGACCATGGCTTCGGTCGCACCAGGAGGCCCGCCACCGAAGCGGCGTCCGGCAGGGCCGTGCGCACGGCCTTCACCGGGTCGATGATGCCCGCCTTCACCAGGTCGGTGTACTCGTCCTTCTGTGCGTCGAAGCCGAAGTTGGTGTCCTTCTGGTCGAGCATCTTGCCCGCGACCACCGCGCCGTCGAAGCCGGCATTCTCGGCGATCTGGCTGACCGGCGACTACAGCGCGCGGCGCACGATCTCGATGCCGATCTCCTGGTCGTCATTGGCCGAACGCAGCTTGTCGAGCGCGCGGAGGCCGATGCGGCGCTCGAGGTCGACCTTCTTGCCGGCGCCGTCGAGGACCTGCCAACCGATGTCGAGCGCGGCGGCCTGCAAAGCGCGCGCGACTTCGCACGCTGGTTGCGGTTCGCCAGTCCGGCTGGCGCGCGCTGCGCGGCCTCGAG
This sequence comes from Rhodospirillales bacterium, assembly GCA_016185145.1. Taxonomy (GTDB): domain Bacteria; phylum Pseudomonadota; class Alphaproteobacteria; order Reyranellales; family Reyranellaceae; genus Reyranella. Next base: position 798 of record JACPOB010000135.1, on the reverse strand, counting down.
CTCGACGAGCCGCTCAAGGCCTTCGACGCCTGGAACGAGTTGTGGCTTGGCGCAGCCGCGGCGCACGACCGCTTCCTGAAGGTTCAGACCGAGCGTGCGCTCGACGATCGCGGCTGGTCGATCGCTTGGCGGATCGCACCGAGATAGCCGCTCGGCAAAGGATGGCCGTGGATGCGCTCGCCGAGCTCGGCGAGCGGCAGCCAGCGCGTCTCCAGATGCTCATGGCTCAGCACGACGTCGCCGCCGCCGGTCAGGCGGCAGATGAACGGCAGGATGCGGACGAAGCGTGCCGGCAGGACCTCGAACAGATATTCGTCCAGCGCCGCGCCGACCTCGACGGTGAGACCCGCCTCCTCCCGCACCTCGCGGGCGAGCGCCGTGCGATGATCCTCCCCGGGATCGGGTCGCCCGCCCGGCAGATCCCACTCGCCGCGTTCGTTCAGCAGCAGCAGCACGCGGTCGCGGTGGATCAGCACGCCTTTGACGGAGATGGGCGGGGGTGACATCGGCCCCAGCATAACTGTCATCCCGAGCGACGCGAGGGACCTTTCCTGCTGCCTCAAAGGTCCCTCGCTGCGCTCGGGATGACAGCGTGCGCACAAAAGAAGTCGACTGGACCTAGAACTCCATGTCGCCCATGCCGCCCGGCGGCATCGGCGGGGCCTTCTTCTCGGGCTTCTCGGCGACCATGGCTTCGGTCGTCACCAGCAGGCCGGCCACCGAAGCGGCGTCCTGCAGGGCGGTGCGCACGACCTTGACCGGGTCGATGATGCCCGACTTCACCAGGTCGGTGTACTC
>JACPOB010000134.1 GCA_016185145.1 Rhodospirillales bacterium | reverse complement strand
CCTGTCTGATGCCAAACGACAAACGACCAGAGGCGCCCGCCACCCCGGCCGACATCAATCGGAATCGATGGCCGGCTTCGATCGGAATCAGGTGGCCGACATCAATCGGAATGCCCGGCCGACTTCAGCGGAATCCGCATACTACGGCTACACGCTCGATTCTCCGGGCATGATCATGCGCATCCCTGGTGTCGGCTCGCAGTATCTGATGGGTTTCCTCGCTTCTGATGGAAAGCCATTTGACGGCGCGAAGACCTACAAGGTCACCCTGCCCAAGGACGTCCCGGCGGCGGCGTTCTGGTCTTTCACGCTCTACGACAACCAGACGCGCTCGATGCTGCAAACGCCGCAGAGGTACCCGCGTGCCGGAAGCCAGAGCTACCCGTCACCTGCTGCGCAGGCGGCTGCCGATGGCACGACCACCGTCTACTTCGGCCCCACCCAGCCGAAGGACGTCGCTCGCGGCAACTGGATCCAGACCGATCCCAAGAAAGGCTGGTTCACGATCCTGCGCCTCTACAGCCCGCTACCGTCGTTTTTCGACAAGAGTTGGCGTCCGAGCGAGATCGAGCCAGTCGAATGAACTGACAGCGGCGGATGGCGCGGGGCCATGGCGCGATGCGCCAGCTCCACGCCGTCTGCGACGAGCGCGGACGACCCCGCGTCCTGTTGCTCACCGCAGATCAGGTCAGACGATCAGGGTGAGCTCTGTCGATCCCACTACGACGGCAAAATGGAGCCGGGATCACCAAACTGGCCGAATTTCGCAACCGAACCTTCGACCCTGCTCTGTCCTTGATATCACGACTGATCGGTCTATATATGCGTAATGACACCGCAGTCACCGCTTCCGGCGCCGCGTGGCCGCCCTCGAGAATTCGATACGGATGTCGCTGTCGAGCGCGCCATGAACGTCTTCTGGACGTGCGGTTATCACGGCACTTCGCTTCCAGACCTGCTTCAGGCGACGAGGCTCTCGCGCGGCAGCCTCTACGCCGCGTTTGGCGACAAGCACGGGCTGTTTTTACGCGCTCTCGACCGGTACATCGATGAGGCGCTGGCGCGTCTCGATACCGAACTCGATCCGCGCGAAGGTGCGCTGTCGGGTCTGCGGGCCTGCGTAGCGGGTTACATCGAGCGCACGAGCGGCATCAACGGCAAGCGCGGATGCCTGGTCGTGGCGACTGCGATGGAGCTGGTCGCCCACGACCCCGAGGTCGAGCGACGTATCCGGCGGTTTTTCAAGCTGATGGAGAAGCGGCTCACCACGACTTTGATGCGTGCGCAGACAGCGGGGGAACTGGCCGCCGGTGTTGAGCCCGCGAACGCCGCCCGCATGCTGCTCTGCCTGCTGGAAGGATTGCGTGTCGTCGGCAAGACACGTCCAAATCGTGCTGCGTCGCAAGCCGCCGCCGACACGCTGCTCGACCGTTTGGTGAAATAGATTATCGCATGATCAAGCCATTGTTCATGCGCGTTGTTGGCAAAGGCACAGCTATTTATGGACTGATCAGTCTTTAAAGGAATTTCATGTCGCCGATTCAGATCGCTTGCGCGGTATTGGTGCCCCTTCTGTGGGGCGTTCAATATGTTGTCATCAAAACGGGACTGGCGGCGTTCCCGCCGCTGTTCTTTGTTGGTCTGCGCTTTGCCGCTGTTTCGATAGTTCTCATTCCATTCGTTGGATTTCCGACAAAGCGCGAACTCGGCCCCTTTTTGCTCATCTCGGTCTTCATCGGCGGCTTGAATTTTGGTCTGGTTTTCGTTGGCCTCGCACATGGACTAGCCAGTGTCACTGGCGTTGCAAATCAGCTTTGGACGCCGTTCACATTGCTCCTCGCGTGGCCGCTGCTTGGTGAGCGGCCATCAATGCGGGTGATCATGGGCGTCGTCATTGCCTTCTGCGGAGTGATCCTGACGGTCGTCGACCCCGATGTCTCGGTGCCGGTCGTGCCAACGCTTTTTGTCGTCGGGTCAGGGCTTGCGCTTGCAACAGGGACCGTGCTTACCAAACGTTACGGTCCATTCGAGCCCATGAAGCTCGTGGCCTGGATGTCGCTTTTTACCGTGCCACAAGTCCTCGGTGCGTCAGCCGTATTTGAACAGGGACAAATTGCTTCCCTTGGGGCGGCCAGTTTTGAATCCTGGTTGGCCTTCGCCTACACGGTCTTCCTCGGTGGGATAGCTGGCTTCAGCCTGTGGTTCTGGTTGATCGCCAGGTGCCCCGTGTCGCGTGTGGCGCCGTTCGCCCTGCTGCAGACGGCCTTTGCTGTCGCTGCGGCGGTTATCCTTCTGCGCGAGCAACTGACCCCTGCCCTCGTCGCCGGCGCGGCCATCTGCGTCGCCGGCGTGCTCGTTACCCAGTGGCGCTCCATCGCGTCGCAAGGCGAACCGTCGGTAGCTTCCACGCCGGCCGGCAAGGCTGGGAGCTGAGTGCATCTCACGACGACGCGGCTGCGGGCCTCTGCCACCAACACGAAAAAGCCGGAAGTTCCCTTCGCCGCCTACTCCGGCAGGCCTGCCTTGCGCAGACCTTCCACCAGCCGCTCGCGGTCCTGGGGCCGGCTCAGGTTGACGCGGTCGGCGAGATTGGAAAGGAGCAGGCCGGGGTCGAGCTGGCGCAGCAGCGACAGGTACTTGGTCGCATCCGGGAGGCGGCCGAGCAGCGCGGCGCTGGCCACGGCGATGCGGACGGCCGGTGAGGCGAGAGGGTTGCGCTGCAGCGCCTTCTCCGCCCAGGCATAGGCCTCGTCGTCGCGCCTGGCCACGAAGTGCGCCAGCGCCATGCCGGTGTGCATGGAGAACATCAGCACGTCGACGGGGCTGTTGCGCATGGCGCGCTGCAGCTGGTGGATCGCGAGCTCCGGCTCGCCCAGCCAGGTCCGGACAAAGCCGCTCTGCACCAGGGTCGCCGATGCATTGGGGTTGAGTTTGAGCGATTCGTCGATCAGGGCGGCCCCCTGCTCGCACTCGCCGAACAAGCTCGCCATCGCGAAGCCGCTGGATGCCACGGCCAGGAAGTTGTCGCGGCCGATCTCCAGGACGCGATCGCAAAGCCGGCGCGCCTCGGCATTGTCGTGCGCGCGATCCGCCGCCCAGCCCGCGGTCCGTCGCAGGCAGAAGCAGTTCAAGGCGAGGCCGTAGGGCGTGGCGTAATTGGGATCGAGCTCGATGGCCCGGTAGCAGAGCTGCAGCGCCTTCTCGAGGCCGTCGCGGCTCCAGGTATGGAAGAAGCCGAGCGCCTGCATGTAGGCGAGATGCGAATCGACGGATTCGGTCGGGGTGCGGCGCGCCCGATTCATCTCCGCCTCGCGGACCTGCGGGACCAGCGCGCCGACGACGCTCTCGGCCACCCGATCCTGCAGGGCGAAGATGTCCTCGATCTCGCCTTCGAAGCGGTCGGACCAGATCTGCACCGCCGTCGTCGCGTCGATCAGCTGGCCGCCGATGCGCAGACGATTGCCCGCCCGCCGTACGCTGCCCTCGAGCACGTAACGCACGTTGAGCTCGCGGCCGACCTGCTTCACGTCGACGGCCCGCCCCTTGTAGGTGAAGGTCGAGTTGCGCGCGATGACGAACAGCAGGGTGCGATAGCGCGACAGGCCGTTGATGACGTCGTCGACGACGCCGTCGGCGAAATAATCCTGGTCGGCCTCGGACGTGAGGTTCTGGAACGGCATGACGGCGATCGACGGAAGCTCGCTCGCGGGCATTGGCGGCGCCGCGACGACAGCGCCAGCGACCGCTGCAGCGGGTCGGGGCGCGGCGCCCGGCGCCACGGGCGCCAGCTGCACGCGGTATACGCGCACCGGACGGGCGATGTTCTTCAGCTGATGCTGGCCATCGTCGACGAAGGCGACGTCCAAGCGGCCCTCGGCGTCCTCCTGCACGCGCGCGGAGACGCTGATACCGCCCGGCTCGGCCAGCGCCTCCAGGCGCGCCGCGATGTTGACGCCATCGCCGAAGATGTCGTCCTGCTCGGCCACGATGTCGCCGACATGGATGCCGATGCGGAACTCGATGCGGCGGTCCGGCGCGATCTCCCCATTGCGCCGCGCCATCTCGCGCTGCACGTCGACAGCGCAGCGCACGGCATCGACGACACTGGGGAACTCGACCAGCAGCCCGTCGCCCGTGGTCTTGACCAAGCGCCCGCGGTGATGGGCAATCCTGGGCTCGAACAGCGCGGTGCGATGGGCCTTGAGCGCGCTGACCGTGCCTTCCTCGTCGAGACCGATCAGGCGGCTGTAGCCCGCCACGTCAGCCGCCAGTACGGCGGAGAGCCTCCGGTCCAGACGAGTTTGCGACATTGACGATCCGCTACCAGAGAGCACCGCACACGGACACTGTACAACTATTCATGGATACCACTGCCTCAGCAAGCCCGAATCAGGCCGCGCCGCAGGCCGCCCTATTCGGCCAGCATTGCCTCGGCAAGGCTCGCGAAGCCGAGCCGTTGGGCTGCGCGCCCGCGCTCAGTGAGTTCGGCACGGCCTTCCGGAGTAAGCTGGCCTTCAGCCGAATCGGCCAGCAGGACGCCGCGACGCACGATCAGATCGGTCAAGGGAGTCGGTTCGCGCTCGGCGTACCTGCCGAGCGCCAGAGCGTGCCGGCGCGCCTCCTCGGGTCGGCCAGCTGCAAGCTCGGCTTCGATGGCATGGCGACGAAAGAAGAAATGGTTGTGCCCGAGCGTCGGGCCGGCCAGCAGCGCCTCCCCCTCCCGAAGCAGCGCGTCGCGCTCGTCCGCATCGTCGATAAGTTTTGCGGCCATGCCGAAGGTCGCCGGCCCCATGTACGACAGGGCGTGCTCGCGGGTGAGCGCCACCGCTTCACGCGCCATTTCGGCGGCGACGGACCGGCGGCCGGCCTGCGCGTGCAGGTCGGCGCCGAAAATGACGTTCTCGCCCTCGAACCGCCAAGCGCCGAGCTCCGCGACGATCTCCCTGGCAGTGCCGACATGCTGCAGACCGTCTTCGGGCCGGCTCGATTCCATGGCGGCGAGCATGAGGGCATGCAGCGCAATCAGCTCGGCGCGACGATTGCGGGCCTGCCGCGCCAGCTGGCGCGCCGTCTCGGCCATCTCGCGTACCGCGTCGAGGCGCATCATGAAGCACTCGGCGATCGCGGCCATCGGCCGGTTGGCGATCTCGACCGTGGCGGCGCCGGCACTGCGCGCCGCGGCGATACAGCGTTCCAGGGCTTGCAGGGCAGAGCGCATGTGGCCCTGCGCGTACAGGCCGTCGGCCAGGCCGCCCAAGGCCCGGGCCACCAGTTCCGGCGACTGCGCCCGCTCGGCCAGGGTCAGGGCCGCGCGATGCTCGCGCATGCAGTCCTCGACGCGGCCCATGGGAAACAGGAGATTGCCGCGCAGATAGTGGCATCGTGACGCCAGCGCCGGCAGGTCCACCGCCTCGGCCTTGGCCTGCGCGCGATCCAAAGTGGCGCCGGCCCCGGCCAGGTCGTCGACGATGCGCAGCGATTCGGCGATGCCCAGCTCCGCCTCGCAGCGGCCTAATTCGTCGAATGCCCTGCCGAGCGCGGCGTCGAAGTGGGCCCGGGCCTGGCGCGCCGCGCCGAGCTCCAGGCGCAGGCGACCAGCCAGCAATGCGAGCGCAACGGCGTCGGCGTCCTCGCGCGCCACCGCCAGCCCGCGCTCGGCATTCTCCACTGCCGCGGCAAGCCGGCTCGCGGTACGCAGGCTTTCGGCAGCCATCCGATAGGCCGACGGTGCAGCCGGATCGCCGGCGCGATCGAGATGCTGCGCCCGCAGCTCAGGCTCGCTTTCGCCCAGCCAGTCGGCGGCGCGCCGGTGATATCGCTGCGCCGTCTCCCGCAGCAACGACGCATAAGTCGCCTCCTGGATGAGCGCATGGGCGAACATCAGCATGTCGCCGTCGCGCACCAGCAAGCCGCCATCGATCAGGGGCCGTGGATCGTAGGTGCCCTCCCCTGCCATCGCCTGAAGGGCGGCCACCGAAAAGCGCTGACCGAGCACCGAAGCCGCCTGCAAGGCCGTACGGTCGGACCGTGTCAGCCTGTCCAACCGCGCCTGCACGAGGCCGCGGATCGACCCGGGGAGCGGAGCCGACTCCGATTCCGCGGCACTGAGGGCAAGCTGCTCGAGGAAGAGCGGATTGCCGCCCGACCGCGCCACGAAGCGGTCGACCACGGCCTCGTCGACGGCGCTCGCCGCGGCCTGCGCCAGCCGCTGCATGGCGTCGCGACGCAAGGGTCCAAGCTCCACCACGACGACCGATGCGCCGCCCAGGTCGCGACGAAAGGCGGAGTCGACGGGATCGCCCTCCGGCCGCGCTGTCGTCAGCAGGACCAGCGGCCGCGCCAGCGTCAACCGCGCCGCCGCGCGCACGAAGGCCCGCAGCGTGTCGCCGGCCCAATGGAGGTCCTCGACGCCGATGGCGAGCGGCGTGGTCTCGGCAACGACCGCGGCAAGTTCGGCGACCGCTTCGGCGCGCAGCGCCGCACGCTTCGCATCCTGCATCGCGGCATATGGCGTCGCGAGCCCCTCGGGCATGGCGCGCGCCAGCACGTCATGCAGCGCCGCGCGCAGACCGCCGTCGATCGTGCGATCGTCGATCCAGTCGGGCCTCGCCGCCACGAGCGCCTCGGCCATGACGCGCAATGGCGTCTGCCGGCGTCCGGCGCCGAAGTCGAGCACGCGCACCAGGAACGTGACGAAGCCGCGACCGACGGCTTCCATCAGGCCTTCGGCCAGAACGCGGCTCTTGCCGATGCCCGCCTCACCGCGCAGATGCAGCAATGCTCCGCGCCGCGGCGCTGCCAGCACGGCCGATACCTGCGCCAGTTCGATCTCGCGGCCGACGAACGGAAGCCGCCCCGTCGTCGCCACGTCACGCAAGCCTTCGAGGCGCCACAGGCGCTGCGGCGCCGCGATGCCCTTGAGCGAACGCTCGCCGAGAAGCGTGCCGCGCACCCGGTCCGAAACGGCACGCCACGCCGAGTCGTCCAACACGGTCTCGCCCGGCTTCGCCTCGGCGACGATGCGGGCGGCGAGGTTCACCGTCTCGCCCAGCACCGTGTAGTCGCGGCGCACCGCGCCGCCGACCTCACCGGCCACGACCTCCCCCAGGGCAATACCGATATGAGCGAGGAGCGGCAGCCCCACGGGCCGGCCGAGATCGGCCGAAAGGGCCGGCATCGCCCGCTGAATTGCATCGGCCGCGGCAACGGCGCGCAGCGGATCGTCCTCATGCGCCACAGGAGCGCCGAACACCGCCATCGTGGCATCGCCGATGTGCTTGTCGACCGAGCCGCCGTGCTCGACGATCAACGCGTCCGCCCGCGTGAGGAAACGGTCGACGATACGGCGCATTTCCTCGGCGCCGAGCTCGCCCGAAAGCTCCGTAAAGCGGCAGAGATCGGCGAACAGCACCGCTACGCGCCGACGCTCCGCCTCCTGCGCACCGGGTGGTCCCGCGTCCTTCAGGCTCGCGATGGCCTCCAGCAGCCGCTTGCGATGGCCGAGCGAGGCGACACCGAGCTCGCGCAGGTCGTCGGACGAAAGCCCGCGCAGCAGCCGGTCGTCGATGTGATTGGAGACGAAGGCATCCGCGTATTGGCCGAGGCCCAGTCTTTCAAGCCAGCTACGAACGTCCATTTCGCCCGCTCCGACTCCGGTCCGTCGCGAGGCTACGCCGGTCGGCCGCCCGATGCATCCCCGCCGTGGCGCGGCAAGGCCGGGCAGGCCTTGTCGGTGGCGGCGGGCGCCGCGAACACCTCCTCGAAGAGCGCGAGCATCATCATCCACGACCGCTTGTCTGCAGCGGGATCGTAGCCGTAGCCGGGCAGGTTCAGCCGATCGATGTCGGGATTGGTGTAGGCATGCCCGACGGCACCGAAGAGGTGAAGCTGCCAGTCCACCTTCTTTCTCGCCATTTCTGCCGCAAAAGCTGCCCTGTCCTCCGCTGGCACATCGGGATCCTGGTCGCCGATCATCATCAGGACCTTCGCGTGGATCTGTTGGTCCAGGCTTCCTGCGGGACGCTTCAAGCCGGGATGAAAGCCGACAGCGCACCGAATCGGCGCCCCGCCGCGCGCGAGCTCGAGAGCGGTGATTCCTCCTTGGCAAAAGCCGATCGCGGCCATCCGCGTGCGATCGACTCCAGGCAGAGTCGCCAGGAGCCTGAGCGCAGCGCTTGCTCGGGCGTGCATCAGTCCCGGCGCAGACATCAACTCGATATGGCGCCTCACCGCTTCGGATAGCGAAAACCCCTCGACGCCGTACATATCGAGGGCGAACGCCGCGTAGCCAAGCTCGGCCAGGCGTCTTGTTCGCCCGCGTATGTGTTCATTCATCCCGAACGCCTCGTGCGCGACCAGAACTGCCGGCTTCTCCGCGTGCGGTGCACTGTCGGCAAAATAGCCTGCAAGCCTGGTCCCATCACAATCGTAGGCAATCGTACGTGTCTCCATCCTCAGATCTCCTGGCAGGAAGGTCATCGCATCGACGGCCACGCGCGATGACGGATTCAGTCCTGCGGGCGCAGGGCCGCTTCGGCGCGCTGCATCATGCGCCGCCATCGCTCGCTTGTCGGCCCGCCCATAAGCAGGAAGTAGCGGACGGTCGCAATCGGCAGCCAGGTCTCCATCGCCTGCCTCAGCGCCGCTACCGGCTTGCCGGACAGCCGCGCGTATTCGGATTGCGCGGCCCCATTGACGGCAAGCGGCCGCTGCGGATTGTCGGTGACGTCGAGGGCAAACTCGGTGAGGCTGATATGAGTGAACCCATGATCGAGGGCCGCCGGCGCGCGGATCGAAAATGTCCAGTCGATCAGCCGCGGACCGTCCGCCGTCATGATCACGTTCCCAGGGTGGATGTCGCCATGGCACAGCCCGTCCCCCGGCTGCTGCAGGCGGTCGATCAGCGCGAGGATCCCGGAGGCGATGTGCTGGGGCACGATGTCGCCCGTGAGCCTGAAGGCGGTGTCCATCCAGCCGCGCAGATGGAAGGCCTCCGGCGGCGGCGGCATGCTGTGAACGGACAGACCGAGGGACGCAAGGATCGCCCCCGCCTGGGCGAACGTCACGGCGCCGCTGCGCGTGACCTGCAGCAGTGTCGGTCCGTCGAGGCGGCCGAGCACGATGCCGAAGCGTCCGTCGAGCGTCACCTCGCCGAACACCTCCGGCGCAGGCACGCCGGCGGCGAAGACTGCCCGGGTCATCCGCGCCTCTTGCCGGCCGAGCCGCAACGGGAAACCTTCCTTGAACAGTTTTACGACCTGACCCGGCGCCCAGACGTGGATGTCCGCCGTGCCGCCCTGGTTGATCTTCTCCCCGAGGGATCCCCGCATCGCCCGTCCTCCCGCCAGTCGCGACCAAACACCGACGGCGGGCAAAAGGGAACGCTCCCGCGATCCTGGCTGCCAGCCATGATCGTGGCTTGTCCCCGGCCGCAGCGTTTGCCAGAATCGCGAAGCGGCGCCCCAAGAACCGGACGTCGCGCCCAAGCCCTAAGCGGATGGCAGCGTCGCGCCGTTCTCATCGAGATTGTCGCGCCATACGCGGGCTATTCCCGCCGGAACTCGTACTCGAAGTTCAGCCGGTCGCGACAGAGCGCCAGCGTGTCGCTGACGCGCCGGCAGGTCAGGCTGTTGGGTGGCCCGGTCCAGTTCGCCTGCCCCGGATTGCACCGCACCGCGGGCTGCGTCGTGCCGAGCGTGTTGTCGTTGCCGAAGCGGGCGGTGATGGGCGCGGCGCAGGTGATGGTGCCGGTGGCCGGGCACACCGCCGTCGACTGCCGCTCGCCGCCACCGTTGGCGCCGAAGCAGATGCGACCCGCCTTCACGGCGCAGCGTTCGGAGCGGCCGCCGATGCCGATGCTGCCCTGCGTGTCGTGGCCGAGGCGCCAGCAGCCCTGCAGCATGCCGAGGTCCCTGCTCGCCCAGCGGTCGGCCGGCAACGGCGGCGGGGGTGGCGCCTTAGCAATAGGCGGCGGCTTTGGCGGCTCAACAGGCTTGGGCGGCTCGACCGGCTTACACAGCGCCACCTTCTTCCTGATGTCGCCTTCGAGCGCCGCGAGCTCGGCCGCCAGCTTCTTGCCGTCGGCCTCGGCATCGTCGAGCGAGGCCTTCAGGATCGGCGTGGGATCCGGCGGCGCCTCCGGTGGCGGCGGCGCCGGCGTCTCGTGCATGGTGAGGCTGGTCGACGGCTCGACCGGAGCGCAGGCGCGCAGGAACCACGAGGCGATCAGCAGGGCCAGGATCAGCAGCAGGCCCATCAGCAGCGCGGCCAACCAACGTGGCCAACCGTCCAGGGAACGCGCGGTCATTGCTTCGCCTGAGCTTACACCTTCCTCTCGTGCAAGCGGCAGTGATCAATCGGCGGCGGCCGCCTTCTTTGGCCCCTCGACTGCCGGAAAAACGACGCGATTCCCTCAGCCGATCGCTTCCAGGCGGAAGACGTTGTAGCGCCAGGCGGCGAGATCGATGTACAGGCCGGGATCGCCGAGCTCACGACCGTCGCGCTCGTAGACCTCGTTTCCCAACACATCGACGAGCCGCCATCGGCCGCTCGTCAATCCGGCAAACGGCAGGCGCAGGCGGCATTGCGCCTGATGATCCGAATAGTTGACGACGACGACGTGGCTCGGCTCATCCGCCGTGCTCCAGCCACAGGCAACGAAGTCCTGCCAGGTCGGATTGCCCTGCCACACCGGCTGCGGCTCAATCAGCGACCAGTCACCGCTGCGAAAGGCGTCGCACCGGATCGCGCCGAGCAGCCTATCATAGAAGGCCGCGACGGCCGCATCGCGGGGCTCGACGGGGCCGCGGCAGAGATGCACTGGCAGATGGATGCGCGCACCCTCGAACTGGCCCTGGTGGAAGAAGCGCAGCCCCGGCGAGAAATAGGACACCACGGCGGCCGCTTGATGCCGCGGCCAGGGGAAAGTCGCTGCCGCACGGGGCTCGTCGTGGTTCTCGAGGAACCTCGCCAGCCGGTCCTGATAGTCGAGGCTCGCGACCAGATGGGCGCGCAGGCAGCCGGCATCGCCGCCGCGCAGGCGATCGTACAGGCGCTTGTCATAGCAGTAGTCGAAGCCTTGCTGCTGCAGCTCCCATTCGAGGTCCCAGTAGGCCTCGGCCAGGAAGGTGAACCCAGGGTGCACCCGGCGCACGGCGGCAATGGCCGCCGGCCAGAACGGCGCTGCCGCCAATCCCCAGGTCCGCCGGAAGATCTCCGGCAGGACGAGCATCGCCATGTCGCAGCGCACGCCGTCGCACTGCCCGGCGATCGCGAGCAGTTCCGCGGTCTGCGCGGCCTGCAGGCCGGGGTTGGCGTAGTCGAGCTGCAGCGTGTCGGGCCAGCCGGGATAGTTCGGATCGCGGCCGTGGGCGAGGATGCGCACGCCGCGGTCGGTCTCGCGCCGGCAGTAGTCCTGCGGCGCCGCCGTCAACGCCTGCTCGTCGCCCTCGACGTAGAAATCGCTGTGGCTCGCGAGCCAGGCATGATCGAGCGCCGTGTGGTTGGGCACGAAATCGAGCATCAGCCGCAGGCCGCGCGCGGCGAGCCGGCTGCGCAACGAGGCCAGGGCCCCTGCTCCACCCAGCCCGGCGTCGACTTCGTAGGCGCCGATCGCAAAGCCCGATCCGCAGATGTCCTCGTCGCCGAGATCGGGCAGCACCGCCTCGAACCCGGCACGCCAGGCGGGGTTGCTGCGCGACACGGCCCGGCTGGCCGCGCCCGTCCGCCACGCACCGAGCAGCCACACCCAGTCGAAGCCGCGGCGCGCGATGTCGTCGAGCACGGCGTCGTCGATGTCCGCCAGCGTCAGCGGCCTGCCGGCCTCGCGCGACAGCCGGCGAAGCCAGACCCGCGTGTTGATCTCCAACAGCGAGGGATAGCGCGGATAGCCACCGCCTCCCTGCGCGCAGCGCGGGGAGGTGTCCGCGTCTTCGCGGACGGAGGGGTCATGAACACCACGACTGATGCTCATGACCCCTCCGCCCGCTGCGCGGGCACCTCCCCATCGCCGAAGGTGATGGGGAGGAACGTCGATTGCCCCCTAGTCATGCAGCTCGGCGATCATGTTGGCGATCAGCGCGCTCCAGCCCGTCTGGTGCGACGCGCCGAGGCCGCGGCCGGTGTCGCCGTCGTAGTATTCGTGGAAGAGGATGTAGTCCTTGAAGTGCGGATCGGTCTGCATCTTCTCGTAACCGCCGAAGACGGCGCGGCGTCCCTTGCCGTCGCGCCGGAAGATGTCGATGAGCCGCCCGCGCAGGTCGTCGGCGATCTCCTTCAGCGATGCCTTTCGTCCGGAGCCGACCGGACATTCGACCTGGAACTGGTCGCCGTAGAACTTGTGGAACTTGTTGAGGCTCTCGATCAGCAGGTAGTTGAACGGCATCCAGATCGGGCCGCGCCAGTTCGAGTTCCCGCCGAACAGGTCGCTGTCCGATTCGGCGGGGACATACTTAACCTCGCTGTGAAAGCTGCCGCTCTCGAACACATAGGGGTGATCGAGATGGAAGCGCGACAGTGCGCGCACGCCGTAGTCGGACAGGAACTCGTTCCTGTCGAGCAGGCGCTCCAGCACCTTGGTGCCGCGGAAGGCGCGCACCATGGCGAGCAGCCGCGTGTCGTCGGCGCCCGGCGTGTTCACGCGCGACACCAGGGCGGCGAGCCTGGGTCGATAGAGGAGATACCAATCCCGCCACCGGGTGAAGCGCGGCATCTTCTGCAGGCACTCGGCCTCGATCGCGTCGACGGCGAACACGGGAATCAGGCCGACGAGGGATCGCACGCGCAAAGGCGTCGCCTTGCCGTCGTCCATGACCAGCCAGTCGTAGAAGAAATTGTCGTCGTCATCCCACAGGCTCAGCCCCTTGCCGCCGAGGTTGTTCATGGCGCCGCCGATCGTCAGGAAGTGCTCGAAGAACTTGGTGGCGATGTCCTGGTAGGCATCGTCTTCCTGGGCCAGCTCGATGGCGATGCGCAACATGTTCAGGCAGTACATCGCCATCCACGAGGTGCCGTCCGACTGGACCAGCACGCCCTTCACCGGCAGCGCCGCCGAACGGTCGAAGACGCCGATATTGTCCATGCCGAGGAAGCCGCCCTCGAAGACGTTGAGGCCGCGCGGGTCCTTGCGGTTCACCCACCAGGTGAAGTTCAGCAGGAGCTTGGTGAAGACGCGCTCGAGGAATTTCCGATCGGCCTTTCCCGTCTGCTGCTCCTCCATCTCGTAGAGCCGCAGCGCCGCCCAGGCCTGGACCGGCGGATTGACGTCGCTGAAGTTCCATTCGTAGGCCGGCAGCTGGCCGTTCGGGTGCATGTACCAGGACTGGCAGAGCAGGATGAGCTGGCGCTTGGCGTCCTCGAGATCGAGGTAGGCGAGCGTGGTCAGGTGAAACGCCCAGTCCCAGGCTGCGAACCAGGGAAACTCCCACTTGTCCGGCATCGAGACCACGTCATCCATGTTGACGTGCAGCCAGTCGTGATTGCGTCCGCCGACGCGCGATGCGGGAGGCGGCGGCTGGGCGGGGTCGCCGTCGAGCCACTGCGTCACGTCGTACTGGAAGTACTGCTTGGACCACAGGATCCCGGCGAACGCCTGGCGCTGGATGCGGCGCAGGTCTTCATCCGTCACGTTGCCCTGAAGCTCGGCATAAAAGGCATCCGCCTCGGCCTTGCGCCGGTCGAAGACCGTGTCGAAGTCGGCGAAAGGCGCGGGCCGGGCCGGCCCGGCGCTCAACCTGACCCGGACGACCGTGCTGCCGCCTGCCGCGACGGTGCGGCGCCAGATGCCGGCAGCCTTGGTGCCTTTGCGGGAATCGACCGCCCGCGCGTCGCCGCCCACGACGTAGTCGTGCAGCCCGTCCTTGCACAGCCGGCCGTCGCTCGCGCTCGCGAACAAGCGCGGCCCATTGGTCTCGTTTTCGCAGAACTTGATATCGTCGGCTCCGTCGAACTGCACGGCGTAGACGCCGAGCAGCTCGTGCGCGAGCAGGACGTGGTCGTCCGCCCGTTCGAGCGACGGTTTCGCGGCATCCGCGACCCAGCTCCAGGTGTTGCGGAACCAGACCTGCGGCAGCACATGGATCTCCGCCGGCTCGGGTCCGCGATTGTCGACGGTGATCCGCAGCAGGATGTCGTCGACACCGGCCTTGGCATACTCGATATCGACGTCGAAATAGCGGTCGTCGTCGAACAGTCCGGTGTCGAGGATCTCGAACTCGGGCTGCCGCCGGTCGCGCCGGGCATTCTCCTGGACCAGCTCGTCGTAGGGGAACGCGGCCTGCGGATACTTGTAGAGCATGCGGGCGTAGCTGTAGGTCGGCACCGCGTCGAGATAGTAATAGAGCTCCTTGACGTCCTCGCCGTGGTTGCCCTGGCGATTGGTGAGGCCGAACAGACGTTCCTTGAGGATCGGATCCCGGCCGTTCCACAGCGCCACCGCCAGGCACACATGCTGCTTGCTGTCGCAGAATCCGCCGATGCCGTCCTCGCCCCAGCGATAGGCGCGGCTGCGCGCATGCTCGTGCGGAAAGTAGTTCCAGGCGTCGCCGTCGGCGCTGTAGTCCTCGCGCACCGTGCCCCACTGGCGCTCGCTGAGGTACGGGCCCCAGTTGCGCCACCGCTCGCGATGCGCGTTCGCCTCGGCCAGCCGCTGCCTCTCGGGGTCAGGTATGGCCGGCATCGCTCGATCCACCGAGCAGGCGAATGATCTCGTCCGCGACCTCGCCCGCCGGCGGGCCGACTTCGACGGTCAGGGGATCTTCGTCGGCAGCCGGTTCCTCCAGCGCGTCGATCTGGCTCTGCAGCAGGCCTGCAGGCATGAAATGGCCGCTGCGGCCCGACAGCCGCTCGGCAATGAGGTCGTGGCCGCCGCGCAGATAGACCAGCCGGACTTCCGCGCGATCGCCGATGACGACGTCGCGGTACGACCGCTTGAGCGCGGAGCACGTGATAATGCCCGGCTGCCTGGCTGCGCGCCGGCCGTCGATCCAGGCGGCGACGCGTTTCAGCCACGGCGCCCGGTCGGCATCGGTCAGGGGAATGCCGGCATGCATCTTGGCGACGTTCACTTCGGGATGGAGGCTGTCCCCCTCCTCAAACGTCCACCCGAGGCGGGCCGCAAGCTCCCGTGCAATCGTCGTCTTGCCGACGCCCGACACGCCCATGACGACCAGCACCGGCGGGCTGCCGCGATGCAGATGCGGACTGTCGAGGCGACGCACACCGGCGGCATCGGCGACGAACACCATGTGAGCGCGGCCGACGAACAGCCCGCATTCGATCACGCCGACGACGCGACGGATGCGCTCTTCCAGCCGGGCCGGATCGGCGATGGCGGAAAAGCCGCAGTCGAGGATGCGGTTGCCGCCGTCGGTGACGAACGGCTGGCCCGACGGAGCCGTGCGCAATCGCGCGCTCGCGCCCAGCACCTCGAGCGCGTCTTGAGTGGCTTCCAGGCCGAACGGCACGACCTCAACGGGAACCGGCGTGTGTGCCCCCAGACGCGTGACCAGCTTGGCGCCGTCGACGACGATCACAAGCCGCCGGCTCGCCGCGGCGACGATCTTCTCGCGCAGCAAGGCGCCGCCCAGCCCCTTGATCAGGTTGAGCGTGCCCTGCTCCACCTCGTCCGCGCCGTCGATCGTGAGGTCGATCATGCGATGCTCGGCGAACGACGTCAGCGGAATGCCCGCCGCCTTCGCCTGCGCCGCCGTCCGGTCCGACGTCGCGATGCCGACGAAGCGCAGGCCTTCGCGATGACGTCGGCCGAGGGCTTCGACGGCGAAGCTCGCCGTCGAGCCGGTGCCGAGGCCGACGACCATGTCGTCCTGGACCAGCGCCACCGCCGCCTCCGCCGCGGCGCGCTTGAGGGCGTCGCGGTCGGCACCGGCCACGGGCGTGCCCGCGCTCATCCCTTGCCCAGCCCCGCCAGGGCGCTGGCGCGGATGGCCGAGATGGCGGCCTTGTAGTCCTTGGCGCCGAAGATCGCCGAACCCGCCACGATCGCCGTCGCGCCCGCCGCGGCGGCCAGTCCAGCGGTCTCGACGTTCTCGCCGCCGTCGACCTCGATCACCGGCGCGAGGCCGCGCCGCGTGCACATCGCCCTGAGGCGCCTGATCTTGGGCAGCATCTCCGGCAGGAAGCTCTGGCCGCCGAAGCCCGGATTGACCGTCATCACCAGGATGATGTCGCAGAGATGCAGGACATACTCGATGAGCTCGGGCGGGCTCGCCGGATCGAGCACCACCCCGGCCTTCCTGCCGAGCGTGCGGATCTGCGACAGCACGCGGTGCAGATGGATGGTCGAGCCCGGTTCGGCCTGGACCAGCAGATGGTCGGCGCCGGCGTCGGCGAACGCCGAGAGATAGCGCTCGGGCTCGACCATCATCAGATGGACGTTGAGGGGCCTGGTCGTCGAGCGACGGATGGCCTTCACCACGACCGGCCCGATGGTGATGTTGGGCACGAAGCGGCCGTCCATGACGTCGACGTGGATCCAGTCGGCGCCGGCCGCCTCGACGGCGCGTACCTCCTCACCCAGGCGCGCGAAATCGGCCGACAGGACCGACGGGGCGATGAGGATGGAGGCGGGCATGGGTTCAACCAACCTCATGGTCTTCCGGACCGCGAGCCTCCGGCTCGCTCATGATCGTGACCATGAGCGAGCCGGAGGCTCGCGGTCCGGAAGAATATGATCCTTCGAAGAAAGACATCACCCCTCCCCGGCCGCGGCGCGGTCGACGAACCAGATCAGCTCGCCGACCGGCTTGACGCGCGCCGCCGGCACGGTGCTGCCGCCGGCACGGATCGTCTCGAGCATGGCCGCCTTCTCCTTGCCCGCCACCAGGAACGCGACGTGCCGGCTGCTGTCGATCACGGGATAGGTCATGGTGATGCGCACTTCCGGCCGGCCGTGCGATACGGCGGCGACCCAGCGCTTGCGCTCCTCGAGCACCGGCTCGCCCGGCAGCAGCGAGGCCGTGTGGCCGTCCGGTCCGAGCCCCAGCAGGGTGATGTCGAACAGCGGCCGCGACGGATCGAGCGTCGCCGCGCCATAGGCTGCCTGCAGGGTCCGCTCGTAGCGCAGGGCCGCGTCGTCGGGGGTTCCGTCCGCCGGCACGGGATGGACGTTCGTCGGCGGCACCGGCGCCTTGGACAGCATCGCCTCGCGGGTCATCCGGTAGTTGCTCTCCGGATGATCGTGCGGCACGAAGCGCTCGTCGCCCCAGTACCAGAAGACGCGCTCCCAGGGGAAACGACGGACGAAGGCGTCGGACGCCAGCAGGCCGTAGAGCGCCCGCGGCGTCGAACCACCCGACAGCGAGACGCGGAAGGCACCCCCTGATCTCCGTAGTGCGGCGAGCGCCGTCGCGGTCATCCACTCGGCGACATGGCGGGCAAGCGCCGCAGGATCGTCCAGCGTCTCGATGCGCCTGTCGTCCCCGCTCATGACTCGCCCAGGATCAAGCGTTCCATGGCCTTGGCGAAGCCTTCGTCGTTGTAGGAATCGGTAGTGGCCAGCGCCAGCTTCTTGACCTCGTCGGGGGCATTGCCCATGGCGATGCTGAAGCCGGACTTCTTGAACATCGGCACGTCGGTCGGCTGGTCGCCGATGGTGGCGATCTCGGCCGCGGGCACGCCGAGATGGCCCGACAGGAAGTCCACGACTGCGCCCTTGTTCGCGTCCTGGTGCGTCACGTCCAGATAGTAGGGCTGCGAGCGGTTTGCCGTGGCGCGGCCGGCGAATGCCGCGCGGGCATCGGCCTCGCAGCGCCGGACCTTCTCGAGGTCGTCACTGACGCCGACGATCTTGGCGACCTGGTCGAGCCGGCCACCGACATCGGCCACGACCTTGGGCTCGAACTTGACGGTCCAGGCTTCATGCTGGACGTGCGGCCCGTCGGCCTTGCCGACCAGCCAGTCGTTGCCGCGATAGACCCAGGGGTCGAGGCCGGCCTTGCGGATCAGCGCGAGCGCCTCGGCGGCGACGGCCTCGGTTAGCGTCTTCTGCTCGAGGATGCTGCGGTCGGGCTTGATGAACAGCCCGCCGTTGAAGCCGGCGATGGGCGTATCGAGAGCGAGCGCATCGAGCAGCATGGCCATGCCGAGCGGCGGCCGGCCGCTGGTGAGCGCGAAGCGGATGCCGGCCTCGCGCAGCTTGCGCACGGCGGCCCGGGCGCGCTCGGTCAGGACCTTCTGCTCGTCGACCAGGGTGCCGTCGACGTCGGACAGCACCAGCGAGATCTTTCTCTTTTCCGTCATGGCCGTCGCTCAGCCGAGAGGACGCCAGGTCCGGCCGCTGCGCGCCAGCAGCTCGTCCGCCGACGCGGGACCATCGCTGCCGGCGGCGTAGTTGGGGAAGTCCTTGGCCGGATGGGCGGCCCATGCATCGAGGATGGGCTGCACGGCGCGCCAGCCTGCTTCGATATTGTCAGCGCGTTGGAACAAGGTCGCATCTCCGATCATGCAGTCATAGAGCAGTGTCTCGTAGCCCGTGCTGGGGGCCATGTCGAAGTAGGTCTTGTAGGCGAAATCCATGCTGACATTGCCCAAGGTCACGGTGGGCCCCGGCCGCTTGGCGGCGAACTGCAGCGAGATGCCTTCGTCCGGCTGGATGCGGAGGATCATCCAGTTGGGATTCATCCGCTCCACCTGCGTGCCGCGAAACAGCGTGTAGGGCGCCTGGTGGAAGCGGATGGCGATCTCGGTTCGCCTGCTCTTCAGGTACTTGCCGGTGCGCAGGTAGAACGGCACGCCGGCCCAGCGCCAGTTGTCGATCTTGAGCCGCCACGCCACGTAGGTCTCCGTGACCGACTCTGGAGCAACGTCGGGCTCGCGGCGGTAGGCCGGGACTGCCTTGCCCAGCACGGTGCCGGCGTCGTACTGGCCGCGTACGGCGTCCCTCAGCGCCCTGCCGGCGGCGGGCGGACGGATCGCCTGGACGACCTCCGCCTTCTTGTCCCGAACGGCCTCGGCGTCGAACGAGATCGGCGGTTCCATGGCGGTCAGCGACAGCAACTGGAACAGGTGGTTGGGCACCATGTCGCGCAACGCCCCGGTCCCTTCGTAGAACTTGCCGCGGCGCTCGACACCCACCGTCTCGGCAGCGGTGATCTGGATGTGATCGATGTGCTCGCGGTTCCACAGCGGCTCGAACAGGCCGTTGGCGAAGCGCAAGGCCATGATGTTCTGGACCGTTTCCTTGCCCAGGAAATGGTCCATCCGGTAGATCTGATGCTCCTGCAGCGTCTTCAGGATCGCGGCGTTCAGCGCCTTGGCCGACGGCAGATCGTGGCCGAACGGCTTCTCGATCACGACGCGCCGCCAACGACCATCCTGTTCCGACACCATCTCGGCCGTCCCGAGCGCCGCCACGATGGTGCTGAAGAAGCGGTCGGCGACGGCGAGATAGAACAGATGGTTTCCGCCTGTGCCGGCGCGCCCCGGGCCGACCTTCTTGTCGACCTCGGCGAGATGCGCGCGCAGGCGGACGTAGGTCTGCGGATCGTTGAAGTCGCCCGCGAGATAGGTCATGCGGTCGGTCAGCCACTTCCAGGCGGCCTGATCGATATGGTCGGCCTGGAACTCGCCGCCGCGGCTGGCGACGGCCTCGTTCATCATGTCGCCGAGGCCCTTGCGCCACTCCTCCACGGTCATGTCGCGGTGGTCGACGCCGACCATGCGGAATCCGTCCGGCAATTGCTTGGCGGTAACCAGGTTGTAGAGCGCCGGCGTGACCAGGCGCTTGGTGAGATCGCCCGCGGCGCCGAAGATCACCATGGTACAGACCGGCGCGACCGGCACCGTCGTCCCTTTCGCCGGCCTGGATGGATCCGCCTTGTTCGACATGGCTTGCCCTCGATTCTACTGGCGTCCGAGCATCTGCAGCGCAGCCTCGACGACCTTTTCCGGCTCGAAGCCGAACTTGCGCTGCAGCTCCTTGAGCGGCGCCGAGGCGCCGAAGGCCTTCATGCCGATGACGCGGCCATTGTCGCCGACATAGCGTTCCCAACCCAGCGCCGATGCCTGCTCGACCGCCAGGCGCGTCTTCACGCCGGGCGGCAGGACCTGCTCGCGATACGATTGCGGCTGGTGCTCGAAGATGTCCCATGACGGCATCGACACCACGCGCGAGCGGATGCCGCGCGCCGACAAGGTCTCGTGCGCCTGCACGATCAGGGCGACCTCGCTGCCCGAGGCGATCAGGATGATCTCGGGCGGTCCGCCCGCCGAATCGGCCATGACATAGGCGCCTTTCGCGACGCCGGACGCCGCAGCGTACTTCGTGCGGTCGAAGGTCGGCAGGGGCTGACGCGAGAGGGCGAGCGCCGCGGGCTGATGGCGCAGCTGCATGATGTAGCGATAGGCCTCGGTGACCTCGTTGGCGTCGGCCGGCCGCAGCATCACCAGGCCGGGCACTGCGCGCAAGGATACGAGCTGCTCGACCGGCTGGTGCGTGGGTCCGTCCTCGCCGTCGCCCATGGCGTCATGCGTGAAGACGAAGATGGTCGGCAGCTCCATGATCGCCGACAGCCGGATCGCCGGCCGGGCGTAGTCGCTGAAGATGAAGAAGGTCGCGCCGAAGGCCCTGAGCTTGGAGAGCGACAGGCCGTTCACGATCGCCGCCATGGCGTGCTCGCGGATGCCGAAGTGGAAATTGCGGCCGCCGGGCGTGCCCGGCTCGAAGTCGCCGGCGCCGGCGAATTTCAGCGTCGTCTTGTTCGACGAGCCGAGATCGGCCGAGCCGCCCAGCAGCCACGGGACGTTCTGGGCGAGCACGTTCAGCACCTCGCCCGAGGCGTCGCGTCCGGCGATGCCCTTGGGATCTGCCTTGAAGGTCGGCAGGTTGCGGTCCCAGCCCTGCGGCAGCTCGCGGCGCTGCATCTGGTCGATCTCGCGGGCAAGGTCGGGGAACTGCTTGGCGTAATCAGCGAGCAACGCCTCCCAGCGGCGGCGCGCCTCGGCGCCGCGCGCGCCGATGCCCTTGTCGAAGGCGTCCATCACGCCGTCGGGCACCAGGAACTTCGCGTCCTCCGGCCAGCCGTAGGCGCGCTTGGTGAGCCGCGCCTCGTCCTCGCCCAACGGCTCGCCGTGCGCCGCCGCGGTATCGATCTTGTGCGGCGAGCCGTAGCCGATGTGGCTGTCGAGGATGATCAGCGTCGGCCGCCCCTTGGTCTTGCGGAACACCTCCAGCGCATCCTCGATGCGCCCGAGGTCGTTGGCGTCGCCGACGCGCAGCACGTTCCAGCGATAGGCGAGGAAGCGCGCCGCCACGTCCTCGGTGAAGGTGATGCTGGTCTTGCCTTCGATGGTGATGTGGTTGTTGTCGTAGATCCAGCACAGGTCGTCGAGCTCGAGATGGCCGGCGAGCGACGCCGCCTCCGAGCCCACGCCCTCCATCAGGCAGCCGTCGCCGCAGATGGCGTAGACGTTGTAGTCGAACAGGTCGAAGCCCGGCTTGTTGTAGCGGCTGGCCAGCCACTTGCGCGCGATCGCCATGCCGACGCTGGTGGCGATGCCCTGCCCGAGCGGCCCCGTCGTCGTCTCCACGCCCGACACCCAGTGATATTCGGGATGACCGGGCGCCTTGCTGTCGAGCTGGCGGAAATGGCGGATGTCGTCGAGCGTGACCGAAGGCTTGCCCAGGTTCTCGTATTCGGCGTTCACCGCCTGGGTGCGCGTCAGGAACAGCACCGACCACAGCAGCATCGAGGCGTGACCGTTGGACAGCACGAAGCGGTCGCGACCGGGCCAGATCGGATCCTTCGGATCGAAGTTCAGGACCCGGTTCCACAGCGCGTAGACCAGCGGCGCCAGCGCCATCGGCGTGCCGGGATGGCCCGACTTCGCCTGCTGGACCGCGTCGATCGACAGGGTGCGTATGGTGTTGATCGCGAGTTGGTCGAGGTCGTCGCTGGTCATGTTCCCCCTCTTCTCGTGCGGACCGCGCGCTCCCCGCGCGCTCATGATCAGGAGCGCGCTGGACGCGCGCGGTCCGGAAGATTTTTCACGATCCCTTAGGCTTCTCGATATGCCCGCCGAACTCGTAGCGCATGGCCGACAGGAGCTTGTCGGCGAAATCCGCCTCGCCGCGCGAGCTGAACCGCTCATAGAGGGCAGAGGACAGGACATGCGCCGGCACGCCCTCGTCGATCGCCGCCTTGATCGTCCATCGCCCTTCGCCGGAATCGGATACACGGCCGGCGAACTTCGCCAGCTCCGGATCCTGGATCAGCGCCGCGGCCTGCAGGTCGAGCAGCCAGGAGGCGATCACGCTGCCGCGCCGCCACAACTCGGCAATATCGGGCAGGTTGAGGTCGTAGCGGTAGTGCTCGGGATCGCGCAGCGGCGTGGTCTCGGCGTCAACCTTGTCGGCGCGCTTGCCGATATTGGCGGCCTTGAGGACCGCCATGCCCTCGGCATAGGCGGCCATGACGCCGTACTCGATGCCGTTGTGCACCATCTTCACGAAGTGACCGGCGCCGTTCGGCCCGCAATGCAGCCAGCCCTGCTCGGCCGTGCCTCCCGCCTTCTCGCGGCCCGGCGTGCGCGCGATGTCGCCACGGCCGGGCGCCAGGGTGGCGAAGATCGGCTCGAGGCGCTTCACCGCATCGGTCTCGCCGCCGACCATCATGCAGTAGCCGCGCTCGAGGCCCCAGACGCCGCCGCTGGTGCCGACATCGACATAGTGAATGGACTTGGGCGCGAGCTCCTTGGCGCGGCGGATGTCGTCTATGTAGTAGGAGTTGCCGCCGTCGATCAGGATGTCGCCCGGCTCCAGATGCGGCAGCAGATCGGCGATGGTCTTGTCGACAACGCCGGCCGGCACCATCAGCCAGACCGCGCGCGGCTTGCTGAGCGCCTTGGTGAACTCCGCCAGCGAGCCGGTGCCGACCGCCTTCTCCTTGACCAGCTCGGCCACCGCCTTGCGCGACATGTCGAAGACCACGCACTCGTGGCCGCCCTTCAGCAGGCGGCGCACCATGTTGGCGCCCATGCGGCCGAGGCCGATCATTCCCAACTGCATCGTCAGTCCTCCTCGAAGAGATCGACGAACTTGCGGTAGCGGGCGGCGCTGCGCGCAAGCGGCAGCTTCCCGCGCGGCATCACCCGGATCCCTTCATCTTGCGATAACGGCGGATCAGGGCGTTGGTGGAGCTGTCGTGCGCGAGCTTCGGTTCCTGCGTGCTCTCGAGCTCGGGGATGATGCGCTGGGCCAGCTCCTTGCCCAGCTCGACGCCCCACTGGTCGAAGGAATCGACCTGCCAGATCGTGCCCTGGGTGAAGACGCTGTGCTCGTAGAGCGCGACCAGCCTGCCGAGGGAAGCAGGCGAGAGCCTGTCGAGCAGGATCGTGTTCGACGGCCGGTTGCCCGCGAACAGCCGGTGCGGCACCAGCCAGTCGGGCGTGCCTTCGGCCTTCACCTGCTCGACGGTCTTGCCGAAGGCCAGCGCCTCGGTCTGGGCGAAGACGTTGGCCAGCAGCATGTCGTGATGGCGGCCGACCTTGTTGAGCGTGTGGGCAAAGGCGATGAAGTCGCACGGGATCAGCCGCGTGCCCTGGTGGATGAGCTGGTAGAAGGAATGCTGGCCGTTGGTGCCCGGCTCGCCCCAGTAGATCGGACCGGTATCGTAATCCAGGGCGACGCCGTCCCAGGTCACGTGCTTGCCGTTGCTCTCCATGGTGAGCTGCTGGAGATAGGCCGGGAAGCGCTTGAGGTACTGCTCGTAGGGCAGCACGGCGACGGTCTGGGCGCCGAAGAAATCGTTGTACCAGATGGACAGAAGGCCCATCAGCACCGGCAGGTTGCGCTCGAACGGCGCGGTACGGAAATGCTCGTCCATCTCGTGGAAGCCGCCGAGCATGGCGCGGAAATTATCGGGCCCGACGGCGATCATGGTCGAGAGCCCGATGGCCGAGTCCATCGAATAGCGGCCACCGACCCAGTCCCAGAAGCCGAACATGTTGGCGGTGTCGATGCCGAACTTCGCGACCTCCTGCGCGTTGGTCGAGACCGCCACGAAATGCTTGGCGGTGGCGGCCTGGTCCCCGAGGCCGGCCACCAGCCAGTCCCGCGCGGTGTGCGCGTTGGTCATGGTCTCGAGCGTCGTGAAAGTCTTCGACGAGACGATGAACAGCGTTTCAGCCGCCTCTAGCCCCTGCACCGCCTCGGCGAAATCCGTGCCGTCCACGTTGGAGACGAAGCGGAAGGTCATGTCCCGCCGGCTGTAGTGCCGTAGCGCCTCGTAAGCCATGACCGGGCCGAGGTCGGAGCCGCCGATGCCGATATTGATCACGTTGCGGATGGGCTTGCCGGTATGGCCCTTCCAGTCGCCGCTGCGAATCCGGTCGGCGAAGGCCGCCATCCTGTCGAGCACGGCATGGACGTCCGGCACCACGTTCTTGCCGTCATGCAGGATCGTGGCGCCCTTGGGCGCGCGCAGCGCGACGTGCAGCACCGAGCGTTTTTCGGAGACGTTGATCTTGTCGCCGCGGAACATGGCGTCGATATGCTCGCGCAGGCCCGACTGCGCGGCGAGCTGAAGCAGCAGGTCGAGCGTCTCCCCGGTGATGCGGTTCTTGGAATAGTCGAGATAGATTCCTGCCGCCTCGACCACCATCTTCTCGCCGCGCCCGGCGTCGTCGGCGAAGAGCTGGCGCAGGTGCACGTCCTGCATCTTCTTGTGATGCTGCTCGAGCGACGCCCAGGCGGGGCGCTTGCGCAACGGCGCTACGGTCATCGATCGATCCTCATCTTCATTCGTTCCTGATCAGCTCGCCTTGCGCATCGCCGTGCTCTTGGACTCGATGGCGCCCATCAAGTCGTTCCACGACTTGACGAACGACGCCGCCCCCTCGTCCTGCAGGCGCTTGGCCAGCGCGCCGACGTCGATGCCGGCCTTGCCGAAGCTCGCGAGAACCGTCTCGCAGTCGCCGCCGTCCGGCGCCATCTCGCCTGCCACCTCGCCATGATCGGCGAAGGCCTTCAGCGTGCCTTCCGGCATGGTGTTGACGGTGAACGGCGAGGCCAGCGCCTTGACGTAGAGGATATCCGACGCCTTGGGGTCCTTGGTGCCGGTGCTGGCCCACAGCAGGCGCTGGGCGCGGGCGCCGGCATTGGCGGCGCGCTGGAAACGAGACGACGCCAGCATCTCGCGATAGGCCTTGTAGGTGCGCTGGCCGATCGCGACGCCCAGCCGATTGGTGAGCTCGGCCGGAACCTTGCCGGCGACCGCGACGTCCCAGCGGCTGACGAAGATCGAGGCGACCGAGCCGACAGCCGGGTTCAGGCCGGCCGCGATGCGCCGCTCGATGCCGCGCAGATAGGCTTCGGCCGCCGCCACGTACTGCTCGCGCGAGAACAGCAAGGTGACGTTGACCGGAACGCCGGCGAAGATCGCCTCCTCGATGGCGGGAATGCCCTCCGGCGTGCCGGGGATCTTGATGAAGAGGTTGGGCTTGCCGCCGCGCTTGTGCAGGTCGCGCGCCGCCGCCAGCGTGCTCTTGGTGTCGTGGGCGAGAAGCGGCGAGACCTCGAGCGACACCCAGCCGTCGACCCCGTCGGTGCGGGCATGGACGGCCTGGAAGAGATCGGCGGCGCGGCCGAGGTCGGCCAGCGCCAGCTCGAAGAACAGGTCCTCGTGCGACTTGGCGCGGGGCGCCTTGGCGGCGACGTCGGCGTCGTAGGTCGAGCTCTTGCCGATCGCGTGATCGAAGATGGTCGGGTTCGACGTGAGGCCCGTCACCGACAACTCGTCGATATAGCGCTTGAGCGTGCCGCTGTTCAGCAGCTCGCGCGTTATGTTGTCGAGCCACAGGCTCTGGCCGAGGTCGTGTAGGGTCTTGGTTGCTTGCATGGCATCACCCTTCAGGCTGTACGCAGGGACGGCGCCGTCGCCAGCAGCGACGGCAGGTCGAGTTCGAGAAGGTCGCCGATCCGCTCGATCGTCACGTCGGGCGCCGGCAGGGCGGAGACGACCTTGGGATCGTGGGCATAGGAGCCTTGGCGCGGAAAGACGGTCGTCACGCGGTCGGCCCATATCTTCTTGACGGCGTCGAGGATACGCAACTTGTCATCGACGAGCACGTAACGCCGGGCGGGATAGCGTCGTTCCACGTCCGCCAGCGCCTCCTCCTTGTGGATGTAGATCAGCACGTGTCCCGCCACCGCGTCGGCAATCCCGGCATATTCGACCTTGCGCGGCTGGAACACGACATCGCCGTCGGACAGGACCACGGTCGGGCCGAGGCTGCGCAGCCGCTTCAGCACGTCGAGTGCCTGCGGAAACAGCCGGTCGGCAAAGGGATAGTCCATGAGGAAATGAGACATCGACAGCAACTCGACGTCATATGGATGTTCGCCGCGATAGCGCTGCAGCGCGCCGATATAGTCTCGGTAACCCAGCTCTACGAAAAGATCCTCCAGGATCTTCCAATACCGCTCGCGCGCGGCGGCGCCGTAGGTCTCCTCGATATGCTCTTTCAGGTCCTGCTGGATCGCATCGTTGTCGAGCAGGGTGTTGTCGACATCGACCAGGAAGACGAACGGAGACAGCGATGTCATGCAGCCCTCCCGCGCGACAAGCGCCCCCCTGCCACGGACTGTAGCAGCACGGATGCCGTCCTGCCCAGCCCGTCAACGCGGGGCAGCCTCCCATCCTGGCGGGGCTGTCACTTTTGTCGGCCCCTCAGACGGACTGCTATCAATCCGCCGCGGCCTGCTTCTTCAGCCCTGCGGCCGCCGGGAAGATGACACGATCGTCAGTCCGGCAGTAGCGGTCGGCGAACATGCGGCCGATCGGATGGTACTTGTCCATGTGCACGCGCATGGCCTTGGGGTCCCACAGCTCGTCGCGGATGTGGAAGCGCAGCCCCTCACCCATGATCAGCTGGCGGTCGTCCTTGACGTTGATGACCTGCCAGGTCTTGCACTCCATCGACCAAGGCGCGTCGGCGAGCCTCGGCGGCTCGATGTCGACCGACGGGGCGAGCTTCAGGCCGAGATAGTCCGGCTCGCCGATGTCGGGCGGGAAGTCGCCGCTCGACTCGTGCATCGCCTGCGCCAGCGGCTCGTCAGTGATGTTCACGACGAACTCTCCGGTGCGCTTGATGTTGGTCCAGGTGTCCTTGATGCGCCCGTCCGGCCGCCTGTTGACGGCGAACATCACGAGCGGCGGATCCTCGGCGAAGACGTTGAAGAAGCTGAACGGCGCGGCATTGACCGTGCCGGTCGGGCCGATCGTGGTCACCCAGGCGATCGGCCGCGGCAGCACGAAGGCGGTGAGGATCTTGTAGCGGTCGTGATCGTTCACGTCGGAGACGGCGTATTGCATCGGCTATCCTCTTTGCTGGGGGCGCGCCACTCCAGTGGCGCGATCATGCGGTGCACCAAAGACGCGCGACTGGAGTCGCGCGCCCCCAGCATCAGTTGCTGGGTTCTACCTTCACGCCGGTGCGCTCGACGATCAGCTTGTAGTGCTCGGGGCGACGGTGCTTGGCGAAGTTGAAGGTCGTGTTGCGGATGTATTCGCCGAGCTCCATGTCGCAATCGTAGGAGACGACCTCGTCCTCCTCGGTCGTCGACTTGGCGACGATCTCGCCGGTCGGCGCCACGATGGCCGAACCGCCGTGCAGCCAGAATCCGTCCTCCTTGCCCGCCTTCGCGGTGGCCACGACCCAGATGCCGTTCTGGTAGGCCGCCGCCTGGATCGAGAGGTTATGATGGAACACGCGCAGGTAGGGCGGCTCCTTGGGTGCATAGACGTTGTCGGTCGGCGTGTTGTAGCCCAGCACCACCATCTCGGCGCCCTTGAGCCCCATGACGCGGAACGTCTCGGGCCAGCGCCGGTCGTTGCAGATGCATTGCCCGACGATGACCTCGTCCTTGAACATCTTCCAGACGTTGAAGCCGAGATCGCCGACCTCGAAGTACTTCTTCTCTAGATGCTGGTAGGGAGACTCCGGCCGGTGCTCGGCGTGGCCGGGCAGATGGACCTTGCGGTACTTGCCGATGGTGCGGCCGTCCGGACCGACCAGGATCGAGGTGTTGAAGCGCCGGGTCTTGCCCTCCTCTTCCGTAAGCTCGGCATAGCCCAGGTAGAAGCCGATGCCCTTGGAGCGCGCCAACTCGAACAGCGGCAGCGTCTCGGGGCTCGGCATCTGCGCCTCGAAGTACTTGTCGACCTCGGCCTGGTCCTCCATCCACCAGCGCGGAAAGAAAGTGGTGAGCGCCAGTTCGGGGAACACCACGAACTTCGAGCCGCGCGAATCGGCCTCCTTCAGCATCTCGACCAGGCGCGCGACCACGCTCTTGCGGCTGTCGGCGCGATGGATGGGGCCGAGCTGGGCGGCGGAGACTTTTAGACGACGGGACATTTCTGCTCTCACCTATGGAATATGACGCTCGGAACTCATCCGTCCATGCAAGACACGCACAATAACGAGCTCACGGCGTGTCAGCCTGTAAAACACGATATGGGAGCCATGCACAATGCTTCGGTACCCTGGGCCTATATCATCGCGTCGGCGGCCTATTTCCGGTTGCCTTGCCAGAACGACGAAGCGTGCGTGCAGGCTGTCGACATAGCGCGTCATCCGTCGCTCACCCCAATTCTCCAGCGTGTAGGCGGCAATATCGACGATATCTGCCTGCGCCTTTGGCAAGACGACTATGTGCAGCACGAACTATCCGCGCTTGCGTACTCGAGCCCGAGCCTTGTCCTTGACGGCCTCCGGGTCCCATGAAGCCGGTGGGCCACTCTCCTCGCCTTCTCGAATGAGCCGCCTCAGAGCGCGGAGCTGAACCTTTCGGCCTGCTTCCCTCTCCTGCAGCACGCGAAGGGCCTCGCGAACGACTTCACTGGCGTTGTTATAGTCACCGGTTTTCACCTTCGCCTTCACGAAGCTTTCGAGCTTCGGCGTGAGCGAAATGTTCATGTCATCACCATGCTAAACTTTGCTAAAGTCTAGCATACCTAGGATCTTCGGCCCAGCAGACTTCAAGCCGTCAGCCGGACATCATCGGCAGGTCCGTATCCGCGGGCTTGCGGCCCGCCTGGGTCAACATGCAATGAATCTGGCCGCGATGGTGCGTCTGGTGATTGAAGAAGTGCGACACGAACAGCCAGCGCGGCTGTGAGGTCTGGTGCCCCAGGCTCGGCGAGAAATAGGTAAGCGTGCCGGCCAGCCAGTCCGGGCCGAGGCCTTCGGCCCAACCGACGATCTCCGCATCGAAATCGCGCCGCCGGCCTTTCAGGGATATCCAGTCGCGATGCTGCGTTGCCAGCTCGGCCATCGGCACCGGCGGCGGCGTACTGCGAAAGCGGCTCATCCAGGTCTGGTCGGCCCACAGGAGATGGCACATCGTCCGGTGGATCGAGTCGAAGAAGGCGCCGCGCTCGCGATGGCGCTCCTCGTCGGTGA
The DNA here is from genome assembly GCA_016185145.1 of Rhodospirillales bacterium. GTDB lineage: Bacteria > Pseudomonadota > Alphaproteobacteria > Reyranellales > Reyranellaceae > Reyranella. Next base: position 40,276 of record JACPOB010000134.1, on the reverse strand, counting down.
GCCCGTCGGCGGCGCCATAAAGATTCTCGTTCTGCCAACGATTGTAGAGCGCCATGCGCCTTACATAGTCGACACCGATCATCAGAACAGCGGTTTCAGGCCGAAGCGCGACATCGACTGCAGCTCCGGCGCCGTCTGACCCTGGGGCTTGGCCGAATCGGGCGAGGCGCAGGGCAGGAACTGGCCCGAGCCGCGCGCCGCGTTGAGCTTGCCGTCCTCGACCACGACGCGGCCGCGGCTCACTACGGTGATCGGCCAGCCCTTGATCTGCCGGCCCTCGTAGGGCGAATAGCCGACATTGTCGTGCAGGTCCTTCCAACGGATCGTCACGTCCTTGTCGGCGTCCCAGATCGCGAAGTCGGCGTCGGAACCAACGGCGATCGTGCCCTTCCTGGGATAGAGACCGTAGAGCTTCGCGTGATTGGCCGAGGTCAGCGCCACGAACTGCTGCAGGGTGATACGGCCCTTCTGGACGCCCTCGGAGAACAGGATGGGCAGGCGGATCTCCAGACCCGGCACGCCGTTGGCCATCTCCTTGAAGGTCGTCTTGTCGCCCTTGGGGATCTTGCCCTTCTCGTTGAACTGGTAGGGTGCGTGGTCCGACGAGAAGGTCTGGAAGGTGCCGTCCTTCAGCGCCGCCCACACCGCCTCCTGGGCCTCCGAATCGCGCGGCGGCGGGCTGCAGCACCACATGGCGCCCTCGACGCCGGGCTTGTCCATGTCGTCGGCCGTAAGCGCGATGTATTGCGGGCAGGTCTCGCCGAAGATTTTTGCCCCTTTCTTCTGCGCTTGCCTCAATGTCTCGATGGCTTCGATCTCCGACATGTGCACCAGCAGCAGCGGCGCATCGACCAGGCGGGCCAGCGAGATCGCGCGATTGGTCGCCGCGGCCTCGGCGACGCGGGCGTGGGCGATGGCGTGGAACTTGGGCGCGACATGGCCCTGGTCGACCAAGTGATGCGCCAGCCATTGGATCATGTCGTGGTTCTCGGCATGCACCATGACCAGCGCGCCGTCGCGCCGCGCCAAGGCGAGAATGTCGAGGATCTGGTAGTCGGTGACCTTCATGGCGTCGTAGGTCATGTAGATCTTGAACGACGTGTAGCCGTCCTTGATCAGCGCCGGCAGCTCCTGCCCCAGCACCTGCTGGGTGGGATCGGTGATGATGAGGTGGAACGCGTAGTCGATCACCGCCTTGGGCGTCGCCGCCTCGTGATAGTCCTTCACCACCTGGCGCAGCGACATGCCGCGATGTTGGGCGGCGAAGGGGATCACCGTCGTCGTACCGCCGAACGCCGCCGACACCGTGCCGGTATAGAAGTCGTCGGCGCACATCACGCCCATGCCCGAGCGCTGCTCGATATGGCAGTGGCTGTCGACGCCGCCCGGCAGGACGAACTTGCCGCCGGCATCGATCTCGCGCGTGGCCGTGCCCTTCACGTCGGCGCCCAAGGCGGCGACCTTGCCGTCCTTGACGGCGATGTCGCCCTCGCTCTGGCGTTCGGCGGTGACGATCTTGGCGTTGCGGACGATCAGGTCGTAGTCAGGCATTTCGGTACTCTTGGTGTTTCTTCCATTCCCCTGTCATCCCGAGCGAAGCGTGGGACCTTTCCCGTGGCCTCAAAGGCCCCTCGCTGCGCTCGGGGTGACAGGGGTGTTATTCCGCCGCGACCTTGGCGCCGCGGCCGGCGGCGGCGAGTCTGCGTTCCAGGCGGGCGATCAGGTTGTCGAGCTCGGCGCGATCGGTCGCGGTCAGCGACGATCCCGGCGCCCGCTGCTTCGGGCTCTTGATGGCGCCGCGGCGGAACAGCACTTCTTTCCGCAAGGCCAAGCCGATGCCGAGCTGCTGCTCGTGGCGTACCAGCGGCAGGTAGATGTCGAACAGGTCTTCCGCCTCCTCCATCTTGCCCTTGGCGGCGAGGTCGCAGACCTGCACCAGCATCTCGGGCCAGGCGAAGCCGGTCATCGCGCCGTCGGCGCCGCGGCGCAGTTCCTGCGGCAGGTAGAGGCCGCCATTGCCGACCAGGATCGAGACGCGCCGGCGGCCTGGCTTCTTCTCGCTTTCACGGACGCGCGTGAGCTTGGCGAGGCCCGGCCAATCCTCATGCTTCAGCATGACGAGCTGCTTGAAGTCGTCGACCAGACGCTCGAACACCGACGGCGCGAGATAGACTCCCGTGCTCTGCGGATAATCCTGGTAGACGACGGGGATGTCGGGTCCCAGCTCCTTGAAGACCCGGGCGAAGTAATTGTAGAGGCCCTCGTCGCCCTTGAGTCCCGGCGGCGGCGCCACCATCACGCCCGAGGCGCCTGCGATCATCACCTCGTGGCTCAGCCGGCGCACGTTCTCGAGACCGGCATGACTGACGCCGACGATGATCTGCCGGCCCTGCGCGCGCCGCACGACGCGCTCGACGACCGACAGCGATTCTTCGCCGGTGAGCTTGGGCGCCTCGCCCATGATGCCCAAAAGGGTGAATCCCGTTACACCGCAGCCCAAATAAAAATCAGTCAGCGAATCGACGCTGTCGAGATCGAGCGCGCCTTCGTCGGTGAAAGGCGTCGCGGCGATGATGAACACGCCCTTCGCTTGTTCGGTCAGTTTTCCCGCAGACATGACTTCCGCTCCTCGGCGCGCTTCTTGCTGCGATCATGCCACCGGCACGGCGCTTGTCGAGCGCTGCAGCGTCGGCCAGTGTTCTATCCCGCAAAGGGGGGCTGTCCAAAAGACATGGCGCGGCATATCGCCCATCGATTGATGATTTCACTGCCGGTCCTGCTCGGCGTGTTGCTGATCGGCTTCCTGCTGCTGCAGGTCGTGCCGACGGACCCGGCAACCGTGGTCGCGGGTCCGACCGCGACGAAGGCCGAGATCGCGGCCATCCGCCAGGAACTCGGTCTCGACGAGCCCCTGTGGATTCAGTTCGGCCGCTATCTCGCCCGCGTGCTGCAGCTCGATCTCGGCCGCTCGATGATCTCCAACCGTCCCGTGGTCGACGAGATCGCGCTGACCTTCTGGCCGACCGTCGAATTGATGCTGGCCTGCCTCGTCTGGGCGGTGCCGCTCGGCATCGCGCTCGGCACGCTGGCGGCGCGCCGTCGCGGCACGCTGATCGATCGCGCCATCATGGCGCTGTCGGTGATGGGCGTGTCGGTGCCGGTCTTCTGGGTCGGCCTGCTGCTGATCCAGTATGTCGGCGGCGCGGGCCTGCTGCCCTTCCAGGGGCGCAACGGGCCCATTTGGACGGCAGCGGGCTTCCTCAGCATCATCCTGCCGGCGCTGACCTTGGGCGCAGTGTTCGTCGGGCCGGTGGCGCGCATGACACGCACGTCACTGCTCGAAACGCTGAGCGCCGACTATGTGCGCACAGCGCGCGCCAAGGGCGCCTCCGACTGGCGCGTCACCATCCGTCACGCATTGCGGAATGCCATGATCCCGGTCGTCACGCTGGTCGGCCTGCAGATCGGCTTCCTGCTGGGCGGCTCGATCGTCACCGAGACCATGTTCGCCTGGCCCGGCGTCGGCCGCATGGCGGTGGGCGCCATCACCTCGAGCGACCTCCCGCTGGCGCAAGGCGCGATCCTGATCCTCGCCGTGGGCTTCATGGTGATCAATCTCGGAGTCGATGTGCTGTACGCCTATCTCGACCCGCGGATTGCAAGGTCATGATGTCTTCCGGACCGCGCGCTTCCAGCGCGCTCATGAATCCGAGCGCGCGGGATGCGCGCGGTCCGGAAGAGCATGAGCGCCCCCGGCAATGACCGACGCCACCCTCTCCCTTCAATCCGAAGCCGATCAGCGCGCCATCGCCGCGATCCGGCGCAAGAATGCCGTGTGGCGGCGCATCCTGCGCGATCCGGCGGCGGCAGCGGCGGCGATCTTCCTGTTCGTCATCGTAGCGGCCGCGATCTTCGCGCCGCTGATCGCGCCCTTCGATCCCTACGCCAACAACATGCGGCTGCGCTTCTGCCCTCCGCTCGGCGAGCGCTGCCCGGGCTATCTCCTGGGCGCCGACAACCAGGGCCGCGACATGCTGAGCCGCATCCTGTTCGGCCTGCGCGCCACCTTGGGCATGGGCGTGATCGCCGTCGCCGTCGGCGGCGGCCTCGGCGCCCTGATCGGACTGAGTGCGGCCTATTTCAAGCGCCTCGATACGCCCCTCATGCGCCTGGTCGACGTGCTGCTCTCCTTCCCCTCGATCCTGTTCGGCCTCGCCATCGCCGCCGTGCTGGGCACCGGCCTCTTCTCCCTGGTGATCGCGCTCTCGGTCGCGGCGGTTCCCTCGATCGCCCGGATCGCCCGAGGCGCGGCACAGTCGATCATGCAGCAGGAATACATGGAGGCCGGCCGCGCCGTCGGCCTGGGCGACGGTGCCCTGATCTGGCGCTACCTCGCGCGCAACTGCTGGCCCACCATCCTGATCTACATGACCCTGCAGCTCGGCCAGGCAATCCTGCTCGGCGCCGCCCTCTCCTTCCTCGGTCTCGGCGCCCAGCCGCCGACGGCGGAGCTCGGCAGCATGGCGGCCGACGGCCGCAAGTTCTTGCAGATCGCGCCCAACGTCTCGACCTTCCCGTGCGCGGCGATCTTCCTCGTCGTCCTTGCATTCAACGTCCTGGGCGACGCGCTGCGCGATGCCCTCGATCCCAAGCTCAGGCAATAAGGAGGCTTTCAGGCATGACCAATCGTTTGCTTCTCGCGGCGCTCGCTGCGACCGCCATCGGCGCGGCGGCGCCGGCGATGGCGCAGAAGACCGTGACCATCGTGCGCGAGATCGACACCGACCGCTACGACCCGCACAAGTCGACCGCCCGCTCCGGCGCCGAGGTCATGTACATGATCGGCGACACGCTGGTGAACCTCGACTACGACATGAAGACGCTGCGGCCGGGCTTGGCCAAGAGCTGGACGATGTCGCCCGACGGCCTCACCTACACCTTCAAGCTGCGCGACGACGTGAGCTTCTGCAGCGGCAAGAAGATGACCGCCAAGGACGTGGTCGCGACCTACGAGCGCTGGCTCGACCCCGAGACCAAGGGCCTGGTGAAATGGCGCATGGGCGACGTCGACAAGATCACGGCGCCCGACGACACCACGGTCGAGTACAAGCTCAAGAAGCCGTTCTCCGAGCTGCTCTACCAGATGACGCAGTACTTCCACACCGTCCTGAACGTCGAGCAGGCCAAGCAGCTCGGCGCCGACTTCGGCATCAAGGGCATCGACGGCACCGGCCCGTTCTGCTTCGAAAGCTGGACGCCGCGCGATTCGACGGTGCTCACCAAGCACAAGGGCTACAAGTGGGGCCCCTCCTACTATGACGTGACCGAGGCCCAGGTCGACAAGGTGGTCTGGAAGGTCGTCCCGGAGGAGAACACGCGCGTGACCGCCCTGCAGGCGGGCCAGGCCGACGCCAGCCAGTACGTGCCGTACTGGTCGATCAAGGAGCTGCAGGCCAACAAGTCGCTGTCCGTGACCAAGGCCGAGAACTTCTTCTGGACCTACTTCATCGGCTTCAAGGTCGACAAGGAGCTGATGAACGACGTGCGCGTGCGCAAGGCGATGAACCTCGCGGTCGACCAGAAGGCGATCGCCGATGCCGTCACCTTTGGGCTCGCCGAGCCCGCCTCGACCTTGCTGATGCCGGGCGTGCTCGACTTCAACGACAAGGTCGATCGCGCCGTCTACGGCGAGAACATCAAGGAGGCCGAGAAGCTTCTGGACGAGGCCGGCTGGAAGAAGGGTTCCGACGGCTTCCGCTACAAGGACGGCAAGAAGCTGGCGCCGATCGTCTACGGCATCTCGGGCGCCTTCAAGGAGGTCGCCGAGGCGGTGCAGGGCGACCTGCGCAAGGTCGGCATCGACCTGCAGATCCAGCTCTTCGATTCGACTGTGGCGTGGGGCAAGCTCGCGACCCAGGAGTTCGACGCCTTCGGCATGAGCTTCCCCTATGTCAGCGCCGGCGATGCGCTGAACCTCTACTTCCGCTCGGCCAACACGCCGACGCCCAACCGCATGAACTGGAAGGACAAGGAGACCGACGAGCTTTTGGACAAGGGCTCGACGGCGACCGACGACAAGGTCCGCGCCGAGGCCTACGGCGCCGTGCAGAAGAAGGTGCATGACGCGGCGGTATGGATCCCGCTGTTCCACGAGCCGCTGTTCGTCGTCGCCGGCGCCAAGCTCAAGCCCATCCGCGCCCACGGCAACTATGGCTGCGGCCTCAACAAGGGGCTGGGAATCGCGTTCAAGTAGGAAGCCTTCCTCCCCAACGAAGTTGGGGAGGTGTCCGCGAAGCGGACGGAGGGGTCATGGGCCATCGCTGAAGCCCCATGACCCCTCCGGCCCTTCGGGCCACCTCCCCAGCGAAGCTGGAGAGGCAAAGAGACACGGAGGAGAATGAAATGAAAACCACCCGCATCACCGGCCTCGACCATGTCGTGGCCTGGGACGAATCCGAGCGCCGACACGTCTATGTCGACGGCGGCGACCTCGTGTTCAAAGGCAACGAGGTCGTCCATGTCGGGCCGGGCTATACCGGCACGGCCGACACGACGATCGACGGCAAGGGATTCATGGCGATCCCGGGCTTCGTCAACGTGCACAGCCATCCCTTCTCAGAGCCCGCCAACAAGGGCCTGACGGAAGAGTACGGCAGCGACAAGCTCGGCCAGAGCTCGCTCTACGAATACCTGCCGGTGTTCGGCCTCGATGCCGAGGATGCCGGGCCTTCGACGATGGTGGCGATGTCGGAGCTGCTGAAGAGCGGCGTCACCACCATCTCCGACCTGTCGATGAGCCGAGAGGGCTGGATCGACGACCTCGCAGCGACCGGCATCCGCGCCGTCGTCTGTCCGATGATGCGCCAGGGTTACTGGTACACCAAGAACGGCCACACGGTTGAGTACGCCTGGGATGAGAAGGCCGGCGAGAAGGCCTTCGACGCGGCGATGAAGACCATCGACACGGCCATGAAGCATCCCAGTGGGCGCATCTCCGCGATGGTCGGCCCCTCGCAGATCGACACCTGCAAGGAAGGCTACTTCAAGGAGGCCCTGCAGGAAGCCAGGCGGCGCAGCATCCCGATGCAGACGCACGCCTGCCAGGCCGTCGTCGAGTTCTATGAGATGGTGCATCGCCACGGCAAGACGCCCATTGAATGGCTCGATTCGATCGGCGTGCTGGGGCCGGACCTGGTGATCGGCCACGGCATCTTCCTGAGCGACCATCCGCAGATCCATTACCCGCACGCCAACGACTTCGAGATGCTGCGGGACTCGGGCGCGGCGGTGGCTCATTGCCCGACGGTGTTCGCGCGCCGCGGCATGGTGCTGAACTCGATCGGCCGCTACATGAATGCCGGCATCACGGTCGGCATCGGCACCGACACCTTCCCGCACAACATGGTCGATGAGATCAGGCTCGCCTGCTACGTCGCCCGCGTCTTCACGAGCAATTACAAGATGGGCACAACGCGGCACGCCTTCGAGGCGGCGACCGTGGGCGGCGCCAAGATCCTGCGCCGGCCCGACCTCGGCCGCCTGGCGCCGGGCTGCAAGGCCGACTTCTCGCTGGTCGACATGAGCCATCCCTACATGCAGCCCGCGCACGAGCCGGTCAGGAGCCTGATCTACTCCGCCAGCGAGCGCGCCATCCGTCACGTCTATGTCGACGGCGAGCAGGTCGTGAAGGACGGCAAGGTGCTGACGGTCGACGTCGAAGCCGCAACCCAGGGCCTGATCGAAGGCCAGCGCAAGCGGCTGAAGACCGTGCCCCAGCGCGACTGGGCCGGCCGCACCGCCGACCAGCTCGCCCCGCCGGTCTACGGGACGAAGGAGCGGCTGCCGCAATCGAGGCCGGTGACGTGACTTCTGGGAGCGCGGACCTACGGCCCGCTCATGCCGGAGCGCGGACCTGGAGGTCCGCGCTCCGATGACTTCTCTTCTCGAAGTAACGGACCTGCGCACCGAGTTCCGCTCGGGCGGCAGCGTGTTCGCGGCGGTCGACGGTGTCTCCTTCTCCCTCGCGCCGGGTGAGACGCTGGGCATCGTGGGCGAATCCGGCTGCGGCAAGTCGGTGACGTCGCTCTCCATCATGCGGCTGGTGCCAAACCCGCCCGGCCGCATCGCCGGCGGCGAGATCCGACTGGAAGGCCGCAATCTCCTCGACCTGCCCGAGAGCGAGATGCGCGCCGTGCGCGGCGATGCCGTGTCGATGATCTTCCAGGAGCCGATGACCAGCCTCAACCCGGTCCAGACCGTGGGCGAACAGATCGTCGAGGCGGTCCGCCTGCACCGCTCCGTAACCGCCGCCGAGGCGCGCAATCGTGCGCTGGAAATGCTGCGCCTGGTGAAAATCCCCTCGCCCGAGACGCGGCTCGACGAATATCCGCACCAGCTCTCCGGCGGCATGCGCCAGCGCGTCATGATCGCCATGGCGCTGGCCTGCGACCCCAAGATCCTGATCGCCGACGAGCCGACCACGGCGCTCGACGTCACCATCCAGGCGCAGATCCTCGACCTCCTGCGCGACCTGCGCGAGCGCACCGGCACGGCCATCATGCTGATCACCCACGATCTCGGCGTGGTGGCCGAGCTCGCGCACCGCGTGATCGTCATGTATGCCGGCCGCATCGTCGAGGAAGCGCCGGTCGGCACGTTGTTCGCCGATCCGCAGCATCCCTATACGCTCGGTCTCCTGGGTTCGATCCCGCGGCTCGGCAGCGACGGCGACGAGCGATTGCAGGCGATCGAAGGCGTCGTGCCCAATCCCTTCGCCCTGCCCGCGGGCTGCCGCTTCAGCCCGCGTTGTCCGCTGGCCGACGCCCGGTGCAAGGCCGAGCAACCGGCGTTGCGTGAGATCGCGCCAGGAAGCCAGGGGGGCCATCGCACGGCCTGCTGGAAGGCGCCACTCGATCTCGCCCTTTCCACGCCGGCCGCCGCGTCATGAGCGATGCGCTGCTCTCCGTCTCCGGCCTCACCAAGCACTTCCCGGTGAAGCGTGGCATCGTCTTCCAGAGCGCGGTGGGCACCGTGCGCGCCGTTGACGGCCTCACTTTCGACGTGGCGCCCGGCGAAACGCTGGCGCTGGTGGGCGAATCGGGCTGCGGCAAGTCGACGACCGGCCGCATGGTGCTGCGCCTGATCGAGGCCACCGCGGGCACGATCCGCTTCGCTGGCCGCGACGTCCGCGCGCTGGACCGCGGCGCGCTGCGCGACCTGCGCCGCGACATGCAGATCATCTTCCAGGATCCGTATGCCTCGCTGAACCCGCGCCTCACCGTGGGCGACACGCTGGCCGAGCCGTTGCGGCTGCATGGGCTGGCGTCAGGCGCCGCCCTGCGCCAGCGCATCGACCAGCTCTTGGGAGAGGTCGGCCTGTCGGCCTGGCACGCTCTGCGTTATCCGCACGAATTCTCCGGCGGTCAGCGCCAGCGCATCGGCATCGCCCGCGCCCTCGCCTCGCAACCCAAGCTGATCGTCTGCGACGAGCCGGTGTCGGCGCTCGACGTCTCGATCCAGGCGCAGGTCATCAACCTCCTGCAGGATCTCAAGCGCCGGCTCGGCCTCTCCTACATCTTCATCGCCCACGACCTCGCCGTGGTGCGCCACATCAGCGACCGCGTCGCGGTCATGTACCTCGGCAAGATCGTCGAGCTGGCGCCCAAGAAGAGCCTGTTCGCCATGCCGCGCCATCCCTACACCCAGGCGCTCTTGTCGGCGGTGCCTGTGCCCGACCCCACCGCCCAGCGCGCGCGCATCCGGCTGGCGGGCGACGTGCCGAGCCCTCTCAACCCGCCCGCCGGCTGCCGCTTCCACACGCGCTGCGCCTACGCCCAGGACCGCTGCCGCAAGGAGGAGCCGCTGCTGCGTCCGGTCGGCGCCCAAGGCCAGGTCGCGGCCTGTCACTTCGCGGAAAGCATCACGGCCCCCGCCCTCGTCCCCGAAGCCGAGCCGCCCTACGCGCGCCGGCTGGCAGCGCTGCGCAAGCTCGCGGCGGCTTAGCGGCTTGCCTCACCCTGAGGAGCGGCCGCAGGCCGCGTCTCGAAGGGTGGGCACCAACAAGACCGAGGCCCACCCTTCGAGAGTCGCGCATGTGAATGCGCGAAGGGCGCTTCGCGCCCTCCTCAGGGTGAGGTTGTGCTCGTCGTCGGCGGCACCGCGTAGTCCGCCGGATACGTCGCCTTGAACGCCGGCAGCGCTTCGCAGCGGTCGGAGACGGCGTCGAGCACCGGATATCGACCGACCGGCAGCAGATCGTGAACGGCGAGCCGGACGTAGCGCATCATGCAGGCGGTCGTGATCGACGGCTGGCTCAGGCGTTCGTCCGCGGGCCACGACAATGCTGCCAGCGCGGCCAACCCGCCCTCGGCCTGGGTGCGGCAGCGCGCGATCCAGTCGGGCCAGCGATACTGCTCGGGCCGAACCAGCCGCTCGTAGCCAATGCCCATGACCTTGTCGATCGTGCCGCTCGCCAGGGCGATCCGCTGCAGAGCCTGACGACGCGCCAGACCGCCACCGGGCAGCAAGGCGCGTTCAGGTCCGACCTCCTGGTCGAGCCAGTCGAGGATCGCCGCCGAATCGATCAGGGTCGTGCCGTCGTCCAGGATCAGCGAGGGAATGCGCCCCAGCGGATTGGTGGTCCGCATGGAATCGAAGTCGCCGAAGACCGAGCGCGTGTCGTGCTCGAAGTCGAAGCCGAGCAGGCGCAGGCTGACCGCGACGCGGCGCGTATAGGGTGAATCGTACTGTCCAACGAGAATCATGACGCAATTCTAGGACGGTTTCGCGCCTCGGCTCCACCGCTGGACTCGCCGCCGACGGCTCTCCAGAGTCGACACCAATCAAGACCGATGGAGGGATGGATGGCGCTTCCCCAGGACATACGACCGGTGAACAGCGCGCTCGCTGATTCGATCACACGCTCGTCGGAGATCCCCTGGATCGAGACCAAGCCCGGACAGGCCTGGACCAAGGTCCTGTGGGTCGGTCCCGAGTCCGGCCGCTGGGCCGTGCTCTTGAAGTGGAAGAAGGGCTACGTCGCGCCGCCGCACAAGCACCTGTCGGCCGCCTTCGCCTTCGTGCTTTCGGGCAAGCTGCAGGTCCGCGACAACATCTACAACGCCGGCGACTTCCTGCACGAGGTCAACGGCATGGTGCACGGCGCGACGACGGCGCTGGAGGACACCGAGTACCTGTTCTTCTGCGACGGGCCCGTCCTGTTCTTCGACAAGGACGGCTTCACCGGCTATCGCGGCTGGGAGGAAGTGCAGCGCCTGCAGCAGTCGGCGGTCAGCCACGCCGCCGAATGATCCAGCAGGTCGACGACTTTCGCGCCGAGGCAGCCGAGCTTCACCGGCTGCTGAGCGGGCTCAGTGACAGCGACTGGGCTCGGCCCACCCAGTTCAAGGCCTGGACGATCGACGACATCGTTCGCCATCTGCACATGGGCGACAGGATGGCGCTCGCCTCGGCGTCCGATCCCGCCGAGTTCACGGCGCTGATGACCGACATCCAGGCAGAGCGGAAAAAAGGACTGAGCCGCATCGACGAGACGCGGCAGCGGCTGAACGGGCTGGGCGGTCGTCCCCTGCTCCAGCGCTGGCACGAAACGGCCGAGCGGCTGTGCGACGCACTGGCCGAAAAGCCTGCCGACGCGCGCCTGAAATGGGCCGGGCCGGACATGGGCGTGCGCATGTTCACGACCGCTCGCCAGATGGAGACGTGGTCGCACGCCCAGGCGATCTACGATCTTTTCGGCATCGAGCGACCGGCGCCGTCGCCGCGTCTGCGCAATATCGCCGAGATCGGCGTGCGTACGTTCGGCTGGGCCTACCGCAATCGCGGCCTGCCCATGCCACCCGTCACGCCGTCGGTCCGCCTCGACACGCCGTTCGGCGAGACCTGGGAATGGAAGGCGTCTCCAAGCGAGGCGGTCGAGGGCGATGCCATCGACTTCTGCCAGGTCGTCACGCAGACCCGCAACGTCGCCGACACGTCCCTCTCGGTCCGGGGCGACACGGCCGGACACTGGATGAGCATCGTCCAATGCTTCGCTGGTCAGCCCGAGACACCGCCGCCGCCCGGCACCCGCCACCGTTCGCCCCGCTGAGGAGATCATGGCCCGCAAGCCCCGACCGATCCGCTCCGATATCGCCTGGAGCAACCGCAAGCGCATCGTCGTGCGCGGCAAGGACCTGCCGAGCGAGGTCATCGGCACGCTGAACCTCGGCGACTTCTCCTTCCTGCAGCTCACCGGTCGCATGCCGACGCCGCAGCAGTCGCGTGTCTACAACGCGATCCTGGTCACCCTGGTCGAGCACGGGCTGACACCGAGCGCCATCGCGGCGCGCATGACCTATGCCGGCGCTCCCGAATCGCTGCAGGCGGCCGTGGCAGCCGGCCTGTGCGGCCTGGGAACGGTGTTCGTGGGCAGCATGGAGAATGCCGCCAAGCTTCTCTACGACACACTGCCGCCCGGTTCGTCGGGCGTCGACCTGCAGGCCAGGGCGCGCGAGGTGGTCGAAAGCTGGCGGGCCGCCAAGCGCATCCTTCCCGGCATGGGCCATCCGATCCACAAGCCGGTCGATCCGCGGGCGCCGCGGCTGTCCAGATCGCCGAGGAATGCGGCCTGGCGGGCGACTACGTCGCCCTCATGAAGCTGATCGCGGCCGAGGCCGAGCGGCAGTCGGGCAAGTCCCTGCCCGTCAACGCCACCGGCGCCATCGGCGCCTTGTGCTGCGAGCTGGGCTTCCCCTGGAAGGTCGTGCGCGGCTTCGGCGTGATGGCGCGCGCGGTCGGCTTGGTCGGCCATATCATGGAGGAAGCCGAGCGGCCGATCGCCAACGAGCTCTGGCTGCGCACCGAAGAGGAAGCCAGCGCGCATATGCGCCAACCCGATGATTAGAGAGGCCATCCCATGAGCGCCATCAGCCCTTTCCGCATCGCCGTCGGCGACGACGTACTGGACGACCTCGAGGCTCGGCTGCGCCGCACGCGCTGGCCCGAGGCCGAGCTGGTCTCCGACTGGAGCCAGGGCGTGCCGCGGCAGTGGATCGAGGAGGTCTGCCGCTACTGGGCCGACGGCTACGACTGGAAGAAGCGCGAGGCGCTGCTCAATCGCTTCCCGCAATTCACCACGGCGATCGACGGGCTCGACATCCACTTCGTGCATGCGCGTTCACCGCATCCCAAGGCGATGCCGCTTCTCATCACCCATGGCTGGCCGGGCTCCATCGTCGAGTTCCACAAGGTGATCGAGCCGCTGGTCGATCCGGCCGCCTACGGCGGCGATGCAGCCGATGCCTTCCACGTCATCTGTCCGTCGCTCCCCGGTTTCGGCTTCTCGAGCAAGCCCGCGGGCACCGGCTGGGGCATCGATCGCATCGCCGGCACCTGGGCCAAGTTGATGGATCGCCTGGGCTATGCACGCTACGGCGCGCAGGGCGGCGACTGGGGCTCGGCGGTGACGACGGCGATCGGCGCGCTCGACGCGACGCACTGCGCCGGCATCCACATCACGCTCGCCATGTCGACCCGACCCAATGTGGTCGGCGAGCCGACACCCGAGGAGGCGCGTGCGCTGAGGGGCATCAAGCATTATGCCGACTGGGACTCGGGCTACTCCAAGCAGCAGTCGACGCGACCGCAGACGCTGGCCTACAGCCTCACCGATTCGCCGGCCGGCCAGGCGGCGTGGATCCTGGAGAAGTTCTGGGCATGGACCGACTGCGACGGCCATCCCGAGAACATCCTCAGCCGAGACGAATTGCTGGACAACGTGATGCTCTACTGGGTGACGGCCACGGCCGGCTCATCGGCCCGGCTGTATTGGGAGAGCTTCGGGCCCGAGCGGCGCTCCGTCCACAAGGTCGGCGTGCCGACGGGTGTCGCGGTGTTCCCCAAGGAGATCGTCACGCCGGTGCGACGCTGGATGGAGACCAACTTCACCAACATCCAGCACTGGAGCGAGATGGCCAAGGGCGGCCATTTCGCCGCCTTCGAGCAGCCCGAGCTGTTCGTGCAGGACGTCCGGGCGTTCTTCCGGAAACTTCGTTAGCTCATGCTCTTCCGGACCGCGAGCCTCCGGCTCGCTCATGAATCATGAGCGAGCCGGAGGCTCGCGGTCCGGAAGAGCTTGACGCCCCAGCGTTCAAGCCGTCGGCAGACCCGACGTCGTCGAATATTCGAAATGCAGCGGGGTCTCGGGATGGATCAGGGCATAGGCCGAGCGTGCGGCGATGGCTGCCTCGGCGAAGCCGGTCAGGATCAGCTTCAGCTTGCCGGGATAGGTGACGACGTCGCCGATGGCGAAGATGCCGGGCTTGCTGGTCGCCGCCGTCGAGGCATCGATGGCGATCTGATTGTGCTGCAGCTCGATCTCCCAGTCGGCGATCGGCCCCAGCGACATCGACAGGCCGAAGAACGGCAACAGAGCGTCGGCCTCGATCCGCCTGGTGTCGCCGTCGAGCGTGGCGACGGTCACGGCCGTGAGCTGGCCCGCCGCACCCTCCAGCCCACGAAGCTGATAGGGTACGACGAGATCGAGCTTGCTCGACTTGGCGAGGGCCTTGAGTTGGGCCTCGCTCTCGGGTGCGGCGCGGAACTTGTCGCGGCGATGGATCACCGAGACGTGGTCGGCGATCTCGGCCAGCGACAGCGCCCAGTCGACGGCGGTGTCGCCGCCCCCCGCGATCACCACGCGCTTGCCGCGGAAGGCTTCGCGTTGGGTGACGTAGTAGAAGACGCTCTTGCCTTCGTACGCCTCGATGCCGGGCAAGGGCGGCCGGTTGGGGCCGAAGGCGCCGACACCGGCCGCGATGATCACGGCGCGCGCCTGCACGACGGTGCCCTTGGAGGTCGTGACTTTCCAGAACCCGCCGCTCAGCTTCTCCAGGCCCTGGACCTGCTCGCCGAGGTGATAGACCGGCCGGAACGGCGCGGCCTGCGCCTTCAGGCGCACCACCAGCTCGGCCGCCTCGATGCGGGGGAAGCCCGGGATGTCGTAGATCGGCTTCTCGGGATAGAGCGCCGTGCACTGGCCGCCGGCATCGTCCAGCACGTCGATGACATGGCAGCGCAGCCGCACCATGCCGCATTCGAACACGGCGAACAGGCCGACGGGCCCGGCTCCTATGATGACGACGTCAGTCTGATGCGTATGTCCGCTGGCCATGGACCTAACGTGGCGAAGGAAGACCACAAAATAAAGAGCTATCCTCGGGGGATGGTCGCCAGCGACAGCTTCGCCGAATTCCTGCGCGAGCAGCTCGAGCCGCTCGGTCGCGTCACCCTGCGGCGCATGTTCGGCAAGACCGGCGTGTTCTGCGACGGCGTGATGTTCGGGATGGTGACCGACAACATGCTCTACCTGCGGGTGGACGACGGCAACCGCGAGGCGTTCGAGGAGGCCGCGTCGTCACCCCCTCTCAATTACGAGAAGGGCGGCAACACCATCGACCTCTCCTTCTGGCGCGCGCCGGAGAGGCTGTTCGATGAGCCCGACGAGCTTGTCGACTGGGCCCGCACCGCGCTGGCCGCGGCGCGCCGGGTCGCGGCGAAGCGCGGGCGGGCGGCGCCGAAGCGGTCGTCTAGACGGACCGGAAGATGAACCCGAGGATCAGCGCCGCCACGACCAGTGCCAGGTAGAACACCGGCCGCGCGTAGGCCGGCCTGTTGGCCGGCAGCGACAGGAGCCAGAGCGCGAGCACCAGCAGGAGGAAGACGACCAGGCCGGCGACGAGGATCATGGCACCGAAGATAGAACGGGCGGCCGCGGCGGCTCGCCGTCGCGTTCTAGACCAGTTTAGCCGGCCCCTTACGCCGATCCAGCGCGGCGATCGCGTCCTGCAACAAGCCGCGAATGCGACCCTCGGCGGCGTCGTCCACCACGCCCAAATCGAGATAGAAGTCGAGGCCAGTCGTGTGCTCGCTGAATTTCTCGATCTTTGTGCCGGTCGCATCCAGCAGGCCGTCGACCAGGTAGGGCACGATCTGGCGGTTGATGCCTTTCACCGCGATGGAAGGCAAGGCGTGCGCACTCACCATTTCGCGCACCAACGTGTAGGTCTCATAGCTCAAGACAATGTGGCCCGGTTCGGCAACCGATTGAAGGCGCTGCGCGAGATTCGCCTCGGCGCCTATGATCGTATAGTCCATGCGATCCTCGCTGCCGAAATTGCCGACATTGCAGTAGCCCGTGTTGATGCCCATGCGAACGCGGAAAGGGCGCTCGATGCCGCGCCGCCGCCATTGCGCATTGAGCTCGGCCATCCGGCGCTGCATGTGGACCGCCATGGCAAGGCACGCCTTCGCATCTTCCGCCGCGCCCTTGGTCTCGGGATCGCCGAAAAAGATCACGATGGCATCGCCGATGAATTTGTTGAGCGTGCCGCCGTACTTGGCCGCGATGTTCGACATCTCCGTCAGGTACTCGTTCAAGAGGCTCGTAATCTCCTCCGGCTGGAGACGTTCCGTGGCGCCGGTGAAGTCCTCGATGTCCGAGAAGAAGACCGTGAGCTTCTTGCGTTCAGTCTGGATGGCCACCTCCGTCTTGCCGCTGAAAATGCTCGAATAGACTTGGGGAGCGAGATAGCGCGATATCTTCCTTGCTACGTTGGCCAACACGTCGTTGGTGCTTTCGAGTTTGCGGTTCATGCCCTCGATTGTCCGAATGAGGCGCCGCTGAACGACTATGAAGCCGAATCCCAGCACCGCCATGAAGGCGAAGTAGCCCAGCAGATACTTGAAGGAGAAGATGTTGGATGCCATCGATGTCGCGATGATGACCTCCTGAATGCCACGCACGTCACCGAGCTGCCAGTCGCGCTTGGGACTATCAGGATGGGTGTTGTGGCAGCCGACGCAGGTGGCTGCGTCCATGATGACCGGCGAAACGAGCCGAACACGACCGGTCAAGCCGGACCACGTGACCTCACTGATGGTCTGCTTGGGGTTCTGGCGCAGGCTCTTGATAGCGGCCTTCTCGAAGTCATCGAATTCGCGCGACGTACGCTCGGGAAACGGGTAGTCCGAGACGAAGCGAACGGACATTTCGGACTGCTGTTCGCCGATGATGCGCGCCAGCTCGATCGAAAGCGTCGGCGGGGTGGGAATTGCGCCGGGAATGGACTGATAGTTGTGCACCACCGGGCTGTGTCCGGACGTCGCCAGGACCCGCGCGACGACGTTGGCCGCATAGTAGGAACGCACGCTGGTGACTATCGAGTTGATGTCACCGGCCTGCAAACGAAGTGTGCGTTCCGACAAGTTCTTGAGATCAAGCCAGACGGCAAGCGGGAGGCCGGCGAGCAGGAGGAGCACCAGTGGCAGCAAGGCCCAACGGTGGACAAAGGCGGTCCGGGGATCGGTGTGTGCCATGATCGCCTTTCAGGCGCACCGCGCCGCCAAGGTTAAGTGGCTCCCCATTGTACACCTGTTCGGGGTCTTCCGGGATGTTGGGCGTGCGCCCGTCGACGCCGCCGGCCCTCGAAAAGCCACACAAATTCGAGTTGCCAGCCGACATCCATCACCACGTGTGACGTCAGAAGAGGCGGTCGAGGTCTCTCTGATGCGGCAGAGGGTCCGCCACCCCCTACCCGCCCAACAGGATATCGCTTGCCCGTTCCGCCACGGCCGTAACGGCGGCGTTGATCATGGCCGCCGGAAGGCCAGGCAGCACCGAGGCGTCGATCACACGCAACCCGGTCACACCCTGGACGCGCAACATAGCGTCGACGACGGCGCCGATGCGGCAAGTGCCGACGGGATGGTGGAATGACCGCGCCGCGCGACGCACGAAATCATGCCGCGCGGCAACGTCCTCCCAATTTGGGCCTGGATAGACCTCTTCGCCTCGCCAGTCGGCAAGTGCCGAGGCTGCGCCGATCTCGCGCGCCAGCGTCACCGCGCGTACCAGACTCTCGAGATCGCTTGGGTCTGACAGGTAGTTCGGATCGATGAGCGCCGGGGCCATCGGGTCGGCGGATGCAAGGCGCACGCTGCCGCGACTGAGTGGCCGCATCAGGCACGGCACCAGGGTGAACGCGGGTGGCGGCAACGCGCCGACGGCCGGCTGCACGAAGGGCAGCGAAAGGCACATGATGAGATGTTCGGGACTTTCGCCCGCTTTCGCATGCGGCACGTAGAGCAACGCGTCGGCATGATTGTAGTGCGAGCGCTGCACCTCGCGGCGTGCCCGGAAAGCCACGCCTGCGAGCAGCAAGTGATCCTCGAGGTTGGCCCCGACATCGGGCAGGTCGGCGGCGACAGCAATGCCGTCGGCGCGCAGGGCGTCGGCAGGCCCGATGCCCGAAACCATCAGCAGGCGCGGCGAATCGATCGCCCCGGCACAGAGCAGGACTTCGCCCTCGGGCCGTACCACTTGCCCCGCAAGGCGCACGCCGAGGCAACGACCGCGCTCGATCACCAGGCCGCGCACTTGGGTATCGACGAGGAGGTCGACGGCACCGTCAAGGCTATCGAGGAAGGCAGTCGCAGCATCGTCGCGCGCGTGGCCGCTGATGCTGAGCTGGTTCCAGGCGACGCCCGTGGTGACCGCGCCGCCCAGATCGGCGGTCATCGCAAAGCCGCGCTCCTGCGCCGCGTCGATGAAGGCCGACGCCACAGGTGTCCGGTCACGGACATCCGCCAGGGAAAGGACATGCAGCGGACCGTCGCCGCCACGCCAGGCATTGCCGCCGCCGGAAAAAGTCTCAGCACGCTTGAAGTACGGCAGGAGGTCGGCGTGCCGCCATCCCGCAGGCCAACGATCGTAGGCTGCCGGATGACCTGCCTGATAGGCGAGCGCATTGATGACGCTCGAACCGCCCACGACCTTGCCTCTCGGATAGGGAACGATGCGGCCGTCCAGGCCCGGCTGCGGAACCGTCGCATAGCGCCAATCGAGGGCGCTGCCCGATAGCGTCGACCATAGCGGCGGCTCGGCGACCGCGGGTAGGTTCGCGTGACCGCCAGCCTCGATCACCAGGACGCGCCGCCCCGCCCTGCCCAGCCGATGAGCCAGCACGCAGCCCGCTGAACCTGCACCGACGATGACGGTGTCGTAGGACGGTCGCAGTTGCTCGGACGAGGTGAGGACGCGAACGCCCGACGCCGCCCCGGCCGTAGCCGCTACGGTGGACACAGCCAGCCCGAGCGCGAGTGCCCGGCGGCGCTTAAGGCCTTCGCCATGGCCACTGCTACACTCGAATCGAGCCATTAGCCTGAGAAAGACCCCATGGTAGCTGGGGGCGGACTTGAACCGCCGACCCCGGCATTATGAGTGCCGTGCTCTAACCAGCTGAGCTACCCAGCCATGGGGTGCGCGCTTTTATGCGGACGAGCGGCGGAGTGTCAAGAAAGGCTCATTCCGGCTGGATGCCGGCCTGCGACACTATGCGGTCGCTCTTGGCGACCTCGTCGTGCACGAACTGGCGGAACTGCTCGGCGGTCGTGCCGGCCGGGACGGCTCCCTGATCGCGCAACGTCGCCTGCACCTCGCTGGCGCCCAGCGCGGCGACCATGCCGTCACGCAGCCGATCGACGACCTCTTTCGGGGTAGCGCCCTACTTCTCCTTCATCGTGCGCTCGTCCCACAGGCGCACGATGTAGCCGTCGGGATCGACGAGCTCGGGGCCATATCCCCAGAAATTCTTCTGTGGCGGCAGGGCGAAGGCGACGCCACGCGCCGTCCATTCGGCAAAGGTCTTGTCGACGTCGTCGACCCGGAACCACAGCGCGATGCCGTTCGGCGCCACGCCCGCCCGCTCCTCCAGGAAGATCGCGAAGCCCTCGCCGTCCTGCAGCGCCACCGCATGACGGGCGGGGATCTCGAACTCGACCTTCAGGCCGAGCGCTGCAATGTACCAGTCTCGCGAGCGGTCGAGACTGCTGACCGGCAGGGCGAGATGGTCGAACTTCATCATGATGCGAATCGGCGGATGAAGCCGCCGCCCAGCACGCGGCTGCCATTCTCGGCGTCATAGACGACGCAGGCCTGGCCCGGCGAGACACCGACTTCGGGCTCGGCGAAGCGCACGAGCGCCCCGTCGGCCGTGAGGCGAATCTCGGCCGGCCGCAGTGCCTGCGAAGAACGCACGCGGACCTTCACCGGCAGCGCGCCCTCGATCCGCGGGCCGAGCCAGTTCACGTCGTAGAGCGCGATCTCGCTGCGGCCGAGAGCCGAGCGCGGTCCGACGACGACGCGGCGCGTCTCGGGCTCCAGCCGCACGACATAGAGCGGCTCGTTGTCGGTTCCCGCCCGCTCACCGAGCGCCAGGCCGCGGCGCTGCCCCACGGTGAAGCGCACGATGCCGTCGTGACGGCCAACGCCCCGGCCTTGCATGTCGACGATCTCGCCAGGCTCGACGGCCTCGGGCCGCAGCTTCTGGACCACCGAGGCGTAGTCGCCATTGGGCACGAAGCAGATGTCCTGGCTGTCGGGCTTGTCGGCGACGACGAGCTCGTAGCGCTCGGCCAGGGCGCGCGTTTCGCTCTTGGGCATGTGGCCGAGCGGAAAGCGCAGGAAGTCGAGCTGCTCGGCCGTCGTGCCGAACAGGAAATAGCTCTGGTCGCGGGCCGGATCTGCGCCGCGATGCAGCTCGGGGCCCGCCTCGCCCAGCACGCGCTGCACGTAGTGGCCGGTCGCCAGTGCCTCGGCACCCAGCTCGCGCGCCGTCCGGAGCAGGTCGCGGAACTTCACCGTGCGATTGCAGGCGATGCAAGGCACCGGCGTCTCGCCGCGCACGTAGGAATCGGCGAACGAATCCATGACCTCGGCGCGGAAGCGGCTTTCGTAGTCGAGCACGTAGTGCGGGATGGCCAGCCGCTCGGCAACCTGTCGCGCGTCCTGGATATCCTGGCCGGCGCAACAGGCGCCCGCCTTGCCGACGGCGACGCCGTGATCATAGAGCTGCAGGGTGATGCCCACGACGTCGTAGCCCTGCTCCTTCAGCAGCGCTGCCGTGACCGACGAATCGACGCCGCCCGACATCGCGACCACCACGCGGGTGTCGCCGGGCGCCTTGTCGATATCGAGGGAATTCCTGGCCATGGCCGGGCCTATATAGGCCTTGGCCAAAGGCAACAACAGGCCACCAGGAGCGTTCCCAGCCGATGCAGGATCATGAACCCGCCATCCGGCGATTTTTCGAGGCTTATCAAGGACGTATGAACGCGGCCCTGCAGACGCCGCCGGTCGTCGACGTCTCAGCCGTCACTGCGGCGTTCGCCCGATATTTTGTCGGCAGCAATCCCCGCCAGGTCTTCGGCGGCCGGAACGGTTGGCTGTTCCGGCGAATGATCCCCCGCGGCTACCGGCACTACCGCCGCCTCGGCACCCAGCGCATGGAGATCCGCAGCCTCTCGATCACGCCGCTCGACGATTTCCACGCGCTCGCCCGCACGCACTGGTGGTCGAGCTATCGTCGCAAGTCAGGCGACACCGTCGAGATCGAGTTCGACAACATCTACCTCCTGCATATCGCGGCCGGGAAAGAGCCGAAGATCTTTGCCTACATCACCGGTGATGAGCAGCAGGTCCTCAGTGATCACGGCCTGCTCGAGTAGCTCGTCACACAGGTTTTTTACGGGCCGAACGACCAACGGGATCGCGTTCGCTCGACTAGTTCTGTCGCCTGAAACGCGACACGAACGACATTGTGAGTGCCTTGGCTCGAACCACTGGTCGGCATGAATTTCGCTGGATTTCGCTAGTCCCGCAAACACCGACGAAGTCATTGAATCTTCGGCTTTTTTGAATTTCGCTAGTTTCGCTGGCCGTTTTCACTCAGCCCGACCGAACCGCCCTTCGAGCGTCGCTCGGGATGACGGAAACCTGGACCCGGCAGGGCTGCCGCCGGGCGCGATGGTGTCGGATGAACGATGCATAGAGCAGAGCCGCCGGGAGGCGAGCGCAAGGCGCATATAACTTGGGTGATTTATAAAGTCAACTTCGGTTCTGACAATTTTGGCGGACCGTAGAGCGCCAAAAAGCTGCTCCTGGTCGAGTATCGGTGCCAGCAGTGCTGGCAATCCCGCCGGCCCCGCGCCAGTTCAGACGTCTGTGACGAGTTCCTAATCCTGTCGGTAGCCCGTGTCGCGCACGGCCTTGGCCACGCCGTTGCGGTTGTAGACGATCGCCACCCGGTCGCCCATCTGGACGTCGCCGTCGTCGGGCTGGGCGATGGTGACGCGCTGGCCGTTGTCCTTCTGGACAGTCACCTCGATGCCCCGCCGCGTGGCGTTCTGGTCGACCGCGGTGCCCGCAATGCCGCCCGCCACGGCGCCCAGAAGGCCACCGACTACCGCGCCGCCCACCGAGTTGGTGGTCGCCGCACCGATCGCTGCACCGCCGGCGGCGCCGAGGCCGCCACCGACCAGCGTGCCATCGCTCACGCCCGTATTGCCCTTCCTGATCGGCACCTCGCGGATGGCGATCACGCGGCCGGTCTCGCCGCGATAGCCGCCGGCCGCCTGGGTGTTGACGACACCAGGCTGCACGGCGCCGCTGTTCTCACAAGCGCCGAGAGTCCCCACGAGCGCCAACGGCACCAGAAGGCTGAGCAACCACTTACCGAGCATGCATCGTCCTTTTCTCACTCACTGCGTCGGCTGGAACGCGCCCGACGTATCGGCGCTCCGAGCCGTCTGGCGCACGACCTGCGCCACGCCCTGCCGATTCTGCACGATCTGTACGCGGTCGCCCAATTGGATATCCCCATCGTCAGGCTGCGCCACCGTCACCTGCTGGCCATCGTCCTTCTGGACCGTGACCTCGATGCCGCGGCCCGAGCCACGCTGGCCATCGGCGATGGAGCCGGCGATGGCGCCGCCCACCATGCCCAGGACCGCACCGACAATGCCGCCGCCCAGCGACTGGCTGGTGATGGCGCCGATCGTGGCGCCGGCGCCGGCGCCCAGGATGCCACCGATCACCGGGCCGTTGCCGCCGCCGCTGCCGCCGGGACCAGCAAGCGCCACCTCACGAACCGATACGACGCGTCCAGCGTCACCGATGCTGCCGGGGTTGCTGCCCTGCGACGGGTACGATGGGTAGTTCGGGTAGGCACCCTGATTGGTGGGGTAGGCGCCCTGGTTCGGATACGCCCCTTGGTTGGGATAGGCCCCTTGGTTCGGGTAACCGCCCTGGTTCGGATACGAGGAGCTTACCCGCTGGGCACCGCCGTAGGGGCCGCCGCTGCTGTAGGGCCCCGCCTGATAGGGTCCGGGGCCGTAGGGCCCGGACCCGTACGGGCCGCCGCCGTAAGCGCCCTGCTGGGGAGCACCCGAGGCATAAACGATGCCAGGCTGCACGGCGTTCGATGCGCAAGCGCCAAGTCCTGCTGCCAGCAGCAGCGGCAGCAGCAATGAGTGGATCCTTCTGCCCCTCATGAGCACCCTCCCAGCCGTATGCTGTATACGCATCGATTTTCGGCCGAATTGGGGCGTCCGTCTAATCACGTTCTTCGATCCAGGCGGCCTGGATGGCCTCCAGGATCTTCTCGTTGGAGCGGTTGGGATCGTCATCGAAATCCGGAAGTTCCATCACCCAACGGTGAAGGTCCGTGAACCGCAAGTTGACGTTGTCCACATCGGGATGGCGTTCCTCGAGCTCGATCGCGATGTCCTGGACATCGGTCCAGCGCAGCTTCTTCGCCATCTCGCCCTCCCCCTGCCTGTCGACCTACTTATCGACCATCATGTTGCGGGTTGCAGCAGGCAACTTGACGACCAGCCCGTCGAGCGCCTCGGTCATGCGGATCTGGCAGCCGAGTCGCGACGTATGGGTGAGGCCGAAGGCGAGGTCGAGCATGTCCTCCTCGTCCTCGCTCGCGGGCGCGAGCTTTTCGAACCAGTCCTTGTCGACGACGACATGGCAGGTCGAGCAGGCGAGCGAGCCCTCGCAGGCGCCCTCTATGCCGATGTGATTGCGATGCGCGATCTCGAGCACGCTGAGACCGAGCGGCGCCTCCACCTCCTTGCGCGAGCCATCCTTCAGAATGAATGTCATCTTCGGCATCGTCACTCGCCTACCCGGCTCTCCAGTTCGTTCACGGACTTGCCCGACAGCGCCTCGCGGATGCCGCGGTCCATGCGCCGCTCGGCGAACGGCTTGGACAGGGTCTCCAGCGCCTCTGCTGCAGCATTGATCTCGTCGCGGTCCTCGCCGTTCATCGCAGCTACCAGACGAGCCCTGCCCCGGTCGAGCTCTGCGCGTTCGGGGGCATCGAGCAGTTTGCCGTCCTTGTCGAGCGCGGCATCGAGCGCCAGCAGGTTGCGCCGACCTTCGACCTTGGCCTCGGTCAGCAGGCGCGCTGTCATGTCGGCCTCGGCATTCTCCAGACTGTCGTAGAGCATGTCGGCCATGTCTTCATGGCTCAGGCCATAGGACGGCTTGACCTCGATGCGCTGTTGCACTCCGGTGGTGCGCTCCTCGGCCGAGACGGTGAGCAGGCCGTCGGCATCGACCGAGAAGCTGACGCGGATGCGCGCCGCACCGGCGGTCATCGGCGGGATGCCCAAAAGCTCGAAGCGGGCCAGGCTACGGCAGTCGGCCACCATCTCGCGCTCGCCCTGCACGACGTGGATCGCCATGGCCGCCTGGCCATCCTGGTAGGTGGTGAAGTCTTGGGCGAGCTGCACGGGAATCGGCGTGTTGCGCGGCACGACCTTCTCGACGATGCCGCCCATGGTCTCGAGGCCCAGCGACAATGGCGTGACGTCGAGCAGCAGCGTGTCGCCGCCGCCGGTCAGCGCCTCGGCCTGCAGGGCAGCGCCCAGCGCCACGACCTCGTCGGGGTCGATGTCGGTGAGCGGCGGCTTGCCGATCATCCTGCCGACCTCGGCGCGCACCAGCGGCACGCGCGTCGAGCCGCCGACCAGCACGACGCCCTGGATCTCGGCCGCGGACATGCCGGCGTCGCCCAGGACATGGCGCGCGATGTCGAGCGTGCGCTTGACGTAGGCCGCGATCATCGCCTCGAATTCCGCCTTCGTCAGCGCATGGAACGACGGCACGCGCGAAAGTTCCAGGCGGCCCGAGGTCTGGTCGCGGTCGGAAAGCTGCTCCTTCATATGGCGGGCAAGGGTCAGCGCGGCTTTCACCGCCGCTTCGTCGACCTGGTCGCCGAGCCCGTCCTTCTTGCGCTCCGCCAGCATGCGCTCGGCGATGGCGCGGTCGAAATCGTCGCCGCCCAGTGCGGTGTCGCCGCCGGTCGCCAGCACCTGAAACACGCCCTTCTCCAGGCGCAGCAGGGAGAAGTCGAAGGTGCCGCCGCCCAGGTCGTAGACCGCGTAGAGACCCTCCGAGCCCTTGTCCAAGCCGTAGGCCAGTGCCGCCGCCGTCGGTTCGTTCACGAGGCGCAGAACTTCCAGGCCGGCAACGCGCGCGGCGTCACGGGTCGCGGTGCGCGCGGCGTCATCGAAATAGGCCGGCACGGTGATGACCGCGCGCTCGACGGGTTTCTCCAGCGCTTCCTCGGCGCGCCTGCGCAGCGCCTTCAGGATCTCGGCCGAGATCTCGACCGGCGAGCGCGCCTTGCCGGCGACGCGCAGCTTCACCATGTCGGTCTCGCCGCTGCCCGGCTCGACCTCGTAGGGCAGCACGCCCGCCACCGCATGCAGGTCGGCGGCGCCGCGGCCCATCAGGCGCTTCACCGAGGCGACGACATTCGTGGGCTCCTGTGCCAGCAGCAGGCGCGCCTCGTCGCCCACCAGCACGCCGCCCGACGATGGATAGGCCACCACCGATGGAACCATCGCGTTGCCGGACTCGTCGTGCAGCGCGGCGGGCTTGCCCTCGCGGGCGATCGCCACCACCGAGTTGGTCGTGCCTAGATCGATGCCGACCGCCAGCGAGCCTTCGCCGGCATGCGGCAACGGCGTTTCGCCCGGTTCGTGGATCTCCATCAAGGTCATGCGGTCGACCGTTCAATGTTCATGCGCCGCGCACGCGCCTCCTCGGCGAACTTGTCGAGGTAGCGCAGGCGAAGGAGCGCCTTTCTGATGGCTGGCTTGTCCTCTGCCAAGAACAAACCACCCAGATCCTCGAGGGATGCCGTCATGTCGGTGCGCGCCTTGGCCGCGAGCGCATCGACCGCTTCGATCGAGCCCGCCTCGTGCAATTCCTCGCGCGCTTCCATGGCTTCCATCAAGAGCTCCGGATCGTCGATCGTCTTGCCGTCGCCGGGCAGCTCGACGCCCAAAAGTTCGGCGAGATAGACGGCGCGGCTGAGAGGATCCTTCAGCGTCCGATAGGCGTCGTTCAGGGTCGCCGCTTCGGCCGAGGCCCTGGCGCGCTCCGCCGCCGGCTTGGCGACGAAGCGGTCGGGATGCCACTGGCGCTGGAGCGCAAAATAGGCCCGGTCGAGCGACGCGGGCTCCAGATCGAGCGCCGCCGGCAGTCCCAGCCGCGCGAAGTGATCCATGACCCGATCAGACGTGGAAGGATTCGCCGCAGCCGCAGCGGCCCTTCTCGTTGGGGTTCTTGAACACAAAACCCGACTTCAGCTTCTCTTCCTCGTAATCCATCACCGTGCCGATCAGGAACAGCGAGGCCTTGGGATCGATCAGGAGCTTCACGCCCGCGGTCTCGACCACCTCGTCCATCGGCTCCTGCTTGTCGGCATATTCCAGCGTGTAGGAGAGGCCCGAGCAGCCCTTGGTGCGGACGCCGATGCGGATGCCGGCGGTTTCCTTGCCGCGCTTCTCGATCAGCGCCTTCACGTGCTCGGCGGCGGCCGGCGTCACCGACATGACCTGCGGACGCGGCCGACGAGGCTTGGCAGCCGGCGCCGCAGGCTTGGGGGCTTCGGTCGTCGTGGACGTGCTCATGACACTCTCTCTAAAGCTACTCGGCCTACGCTACTCGGGCTTCTTGGCCGTCTTGGCGCGATAGTCGGCGATCGCCGCCTTGATCGCATCCTCGGCCAGGACCGAGCAGTGGATCTTCACCGGCGGCAGCGCCAGGTGCTTGGCGATGTCGGTGTTCTTGATGGTCTCGGCCTCGTCGATGGTCTTGCCCTTGACCCACTCGGTGACGAGCGAGCTGGACGCGATTGCCGAGCCGCAGCCGAAGGTCTTGAACTTGGCGTCCTCGATCAGGCCGTCGGCGCCGACCTTGATCTGCAGCTTCATGACGTCGCCGCAGGCCGGTGCACCGACCAGACCGGTGCCGACATCCTCCGAACTCTTGTCGAGCGACCCGATGTTGCGCGGATTCTCGTAGTGATCGATCAGCTTGTCGCTGTAAGCCATGACATTCTCCTCAATTCCAGATCAGTGGGCAGCCCATTCGATGGACTTCAGGTCGATGCCTTCCTGGGCCATCTCCCAGAGCGGGCTCATCGCACGCAGCTTGTTGACGTGGCGCACCAGCTCCTCGACGGCGGTGTCGACCTCGTGTTCGGTGGTGAACCGGCCGAGCCCGATGCGGAGCGAGGTGTGCGCCAGCTCCTCGTCGACGCCGAGCGCGCGCAGCACGTAGCTCGGCTCCAGCGACGCCGAGGTGCAGGCCGAACCGGACGATACCGCCAGGTTCTTGATGCCCATCATCAGCGATTCGCCCTCGACATAGGCGAAGCTGATGTTGAGGTTTCCCGGAATGCGATGATCGAGATCGCCGTTGACGTAGATTTCCGACAGCCGGTCCTGCAGGCCCTTCAGCATGCGCTGCTGCAGCCTGGTCAGCCGCTCGGCCTCGCTGTCCATCTCCTTCTGGGCGATCTCGGCCGCTTCGCCGAGGCCGACGCAGAGCGGCGTCGGCAGCGTGCCGGAACGGAAGCCGCGCTCCTGCCCGCCGCCATAGATCAGCGGCACCAGACGCACGCGCGGCTTGCGGCGGACGTAGAGGGCGCCGATGCCCTTGGGTCCGTAGATCTTGTGGCCCGAGATGCTCATCAGGTCGATGTTCATCGCCTCGACGTCGAGCGGGATCTTGCCGGCCGCCTGCGCCGCGTCGGTATGGAAGAAGACCTTCTTCTCGCGGCAGATCTTGCCGATCTCGGCCAGCGGCTGGATGACGCCGATCTCGTTGTTCACCGCCATGACCGACACCACCACCGTCTTGTCGGTGACGGCCGCGCGCAGCGCCTCGAGATCGACCAGGCCATTCTTCTGCACCGGCAGGTAGGTCACCTCGAAGCCCTGCTGCTCGAGATGGCGGCAGGTATCGAGCACGCATTTGTGCTCGGTCACGGTGGTGACGATGTGATTCTTGCGGTCCTTGTAGAACTCGGCGACGCCGCGGATGGCGAGGTTGTTCGACTCCGTAGCCCCGGAAGTAAAGATCACTTCCTTCTCGTCGGCGCCGATCAGCTTGGCCACCTGGGCGCGCGCCTTCTCGACGCCCTCCTCGGCCTCCCAGCCGTAGGAATGGCTGCGCGAATGGGCGTTGCCGAACTGATGGGTGAAATAAGGCATCATCGCGTCCAGCACCCGCGGGTCGAGCGGCGTGGTGGCTTGGTAGTCGAGGTAGATCGGCTGGTCGTTGCGCCGGATCTGGGTATGGACGTTCATGCTAACCCCTTGAAATTACTAGGCCGCACGGGCATTGGCAATATCCGACTTACCTGCTCGGATATATAGGTCCCGCCAGGCCGCAATCAAGCGATCGATATCGCCGGATTGCGAGTTCCAGCCGAAGCTTATTCTGATGGCCGAGCCCGCCTCGGCATCTTCTATTCCCATGGCCGCCAGCACCGCCGAGCGGTGCACCTTGCCCGACGAGCACGCCGAGCCCGCGCTCACACAGACACCGGCAAGATCGAGCGCCATGACCTGGGTCTCCGCCGACACGCCAGGCATGGAGATGTAGGTCGTGTTCGGCAGCCGCCGGGCGCCGGCGCTGTAGACGCGCGCATCGGGCGCGATCGC
This sequence comes from Rhodospirillales bacterium, assembly GCA_016185145.1. Taxonomy (GTDB): domain Bacteria; phylum Pseudomonadota; class Alphaproteobacteria; order Reyranellales; family Reyranellaceae; genus Reyranella. The sequence goes on along the minus strand of JACPOB010000134.1, from coordinate 11,407 downwards.
ACGCAACGCCGCCTCGACACGGTCGCGCAGCCCGGCTTCGAGCCCGCGCGCCGCCTCGGCAGCCGCGCCAAAGCCCACGATGCCGGACAAGTTTTCCGTGCCGGCGCGGCGATTGGTTTCCTGGCCGCCGCCGAAGCGATTCGAGGCGAACGGCGCATCGGCTCGCACGATCAACGCGCCGACGCCGGTCGGTCCGCCGAGCTTGTGGGCCGCAACGCTAAGATAGTCGATGCCGTTGCCGTGCAGATCGACCGGCACCTTGCCGACGGCCTGCACCGCGTCGCAATGCACCAGCGCGCCGGCCTTGCGGGCGATGCGAACGACGTCGGCGATGGGCTGCAGCACGCCGGTTTCATTGTTGGCGAACATCACCGACACCAGGGCGGGTTCGTGCAAAGCGGCGAGCTTACGCTCCAGATCGCCAAGATCGAGGACGCCCTCGCCGTCGACCGGCACGACGTCGGCATCGGGCACGGCGCGCTGCACGCTCTCATGCTCGATCGACGAGATCAGCAGGCGCCTACGGCCGCTGCCGGCCAGCGCCATGTTGTTGGCTTCGGTGCCGCCGGAAGTGAAGATCACTTCCGCCGGCAAGGCGCCGACCCGCGCCGCCACCTGCCGTCGCGCCCTGTCGACCAGCCCGCGCGCCTTGCGGCCGACAGCGTGGACCGCCGACGGATTGCCGCCCGTCCGCAGCGCCTCGACCATGGCGTCGAACGCCTCTGGCCGGAGCGGGCTGGTGGCGTTGTGGTCGAGGTACACGGACGCGGCGGGCATCGGGCTAGCCTTCGTCAGCTGGCGGCGGCCATCGAGGAATCGTTGTTGACCGCGGCCTGGGCAGCGGGCGCCTCGGCGATGCGCGGCGCCAGACGACGCTCGAGGACGTCGAGCAAGGTCACCGAGTTCAGGAAGGCATGGATCTGGTTGCCCAGCTCCTCCCACAGATCGTGCGTCAGGCACTTGCTGCGGTCGGCGCGGCAGCCCGTCGCGCCCATCTCGGTGCAGCGCGTCGCCTTGATCGGCTCGTCGACCGCGAGAATGATCTCCGAGACCCGGGTCTCGGCCGAGCCGCGCGCCAGGCGATAACCGCCGCCCGGGCCGCGCACGCTCTTCACCAGGCCGGCACGACGCAGGCGGGCAAAAAGCTGCTCCAGATATGACAAAGAGATTTCCTGCCGGGTCGCGATATCAGACAACGACACCGGCTTGGCCTGCGCATGACGCGCCAGATCGACCATCGCCATAACGGCGTAACGACCCTTGGTGCTGAGCTTCACAGCATCCTCCTCGCGCCGGCCCTTTGGCCGGCCGTCTGTCCGAACGCCTAAAGGTCTTGAAAACCAAGGCGTTACTACGATATTGCGGTCCTCCAGACAGGGATCTGGGGAAAAACCGACTGAATAGCTCGGGTTTAGTAAACCCGACTGAGTTGGTCAAGTATCAAGAATCGCCCTGAAAAATGCTGCTCCGGCCCGCGTCCGGCGGCCAATAATGAGGGAAAGACCGGAGTCTAGATGCCTGACGTGATGTTCACCGGCCCGGAAGGTCGGCTCGAGGGGCGCTATCACCAGAGCAAGGAAGAGCATGCGCCGATCGCGCTGATCCTCCATCCCCACCCGCAATATGGCGGGACGATGAACCATAAGGTGGTGTTCTCGCTGTTCCATGTGTTCGTCAATCGCGGCTTCTCGGTGCTGCGCTTCAACACCCGTGGCGTGGGCCGCAGCCAGGGCCGGTTCGACAACGGCATGGGCGAGCTTTCAGACGCCGCCGCCGCGCTCGACTGGCTGCAGAGCATGAACGCCGACGCCAAGTCGTGCTGGATCGCCGGCTACTCGTTCGGCGCCTGGATCGGGATGCAACTCCTGATGCGCCGGCCGGAGATCGACTGCTTCGTCTCGGTGTCGCCGCCGGCCAATTCCTACGACTTCGCCTTCCTCGCCCCCTGCCCCTCCTCGGGCCTGATCGTGGGCGCGGAGAAGGACGAGGTCGTGCCGCTCGCCGACATCAAGAAGCTGGTGGACCGGCTCTCATTGCAGAAGGGCATCACGGTGGAATCGCGCACCACCAGCAGACCGATCACTTCAAGACCCTGATCGCGGGCCGCGCGGTCCCCAAGCTCGCCAAGCGCGAGCGCACCCAGCATCGCTTCGTGTAACTCTTCTGGACCGCGGGCGTCCCGCCCGCTCTTCTCATGAGCGGGCGAGACGCCCGCGGTCCGCGTATGACTAAGGCAGATCCACCTTCCCGCCCGTCATCGCTCGCGGCGCGCCGGTCGTTCCGGGAAAGGTGATCGGCAGCCCGCGCAGCGAACGCACGGCGAGGAACGCGAATGCCTGCGCCTCCAGGGCGTCGCCGTTCCAGCCGAGGCTGTCGGCCGTGACGACCTTGCTGTGCGTTTCCGCGGCGATGGACTTCAGCAGGGTCGGATTGCGCGCGCCGCCGCCTGATATCACCCATTGAACGGCAGGTGCCGGGAAGTGACGTGCCGCCAGCGCGATGGCGCGCGCAGTGCCGCGCGTCAGCGTGGCGGCGCCGTCGGCAACGCTGAGACCTTCCGCCCACGAATCGTTGAAGTCACCGCGATCGAGCGACTTCGGCGGCTTCACCGCAAAGTAACGATGCTCGCTGAAGCGCTCGACCCGCGCGCGATCGACCCTGCCCGCCGCCGCGAGCGCGCCGTCGCGGTCGAAGCGCAGGCCGGCGCGCCGCGCGCACCAGTCGTCGATCGGCCCGTTGCCCGGCCCGGTGTCGAAGGCGAGCAGCGATCCATCGGCGCCGATCCAGGTGACGTTGCCGACGCCGCCGATATTCACGACCGCGAGCGGCTTGGGCAGGTCGTGCGCCAGCGCCGCGTGATACACCGGCACCAGCGGCGCCCCCTGCCCGCCCGCCTTCACGTCGGCGATGCGCAGGTCGCTCACCACCTTCACACCGGCGGCACGCGCCAGCGCCGCGCCGTCGCCGATCTGCCAGGTGAAGCGCCGCTCCGGGCGATGGGTGATCGTCTGTCCATGAAAGCCAATGACATCGAGGGTCGCGAGCGCCACGCCGCTCTCCTGCGACCAGCGCTCGACAGCCGCGATGTGCGCGTCGGTCACCGCCCGCCCGGCCGCCGTCGCCGCATCGACGGGCTGCTCCGCGCCGAAGGCCGCCCGGATCAGCCGGCGCACGTCGTCGGCGTAGGCCATTGTCAGGAAACTGCCGAAAGACCTCACCTGCTCGCCGTCGGTTTCGATCAGGGCGACGTCGACGCCGTCGACGGAGGTACCACTCATCAGGCCAAGGGCGCGCAGGGAGGGTGAAGACATACGCGAGGCGGGTCCGTTGAGGGGCGGTCGGCCCCGTGTTAAACCCCCGGCCCTTTAGGGACAACAGGCGAAGAGATGACGGCCTTCAAGTCGGACTTCATGCGGATCGTGCACGAGCGCGGCATGGTCCATCAGTGCAGCGACGCGGCGCGGCTCGACGAGCTGCTCGCGAGCGGCGTCCGCACGGCCTATATCGGCTTCGACTGCACCGCCGATTCGCTGCATGTCGGCCATCTCATGCAGATCATGCTGCTGCGCTGGTGGCAGAAGACCGGCCACAAGCCGATCGCCCTGATGGGCGGCGGCACAACCAAGGTCGGCGATCCGTCGGGTCGCGACGAGACGCGCCAGCTCCTCACGCCGCAGCAGATCGACGCCAACATGGCGAGCATCCGCAAGAGCTTCGCCAACTACCTGACCTTCGGCGACGGTCCGACCGAGGCGCTGATGGCCAACAATGCCGAGTGGCTGGACACGCTGCTCTACATCCCGCTGCTGCGCGACGTCGGCCGGCACTTCTCGGTCAACCGCATGCTCACCATGGATTCGGTGAAGCTCCGGCTCGAGCGCGACCAGCCGCTCACCTTCCTCGAGTTCAACTACATGATCCTGCAGTCCTACGACTTCGTGGAGCTCTACCGGCGCCACAAGTGCATCCTGCAGATGGGCGGTTCGGACCAGTGGGGCAACATCATCATGGGCGCCGATCTCGGCCGCCGCATGGAAGGCGGCGAGCTGTTCGCACTGACCTCGCCGCTGCTCGCCACGGCGTCTGGCGCCAAGATGGGCAAGACCGCGGGCGGGGCTGTGTGGCTCAACCCCGATCGGTTGAGTCCGTACGACTTCTGGCAGTACTGGCGCAATGCCGAGGACGAGGATGTCGGCCGCTTCCTCAAGACCTTCACCGAGATGCCGCTCGACGAGGTCGCGCGGCTCGCGGCGCTGAAGGGCCAGGAGATCAACGAGGCAAAGAAGATCCTCGCAACGGAGGTCACGGCGTTGGCGCACGGCCGCAAGGCTGCCGAGGACGCGGCCGAGACGGCGCGGCGCACCTTCGAGGAAGGCACGCGCGCCGAGTCGCTGCCTACCGTCAGCGTGCCGCGTGCGCGGCTTGCCGCCGGCATCGCGGCGTTCGAGCTCCTGCACGAGGCCGGCCTGGCCGAAAGCCGCAACGAGGCGCGCAAGCTGATCAAGGGCGGCGGCGGGCGGCTGAACGACAAGCCGATCGCCGGCGACACCGTGACGGTGGGCGAAGGCGACCTCGATGCGTCGGGCACGCTGAAGCTCTCGGCCGGCCGCAAGCGCCACGTGCTGATCAAGGCGATTTGAGTTATCTGCCTCCCTGCGCGAAGCGCGGGGAGGTGCCCGCGGAGCGGGCGGAGGGGTCACGGGCACCAGCAGCGATGCCCATGACCCCTCCGTCGCCGTATGACGGCGCCACCTCCCCAGCTTCGCTGGGGAGGAATGTTCTTCTCTCTAAGGCGCGCGCTGCATCTCCGGGGAGGGCGGCGGCTGGAAGGTGTCGGGCTGCGAGACGAAGAGCTCGCGCAGCGCCCCCGGCGTCATCGCCGACATCATGTTGACGTCGGTCTTGAGGTCGTCGAGCGGACCCGAGAGCTGATAGGCCACGGCGAACAGGCCGCCGTCCTTGCCGCCGGTCAGCAATGGGCCGAGCAGCGGCACGTTCGACAGAAGGTTGTTCAGCGCAAAGGCCGGCACGACGATGCCGCCGAGCTTGGCGGTGTCGTTGCCGAGATCGACAAAGCCCTGGGCGGTGAGCCCGATCGACTGGCCGTTGGTCCGGCCGTTCTTGATGTGGAGGCGATCGCCCGTCTTCAGGACCTTGGCTTCGAGGTTGTCGAACTGCTGCAGGGCGTTGCCGGCGCGGTTCAACCCGTCGATGGCCGTGTTGAGCGTGCCGATATTGGCGCGCGGCGTCACCCGCTGCAGGCGGTAGGGTCCGAGCTTGAGGAAGCCGTCGAGCGGCGAGCCGGCGACGGCGTCGTTGTACAGACCCTCGATATGGAGATAGCCGTTGACCAGGCCGTCGAGCCAGCCGGCGTCCGCCAGCAGCTGGCCGAAATTGGCGACATAGAAGAAGAGCTTGCGCCCCTTCCCCGTCGGCGTGACGCGGAAGGTCGAGCCCTTGCCGGCGCCGATCGACAGGTCGGCGGCGGCAATGCGATCGCCGGCCAGGGCCAGGGTGCCGTTGACGTAGCCCAGCGCGCCGCGTTTGGTCAGAACCTGCTGGATCTGCAGGGTGAACTTGGTGCTGGAGCGCCCCTGCGCGGCGGTGCCTGCGGGATCCTTGGCCGCGAGATCGTCGCGCGCCTTGATCATGGTGTGCACCCGCGGCAGCTCGAGCGTGGGCCCGCGCAAGGAGACCTCGACGCCGCCCGGGGTGCGCTTCCAGTCGCCCGCGACATCGGTCTGGCCGATCTTGATCTGGTTCACGGTGATCTGCTGCAGGGCGTTGTCGCCGGTGAAGCGGACCTGGCCCTTGCCGCCGAGCCCGTTGCTGCGGGCGTCGAAGTCGATGGTCGTGAGCTTGCCGCCGGCGGCGAGTTTCATGGTCGTCTGGACCTGGCCTTCGGTGCCCGGCTGCTTGGTCCAGTCGAGCGGCGCGACTTCTGCCTTGGCCGCCTTGATGTCGAAGCGGCCAATCACGTCGCCCGTGCCGTTGGTCGCCACCTGATAGGAGAGCGTCGTGCCGACCGGTCCGCTGAGATAGGGTTCGGGCGATGGAAAGCCGGCCTTGGCGACCAGCGCCGTCGACACCGTGCCCTTGAGGTCGTAGCGCCGGCGGAAGGGTGCCTTGGCGCCGAACAGCTCGCGCCAGCCGATCTCCACCGCATTGCCGTCGAGCTTGCCGGTTCCGCTGACGCTGAGTTCCGAGCTGCCGTACTTGATCCGCGCCGTGGCGTCGCTGAGGTCCGCGTCGCCGATCGCATCCTGCAGCGAGAAGTGCGTCAGCGACGCCTCGGCCTTGAGGTCGAGGTCGGCGACGGTCAACGCATTCAGCAGCGGGAAGGCGATCGACACGTCGACCGCCACCTCGCCGCCCAGCCGGCGGTAATCGTAGAGCACCTCCTTGGGCAGGCCGAGCGTTGGCCGCGCCAGGAAGCGGATCACGTTCTGCGCCGAGCCGGTAATCGGCATGCGGATCGCGGCGTGCTGCGGCGACGGCCCGTCGAGTCCGGTGAGGTCTATGGTGGCGCCGGCCGTCTTGAGATTGACGGCAGTCCCGCTCGCCACGTCGAAATGCAGCGTGCCGCCTTCGTAGCGTGCCTTGCCCGAAACGCCCTCGAGCTCGGGCATGTGCGGCATGTAGCGCACCTTCATGCCGCGATAGTCGAGCAGGCCGACCAGGCGATCGACCTTCAGCTCGGCCATGTCGTTGCCCGGCGCGCTCAGCGCGAACTCGGCGGCGACGTCGACCTCGCCCTTGCTGAGATTGGCGAGCGCCCACTCGCGGCCGCCGGCGGCGAACTCCAGCGGCCAGTAGTCGCCCAGGCGATCGACCGGAATCTGCCGCACCTCGGCACGGCCGGCGAACATCTGGCCATCGGCCTTGCGCTCGCCCGCGCCGGTGATCGATACCTTCGCCGCACCGAAATCGACGTCGACGCGATCGACCTTGGCCGTGTGCGTCATCGCATCGATGGTGGCGCTCGCATTCACCGACTTCACGGCGTGCGAGGCCGGCAGGATACCGGGAAGCGTCACCCGCCCGTTGCCGCCGGTGATGTCGACGGCGACGCTGCGCACGTCGCCGTGACCGTCGGCCTCGATATGCAGCCGGCCCGCCAGGGCGATGTCGACGCCGCGCAGCAGTGCGACGTCGGGCGACAGCTCGGCCAGCATCGACGGCCGGAAGCCGTCGACGGCGGCGTCGAGCGAGATGCGGCTGCGGTCGCGGGTGTAGACTCCCGACAGCGAAACGTCGACCCAGTTGCCGGCATCGCCGGTGAGCCGAGCCGACGCCGCCATGCTGACGCCCGCCGCATCGCGCTGCAGGCGGCCGCGTGCCGCCGGAGCGGTCCAGGTGAGCCCGGTCTTGACGTCGCGGATCGTGACCTTGGCGCGCTCGATCAGGATCATGTCGAGCTGGCCGATCAGCGAATCGTAGTTGGGCTCGGCCATGAGCTGCTCGATCAGCAGGACCAGGGCCTCGCCTTGCGACTCGGCGTCGGAGGACGTGAAGACCCGGCGCAGCATGCCGCCGTCACGCGTGATGTCGGCTTCGATCGTCGGGGCCTCGATCGTGACCGTGTTCGGCAGGAACATGCCCTGCAGGACATTGCGGGCATCGAAGGTCACCGAAGCGGTGGGGATCGTGGCGAGCACCTGGTGGTCGTTCTTGACGAACCGGATGCCGTTGAACACCAGCCGCATGGGCTGGCTGATGCCGCCCCATTCGAGCGCGATGCCCTGGATCTCGGGCTTGATGTCGTTGCCCGGCACGTCGGCCGCCTGGGCGATGCGGTGCTTGAGGAAGTCGAGGTCGACGGGACCTTCCATCAGGCGCAGGGCGGCCACCAGGACGAGCGCGCCGACGGCAAAAACGATGCCGGCGACCACCCGCATGCACACCCGATACGTTCGTCTGACCAAAGGCTGATACTTCCCGCTTCTTGACGATGACGACGCGCCTGGGCGAGCGTGCCGTCTGACACTAAGAGCAACTTAACCGACCCGCACACCGCATGTCTTGGCTTTCGACCGACCGCCTGCCGCGACCGCACGACACGGAGCGTCGCGACGTCGCTTGGATGCGATGGAACGAGATGGCAGCGCGTCCCGCCGATCCCGCTCAAGCGGCGCTGCTCGATGCCCTGTTCGGCAATAGTCCTTATCTGACCGAGACATCCCTACAAAACCCGACTTTTATGACCGATCTGTGGCGTCGCGGTCCCGACGCCGTACGCGCCGACCTGGCGGCCGCGCTTACCGCGGTACGTGCCGACGCGCGCGACGGTGCGGCACCCGAGGCCGTGGCGACGGCGCTGCGCCGGCTCAAGCGCCAGGTGGCGCTCACGGTTGCCGTCGCCGACATCGCCGAGGCCTGGTCGCTCGAGCAGGTGACGGGAGAACTCACCGCCTTCGCCTCGGGCTGCCTCGATGCGCTGACCGATGCGATCCTCCTGCAGCTCGCCCGCGACGGGCAGCTCGGCATCGGCGACGACCCGGAGGCCGCCGCCTTCACCGTGCTCGGCATGGGCAAGCTCGGCGCCGGCGAGCTCAACTACTCGAGCGACATCGACCTGATCCTGCTCTACGACCGCGACGCCGCGGCGCTCGCCGGCAGCGACCAGCTCTCGCGCCATTTCGTACGGGCCGCCCGCATGCTGGTCCAGCTGATGTCGGAGACCTCGGCCGACGGCTACATCTTCCGCACCGACCTCAGGCTGCGTCCCGACCCCGGCTCCACCCCGCTCGCCATGTCAGTGCAGGCGGCCGAGCTCTATTATGAAAGCGTCGGCCAGAACTGGGAGCGCGCCGCCATGATCAAGGCGCATCCGGTGGCCGGCAACCGCGCCGTCGGTACGGCCTTCCTGGGCGATCTCACGCCCTATATCTGGCGCAAGCATCTCGACTTCGCGGCGATCCACGACATCCATTCGATCAAGCGCCAGATCGACGCCCATCGCGGCGGCAGCGCCGTGAAGGTGCTGGGCCACAACGTCAAGCTGGGGCGCGGCGGCATCCGCGAGATCGAGTTCTTCGCCCAGACCCAGCAGCTCATCTTCGGCGGGCGCAATCCCACGCTGCGCCACCGCGCGACCTGCGAGACCCTGCGCGCACTGGCCGCCGCGGGCCACATCGCGCCCTCCGCCGCCGACGAGCTGATCGAGGCCTACGGCTTCCTGCGCAAGGTCGAGCATCGCCTTCAGATGGTCGACGACCGGCAGACCCACAGCCTGCCCGGCGACGAGGCCGGCGTGGCGGCAATCGCCACCTTCCTGGGCTATCCCGATTCGCGATCCTTCCAGAACGACCTGCTCGACCGGCTGCATTGCGTCGAGAGCCACTACGCCCGCCTGTTCGAGGAGGCGCCGAGCCTCGCCGGGCCGGGCGGCAACCTGGTCTTCACCGGCACCGACGACGATCCGGGGACCCTGGCGACGCTGCAGACGCTGGGCTTCCGCGATCCCTCGGCGGCGGCCGGCATTGTCCGGCGCTGGCATCACGGCCGCTATCGCTCGACCGCCACCGCGCGCGCCCGGGAGCTGCTGACCGAGCTGATGCCCGGCCTCTTGAAGGCCTTGGGCTCGACGGCCGCGCCCGACCAGGCGCTGCTGAACTTCGATCTCTTCCTCGGCAACCTGCCGGCCGGCATCCAGCTCTTCTCGCTGTTCAAGTCCAATCCGGCTTTGCTCGAGCTGGTGGCGGCCATCATGGGCAGCGCGCCCGGCCTTGCCGCCCATCTGGCGCGCCGCACCATCCTGCTCGATTCGGTGCTGTCGCCCGCCTTCTACCTGCCGCTGCCGCCGGCCGAGGAGATGCAGGCCGACCTCGCCAAGCAACTGGCTCCCGTCGAACACGAGCAGGACATCCTCGACCAGGCACGACGCTGGGCCAACGACCGGCGCTTCCAGGTGGGCGTGCAGCAACTCGAGGGGATCGTGCGCCCGGCGCAGGCGGGCCTCGCCTACTCCGACATCGCCGCGGCCACGATCTCCGCCGTGTGCGATCGTGTCGAGCGGCTGTTCGCCGAGGCGCATGGCGGCTTTCGCGGGCAGCGCCTCGCCGTGCTGGGCATGGGCAAGCTCGGCAGCCGCGAGATGTCGGCCACCTCCGACCTCGACCTGATCTTCGTCTACGACATCCCGCCCGATCTCGAAGCATCGGACGGCCGCCAGCCCCTGGCGCCGATCCAGTACTACACGCGCCTCAGCGCCAAGATCGTGACGGCGCTCACCGCCCACACCAACGAGGGCGCATTGTACGAGGTCGACATGCGGCTGCGGCCCTCCGGCCGCGCCGGGCCGCTCGCCAACTCGCTGGCAGGCTTCGAGAGCTACCATGCCCAGTCGGCCTGGACGTGGGAGCACATGGCGCTGACGCGCGCCCGCGTGATCCACGGGCCGGCCGGCCTGGTCGAACGCCTGGTGGATATCGTCAAGAGCACGCTCTGCCGGCCGCGTGATCCCCTGGCGCTGGTGCGCGACGTCGCCGACATGCGCGACCGCATCGCCCGCCATGCGCCGCCCAAGAGCCCGTGGGACTTCAAGCACCTGCCGGGCGGGCTGTTCGACATCGACTTCGTGGTCCAATACCTGGCGCTGCGTCATGCCGCCGAGCGGCCGGACCTGCTCGACCCGCACCCCGCCGAGATGCTCCACCGCGCCGCCGATGCCGGCTTCATCGACCGCGCCGACGCCGAGCGCCTGCGCGCGACACGCACGCTCCTGTCCGACGTGCAGAGCCTGTTGCGGCTCACCTTGAACGGCGACGAAGCGGCATTCAACGAGGCGAACGCCCCCGAAGGCCAGCGACGACTGATCGCCGTCACCGAAGGCGCCGACGATCTCGCCGCGTTGCAGGCGCGCATCTCGGCTGAAACCGCGGCGGCGCGTGCTATATACCGCCGCATTGTCGAGGAGCCGGCGCGCGCCGCCGGCTGGCAGGGTCGCGCGGACGACAGGAGGAGCGAGGGATGAGTGTCGAGGAAGGCAAGAAGGCGCCCGATTTCACGGCGGCGGCCGACGGCGGCAAGAAGCTGAAGCTCTCCGAGCTGCGCGGCAAGCCGGTGGTGCTCTACTTCTATCCCAAGGACGACACGTCGGGCTGCACCGCCGAGGCCTGCGGCTTCCGCGATTCCCTGCCCGACTTCGGCAAGCTCAAGGCGCAGGTGATCGGCGTCAGCAAGGACAGCGTCGACAAGCACGACAAGTTCAAGAAGAAGTACGGCCTGAACTTCCCCCTGGTGTCCGACGAGGACGGCAAGATCTGCGAGAAGTACGGCACCTGGGTCGAGAAGAGCCTCTATGGCCGCAAGTACATGGGCATCGAGCGCGCCACCTTCCTGATCGACAAGACCGGCACGGTGGCCAAGGTCTGGCACAAGGTGAAGGTGCCGGGCCACGTCGACG
>JACPOB010000140.1 GCA_016185145.1 Rhodospirillales bacterium | reverse complement strand
GTCGGTCGGCCAGGGTTTCGGGCGGAAGGCGCGCAGGATGGTGCGGGCCTCGTCCGGACGCATGGCGCCCTTGCGCGCCGCCGGCGCATCGAGCGGCAGGGGCGCGGTGCCGGTCAGCACGACCGGGCGCTGCGCGCGCTCGGCGCGCTGGATCAGGCGCTCGGCGTGGGCGATGCGCGTGGTCCAGCCCGGCGCCGACGACCAGCCGTCGTCGATCACCAGCATCAGGGGGCCACGGCCCGGCAGATCGGCCTGCGGGTTCAAGAGCGGGCGGGCGACGGCCAGGATCAGCGCGGTGGCGAGCAGCAGGCGCAGCAGCAGCAGCCACCACGGCATCTTCATCGGCGTCTGCTCGGTCGGCTCCAGCCCGATCAGCAGCCGGATCGCCGGAAAGCGCACCAGCTTGGGCAGCGGCGGGATCATCCGCAGCAGCCAGTAGATCACCGGCAGCACCAGCAGCAGCGCCAGCATGCCCGGTGCGGCGAACGCGAAGGCGCCCAGACTCAGCATGCGCAAACGCCCGTCGTCTCGACCGAGGCCCGAAGGGCCGAGTGGAGAGACCTTCTCTCCACGACAAGCCGCTTATCGTCGAGACAAGGTCTCTCCACTCCGCGCTTCGCGCTCCGGTCGAGACGACGGAAGGAGTGGAGATGCTTCTTCATCACGTCACGCCGCCGTCAGCCGACGCAGGTCGGCCATGGCGAGATAAAGGGACAGCAGCACGGTCTGCGGCGGCTTGTCGGTGCGATGCAGATGCACCGTCCAGTCGGTCGAGCGCGTCAGCCGCTGCAGGCCTTCCTTCTGCGCCGCCAGCCTGGCGCCGTAGGCCTGGCGCACGCCTTCGACGCGGCGGATGGTGTGCTGGCCCTCGGCCTCGAGGCCTTCGAACTTCACGTGCCCGTCGAACGGCAGGTCTTCCTCGGCGGGATCGAGGACCTGCACCAGATGGCCGCGCACGCCGCCCGAGGCGTAGTGCCGGATCACCGCTTCGATATTGTCCAGGGGATCGAGCCAGTCGGACACCAGCACGACCGTGCCATGCGCCGGCAGCGGCAGCAGCGGCGGCAGGCTGGGCGGAGTCTTGCCGCTGCGCGCCTCGTCGAACAGCGTCTCGGCGATGCGGCGCACGGCGATGCGGCCCGACGTCGGGCGCATGCCCGAGCCCAGCACGGTCACGCGCTCGCCGGCGTCGGCCAGCAGGCTCGCCAGCGCCAGCGTTATGAGCTCGGCGCGCACCGCCTTGGTGTCGGTGTTCCTGAGCGAGGCGTACTGCATGGAAGGCGAGGCATCGCGCCACAGCCAGATGCTGGCGGCGGCTTCCCATTCGGTCTCGCGCACGAACAGGTGCCGGCTGCGCGCGCTCTGGCGCCAGTCGATCTGGTTGGCGCTGTCGCCGTCGCGATAGGGCCGGTATTGCCAGAAGGCATCGCCCTGGCCGACGCGGCGGCGGCCGTGCACGCCCTGGATCACGGTCGCGGCCACGCGATCGGCGGCCACCATGAGCGCCGGCAGCGTGCCGGCCAGTTCCAGCGAGCGGTGAAGGGTCGAGGGGGACGCCATCTATTCTTCTTTCGACCGAACCAACACAACAGCCTCACCCTGAGGAGCGGCCCGCAGGGCCGCGTCTCGAAGGGTGGGCAACGGGCACCGATCTCTCGTCCATGCTTCGAGACGCTCGCTTCGCTCGCTCCTCAGCATGAGGTCTTTGCTGGTACCCACTTGACGCAAGCTCTACGCCAACCTCGCGCACATCTGATTGATCACCGTCTCGACCGTGATGCCCTCGGCGCGGGCCGAGAAGTTCACCGCCATGCGATGACGCAGGATCGGACCGGCCAGCGCCACGACGTCGTCGATCGACGGCGCGAGGCGGCCCTGGATGATGGCGCGGGCGCGGCAGGCCAGCATGAAGGCCTGGCTGGCGCGCGGGCCGGGGCCCCACGCCACGCGCTGGCGCACGACGTCGAGGTCGCTCGATTCCGGGCGGCCGGCGCGCACCAGCTTCAGGATGGCGTCGACCACGCTCTCGCCGATCGGCAGCCGCCGGACCAGCGCCTGGGCCGCCATCAGGTCGGTCGGCGTCAGCGTCGGCGTCGCGACGGCGGTGGTGGCGCCGGTCGTGCCGATCATGATTTGGCGCTCGGCGCTCTCGTCGGGATAGCCGACATCGACCTGCAGCAGGAAGCGGTCGAGCTGGGCTTCGGGCAGGGGATAGGTGCCCTCCTGCTCCAACGGATTCTGCGTGGCGAGCACATGGAAGGGCGCGGGCAGGTCGTAGCGCTTGCCGGCGACGGTGACGTGCTTCTCCTGCATGCTCTGCAGCAGCGCCGACTGGGTGCGCGGCGAGGCGCGGTTGATTTCGTCGGCCATCAGCAGCTGGGCGAAGACCGGGCCTTCGATGAAGCGGAAGGAGCGGCGGCCGGTGTCGCTTTCCTCGAGCACTTCCGAGCCGAGGATGTCGGCCGGCATCAGGTCAGGGGTGAACTGGATGCGCTTGGCTTCCATGCCCAGCACCACGCCCAAAGTTTCAACCAGTTTGGTCTTGGCGAGGCCCGGGACGCCGATCAACAGCAGGTGGCCGCCCGACAGCAGCGCAACCAGCGTTTGATCGATGACATCCTGCTGGCCATAAATGACCTTGCCGATCGAGGCGCGCGCGGCGCGGAGCTGAGTGCCCAGGCGCTCGATGTCGGCCAAGGCGGCGAGGGCGTCGGCGTCGGTCGCAGTCGAAGTGTCTGGGGCCACCGGGGCGCTCCTGTTGTCCGAGGGATTGAAGGTCAGGGAAGCCCAGAATTGAGGCCGGAACAAGGGCATGACAGTTGACGAAATTGTGCAGCGGATAGGCGCACGCAGCAGGCTCCTGGCATCCGGGTTGCCTGTAACAAAGCCGCCTCTGGGCAGCGACTTTTCGCTGAACGGCGTGGTTCCCGCACCGACCAGCTTCCGGCCGGCGGCGGTGCTCGTCCCGCTGGTGCGTCGCGAGGCAGAAATCACGGTCCTGCTGACCCAGCGCACCGAGGACATGCCGAGTCATGCAGGCCAGATCGCCTTTCCCGGCGGCCGCAAGCAGGCGGAAGACGCCGACGCCAAGGCCACGGCGCTGCGCGAAACCGAAGAAGAAGTCGGATTGTCGCGCAGTTTCGTCGAGGTGATCGGCCCGGTCGACCATTATCGGACGGGCACGGGCTTCGAGATCACGCCGGTGGTGGGCATCGTCAGGCCGGGATTCACCATCCATGCAGATCCGCGCGAGGTTGCCGACGTATTCGAGGTGCCCTTGTCGCACTTCCTCAACGAGCAGAACCATCGCATCGATAGCCGCGTCTACCAGGGCCGCGAGCGGCGTTTCTACGCCATGCCCTACGGCGATCGCTACATCTGGGGGGCGACCGCCGGTATGCTGAAGAATCTGCACTTCGTGCTGACGAACGGCGGGTAGTGCATGACCCGATTTCTCACACTCATGGTCTTCCGGACCGCGCGCTTCCAGCGCGCTCATGATCATGAGGCGCGCTGGAAGCCCGCGGTCCGGAAGAGGATGAACTAGCCCCATGGTACGCATCCTCCTCCTCGTCATCGTCCTGGTAACGGCGCCGACCGTCGCCTTCTTTCTTTGGGCGTGGGGCGTGAAGATCAAGGAGCAGCGCAAGCTCTCGGGCACCTTGCCGGAATGGCAGGACCTGCCGCTGACCTGGCTCGGCATCGCCGGCCTGGTCTGCACCATCATCGGCTTCGTGGTCATGTTCTTCACGCAGAACCAAGGCTACGGCGGGCTGTTCGCACCATGACTCGGTTTCGAACAAACCTTCCTCCCCGCGCCGCGCGCGGGGAGGTGCCCGCATCTTCGCGGGCGGAGGGGTCATGGGTCGGCGTCGGCTCAATCGAGGCGTCCGTCCAATTCCGTTCGCTGCAGCGCCTCGTAGACGGTTTCGAGGATGATCTCGGTCCTTGCCAGTACATCGTTGTTCCAGAAGCGCAGAACCCGAAAGCCGCGCGATCTGAGAAACATGTCTCGACGGGCGTCGTAGTCGGACTGTTCGGCATGTTGGCTCCCGTCCAGCTCGACGACGACGGAAGCCTCGAGACACGCGAAGTCGCAGACATAAGGCCCGACTGCGTGTTGCCGACGGAATTTAAAGCCTGCCAATTGACGTCGGCGCAAGCGTTGCCAAAGCACGCGCTCTGCCTGGGTTGGGTCCTTGCGGAGGGTGCGCGCGAATCGAAGCATGCGCCAACCGAGCCCAAAATTGGGGGCATCAGTATGGCAAAATACAACTCATACGAGCAAAGACTCATGACCCCTCCGGCCCTTCGGGCCACCTCCCCAGCTTCGCTGGGGAGGAAGACGGTGGTGCGATGACGCCTAGGTGGATGAACGAGGCGCCGGTGCGGACGTTGCTCGGCGCGCTGGCGCAGGGCGGCATCGTGGCGCGGTTCGTCGGCGGCTGCGTGCGCGACTGGGTGTTGGGACGCCCGATCGCCGACATCGACATCGACATCGCCGTCGACAAGCCACCCGAGGCGGTGATGAAGGCGCTGGAAGCGGCCGGCATCAAGGTCGTGCCGACAGGGCTGAAACACGGTACGGTCACGGCCATCGTCAAAAGTCGTCCATTCGAGATCACGACCTTGCGCCGCGACGTCGAGACCGACGGACGTCGCGCCGTCGTCGCCTTCACCGACGACTGGCGCACCGACGCCGAGCGCCGTGACTTCACCTTCAACGCGCTCTACGCCGAGCCTGACGGCACGATCCACGATTACTTCGATGGCCGGACCGACCTTTTGGCGGGCCGCGTGCGTTTCATCGGCGATCCCGAGCAGCGTATCGCCGAGGACCGCCTGCGCGTGCTGCGCTTCTTCCGCTTCCATGCGCGCTATGGCCGTCCGCCGTTCGACGGGCCGAGCTTCGATGCCTGCCGGCGCAACGCCGCGACGGTCAGCGGACTCTCGGGCGAGCGGGTGCGCAAGGAGCTGTTCCGGACGCTCGACGCCACCGGCGCCGCTGACGCCTTCGATGCGATGCTCGAGGCCGGCGTGCTCGATCACTGGCTGCCCGAATATGCCGGCAGCGCCAAGCTGCGCGCGCTGGCCGCGCGTGAGGAAACGCCGGATCCGTTGCGCCGGCTGGCGGCGGTCCTGCCGACGGAGGCCGATGCGACGGCGATCGGCAAACGGCTGAAACTGTCGACGCAGGAATCGGTGCGCCTGCAGCTCATGCTCGATCCCGCCAATGCGGTCGAGACGGCCAACCTGCGCGCCAGCCTCTATCGGCTCGGCACGAAGCTGTTCATCGACCGTGTCCTGCTCGACGCACCCGGCGACTGGCGCGCGGCGTTGGCGCTCGCCGGCGCCTGGACGCCGCCGGAGCTGCCGATCGGCGGCAATGATGCGTTGGCGCTGGGCCTGAAACCTGGACCCAAGGTCGGCGCACTGATCGAAGCGGTCGAGCGCTGGTGGATTGCCGGCGACTTCTCGGCTGGCCGTGACGCGTGCCTCGCCGAGCTGAAGCGGCTCGTCGATGCTGAAACCTCATGATCAGGCCTGGCGTCACCTTCGTCCTGTGGCTGGCGATCACCTCGTTCATCGTGGTGAACGACGTGGTCGGCGACACGTGGATCGCCGCCACGCTCACCGTGCGCACCGTCGAATGGTACAAGGTGCTGGTGCCGCTGCCTTACGTGGCGATGCTGGCCATCATCCATGCCCGCCGCACCGCCGGCCCGCGCTGGTTCGAGGCGGCGCTGCTCGCGGCGCTGCTGTGGCCGGTGTCGACGGTCCTGGTCGACTTCGCCTATGTGCGCGTCACCTACGACGCCGATCCCGCAGCCTTCATCGACCGCTTCGGTGGCCCCTATCCGCTTTTGATCGCAGCGCTGTTCGTGTTTCCTTTAGTGGCAGGACTGGCGTTCAGGCGTCATGCTCTTCCGGACCGCGAGCCTCCGGCTCGCTCTTCTTCGTGAGCGCGCTGGAAGCGCGCGGTCCGGAAGAGCTAAGGCCACTTCACTTCCGGCGGCAGCGACATCAGGATCGCCTCGACATTGCCGCCGGTCATCAGGCCGAACTTGGTGCCGCGGTCGTGCAGCAGGTTGAACTCGACGTAGCGGCCGCGGCGCACCAGCTGGTGCTCGCGCTCGGCTGGCGTCCACGGCTCGTTCATGTGCTGGCGCACGATCCGGGGATAGACGTCGAGGAAGGCTTCGCCGACGGCGCGGGTGAAGGCGAAATCGCGGGCGAAGTCGCCGCTGTCGAGGTCGTCATAGAAGATGCCGCCGACGCCGCGCGCCTCGCCGCGGTGCGACAGATAGAAGTACTCGTCGCACCATTTCTTGAAGCGCGGGTAGTACGCGGCGTCGTGCGCGTCGCAGGCGGCCTCGAGCGCGCCGTGGAAGGCGTCGGTATCGGGCTGGTGCGGCGCCATCGGCGTGAGATCGGCGCCGCCGCCGAACCAGGCGCGCGTGGTCACGATATGGCGTGTGTTCATATGCACCGCCGGCACCCTGGGGGAGCGCATGTGCGCCACCAGCGAGATACCGGTGGCGTAGAAGCGCGGATCCTCTTCCGCCCCCGGGATCTGCTTGCGGAACTCCGGGCTGAACTCGCCGAACACCGTCGAGACGTTGACGCCCACCTTCTCGAACACGCGGCCGCGCATGAGTGACATGACGCCGCCGCCGCGATCCTCGTTGGGCCCCGCGTCGCGCCGCCATTGCTTGCGTTCGAAGCGGCCGGGCGGCAGGTCGCTGTGCGTACCCGAAAGCTCGTCCTCGACCCTCTCGAAGGTGGCGCAGATGCGGTCGCGCAGGCTCTCGAACCAGGCGCGCGCCTCGTCCTTGCGGTGCTGCACGGTGGTGGCGTCGGGCAGTGGTGTCGGATTTTTAGTCGGAGAGCGCATCGAATCCCGAGGTCTGGCGCAGGGCCTCGCTCACTACCATGGCGGCGGCCAGCGCGACATTGAGCGAGCGTGCGCCCTTCTGCAGCGGGATGCGCAGCCGCACGTCGGCCGCCTGATGCACCTCGTCCGGCACGCCGGCGCTCTCGCGCCCGAACAGCAGGGTATCGTCGGTACGGAAGGCGACGCCCGGGAAGTCGGTCGCGCCCTTGGTCGTCAGCAGGACCAGCCGGCCGGCAGGCCGGTCGCGCTCGAAGGCGGCCCACGAGGCATGCCGCCTGATGCTCGCCAGATCGTAGTAGTCCATGGCGGCGCGGCGGATGCGCTTGTCGTCGACCGGGAAGCCGCAGGGCTCGATCACGTCGAGGGATACTTTCAGGCAGGCCGAAAGCCGGATGAAGGCCCCGAGATTCTGGGGAATGTCGGGTTCGAACAGGGCCAGTCGCATGATCCCACTTCTACCCGCTGTGTGGCCCGCGTCCGCGTCGCGAAAGCACCCGCCGCGGGCCGTGCGGCGCGCTGTCGCAGAACGCCCGCTACACGGCCTGCGACCAACAGAGCCTTGAAACATAAGGCGCTTTTGCGGTCTAAAGTGGCCATCTCCTCGGGGGGCGGAAAGAGAAAGCAAATGGCTGCATCAACTGTTCCGACCGGTGGGCATGGCGATCCCACCCGGCGCGACTTCCTCATGGTCGCAACCGGCGCCCTTGGCGCTGTCGGTATCGCCGCGACCGCCTGGCCCTTCATCAACAATCTCAATCCGGCCGCCGATACGCTGGCGCTGTCGTCGGTCGAGGTGAACGTCCAGCCGATCCAGGTCGGCCAGGCCGTCACCGTGAAGTGGCGCGGCAAGCCGGTGTTCATCCGTCACCGCACGCCGGAGGACATCAAGGCGGCCGAAGCCGTGCCGATGTCCGAGCTGCCCGATCCCGCGACCGACAATTCGCGCGTCACCGACAGCGCCAAGAAGGTGCGGCCGGAATGGCTGATCATGATCGGCATCTGCACCCATCTCGGCTGCGTGCCGCTCGGCAACAAGCCCGGCCAGGACAAGGGTCCCTACGACGGCTGGTATTGTCCGTGCCACGGCTCGGCCTATGACACGGCGGGTCGCATCCGCAAGGGCCCGGCGCCGAGAAACCTCGTGATTCCGGACTACCTGTTCACGTCCGACACCCTCGTCCGTATCGGCTGATCGTCAGCGGTCGCCCGCCCAGGAGCTAGCAGAATGGCCTCGTCCCACGGCACGCCGCCGGTCTTCAACAACAAGGTGATCGCCTGGATCGATCACCGCCTGCCGGTCTTCTCGTATCTTGAGAAGGAGTATCACACCTTCCCGACGCCCCGGAATTTCAACTACTTCTGGAATTTCGGCGCGATCGCGACCGTGATGCTGGTGCTGATGATCGCCACGGGCGTCGTGCTTGCGACCAACTACACCCCGCATGTGTTGATGGCCTTCGATTCGGTCGAGCGCATCGACCGCGACGTGCCGCAGGGCTGGCTGATCCGCGACCTGCACATGAACGGCGCCTCGTTCTTCTTCATCGCCGTCTACATCCACATCTTCCGCGGCATGTACTACGGCTCCTACAAGGCGCCGCGC
>JACPOB010000173.1 GCA_016185145.1 Rhodospirillales bacterium | reverse complement strand
GGTAGGCGATCAGCAGGCCGAAGGCCAGGACACGAAGCCAGTCGAGGTCGGCGCGGCGCGAGACGGACATGAGGCACCTCCTGAAGAGGCGCCGTAGCTATCCTTCAACTCTTTGATTTGGCTTGAAATTGTGACGACCGGCGCGAATTCTGGGACGACCGGCGAGCCTGTCGGGACGTCCGGAGCGCATGAAGATCAGCCACAGATGAACACAGATGCCTGGATGCATCTGCGTTCATCTGTGTTCATCTGTGGCTAGTTCGTCAGCTCCGCACGGGCACCAGGGCTTCGAAGCGCTGGCGATAGCGGCGGCTCAGATTTACTTCGGCGCCGTCCTGCAGGCGGATGCGCCAGTCGCCGCTGATCCAGGGCGTGACCTCGGCAATGCGCGCGACGTTCACCACATAGGACTTGTGGACCCTGACGAAGCGCTTGGGGTCGAGCTCGCCCTCGAGCTTGGTGAGCGACGACCGGATCTCCAGCGTCTCGCCGCCGACATGCAGGACGGCGTAGTTGCCCGCCGCCTCGATCCAGTCGATGTCGGCGACCTCGACCATGATCTCCTTGCCGCGCTTGCGCACCGCGAAGCGTTCCGGGAGGGCAGTGGACGGCACGACGGGCGCAGCGGGTGGCGCTTCCGCCACGGCAGCCGGTTGCGGACGGCCGATCAGATGGCGCAGCAATTCCGTGGCGGCGCTCAGCATGCCGTAGTTCACGACATCCTTGGCGAACTCGAAGACCAGCCGGTCGACGGTCAATGGGAAGCTATAGTCCTCGCCCAGAATGCCGGAGAACCACAGGAAGCGCAGCGCCGCCATGCCGAGCGTGTGGATGATGCTGAACGGCACCAGCCCGGCCACATGGATCGCAATGTTGCGCGCGCCGCCACGGACCGGCCAGCGGCGATGCATCCAGTAGAGCACCGGCAAAAGGGCTGCGACGACGAGATGGCTGCAGACTTCGACGGCAAGGGCGCGACCATAGGAGACAGCCTCGCCACGGCTCGCCTCGTTGGCGAGCTCGACATGGGCGTGGGCGAACACCGAGACCGTGAGCAGCACGGTCCAGACGGCGACATGGCGCCAGACGATCGAACGTTCCTGTGGCGTCATCGCGAGTGTTTGGAAGGCGGGCGTTTGAGTGGAATGTTCCCAAGCCAGTTCATCAGCGGCGTCCAGCAGAGGTCGCGCGCACGACCGCTCACCACCATGCCGATGTGGCCGAGGGGCAGGTCAACCCGCGTGACGTTCCTGAGGCCGCGGCCGGGCTCGGCCAGCGCCGCGGCCGACAAGGGCGGCACGATGCGATCGCCGGACGGGATCATGACCAGCGAGGGCGTCGCGATCTTCGACGGCACGATGCGCTTGCCGCCGACCGTCCATTGGCCAGCGCCGGGCTGGTTGTCGCCGTACCAGCCGATCAGGCATTCGCGCGCCGTCGGGCCGGCGAGCGGCGCGCCCTCGTTCAGCCAATCCTCCAGGAGCACGAACTCGCGCGCCGAGCTGCCTTGCTGGTCCATGCCGAGGAAGCGGCCGAACTTCTTCACCGCAAGCCACGGGTCGAGCGACCAGAACAGGGTCTGCAGGATGTCGACGGGCAGTTCACCGACCTGATCGGCGACGCGCGCCAGCATCGGGCCGGCCGACAGCAGGAAGGCATGGCCGGTACGGTCGGCATGGAAATCCCATGGGGCGGCCAGCAACGCGAGGCCGGCGACACGGCGCGGCTGGCGCTGGGCCAGCGCCACCGTGAGCGTGCCGCCCATGCAGTAGCCCATCACCGCCGGTGCGCGCCGCGCGCGCCTGGTGACGAAGGCGAGCGCGCGCTCGAGACGGGCCACGTAGGCCGTCGTGTCGAAACGGCGTTCGTCGGCATCGGGCGTGCCCCAGTCGACGAGATAGGGCCTGAGCCCGGCCGCCGCCATCGCCCGCAGCAGGCTCTTCTCCGCAGTAAGATCCAAAACTTCCCAGCGATTGATCAGCGAGGGCACGACCAGCACGGCGCGCGCACCCCGCACCCGCGCCGCGCGATGCGTGGCGCCGTAGTCGAGCAGGCGCGTGTTGCCCTCGCTCCACGCGGCCGGCGGATTTTCGAGGTCGCGGTGGACCGGATGCCGGCGATAGGCGAGCACGCCCTCGGCCAGCCGATCCATGCGGCGGGCGATCTCCTTGTGCAGCGCGCTCTCGAACTTGCCGGCGCCGGCCTTGGCTTCGAGGGCGGCGATCTCCGGCAGGAGAGCGGCGATCGACTCAGGAACCGCGCTTTGATTCGAGCTCGGCGATCCGGGCTTCCAGAGCTTCCAGGCGCTTTCGGAGCTCGCCCATGTCATCAGCGCCGTTCCCAGATGAAGCGGCAGCGGACGGGGACCCAGTCTTGCCTGAGGAGTCCTGGGCTGCATGAGATGCTCCTTGGGCTGCTTGCAGGGCGCTGGCGACCTGGGCGTTCGCGGCAGCGAAAAGCCGCGCGATCTGCTCGGTCAGCGCCTGGTCCGAGGCGAGCCCGGCGAGCTGGCTTTGCCAGAGATCGAGATAGCGCCGGGCAAGCTTGTCGAAATCGCCTGCGTCGTCGTTTTCAGGGGCCATGTGCGGGACTATAGCTCGCAATGATGGCGATCGCCGCGGGAACACTTTTTCGCACGCGCAAACCGCTCCTTGTCGCACTGCGGTATCGGCGCTAAGGTGGCCGCCGTCCCAAGTAAACGGACGTTCACTCGCGTGCTCCAGGGAGCGAAGCGTAATGGCCGATCAGGCAGGATCCGAAGGCGGACCCAAACCCGCTCCGGTAGTGATCAAGAAGTACGCGAACCGGCGACTCTACAATACGGCGACATCGGCGTACGTGACGCTCGACCATCTGGCGCAGATGGTGAAGGAGAAGACCGACTTCGTGGTCTATGACGCCAAGACCGGCGACGACATCACGCGCTCGGTGCTGACGCAGATCATCTTCGAGGAGGAGAGCAAGGGCGGGCAGACGCTGTTGCCGATCCCCTTCCTGCGCCAGCTCATCTCGTTCTACGGCGACAGCCTGCAGGGCGTGGTGCCGCAGTATCTCGAGATGTCGATGGCGCAGTTCGCGCGCAACCAGGAGCAGATGCGGCGCTATCTGCAGAACGCCTTCGGCTTCAACCCGTTCCAGCAGTTCGAGGCGATGGGCAAGCAGAACATGGCGATGTTCGAGAAGGCCATGCGGATGTTCAATCCGTTCCAGCTGCCTGGCGGTCCAGGGACGCCACCCGCCGGAGCGAACGGCCAGGAGCCGACGGCCAAGGGCGAAGCGCCCGCCACGCCGGCGCCGGCCAACGACACGGCGATCGACGATCTCAAGCGCAAGCTCGACGAGCTGCAGACCCAGCTCGCGGAACTCAGCAAGAAGCCCTGATCGATGGGTGATGGACCACCGCCGCTCAGGCGTGTGATGTCGCCGTGCATCGGCATCTGCACGCTCGATCGCAAGAGCGGCTTCTGCCTCGGCTGCAAGCGCACCGTCGAGGAGATCGGCCGCTGGATGATGCTGGAGGATCCCGAGCGGCAGAAGATCATCGACCAGCTGCCGCTGAGGAAGATCGCTTAGTCTTCCGGACCGCGAGCTTCCAGCTCGCTCATGATTCATGAGTGCGCAAGGATGCGCGCGGTCCAAATGACGATGAGTCAACGCCCCTTGAATGTCGGCTTGCGCTTCTCGCGGAAGGCTGACGTTCCCTCCTTGTAGTCCTCCGTCAGGCCGGTCAGCACGTTCTGCTCGGCGTCCATGTGCGAGCCGAGATCGTGCAGGGCGAAGGCGACGCGGTTGACCGTGGTCTTGGTCATGCGCACCGGGATCGGCGGCTGCCTGGCGATGCGCTCGGCGAATTCCATGGCGGCGGCGAGCGCCTGGCCGTCGTCGACCACCTTCTCGACCAGGCCCCATTCCAGCGCCGTGGCCGCCGGGATGCGGTCGGACGCCAGGATCACCGCCTGCTTGGTGCGCGCCGGGCCCATCAGCGCGACCATGCGCGGAATGGAACCCCAGCTCATGTTCATGCCGAGCTCGACCTCGGGGATGCGGAAGTGCGCACCCTTGCCGCAGAAGCGGAAGTCGAGCGCCACGACCAGCGCCGCGCCGCCGCCGATGCAATGGCCTTCGATGGCGGCGATGGTCACCTGGTCCAGCTCCTGCCAGGCGCGCGACATCTTGGGGCCGAGCCGCTGCCGATGGATCTTCTCGGCGATGGTCGCGGTGTCGCGCAGGCGGCCCTCGGGATCCTTCAGGTCGAAGCCGGCCGAGAAGGCCTTCGCCGAGCCGGTCAGGATCACCACCGAGGTGTCGAGATCGTCCTCGAACTCGCGCGTCGCGTCGCGCAGCTCGCGCATCGCCTGGTAGGAGAAGGCATTGACGTTGTCGCCGCGATCGAAGCGCACGACCGCTATGCGGCCCTGGGGACCGAGACCCTTCTCGACTTTGACGAATCGCCGCTCCATTCCGCGTTCCTCCTGTGTTCGCCGCAAGGTAGAGCTTTAGCGGCTCGGCTTTACAAGCGCGAGGCCGTTGGCTTGGATGGGCCTCATGTCGAAATCGATCGCCTTCCTTTCGCTCGAACGCCGCATCGACGCGATGTTCGCCCGCTACACCCAGCCCGGCTCGCCGGGCGCCGTCGTCGCCGTGGCCCAGGGCGGCAAGGTCGAGATCTGCAAGGGCTACGGCCTCGCCAGCATCGAGCACAACGTGCCGATCACGCCGCAGACGCGCTTCCGCATCGCCTCGGTCAGCAAGCAGTTCACCGTCACCACGGCGCTGCTGCTGGCGGCCGAGGGCAAGCTCGAGCTCGGCGACCCGCCGCACAAGTACCTGAAGGAGCTCAGGCCGTTGCCGGTCACCATCGACCAGATGATGCGCAACTCCAGCGGCCTGCCCGACTTCCTCGAATTGCTGCGGCTGGGCGGCCATGCACTCGAGAAGCCGGTGCGCGCCCAGGATCTCCTCGCCGCCTGCATCCGCAACAACCATCTCAACTTCGCGCCCGGCAGCCGCTTCCTCTACAGCAACTCCAACTTCCTGCTGCTGGGCTTCATCATCGAGCGACTGACCAGGAAGAAGCTGGGCGACGTGATGGCGGAGCGCATCTTCAAGCCGCTGGGCATGACCAGCACCATGCTGGCCGACGCCATCGACACGGTGATCCCCAACCTCGCCACCGGTTATCTCGGCGACGACAAGACGGGCTTCCGCCGCGCCGGCCACGCCTATCCGCAAGGCGGCGAGGGCGGGCTCACCTCCTCGGTCGAGGATCTGCTGATCTGGAGCCGGCACTACGACAATCCCGTGCTGGGCAAGACGCTGCCGGCGCAGCTCGCCGCCGCCGCGCCGCTCGCCGGCGGCCACGCCAACCACTATCGCCGCGGCGTCGGCATCGGCGAGGTGCGGGGCATGGAGACGGTGGGCCATGGCGGCCTGTGGCCGGGCTATCGCACCGAGTTCCTGCGCGTGCCGGCGGCCGACCTCACCGTGATCGTGATCGCCAATCTCGCCACCATCGATCCCTGGCGGCTGGCGCATGCCATCGCGGCCGACGCGCTGGAGGGCGACAAGCGGTTGAAGAACAGGCTGGATCCCATCGCCGAGGCCGAGATCAAGCCGATCGCCGGCGCCTGGTTCAATGCCGAGGAGCCGGCGCTGTTCGACCTGGCGTGGAAGAACGGTGAAGCCGTGGTCACGCTGAACGGCATGCCGTTCGTGCTGGGCCGCCGCCCGGGCGGCTGGTTCGGCGCCGAGCGCGGCTCGTTCGAGTTCATGCTCAAGCCCGGAAAGGGCTCACTGCGCGTCGATCTCGGGGCGGGCCGCGTGCTGTCCTTCAAGGAGCTCGGCAAGCGCAAGGCCGTGCCGGCGGCCGTGGCGGGCACCTATGTCTCGGCCGACTCCGGCGCGGTCTGGGACATCAAAGGCAAAGGCGACAAGTGGGAGGGCACGGTCAGCGGCCCTCTGATCGCGGGCGGCCCGGCCTGGCCGGTGCGCGGCCTCGATGCCGACACGATCGAGATCGACACGCCGGGCAACTGGATCTCGGTGAGCCAGCTCGCCCATCTGGTGCGCGACCGTGCAGGCAGGATCGAGGCGCTCGAGGTCTCGACCGGCCGCATCAAGAAGATGCGGTTCGATCGGACGGTTTAACGTCTTCCGGACCGCGAGCTTCCAGCTCGCTCTTGCGCAGGAGCGAGCTGGAAGCTCGCGGTCCGGAAGAGCATGAGATGACGCGCGACTGGAGTCGCGCGCCCCCAGCAGATCAGCGGAACGGGATCGCGTAGAGCAGGCCGCCGTTGGTCCACAGCGCGTTCTGGCCGCGCTCGAGCTTGAGCGGCGTGGCGGTCCCGACGTTGCGCTCGTAGCTCTCGCCGTAATTCCCGACCTGCTTGATGACGTTGTACATCCACTTCTCGTCGACGCCGAGGGCCTTGCCGTAGCCCGGCGTGACGCCGAGGAAGCGCTTGATCGTCGGATCGTCGCTCTTCAGCATCTCGTCGACGTTCTTGGAGGTGATGCCCATCTCCTCGGCCTCGATCATGCCCATCAGGGTCCATTTCACGAGGTCGAACCACTGGTCGTCGCCGTGGCGCACGATCGGGCCCAGCGGCTCCTTGGAGATGCGCTCGGGCAGGATCACGTGCTCGCCCTTGCCGGCGAGCTGGGCGACGCGCACAGCGGCGAGGCCCGACGCATCGGTGGTGTAGGCGTCGCAGCGGCCGGCGGCGTAGGCCTGCAGGAGCTCGTCGAGCTTCTCGATCAGCACCGGCTTGAAGGTCATCTTCTGCTTGCGGAAATAGTCGGCGAGATTGAGCTCGGTGGTGGTGCCGGGCTGCACGCAGACGGTGGCGCCGTTCAGCTCCTTGGCGCTCTTGATGTTGGTCTTGGCGGGCACCAGGAAGCCCTGGCCGTCATAGAAGTTGACGCCGGCGATGTTGAAGCCGAGCGACGTGTCGCGCAGCAAGGTCTGCGTGGCGTTGCGCGTGATGACGTCGACCTCGCCCGACTGCAGGGCGACGAAGCGCTGCTGCGCCGTGGTCGGCGTGAACTTCGACTTCTCGGCATCGCCGAACATGGCCGCCGCGATCGCCTTGCAGAGATCGACGTCGAGCCCGGTCCACTTGCCCTGGCTGTCCGCCATGGAGAAGCCGGCCAGCCCGGTATTGACCGCGCACTGCACGAAGCCCTTGCCCTTGACGGCATCGAACGTCTGGCCGGCCGAGGCCGGCAACGACGCGAGAGCGACTGCGCCGCCGAGCGCGGTCGCCGCGATGAGTTTGTGAAGCATCCCTGACACCATTGTTGTTTTGCAGGGCTAGCATAGCAGAAGCCGCGCCGGTTCAGACCACCCCAAGAATGGGCACTCCATAAAGAGAGAACTGCCGGTCTTCAGTTGCGACAACAAGTCCCTCGGACTTCGCCTGAGCAATCAGCATGCGGTCGAACGGATCACCATGGTGCCGCGGAAGATCACCCGCCACCTCGGCATGCGCCGCCGTTACGTCGAGGAAACGAAATCCTGCTTCCTGACAGGCGATCGTTGGACTGCCGGTGAAGTCGAGCTTCCCGATGCCGCGCTTGATGCAAATCTCCCAAATGGTGATAGCGCTCACCGCTATGTCGTTTTCGGTATCTTCGATCGCGTCGCGCAGGGTGGCCGACAGGCGGCGGTCCCGCCACTGCCACCAAAGAAAGACATTGGTGTCGAGCAATAGGCGCACGAGTCAGGAGTCGATGCCAAATGCCTTGCGCAGCTCCGGAGGAAGCGGGGCATCGAAATCAGGCGATATCCACTTGATCTTCATCGCCCCCGAGGGCTTGCGGCGGCCCTTCTGCACTCGAGGAACAGGAACCAACCTGGCCATCGGCTGTCCATGCTTGGCAATGACAATCTCTTCGCCTGCGGCGGCGCGATCCACCAGCGACGACAGCTGGTTCTTCGCCTCGTACAGGTTGAACACCTTTGTCATCGGCGTTTGCCCTTTTTCCCGTGGCCAGTCTGCTCTGCCGGAACCAGCGCCCATGGCGCATCAAAACCGTCGGACATGTAGGTCAAGCCGAGAAGATTCATCGGTTGGCGCGGCCGCGTCTTGGGGCGCGGCACGGCTACGAGCCTGGCCATCGGCTGGCCATGCGTCGCGATGACGATCTCCTCGCCGGACGCAACGCGGTCCACCAACGATGATAGCTGGTTCTTGGCTTCGGAGAGGTTGACGACTTTGCGCATAAGAATTTGGCCAACTTGGCCAAATTCTACCGCTTCGGCCTCCCGCCGGTCAAATCGTCCGCTCGACCATCAACTTCTTGATCTCGGCAATGGCCTTCGCCGGGTTCAAGTGCTTGGGGCAGGTCTTGGTGCAGTTCATGATGGTGTGGCAGCGATAGAGCCGGAACGGATCCTCGAGCTGGTCGAGCCGCTCGCCCGCGGCCTCGTCGCGGCTGTCGGCCAGCCAGCGATAGGCCTGCAGCAGGATGGCGGGGCCGAGATAGCGCTCGCCGTTCCACCAGTAGGAGGGGCAGGAGGTCGAGCAGCAGAAGCACAGGATGCACTCCCACAGGCCGTCGAGCTTGGCGCGCTCCTCGGGCGACTGCAGGCGCTCGCGCGTCGGCGGCTGGGTGGAGGTCTTGAGCCACGGCTCGATCGAGGTGAGCTGGGCGTAGGGCACGTTGAGGTCGGGGACCAGGTCCTTGACCACCGGCATGTGCGGCAGCGGGTAGATCTTGATGTCGCCCTTCACGTCGGAAATGTACTTGGTGCAGGCGAGCGTATTGGTGCCGTCGATGTTCATCGCGCACGAGCCGCACACGCCCTCGCGGCACGAGCGGCGGAAGGTGAGCGAGCTGTCCATCTCGTTCTTGATCTTGATCAGCGCGTCGAGAACCATCGGGCCGCAGGTGTCCATGTCGACTTCGTAGGTGTCGACCGACGGATTCTTGCCGTCGTCCGGCGTCCAGCGGTAGATCTTGAACGTCTTGATGTTCTTGGCGCCACCCGGCGCCTTGTAGGTCTCGCCCGTACCGATCTTGGAATTGGCGGGCAGTGCGAACTCGGCCATCGCTTCCTCTTAGTAGACGCGCGCCTTCGGCGGGAACGACTGCACGTCGTTGCTCATCGGCTGCAGGTGGACCGGGCGGTAATCGATGCGGGTCTGGCCGGTCTTCTCGTCGACCCACACGACCGTGTGCTTCATCCAGTTCTTGTCGTCGCGCTCGGGGAAGTCCTCGTGCGCGTGCGCGCCGCGGCTCTCGTGGCGGTTGGCGGCGGAGTAGATCGTGCCCATCGCCTGCAGGATCAGGTTCTCGAACTCCAGCGTCTCCATCAGGTCGGAGTTCCAGATCATCGAGCGGTCCTTGACGCGGATGTCGCCCTTGCCGGCGAACACCTTGTCCATGTTGGCGCAGCCCTCGGCCAAGCTCTTGGTGGTGCGGAACACCGCGCAGTCGTTCTGCATGGTCTTCTGCATCAGCGCACGCAGCTGCGCCGTCGGCGTGCCGCCGTTGGCGTGACGGGCCTTGTCGAGGCGGGCGATCGCCTCCTCGCCGGCGTTCTTGAGCTGCTTGTGGGTCTCGCCGGGCTTCAGCTGCTCGGCGACGCGGTTGGCGGCCGAGCGGCCGAACACGACCAGCTCGAGCAGCGAGTTGGAGCCGAGTCGATTGGCGCCGTGCACGCCGATCGAGGCCGCTTCGCCGAGCGCCATCAGGCCGGGCACCACTGAGTTGTGATCGCCGTCCTTAACGGTCATGGCATCGCAGTGATAGTTCGCCGGGATGCCGCCCATGTTGTAGTGGCAGGTCGGCAGAATGGGGATCGGCTGGCGGGTGACGTCGACGCCGGCGAAGATGCGCGCCGTCTCGGCGATGCCCGGCAGGCGCTCGTGGATAACCTTCGGATCGAGATGCTCGACGTGCAGCTCGATGTAGTCCTTGTTGGGGCCGCAGCCGCGGCCCTCGCGGATCTCGATGGTCATCGAGCGGCTGACGACGTCGCGGCTGGCGAGGTCCTTGGCCGACGGCGCATAGCGCTCCATGAAGCGCTCGCCGGTGCCGTTGGTGACGTAGCCGCCCTCGCCGCGCACGCCCTCGGTGATCAGGCAGCCCGCACCGTAGATGCCGGTGGGATGGAACTGGATGAACTCGAGATCCTGCAGCGGCAGGCCGGCGCGCAGCGCCATGGCGCCGCCGTCGCCGGTGCAGGTGTGGGCCGAGGTCGCCGTCTGGTAGACGCGGCCGTAGCCGCCGGTCGCCAGCACCGTCTTGTGGGCACGGAAGCGATGGATCGTGCCGTCGTCGAGGTTCCAGGCCATGACGCCGCGGCACACGCCCTCGTCCATGATCAGGTCGAGCGCGAAGTACTCGATGAAGAACTCGGCGTGGTTCCTGAGCGACTGCTGGTAGAGCGTGTGCAGGATGGCATGACCGGTGCGGTCGGCGGCGGCGCAGGTGCGATGCGCGATGCCCTTGCCGAACTCGGTGGTCATGCCGCCGAACGGGCGCTGGTAGATCTTGCCTTCGGGCGTGCGGCTGAACGGCACGCCGAAATGCTCCAGCTCGATGATGGCCGGGATGCCGTCGCGGCACATGTATTCGATGGCGTCCTGGTCGCCCAGCCAGTCCGAGCCCTTGACGGTGTCGTACATGTGCCAGCGCCAGTCGTCGGGGCCCATGTTGCCCAGCGCCGCCGAGATGCCGCCCTGCGCCGCCACGGTGTGGCTGCGGGTCGGGAACACCTTGGTGATGCAGGCGGTCTTGAACCCCTTGTTGGCCATGCCGAACGTCGCGCGCAGGCCCGAGCCGCCCGCGCCCACCACCACGACGTCGTACTCGTGGTCGATGACGGTGTAGGCCGTGCCGCCGATGTTGAGGGTGCCCGCGCTGCTGCCTTCGTTCTTGCCGACCTCGGCCATGCTCAGCCTCCGAAACCGATACGCAGGATGGCCACGATGGCGGCTACCCCGAACAACACCGCGATGAACCGCATCAGGACGATCAGTGCGAGCTTCACGCCGTCGTTGTGAACGTAGTCCTCGATCACGACCTGCATGCCGAGCTGACCGTGATGCAGGCCGATGACGATGGTGAGCACCAGCAGCACCATGACGACGGGCGAGCCGATCCAGGCGCGCACGACCGCGTAGTCGGCGCCAGTCATCATGATCAGCGAGATGGCGAACCACACGACCAGCGGGATCAGCGCCACCGCGGTGATGCGCTGCGCCCAGAAATGATGCACGCCTTCCTTGGCCGAGCCCAAGCCGCGGGCGCGGGAGAGATGAGTGCGAAGATCGCTGTCCATCAGCCCCTCCTCACGCCAGCCTGAGGCCGACGACCCACGAGACGATCGTGGCGATCAGCGACACGGCGACGACGATCCAGCCGCTGCGATAGGCATCCTTGAGCTCGAAGCCGTAGCCCATGTCCCAGAACAGATGCCGGATGCCGTTGCAAAGATGGTAGTAGGCACAGAACAGCCAGCCGCCCAAAAAGATGCGGCCGAGGATCGAGACGTTGAAGCTCTGGAACATGGCGTACGTCTGGGCGCTCGCCGAGGCGAACACCACCCATACCACCAGATAGAGAGCGCCGACCGACAGTGCCATGCCCGTGGCGCGATGCAGGATCGACATGGTCATGGTGAGCTGCCACCGATAGACCTGAAGATGCGGAGAGAGCGGCCGATGTACCGGCCGATTGGCAACGCTCATCGCGCGAGAACCCCTATTGCCGACATCGGCTGAGCTTTTTTAGCGCCCAGCCGCTTCAAGTCAACGAAAGTCACCGCAGCCTGCGTCTTAAGCCTCGGATTTCTCAGCGAAATTAGGCGCGCACTCATCTCACCCTGAGGAGGCCGCGCAGCGGCCGTCTCGAAGGGTGGGCAACAGCACGACTGGTTCCCACCCTTCGAGACGCGCACTTCGTGCGCTCCTCAGGGTGAGGCTTCCCGCTAGCGCCGCGGCATGAGCAGCCAATAGTCGAGATCAAGCGTGATGGCGGGGTGGTACTTGCCGTCGGCCTGCTTGCCCGGGAAGGAATTACAGGGGCAATCCTTGGCCGCAATGAGACGCATTCGCAGCGCGCCCAGATCGGTGCAGCCGGGCAGCTCGGCCTTCTCCAGCACCTCCGACCAGGCATAGGTCGTGTCGCCGCCGAAGGTCGGGCCGACATGGCTGCCGGCGTTGATCGCGGCCAGGCGGAAGCCGTTGGCGAGACCGTTGAAGGAGAGCGCCCGCGCCAGCGAGATGACGTGGCCGCCATAGGCGAGCCGGCGGCCGAAGCGCGTGGCCTTGCCGGCGAAGGCGTCGAAATGCACGCGCGCTGTATTCTGATAGAGCCGCGTCGAGAACATGTGGTCGGAGTCTTCGAGCGTGATGCCACTCACATGGTCGATGCGCTCGCCGGGCTGGTAGTCGTCCCAGCGATGCGCGGAGCCCGCCGCGACGTCGTCGTAGCCGCCGAGCTTCAGCCCTGCCGGCACGATCAGGTCGGCCGGCGCGACCGACGTTGCGGTCTTCGGCACGACCGGCGCGCCGACGGGCGCCTGCGGGTCGCGCTTGTGCACCATCACCCAGCGCACGTAGTCCAGCACCATCTCGCCCTTCTGGTTGGTGCCGGTCGAGCGCACCCAGACGACGCCGCTCGCCTTGTTGGAATTTTCGCGCAGCCCGAGCACGGTCGAGCGCGCCGACAGCGTGTCGCCCGGATAGACCGGCACGCCCCAGCGGAACTCGGCATAGCCGAGATTGGCCACGGCATTGAGCGAGATGTCGTTCACGGTCTTGCCGATCACGACATGGAACACCAGCAGGTCGTCGAGCGGCGCGCGCGGCAGGCCGATCGCGCGCGCGAACTCGTCCGACGAATTCACGGCGAAGCGCGAACCGTAGAGCCCGACATTCAGCGCGGCATCGGCCTCGGTGAGGGTGCGCGGCGTGGCGTGATGGAATTCCTGGCCGACGCGGAAGTCCTCGAAGAAGTTGCCCGAACTGGTCTTGCTCATGCGGCCTGGAGCTCCTTGATGGCGGCGGCGAGCGCCAATGCACGCTCGGCCTGTTCGACATGCAGGTTCTCGATCATGCGGCCATCGACCGTGACCACCCCCTTGCCTTCGGCCTGCGCCGCCTTGAAGGCGGCGACGATCTTGCCCGCCATCTCGAGCTCGGCGGCCGACGGCGCGAAGATCTCGTTGCAGGGCTCGAGCTGGCTGGGATGGATCAGCGTCTTGCCGTCGAAGCCCATCTCCAGGCCCTGCCGGCAGACGGCGCGGAAGCCCTCGGCATCCTGGATGTCGTTGTAGACGCCGTCGAGGATAGCGAGCCCATGCGCGCGGGCGGCCAGCATGCCGATGCCGAGCGCGGTGATCATGGGCAGACGCATCGGCGTGTGGCGCGCCCGCATGTCCTTCACCAGATCGTTGGTGCCCATGACGAACAGGCCGAGCCGCGGATGGGCGCCGGCAATCTCCTCGGCGCGCAGGATGCCCTTCGGCGTTTCCATCATCGCCCACACCGCCATGGTGGCGGGCGCGCCGGCCGTATCGAGCAGCGACACGACGTGGGTCACTTGCGTCGCACTCTCGACCTTGGGCACCAGGATCGCATCGGCGCCGGACTGGGCGATCGCCTCGATATCGGCCTCACCCCACGGCGTGCCGAGGCCGTTGCAGCGGATCACGATCTCGCGCTTGCCGTAGGCGCGGCTCTCGGCCGCCAGCACCACGTTGGTGCGCGCCGCTTCCTTGGCCTCGGGCGCCACGGCGTCCTCGAGGTCGAAGATCAGCGCATCGGCCGGCAGGGTCCTGGCCTTCTCCAGCGCGCGCGTGTTGGCGCCTGGCATATAAAGGACGCTGCGGCGCGGGCGAACGGTCTTCGACATGACGGCTCCCTGAAAAACGCGCCGGACTATAATGGCGGGCCTCCTTGTGGCAAGGTGGCCCGCGGCATGCACTTCCTCTCGCTTCAGAGCCATGTTGCCTACGGCTACGTGGGCAATCGGGCTGCGACCTTTCCGTTGCAACGATTGGGCCATGAGGTCTGGGCGGTAAACACGGTCGAATTCTCGAACCATACCGGCTATGGCGCCTGGCGTGGCCGCACGGCGCCTGCAGGCCAGGTCGCCGACATCGTGGCCGGCATCGAAGCCTTGGGCATGTTGTCGCGCTGCGATGCGCTGCTCACCGGCTATGTCGGCGATGCCGCCCTGGGCGACGTGGTGCTCGACACGGCGCGCAAGGTGCGCGCCGCCAACAGCCGTGCCGTGTGGTGCTGCGACCCGGTGCTGGGCGACGTCGACACCGGCATCTACGTGAAGCCGGGCATC
Organism: Rhodospirillales bacterium; assembly: GCA_016185145.1. Lineage (GTDB taxonomy): Bacteria > Pseudomonadota > Alphaproteobacteria > Reyranellales > Reyranellaceae > Reyranella. The sequence continues at coordinate 5,766 of JACPOB010000173.1, read as the reverse complement.
GATGCCTTCTTCCGCGAGCGCGCCATCCCCCTGGCCGACCTGGTGACGCCCAACCACTTCGAGCTGGAGCATCTGACCGGCGCCAAGGTCTCGACCATGCGCGACGCGCTTGCCGCGGCGCGCAGCCTGCTGAAGGGACCCAAGCTCGCCCTGATCACCAGCTTGCGTCGCGGCGATGCCCCGGCCGACCAGGTCGAGATGGTCGCGGTGAGCCATGATGCGGCGTGGCGCGTCGCAACGCCCCTGATCGGTTTCGATATCGCACCGAACGGAACAGGCGACGCCGTGGCTGCGTTGTTCTCGGCGCATTGGATCGAAAGCGGCGACGCACCGGCGGCGCTGGGCAAGGCCGCCTCGTCGATCTATGCCGTGCTCGAGGCCACCCGGGCGATGGGCGAACGCGAACTCCAACTCGTCGCGGCACAGGACCGAATGATCTCGCCGTCCCACCGCTTCACCGCCGAAAAGCTTTGACCGGTCGATGAACGTTCCGGGCTTTCAATTCAACCCGATCGCGCTTGCCATCGAGGGCGCAGCCATAGGCTTCCTGATCGCTGTGCCGGTCGGGCCGGCGGCGGTATTGTGCATCCGCCGTTCGATCACGGTCGGCGCAGTGGCGGGCTACATGACCGGCATCGGCGCGGCGCTGGGCGACGCGGTGTTCGGCGCCGTTGCCGCCTTCGGCCTGTCGATCGTCGAGCAGTTCGTCATCGAACGCGAGAAGTGGCTTTTGGGCATCGGCGGCATCGGCCTGGTGGTCATGGGCTGGGTGACCATGCGCCACCGGCCGCGCACCGTCGGCGACCCGGTGGCCGACGACCGCGAGCACCGGGTGGCGACACACTTCCACTATGCCAGCTCGAGTTTCTTCATCACCGTGTTCAATCCGTTGACCGTGATGGCCTTTGGCGCCGCCTTTGCCGGTCGCAATCTCGCAGGCGTCGGCGCCAACCTCGCCGACGCGGCGCTCCTGGTGGCCGCCGTGTTCTGCGGCGCGCTCGCCTGGTGGGCCATCATCTGCACGGCGGCCGTGTCGCTGCGTCACCGCTTCACGGGGCTCGGCCTGTTGTGGCTGAACCGCGCCTCGGGCGCGGTGATCCTGGGGTTCGGCGTGGTGGCGCTGATCTCGCTGCTGCCGCTGCCGTGGAAGCAGATCGGCCGAACGCTCGGCCTCTAGTCCCGCTATACTGGGCCGATGCTGCCCGTTCTGCTCGATCCCACGAAGTTCCAGGACGCGCTGGTGACCGCCAAGGGCGAAGAGCGCGCCCATGTGGCGCTGCGGTCGCTCGAGACCCTGTGGTTCAACACCGGCACGCTCTGCAATCTCACCTGCCGGAACTGCTACATCGAATCCTCGCCGCGCAACGACCGGCTGGCCTATCTGTCGGCGGCCGAGGTCCGGGCCTATCTCGACGAGATCGAGCGCGACGGCCACGGCACGAAGCTGATCGGCTTCACCGGCGGCGAGCCGTTCATGAACCGCGAGCTGCCGGCGATGCTCGAGGACGTGCTGTCACGCGGGCTGAAGGCGATGGTGCTGACCAACGCCATGAAGCCGATGCACAAGATGAAGCCCGCGCTGCTCGGACTGCTGGCGCGTTACGGCCGCAACCTCACCATCCGCGTCTCGGTCGACCACTACGACAAGACGCTGCACGAGAAGGAGCGCGGCGCGCGCAGCTGGAAGCCGACCATCGACGGCCTGGTGTGGCTGGCGCAGTCGGGCTTCGACGTCCATGTCGCGGGACGCCACTTCTCCGACGAGACAGATGAGGAGGTCCGCGCGGGCTATGCCCGGCTGTTCGCCGAACTCGGCATTGCGATCGATGCGGCGAGCCCCGTGTCGCTGGTGCTGTTTCCCGAGATGGACGCCCGGGTCGACGTCCCCGAGATCACCACGGCCTGCTGGGGCATCCTGAAGAAATCGCCCGACAGCGTGATGTGCGCCTCGGCGCGCATGGTGGTGAAGCGCAAGGGCGCCGAGCGGCCCGCCGTCGTCGCCTGCACCCTGCTGCCCTACGATCCGCAGTTCGAGCTCGGCAGCACCTTGGCGGAAAGCGTGGGCGCCGTGCGCCTCAACCATCCACATTGCGCCAAGTTCTGCGTTTTAGGCGGCGCGGCCTGCAGCCAGTGACAGCGGACATCGACGTCGTCATTCCGGCGTTGAATGCCGCGCGGTCTCTGGCACGCACTCTCGATTCGCTGAGAGGCGAATACGACCTGAAGCTGTCGATTACGGTGTGCGACGGCGGCTCACGCGACGACACGGCATCGGTTGCCCGGCAGGCGGGCACCACCGTCGTGGAAACCGAGGCCGGTCGTGGCAGACAGCTTGCAGCGGGCGCGATGGTGGGCAGCGCGCTGTGGCTGCTGTTCGTGCACGCCGATACGCGGCTGTCGGCAGGGTGGGCTGCCGCCGCGCGCCGTCTCATGGCGCACCCGACCCGGAAAGCCGGCTACTTCCGTCTGCGCTTCGACTCCGCCGATCCACGCGCCCGACGCATCGAGAGACTGGCGGCCTGGCGTTGCCGTACGTTCGCCCTGCCCTATGGCGACCAGGGCCTGCTGATCGAGCGCGCCTTCTACCAGCAACTCGGCGGCTTTCGTGCACTGCCGCTGATGGAGGATGTCGACTTCGTGCGCCGCATCGGCCGGCGCAATCTCTTGCCGCTCGATGCCGAGGCCGTCACATCGGCCGCGCGCTACGAACGTGATGGCTGGCTCGCCCGCCCGATGCGCAACCTCGGCTGTCTTGCGCTCTATCTTGCCGGGCTGCCGCCCACCGTCATCCGACGCCTGTACGGATGACGCGTCACCTCGTCATCTTTGCCCGCGCTCCGCAATTCGGGCGCGTGAAGCGGCGGCTGGCGGCGACGATCGGACCGGTGGCGGCGATGCGCTTCTATCGCCAGACACTCGACCGCCAGATCCGCACCTTGTCGCGCGATCGCCGCTGGACGGTCTGGTTGTTCGTCACGCCCGACCAGGTTCTCGACCACCCGGCATGGCACCGAGCGAAGGTCCGCGGTCAGGGACAAGGCGATCTGGGCCAACGCATGAAGCGGCCGTTTCGTCTGCTGCCGGCCGGCCCTCTCGTGTTGGTCGGCAGCGACATCCCGACGATGCGGCCGCACCACATAGCGCGCGCCTTCACGCTGCTGGGACGTCATGACCTGGTCTTCGGTCCGGCCACCGACGGCGGCTTCTGGCTCATCGGTGCGCGTCGCAGCCGGCCCCTGCCGCGCTCGCTGTTCGCCAAGGTGCGATGGTCGACGCAACATGCCTTGGCCGACACGCTGGCGACGATTCCGCAGGGATACACCATGGGCATCGCCGACACGCTCGACGATGTCGATGATGTCGAAGCGATGATCAGGAGCGCCGCTTGAGCTGCTCGAGCTCGCGGCGCACGTCGGCGAATACCGTGTCCCAGTCGCCCGGTCGCGGCTGACGGAACAGGCGCGCGGTCGGGTACCAGGGCGCGCGCGTGCCGCCGAGCTGCCAGCGCCAGTCGACCGTCGACGGCGACAGCACCCAGGTCCGAAGCCCCATCGCCGCCGCGAGATGCGCGATCGGCGCGTCGATCGAGATCAGCAGGTCGAGCTGCGACAGCGCCGTCGCCGCCTCGGCGAAATCGAAAATGCCGCGGCCGACATCGTGCACCAGGCCGCCGGCGCCGAAGGTCTGGATGTCCTTCTGGTGCACGCCGCCCTGCAGGCTGAACAGCAGCAGCTCGGGGTCGCCCGCGAATTCCATGAAGCGCGCGAACGACACCGAGCGCTGGCGGTCCTGCGGCCGGCCCGGCATGCCCGCCCAGTAGATGCCGACGCTGAGCTTGGCCTTGTCGAGGCGGCCGAGCTTGATGCGGCTGTCGGGCGGCGCCTTCAGGTAGGGCGCCTGCAGCGCCGGCGCGTCGAAGTCGGCGCGGCAGAGATGGGGCAGCGACACCATTGAGGCATGCAGGTCGAACTCAGGCAGCGATTCGCCCTCGGCGACGACGTGGTCGATGAAGTCGACGGTGCCTAAAAGGTCCTTCAGCAGCGCCTGGCAGAGTGCGATCACCGTGGCGCCGCGGCGCTTGAGCTCGCGGGCGAAGCGGACGAACAGCAGCACGTCGCCCAGCCCCTGCTCGGGATAGAGCAGGATGCGCTTGCCGCCGAGCGGGCCGCCGTCCCATGCCGGCTGCCGGAAATCGGGCGCCGGCGTCTCGGGCAGGCGCTTGCGCGCTTCGTAGGCGGCGAAGCCCTGCGCCAGCTCGCCGCGCATCAGGAGCGCGACCGCGAGCTCGACGCGGGCGCGCCGGTTGTCGGGATTGAGCGCCAACGCGCGGCCGAGACAGCCGACCGCCTCGTCGACGCGGCCGAGATCGCGCAGGCAGAGCGCCAGATTGAAGAAGCCCTCGGCGTAATCGCGGTTGAGAGTGATCGAATGGAAGTGGTGCTTCACCGCCTCGTCGAGCCGGTTGGCCGCACGCAGCGCGTTGCCGAGGTTGGAATGCAGCGCGGGATTGTTGGGTTCGGCGGCCAGCGACAGGCGGTGATGCGAGACCGAGGCTTCGAGCTTGCCGGCAAGGCGCAGCGCCACGCCGAGATTGTTGTGCAGCTCGGCGTGATAGGGCCGCACGGCCAGGAGCTTGAGGTACGAGGTGATCGCCTCTTCGAGGCGGCCGGCGCGATGGGCCTGCGCAGCCAGGCGAAGCTGCTGGACGAATGTGTCATCGCCACCGAACAAAGGCGTCGGCACGGCAGCAGCCTGCGATTCCGAACGGAGAGGGTAAAGCGACGGGATGTCGTTCACCTTCTCATCTTACATGAATTATCGTTCTTAAACACCTGTAGTTAAAAGATTTTCATTTAGATTCAGAGCCGTAGAAGGAATGCCGAGACCAAGCGCCAGCGGCGAATCCTTCTACTAGATGTAGCCCCGTACCAGCTCTTCGGCGATCTGCACGGCGTTGAGCGCCGCGCCCTTGCGCAGGTTGTCGCTGACGATCCAGAGCGCGAGGCCGTTGTCGATCGTGGGATCGACGCGCACGCGGCTCACGAACACGCCGTCCTGGCCGGTGACTTCCTGCGGCGTCACGTAGCCGCCGTTCTCGCGGCGATCGACCACCAGCACGCCGGGCTGGGCGGCGAGCACGCGACGCGCCTCCACCTCATCGAGCGGCCGGTCGAGCTCGAGATTCACGGCCTCGGCGTGGCCGATGAAGGTCGGCACGCGCACGCAGGTCGCGTGCACCTTGATCTTGGGATCGAGGATCTTCTTGGTCTCGACCACCATCTTCCATTCTTCCTTGGTCGAGCCGTCATCCATGAAGACGTCGATATGGGGAATGACGTTGAAGGCGATCGACTTGGTGAACTTCTTGGGCTCCAGCGTCTGGTTCACGAAGAAGCTCTTGGTCTGGTTCAAAAGCTCGTCCATGGCGTCCTTGCCGGCGCCGGACGTCGATTGATACGTCGACACCACCACGCGCTTGATCGTGGCCGCCTCGTGGATCGGCTTCAGCGCCGTCACCATCTGGATGGTCGAGCAGTTGGGATTGGCGATGATGCCGCGCGCCTTGTAGCCCGCGATCGCCGGGGCGTTGACCTCGGGCACGACCAGCGGCACGTCCGGGTCCATGCGCCAGTAGGAGGTGTTGTCGATCACCACGGCGCCGGCCTTGGCGGCGCGCGGGCTGTGCTCGGCCGAGACCTTGGCGCCGGGCGAGCTCAGCACGATGTCGATGCCCTTGAAGTCGAACTTGGCGAGGTCCTGGACCTT
>JACPOB010000052.1 GCA_016185145.1 Rhodospirillales bacterium | reverse complement strand
GTGCCCCGGCCTGCCACGGCGTCCTGCACTACCGGACCGCGAGCCCCCGGCGCGCTCATGAAAGCCGGAGCGAGCCGGAGGCTCGCGGTCCGGAAGAGCATGAATCATGAGCGGGCCTGGAGGCCCGCGGTCCTATGAGCGCTTCCTCTTGCGGCCCGCAGCGGCGGCCTTGCGGGCGTCCCACTTGCCGATCATGCCGTGCACGCCGATCATCGAGCCAGCGACCAGCTCGAGCGCCAGGAAGCGGCGTTCCTCGACCCAGCCCGGAAGCTGGATATTGAGCGCCAAGTCGCGACGAAAGCCGAACTGATTGTAGTACTCCGGATCGCCGACCAGGATGATGCGGCTGTGGCCCAGCATGCGCGACTGCGCCATCGAGTGCCACATCAGCGCCTTGCCGTAGCCCAGGCCACGCAGCTCAGGCGAGATGGCGAGGGGGCCCAGCAGGACGGCAGGCCAGCGTTCGTTGACCAGGATCGGCCAGTTGCGGATCGAGGCCACCATGCGGCCTTTCTGGTCGATGGCGACGAAGCACAGCTCCTTGATCGGCTTCACGTCCTCGCGCAGGCGGTAGACGGTCTTGTGCTGCCGGTCGGGACCGAACGCCGCCTCGTTCATCTCCTCGATCGCTTCGTGATCGCGCGGCCGTTCGCGCAGCAGCCGCAGCCGGCCGGGGCTTTCCCTAGCCAAGGCCCAGCACCGCCACGAGCTCCCGCCATTCGCGCGGGTTGAGCCCGCTCGATTTCTGGTCGAGCTTCTCGCCCGCGATCATGCGCTTGATCGCGGCCAAGCCGGTCTTGGAGAGATGCGCGCCGCCCATCCGGTATTCCATGAAGGCATCGTAGCTGATCGGGCACCAGCGCTTCAGCGTATCCAGCATGACGTCGGCATAGACGCGGATTTCGTACTGCGCGTGGGCGTCGGCGCGCAGCGACAGGAAGTGCATGAGATTGTGAAGGTTGGTCTTCCAGTACCACTGGGTATAGAAGGCGAGCGACAGGTTCATGCGCGCCAGCTCACGCGCCAGGCCGGAACGTTCGGGATCGAGCGGCTCGCCCGTCTCGCCCTCGTTCAGCATCTCCATGTAATGCTCGTAGACCAGCTCGGCGTCCTTCTTCAGGAGCTCGAACACGCGCTCGGCCTCCTTGCCCGAGAGCACCCGGTCGCGGCCCTGGCGGTTGGCCTTGCTCTGCGCGGCCAAGTGCTCGGGTTTCGGGACATAGTACTCGTTGTCGAGGATCGAGTAGCGCGCCGAATATTCGTTCACGTTGGCGGTGCGATGGCGGATCCACTGGCGCGCCACGAAGATCGGCAGCTTCACGTGGTACTTGATCTCGCACATCTCGAACGGCGTCGTGTGGCGATGCCGCATCAGATAGTTGATCAGTCCACGGTCCTCGCTGACCTTCTTGGTGCCGCGCCCATAGCTGACGCGGGCGGCCTGCACGACGGCGGCATCATCTCCCATGTAGTCGACGACGCGGACAAAGCCGTGATCGAGCACCGGCAGCGCCTGGAAGAGGATCTCCTCCAGTAGTGGAGCGATTGGCCGCAGCGTCGGCTGCGCGCCACCGCGGGCCTGGTCGATTTCGGCCTGCTGGTCGGTGGAGAGGGGCATGGCAGGGTCCTGCTTTTCTTTGGCCGCACTTTAGCGGCCAGTGCGCCCCTGCCAACCTTTCTTGCCCACAAATCCGTTGATACTCAGTAATGATAGCGGCACTGGGCAATTTCGAGTTGCTTATCGGCCCCCTGCCCGGGGATGCGGTAGACCAGCCGGTGCTCACTATTGATGCGTCTCGACCACCACCCGGCATAAGCGCCTCGCAACGGCTCCGGCTTGCCTATCCCGCCGAACGGCGTCCACGATGTCTCCTTGATGAGGAGATTGAGACACCGGGCGATGGTCGGGTCAGCTTCCTGCCAATGCAGATAGTCCGCCCAACCCGGCGCCGTGAAGGCAATTCTCACCGCTTGGCTCGGCGACGTCCCTTTGCGGACTTCGGCTCGACCAAGGCACGCGGTACGACTTGGCCCCGCTCTGCGGCCTTGATCGATCGCAGCAAGCGGCGCGCATTCGCCGGGCTGCGCATGAGGTAAAGCGTCTCTTCCATACCCCGGTATTCTTCCAGGGAGAGGACAACGACCGACTTGCTCCCCCTCCGCGTCACAATGAGCGGCGACCGATCGTCGCTTACCTTGTCCATCAGACACGCGAGGTCCTGACGCGCGCGGCTATATGAGATCACGTCCATTGAGGAGCTCCTGTACAGGTAATTGTATACGAGAAAGCAGTACGAATTTCGTACCCACGCGGAGCGATCCGCGCCTTCAAAACTCCCATCCAAGCGCTTATATTGGTCGCGTCGGGAAACCGACTATGGCGATAAACGCCGCGTGGAATAAGCGTTTCGGACCCGGGGGCAGTACCCGGCGCCTCCACCATTCACCTCCAATCCGAACAGGTGCGGAGTCGATGGGGGCGAACCAGGATCGACGAGCGTGGTAAAGGCGCGGTTTTTGCTCGGTATGGTTCCGCCGTGACGGGCCATTCACAAGTGCTAACGATAACACCGTTACACTCGCTGCTGCCGCCTAAACAGCGGACGTAAGCGCGGTTCGGGAGGGCACCGGGCAACAGAAGCCCTCCCACTTTCCTCCTCGCATTCGGGGTTTCCTACGATTGACTCTGATGGTACGCGGGTCGACGATGTTTCGCGAAATTTCCGACAGGCCATGAACGATCGCTTCCACTACGACGCTCTCGTCGACGACGCGCTGCGCAGCGTCGTCCGTCGCGTGCTGACGCAGGTCGCCGAGAAAGGCCTTCCCGGCTCGCACCATTTCTACATCTCCTTCCGCAGCACCGACCCGGGCGTCGTGTTGCCCGACTATCTGCGCGCCAAGTACCCGGAAGAGATGACGATCGTGCTCCAGCACCAGTACTGGGACCTGATCCTCGGCCCCAACCACTTCGAGGTGACGGTGAGCTTCAACAAGCAGCAGGAACGCATCCGGGTGCCGTTCGCCGCACTCTCGGCCTTCGTCGATCCGTCGGTGCGCTTCGGCCTGCAGTTCGATCGCAAGGACAAAGGCGGCGAAAAGGCCGAGCCCCCCGCCGCCCCGTCGGCTGCCCTGCCGCCGGCCGAAAAGCGCCCGCCGCTGGCGGCACCCGCCAGCTCGGAAACCAAGCCGGAGGCCGGCGCCGATCAGGCCGCCGAGGCCAAGCCCGAGGACGCCGCCTCCAAGGTCGTCAAGCTCGACAGTTTCCGAAAGAAGTAGCTTTACGCTCGGCCGTCGATGCGGCAGGGAAGGCGCTCTCTAAGCCCGGCGCGCCAGGAGACGCCCATGCCCGATTTCCAGTTCCAGGAAATGTTTCCGCACGGTGAGGACACCACGCCTTACCGCAAACTCTCCTCCGACCATGTCGGCGTGACCAGGTTCAACGGCCGCGACGTGCTCACCGTCGAGCCCGAGGCGCTGACCCTGCTGACCGCCCAGGCCTTCCACGACATCTCCCATCTGCTGCGGCCGGGCCATCTCGCCCAATTGCGCTCGATCCTCGACGACGGCGAGGCCTCGGCCAACGACAAGTACGTGGCGCTGGAGCTCCTGAAGAATGCCAACATCGCGGCAGGCGGCGTGCTGCCGATGTGCCAGGACACCGGCACCGCCATCGTCATGGGCAAGAAGGGCCAGGCGGTGTGGACCGGCGGCGGCGACGAGGAGGCGATCGCCCGGGGCGTGTTCAAGACCTACACGGAAACCAACCTCCGCTATTCGCAGGTCTCGCCGATCTCGATGTTCAAGGAAGTGCAGACCGGCACCAACCTGCCGGCGCAGATCGACATCTATGCGACCGACGGCGACGCCTACAAGTTCCTGTTCGTCGCCAAGGGCGGCGGCTCGGCCAACAAGAGCTACCTCTACCAGCAGACGCCGGCGGTGCTGAACGAAGCCTCGCTGCTGAAGTTCCTCGACACCCAGATCCGCACGCTCGGCACCGCGGCCTGCCCGCCCTACCACCTCGCCATCGTGATCGGCGGCACGTCGGCCGAGATGAACCTCAAGACGGTGAAGCTCGCCTCGACGCGCTACCTCGACGACCTGCCGGGCGAGGGCAACGACAGGGGCGTCGCCATCCGCGATCGCGAGATGGAGAAGAAGGTGCTGGAGCTCACACGCCAGATGGGGATCGGCGCACAGTTCGGCGGCAAATATTTCTGCCACGACGTGCGCGTGATCAGGATCGCCCGTCACGGCGCCTCGGTGCCGATCGGCATGGGCGTGAGCTGCTCCGCCGACCGCCAGGCCGTGGGCAAGATCACCAGGGACGGCATCTTTCTCGAGCAGCTCGAGACCAACCCCGCGCACTTCCTGCCGGAGGTCGAGCCGCAGCAGCTTTCGGGGGAGGTCGTCTCGGTCGACCTCAACAAGGGAATGGCGCACACGCTGTCGGTGCTGACGAAGTACCCCGTGAAGACGCGCGTGAACCTCACCGGCACGCTGATCGTGGCGCGCGACTCGGCGCATGCGAAGCTGAAGGAAAGGCTCGACCGCGGCGAGGGCCTGCCCGACTACTTCAAGCAGTTCCCGGTCTATTACGCCGGCCCGGCCAAGACCCCGGAAGGCATGCCGTCGGGCTCGTTCGGCCCGACCACAGCCGGCCGCATGGATTCCTATGTCGACCTGTTCCAGGCCAACGGCGGCTCGATGGTCATGCTGGCCAAGGGCAATCGCAGCAAGCAGGTCGTCGACGCCTGCAAGAAGCACAAGGGCTTCTATCTCGGCTCGATCGGCGGCCCGGCCGCGATCCTCGCCAAGGACTGCATCAGGAAGGTCGAGGTGCTGGAGTATCCCGAGCTCGGCATGGAAGCGATCTGGCGCATCCAGGTCGAGAACTTCCCGGCCTTCATCGTCACCGACGACAAGGGCAACGACTTCTTCAGTGAATTGAAGATCTGACGTCTTCCGGACCGCGGGCCTCCAGGCCCGCTCATGGTCATGGTCTTCCGGACCGCGCGCATCTTGCGCGCTCATGAGTCATGAGCGAGCCGGAGGCTCGCGGTCCAGAAGAGCGCGAGTGGGTCCGGCAAAAAAAATAACCCGGCAGGTCGCCCTGCCGGGTTCAGTGTGCTGTCCCGCAACGTGCCGTCAAATCCCCAGATGACGACGCCGTTGCCCTTCCAAACTCTCAGCCGCGGCAGCCCTCTTCGCGGGCGCACCACTTGTCGATCCAGACGTTGCCGTGGCGGGCGTTGACAACCTGCAGCCAGCTGCCACGGCAGCCCAGCACGCGGAACTTCATGTCGTCGCCTTCGATGGTGGCGACCGCCGAGCCCAGAAGGCCCGGCCGGTCGTAGACCGTGATCGTGCCGTCGACACGGGCGTCGACCGTCAGCAAATCGGCCGGCACCCAGCCGAACGACTGGGGCGCAGCGCCGTTGCCGGCGTACCCCTGCGCGGTGTTGAGCGCGATGCGCGCCCAGCCGCTCTGGCTGCCCGTGACGGTGACCTGGCTGCGCGCCAGCTCGCCGCGGGCCGCACGGCCCGACAGCGTGCCGATCACCGCCGCCTGCGGCGTCGGCTCGGCACGAACCGACACCATCTCGCCGCGCTGGAGCAGCGCATAAGCCTGAGTTGCCGTGCATGAACCGGCGGAGCCGGTGCTGGCATCGACCGAGCGCTCGATGACGCCAAATCCCGCAAGCACGGCAACCGTGCCGATGATGGCCCGTAGCATGGTAGTCCTTCCCACATGTTTGGCCGGCCATTCCCCAACAGCCGGACCCTTCACCCAGGCCCGTTCTAGGCTGGCGCCCGAACGGAGTCGTGGCAGCGATTGTATGAGTTGTTTCGGTGAGCCACGATATCTTGAACCGCGATTCCTCAAGCTGATTCAAAGGGTTTACCGAGCTGGTTAAAGTACTGAAGGAGGTGGGCTTGCCAGTCATGCACAACCCCGCGCTACAGTCGCCGTCATGAATCTCGCCAAACAGCATCTCGACATCGGCCTGTTCTCGACCAAGCGCGACGAGCAGCTCGCCTTCTGGCAGCAAGCGGTCGGCCTGCCCTACGACCACGTGGGCAAGCTGGGCGGCGGCATGCAGCAGCACCGCCATCACATGAACGGCTCGATCCTGAAGATGAACCATTCGCGCAATCCCCTGCCTGCGGCTCCGCCGTCGGGCATCGTCGGGCTGCAGATCGCGAAGGAAGGCTTGGGCCACCGGCAGGCGCTGAGCGATCCGGACGGCAACAAGGTGACCCTGGTACCCAAGGGTACGGACGGCGTGCAGGGCATCGCCATCCTGCTCAAGGTCAACGATCCCGCCGAGCATGACCGGTTCTGGACCGAGGCCATGCAGTTCGAGCGTATCGACGAGGGCCGCTATCGCTGCGGCGATTCGCTGGTCGTGGTTGCCGAGCGCGGCAAGGTCGAGCGCAGCCCGCAATGGCGCGGCCCGGGCTATCGCTACATGACGGTGCAGGTGTGGGACTGCCTCGCCGAGTACGCCGGCATCCTGGCGCGCGGCGGCACCTCGGGCGGCGAGCCACGCGTGCTGGGCGATACCGTTCGTTTCGCCTTCGTCTGCGACCCCGACGGCAACCACATCGAGATCAGCCAGCGAGCGTCGCTGACCGGCGGGAAACTCTGAACCACACCGCCTCACCCTGAGGAGCCGCACGAAGTGCGGCGTCTCGAAGGGTGTGCAAAATCAAGACTGGTTCCCACCCTTAGAGACGCATCGCTTCGCGGTGCTCCTCAGGGTGAGGTTATGTCTAGCCCTTCTTGCGCGCCTTGCGGGCGGCGTAGCGAGCGTCGCGGGTCGCCTTCTGCGCCGCGAGCAGCTCGAGCTGCGCACGCAGAGACTTCTTGGCCTCTTCGGCCTCGCGGGCAGCCTGCGCGGCCTTCGCGGCCTCGCGTTCGGCAATCGCCTTGGCCTTCGCGGCCTCGCGCTCGGCGCGCTTGGCATTGCGCTGCTCGGTCTCACGCTCCTCGCGGGCGCGGGCCGCGGCGGCGCGCGCTTCCTGGCGGGCGATGAACTCGGGATCGTTGCTACGGTCGTTGGCGCGCGCCCGTTCGAGCAGGGCTTGCTTGGCCTTGGCGGCATTCTCAAGGCGGTCGGCGAAGGTATCGCGGTTGTTCAATGTCACTCCTTCCTACTCTCTGCTTCGCTACTACTCTGCGGCCGCGGCGGCGGCCTGCTTCTTGGCGCGTTTGCGATCCTCGGGATGGAGGAAGCGCTTGCGCAGACGAATCGACTTCGGCGTCACCTCGACCAATTCGTCGTCCTCGATATAGGCGATCGCCTGTTCGAGCGACATGCGGCGCGGCGGGGTCAGCCGCACCGCCTCGTCCTTGCCGGCGGCGCGGATGTTGGTGAGCTGCTTGCCCTTCAGTACATTGACGTCGAGATCGTTGCCGCGGCTGTGCTCACCGATCAGCATGCCCTTGTAGACCTGCACGCCCGGGTCGATGAACATCGGGCCGCGTTCCTCGAGGTTCCACAGGGCGTAGGCGACCGCGGTGCCCTCGTCGTTGGCGATCAACGCGCCGTTGCGCCGGCCGGCGATCGGGCCTCGATAGGGACCGTATTCGTGGAAGATGCGGTTCATGACGCCGGTGCCGCGCGTGTCGGTCAAGAACTCGCCGTGATAGCCGATCAGACCGCGCGACGGGGCGTAGAACACCAGGCGGGTCTTGCCGGCGCCCGACGGGCGCATGTCCTGCAGCTCGCCCTTGCGCAGGGAGATCTGCTCGACCACGACGCCGGTATAGGCGTCGTCGACATCGATCACCACTTCCTCGATCGGCTCCAGTCGCTGGCCGGTGATCGAGTCGTTCTGGAAGAGCACGCGCGGGCGGCCGACCGCGAGCTCGAAGCCCTCGCGGCGCATGGTCTCGATCAGCACGCCGAGCTGCAGTTCGCCTCGGCCGGCGACTTCGTAGGAATCGGCGTTCTCGGTGTCGCTGACGCGGATGGCGACGTTGCCCTCGGCCTCGCGCATCAGGCGGGCGCGGATCATGCGGGTCGTGACCTTGTCGCCTTCCTTGCCGGCGAGCGGCGAGTCGTTCACCGAGAAGGTCATGGCGAGCGTCGGCGGATCGACCGGCTGGCCCGGCAGCGCCCATTCGACGGCGAGGTCGCAGATCGTGTCGGCCACGGTCGCGTTCTTGAAGCCCGCCACGGCCACGATGTCGCCAGCCTCGGCGCTGTCGAGCGCGACGCGTTCGAGGCCTCGGAAGGCCAGCACCTTGGTGACGCGGGTCTGCTCGATCTCTCTGCCGTCGCGGCTCAGCGACTTCAGGACGGTGTTGGGCTTGAGCATGCCGGAGTTGATGCGCCCGGTCAGGATGCGGCCGAGGAACGGATCGGACTCCAGCGTCGTGACCAGCATGCGGAACGGCTTGTCGGCCTCGATGTGCGGCGGCGGCACATGGCGCAGGATGAGGTCGAACAGCGGCTCCATGTCCTTGTGCTCGGCCTCGAGCGACGTCGCTGCCCAGCCCTGGCGGGCAGACGCGAACAAAGTGGGAAAATCGAGCTGCTGGTCGTTGGCCTCCAACGCGGAGAACAGGTCGAACACCTCGTCGGACCAGCAGGACCACGCCGTCGACCATGGAGAGGATGCGCTCGACCTCGCCGCCGAAATCGGCGTGGCCCGGCGTGTCGACGATGTTGACGCGCGTGCCCTTCCAGACGACCGAGGTCGCCTTGGCGAGGATGGTGATGCCGCGCTCACGCTCCAGGTCGTTGGAGTCCATGGCGCGCTCGGCGACCTGCTGGTTTTCGCGGAAGGTGCCCGACTGCTTCAAAAGGCAGTCCACCAGCGTCGTCTTGCCATGGTCGACGTGCGCGATGATCGCGACGTTTCGGATATCCATAAGATATTGTCCGGAGGGGGGTTTTCTGGGTCGCGCTTATACGCACGCTCTGTGACGGCGGCAAGGCAGGTTGAGGCGGCGTCCTGCCGCTGCCACAGTCGGGCCATGCGCAAGCGCTCGGTCACAATCGACGGCCATCGCACCTCGGTTTCCCTCGAGGATGCGTTCTGGGCCGAGCTTTCGGCCATAGCCGGGCAGCGCGGCCTGTCGCTGAACGCCCTGGTGGCCGAGATCGACCATGGTCGCAGCCCCGGCAATCTTTCCAGCGCCCTGCGTCTTTTCGTGCTCGACGAGCTCAGGAAACGAACGATCAGTCGAGTTTGAAGCCTTTGCCGCGCACGAATGCGCCGAAATCGGCCCGGTCCGGCACCGAATATTGCCGCACCTTGTCTTCCGACCAGCCGTAGTCCGGGTCTTCGCCGAATTTGTCGACGTGGCGCTGCTGGGCATAGGGCTGCACGGCGCGGCGGCGCCTGTCGTAGGCTGCGACCTTCTCCTCGAGCCCGGTCTCGTCGTAGCGGTCGTGATGGACGGTGACGTCGAGCCCCAGCCGGGGGCTCATCACCCCGGCGAAGGACGGCCAGCCGACGCCCAGGCCGGCCACCGGGAAGACGTGGTCCGGCAACCCCAAAAGGTCGGAGACCTTGCCGGCCTTGTTGCGCAGCGTGCTGATCGGGCAGGTCCCCAGCCCGACGCGGTCGGCCGCGGCGACGAAGGTTGCCAGCACGATGGCGGCATCGACCGAGGCATTGAAGAACGGATCGAGGTGGTCGTTGACGTAGGGCCGGCCGCGCCAGTCGAAGGCTAGCCGCTGGCGGCGGTTGTTGCCGCAGAACACGAGGACGGCGGGCGCCGCCTTCATCCAGGGATTGCCCGGCGCCAGCTCATCGAGCACGGCGCGCTGCGCCTTGTCGGTGACGACGACGATGTCGGCCTGCTGCAGGTCGGACTTGGACGGCGCCGACAGCGCCACGGCGCAGAGCGTGTCGAGCAGCACCGGATCGACCGGCTTGTCGAGATAGCGCCGCATGACGCGGCGGTTGGCCATGTCGGCCAGGACATCGACGCCTTGCGGCGCTTCCGTGAGCGCAGGCGCGGAACCGAACCGTGCTTTAAGCACGGACAACAGACGATCGAGCATGGATCCTCTAGCGGCCGAAGATATTGGGAATGGGCAATGGGATGTTGGGAATGGGGGAACGTTGCTGGCCGCCACTCTGGCCTCCCCCCTGCCCCGGGATCAAGTTGCCGACGCCCGGAATGTTGCCCACGCCCGGCAGAGTGCTGGTCATGCCCGCCGGATCCCTGGCCGTGCCGCGCGTGACGCCGAGCGACGGCGAGGAGAGCGATCCACGCGCGGTCGTGATGATGTAGGGCGCCGAGGAATCCTCTGCGATCATGAAGTTGATCGTGGTGTCGGTCGTCGACGCCGCGAGATTGGTGCGCGTTGAAATGTTGGCGGTGGCGCGGTTGCCCTGCACAACCAATCCTTTGTCGGTCAGCACGCCGCCCGCGATGTCGATGCGGCCTCCGATCGGGCTGTCGTGGTTGACGAATCGATTGAGCACCAGCTGGATCGCATTCAACAGGGCGGTCGGGCTGAGCCCGCGCTGACCGACGATGCCCAGCACATTGCCGAGCGTGTTGTCGATCACGCCGCCGGCCGCCCCGGCCAGGGCCCCGCCGATGAAGCGCAGCGCCTCGTCGGCGCCGACAAAGACGTGGCCGCCGAGGTTGGCGCCGCCGGCCAGCGAGTTGCGGAGCTGGTCGGAGGTCGTGCCGCCTGCCCGCACGGAGATGCCGGTGGCGTTCAGTCGGCCGTCGATGGTCACCTTGATGCTGCTGCCGAACTGGTTGCTGCCGCGCGTGCTGCGCAGCATCTCGCCGAGCACGATGCCGGTCGCGTCGCCCTTGAGATCGACGGCGAGCGCCGGCTGGCTGGCATTGACCACGCCGGCGAAATTGAGCGAGCCGCCGTAGAGCGCGCCCTTGAAGTGCGAGATGGTGAGCACGCCGTCCTTCAAGGTCGCCGCCAGGTCGGCATTGCCGATGCGCAAGGGCGGGCTGACCAGGGTCGCCGCCGCCAGCTTGAAATTGCCGTCGATGCTGCGCAGCGGGCCCGTGTCGATCCCCTTGGTCGCCGCCTGCTGGCCGCGCGGCGGCGCCCACGGTGCCGGAGCATCACTGCCGCCGATCTTGTCGAGGTCGAGCACGTTGGCCTTGAGATCGGCCGTGATGTGCGGCCGGGCGCCGAGCGCGGCCTCGATCGAGCCGTCCAACGTCTGGCCGTTCAGCGTCAGGCTGCCCTTGTATGCCGCCGACTTGGGCGTCCCCTGCGCCGCGCCAGGTAGCGCCAGCGTCCCGGTGGCGCGCAGGCTCTGGCCGGCGGCGTTCACGGCGAATTCGCGCAGCGCGACCTGCTCGAGGCTGCCGGCCACGCCGCCCGAAGCCGTCACCGCGCCCAGCCCGGCTGGCGTGGCGCCGACGAGCTTCAGCACGCGGTCCATGTCCGGCGCCTCGAAATTGAAAGCGATGTCGGGCCGAGGCTGAGCGGCGTTGTAGTTGGCGACGGTGCCGCGCACGGCCAACCGCGCGCCGGCGAGGTTGGAGACCTTGACGTCGTTCAGCCGCAGCGTGTCGCCACGCAGCGCGATGTCGACATCGATGCCGCCGATCGTCTCCTTGTTCCAGATCAGCCTGGCGATCTTGGCTTTCAGGCCGACCGACGGCCCGGCCGCGCGAGCGGCTGTCGTGGTGGGCGCCGGTGCGGCGGCGGCCGGCTTCTTGTCGGCAGGCGCCGCGGCCAGATAGGAATCGAGGTCGAGCGTGTCGAGATTGACCTGCATGACGACCGACAACGGCACGCTGAAGGTCACGGTGATGCCGCCGCTGCCCTTGAGATCATCGAGCTCGAAGACGGCGTCGCTCACCTGCACGTTGCCGCCGTCCGACGACATCCGGCCCTTGAGGCTGATGCGGGTGAGCTTGTTCGCTGGCACCGCCGAGACGTCGACGGCGAGCCAGGCCAGCGTCTCGCGCAGTTTAGGACCGACCAGGCTGAAGTCGCCGGCGACGGTCGGCCGGTTGGGATCGCCCGACATGGTCGACCGGGCTTGCAGCACCAGATCGCCCGGCAGGGTGGCGGTGAGCTTCGGCACGGCGACGGCGCCGCGGCGCGCCTCCAGCTCGAGCGCGATGTTGCGCACCGGCTGTTTGTTGTAGATCACTTCGCCGATCTCGAACGACAGCTTGGCGGCGATCGCAGCGAGCATGCTGGGCCCCGCCGGCGCCGCCGGTGCGGCCGTGGCGCCGGCCGGTGGCGGCGTCGCCTGAGTCTGCGGTGAGGCGGGCGTCGCCATCGCAGCCAGCCAGCGGTCGAGGTCGAGCCGGTCGGCGGCGAGCTTGCCCTCGATCGCCAGCGCGGGCTTCAAGGTCAGCGTCAGCGAGCCGCCGGCATTGTCCTGACCCAGCGCCAGCTTGAAGTCCTTGATCGAGATCGCCGTCTGCGAGGCATCGATGGCGCCGTCGAAGGTGAACTTGCCGGCGAGCAACGGCGGCAGGTCGGGCTGCGGCTGGCCGGTCATCTTGATCAGCGTGTCGGCGAAGGCGATCAGGTTGTCCGACGAGCTGGAGGCGAGGCCGGTGAGCCGTGCGTTGGGGCCGAGTTCGCTCAGCTTCCCCTTGAAGCCGAGCTTGCCGCCGGCCTCCAGGGCGAGGTCGACAGCATGGCCGTCGGCGGCCTTGGCGCCGACCGACAGGTCGAGCTTCAGCGATGCGCCGTTGACGATGGCCGAGCCCGTGACCGAATAGGGCCCGTCGAGCGAGCGCACCGAGGCGCTGAAGTTGGCCTTCTCGGCCACCACCGAGACGCCGGCCTTGGAATCGCTGAAGATCAGCGTGCCGTTGTCGATGGTGAGGCGGCCGAGCGAGACGGGCCTGGGCGAGTCGGGCTTGGGCGCCGCGGGCTTCGCTTCGGCGACCGACGGCGTGAACTCCCAGTTCGGCTTGCCCTCGGCGTTGATCTCCAGAACGATCTTGGGCTCGACCAGCGTCACTTCGTCGACCTCGATGCTGCCGGTCAGCAAGGCGCCGAGCGAGGGTTTCACGGTGACGGTCTTGACCTCGACCATGTTGGGGTTCTTCGACCCCGCCACGTTGAAGAACTTCACGCCGCTCAAGGTCACGGTCGGTGTCGGCAGGATCGACAGCGAGATCGGCCCGTCGAGCACGAGCTCGCGGCCGGTCACCTTCTTGACCATCGCGGCGATCTCGGGCTTGCGGGCGTTGAGGTCGATCAGGCTGGGCAGCGCCAGCAGCGCCACGATCAACAGGCCGACGACGCCACCGACGCCAATCAGAACTCGTTTGCGCGTGGTAGATGTCATGGAACGCTCCCGCTGCCGTGACAGTGGACACTAGCGCATCGTCGCCCGACACGGCATAGACATTTTAGGATAGTCAGGACGACGTGATCATGGCGGAGATCGTTAACCTGCGACGCGCTCGCAAGGACAAGGCACGGCAGCAACGCGAGAACGAGGCCGACGCCAACCGCCGGCGCTTCGGCCGCACCAAGGCAGAGAAGGCAGCCGACAAGGACGTTCGCGAGCGCACTGAGCGCGACATCGCCGGCAAGAAGATCGATCGCGACTAACGCGTCGGTCGGTTGATCGCCAGGCGCTCGAAGAAGGCGCGCGTGCCCTGGTCGGCGCCGGGGCCGGCGACAGCGCGTACGTTCGTCAGCTCCAGCCGCTGCCCCGAGTCGGCGTCGATCAGCACCGGCTCGAGCGGCCGGCCGTCGCCGCGATTGACCAGGTCCATCGGCTTGCCGCTGCGTGCGGCGACGCCGTAGCGGTCGCCCCACTGCTTCAGCCCGACGATCACCGTGAACAGCGCCGCCCCCTTGTCGGTCAGGCGGTATTCGTGGCGCAGCGGGCGCTGGCGGTAGGCAGTCTTGCGGAAGATGCCGGCCTCGACGAGTTTCTTCAGCCGCGCCGTCAGGACATTGCGAGCGATGCCGAGATTCTCCTGGAAGTCGTCGAAACGGCGCACGCCATAGAAGGCATCGCGCACGATGAGAAGAGTCCACGGCTCGCCGACGACGTCGAGCGCCGAGGCGATCGAGCAGTTCATCTGTTCATAGGACGTACGGCGCATGGGGCGAAAGTATAGGCCCGCCAAAGCCGCACGCAATCTGCGGCTAGCTATGCGAATTTGCGTTGCGACCGCAGCACGAGCCAGCCCGTGAGCGCCGACAGCAGCGAGCCCGCGAGCACGCCCAGCCGCACCTCGGCTTCGCGCGTGGCATCGTCGGGAAAGGCGAGCGTGCCGACGAACAGGCTCATGGTGAAGCCGATGCCGCCCAGGATCGCCACGCCGTACAGGCTGCGCCACGTGGCGCCCTGCGGCAGGCGGGCGACGCCGAGCGCGATCAGGAGACCCGCGCCCAGCATGATGCCGATCTGCTTGCCGACGAACAGGCCGGCCATGATGCCGAGCGGCAACGGGGCGACAAGGCTCGCCAGCGACAGGCCGCCGAGCGGCAGGCCGGCATTGGCGAAGGCGAAGACCGGCATGATCAGCCACGCCGACCACGGTTTGATCACGTGCTCCAGCCGGATGGCAGGCCGCCTCTCGTCGGACTCGCCGCCCGACTTCAGCGGGATGAACATGGCGATCACCACGCCCGCCAGCGTCGCGTGCACGCCCGACTTCAGCACCGACACCCAGAGCAGCGTGCCGAGCACCAGATAAGGCAGCAACCGTCGCACGCCGGCGAAATTGAGGATCGCCAGGCCCGCGATGAACAGCGCGGCGAGGCCGAGCGCCAAGGGCGAGAGGTCGCTGGTATAGAAGATCGCGATGACGACGATCGAGCCGAGATCGTCGACGATGGCGAGCGTCGTCAGGAAGACCTTCAGCGCGAGCGGCACACGGTTGCCCAGCGCGGCCAGCACGCCGAGCGAGAAGGCGATGTCGGTGGCGGCGGGGATCGCCCAGCCCCTGAGGGCCGTAGGATCGCTCCAGTTGACGGCGACATAGACCAGCGCCGGTACGGCCATGCCGCCCACGGCGGCCACTACCGGCAATGCCACCTGCGAGGGCTGCGACAACGCGCCCTCGACGATCTCGCGCTTGATCTCGAGCCCTACCAACAGGAAGAACACGGCCATCAGGCCGTCGTTGATCCACAGCAGGACGGGCTTGTTCAGCACGATCGGCCCCAGCGAGAAGCCGAAGCGGGTTTTCAGCAGGCCGTCGACGGCACCGGCCAACGGCGAGTTCGCAAGGACGAGAGCCGCGATGGCAGCAATCAACAGCGGCATCGCCGATGCCGCCTCGCTGTCGATGAACTCCCTCAGCCGATTTCGCTCAGCCAAATCTGTCCCTCCGAACAGCAAAACGCCCGGGCCTTTCGGCCCGGGCGCCTTGCCGAACTGTCGTCGTTCGTTATTCGCGTTCCTGGCCGAGGAAGCTCATCAGGAACTGGAACAGGTTCACGAAGTCAAGGTAGAGGCTGAGCGCACCGAAGATCGCGACCTTCTCCGCGACATCCGAGCCCCAGGCGTCGGCATACTGTTCCTTGATCCTCTGGGTGTCGTAGGCGATCAGGCCCGAGAAGATCAGGACGCCGGCGACCGAGATGATGAAGCTCATCGTGCCCGACGGCCAGAACATGTTCACCAGGCTGGCCAGGATCAGGCCGACCAAGCCCATGAACAGGAACTTGCCCATCGCCGTCAGGTCACGCTTGGTGGTGTAGCCGTAGAGGCTGAGCGCACCGAAGGCAGCCGCTGTGATGAAGAAGGTGCGGGCGACCGAAGCGCCGGTGTAGCGGAACAGCAGCAGCGACAGGCTGACGCCCATCAATGCCGTGACCGCCCAGTAGACGGCCTGCACCGCGCCGACGCTCATCGCCTGGGCGCGGAACGAGACCAGCAGCAGAAGGCCGAGCGGTGCGAAGATCGCGACCCAGCCCAGCGCGTTCAGGCCGACGACCCGGGTGCCCTGGACCTGGAAGAACAGGGCGGCGAGTTCGCTGAAGTTGAACAGCGCAAAGGCCACGATGCCCGACAGCGCCAAGCCCGAGGCCATGTAGTTGTAGACACGCACCATGTGGGCGCGCAGGCCGACATCGAATGCCGCCTGGTCGGCAACCGTGCCGTTACGGCCGAAGGTGCTGAAGTTGGGATTTGCCATGTGTGATCCTAGCCTCCAGAGGGGCCTCATTGCCGAGCCCCTTCGGCGGGTAATTTGGGGTCTCAGACGGTGTGAATCAAGCACCTAAACGCTTTGTAATTGTTACGGTTACTTTCAGTGAAAAAGAGCCTTCCTGCCTATTCATTGCGCAACAGCGCCAGCGGTCTCTGCCGCAAAGCCGCCAAAGTGCCGGCCAGGCCGAACGCCAGAGTGAGGGCCATCGCGCCCACCGCCACCAGCACCGCCACGGTCGGCAGGAAGGTCCAATCGAGTCCCATCAACCGGCGCACGACGAGATAGGCACCGAGGGTACCGACGCCCAGCGCCGCCAACGCCGTGGCGAGCCCCAGCGCCGCGAACTCCCAAGCGAAGATGCCGGCGATACGGGCACGCGTCGCGCCGAGCACTTTCATCACGACAGCTTCGTGCACCCGGCGCTGCTGGGTCGCCAGCATGGCGCCGGCCAGCACCAGCACGCCCGCCAGGATGCTCAAAAAGCCGATGACGCGGCTCGCCAGCCCGATGTTGCCGAGCACGCTCGCCGCCGTCTCGATGGCGTCGCGGATGCGGACCACGGTGACGTTGGGGAACTGGTCGGTGACGGTCTTGAAGATCGCATCCTCGGCCTCGGGCGTGGCCTTCACCGTGGCGAGGAAAGTGTGCGGCGCCTTGTCGAGAAGGCCGGGCGAGTAGACGAACACGAAGTTGATGGCGAGCGTCGTCCATTCGATGCGCCGGAGCGAGGCGATCTTGGCCTCGATGTCGCGACCCAGCACGTTCACCGTGATGGTGTCGCCCAGCCCCAGGCCGAATTGGCGCGCCAGGTTCTCGTCGAACGACAGAAGCTGCGGGCCGCTATAATCGGCCGGCCACCATTCGCCGGCGACGATACGCGAGCCCTCGGGCGGCGTTGCCGAATAGGTGACGCCGCGGTCGCCATCGACCGCCCAGCGTGCATCGGACGGCACGGCGATCTCATTCACCGGCTTGCCGCCGATCTTGACGATGCGGCCGCGCAGCGACGGCACCTTCTCCAGATGCCCGGCACCCGGGATGTCGGCGAGCGCCTTCTCGAAGGCCGGCATCTGGGTCGACTGGATGTCGACGAAGAAGAAGGCCGGCGCATCGCTCGGAATACGCTTGGTGATCTGTTCGCGAAGATTGCCCTCGATCAAGGCGGTGGCCACCAGCACGGTCAGCCCCAATCCCAGCGACAGCATGACGATCGGCGTGGGCGCTCCCGGCCGGTGCAGGTTGGCGAGCGCCAGCCGGAGCCCCGCGAGCCTCGGCTTGCCGGCGCGCGCCGCAAGCCACATCAGGGCTCGCGCCAGCAGCGGGAAGGCGATGAAGGCGCCGATCGCGCCCAGCACGAACCAGCCGGCGATGCGCCGGCTCTCGGCAGTGAAGATGGTGAAGGCGGCGAGAGCCAGCGCCACCGCGCCGATCAGCAGCGCATCGCGCCACACCAGGCTGCCGCCCTGGACGACCGCGCCCCGCATCAGCGTGGCGGCCGACACGCGGCGGGCGCGCAGCAGCGGCATCAGGGCGAACAGCAGCGAGACCAGCAGGCCGAAGATTGCGGCGACGGTGAGCGGCCAGGCGTAGAGCGCCACCCGCGCCCGCACCGGCAGGACGTCGGCGATGACCGACTGGGCGACGAACGGCAGTCCGGCGCCGACCACCAGCCCTGCCACGACGCCGACCAGCGCCAGCGCCGACAGCTGGATGAGATAAGTCGAGAACACCAGCCGCTCGGGCGCGCCCAAACACTTCAGGGTGGCGATGGTGCGCAGCCGGGCGGCCAGGAAGCTCGAGATGGCGTTGCCCACGCCCACGCCGCCGACCAGCAATGAGGAAAGCCCGATCAGGCCGATGAACTGGGTCAGGCGATCGAGCCAGAAGCGGATGCCGCCGCCGGCCTCGGCCAGCCCCCGCACCCGCCAGCCGGCATCGGGGAAGCGGCTCTTCAGCCCCTCGATGACGGCGACGTCGGAGATGCCCGGCGGCAGGCGCAGGCGATATTCGTAGTTCAACAGGCTGCCGGGCTGCACCAGCCCCGACGCCGACACCGCCTCGTAGGGGATCATGAGACGCGGCCCCAGGCTCGCGAAGGCGTTCAGCCCGCGGTCGGGCTCGCGGACGATGATGCCGCGCACCTCGACGGTGACGTCGCCCACCTTCACCCGTTCGCCCAGCGCCATGTTCATGCGGCGCAGCGCGGATTCCTCGACCACCGCGCCCCAGACACCATTCTTCTCGGCGAGCGCATCGGCCAGCGTCATGCCGTCCCTGAGCTCGATGCCGCCATAGAGTGGATAGCCCCGCTCGACCGCCTTGAGCTGCACCAGCGTCGCCCGCCCATCCGGCTTGACCGGCCGCGCCATGGCGCGGCTGTCGATCCAGCGCACGAGCTCGCCGCGCGATCTCATATAGTCGATCTGGTCCGGCGTGGCCTCGCGGTAGAGCAGCGAGATGGCGACGTCGCCGCTCAGGATCTCGCGGGCGTCAGCGCGCAAGCCTTCCTCGACGGCGCGACTGAAGGACAGGATGGCCGCGATCGCCGCCACGCCCAGCCCCAGGCAGGCGATGAACAGGCGGAAGCCGCCGAGCCCGCTGCGCATCTCGCGCCGCGCGAGGCGGAAGGCGAGTTTCATTGTGCGGCGAGCGCGGCGGGCGTGCGCTCGTCGCCGACCACCAGGCCGTCGGCGATGCGCAGGATGCGATCGCAGCGCTCGGCCAGCGCCATGTCGTGGGTGATCAGGATCAGCGTCGTGCCGTCGGCGCGCGCCAGCTCGAACAGCAGGTCCATGACCTGCTTGCCGGTGGCGCCGTCGAGATTGCCGGTCGGCTCGTCGGCCAGCAGCAGCTTGGGCCGGCTGACGAAGGCGCGGGCGACGGCGACGCGCTGCTGCTCGCCGCCCGAGAGCTGCGCGGGATAGTGGCCGATGCGATGGCCGAGCCCGACGCGCTTCAGCGCCGCCTCGGCGAGCTCGAAGGCGTCGGAGCGACCGGCGAACTCGAGCGGCAGCGCCACGTTCTCGTGCGCGG
Source organism: Rhodospirillales bacterium (assembly GCA_016185145.1). GTDB lineage: Bacteria > Pseudomonadota > Alphaproteobacteria > Reyranellales > Reyranellaceae > Reyranella. The sequence goes on along the minus strand of JACPOB010000052.1, from coordinate 41,616 downwards.
TCATGGTGGGAATCAGGTGGAAGCCCTGGAAGACGATGCCGATATGATCGCGCCTGAGGCGCGCCCGGGCGTCGTCGTCGAGCGGACCGAGATCGCGACCCGCGACCTCGACGCGACCCGAGCTGGCGCGCTCCAGCCCGCCCGCCACCATCATCAGGCTCGACTTGCCGGCGCCCGACGGGCCGACGACGGCCGCAATTTCGCCAACGGCGATGTCGAGAGTGACGCCGCGCAGGATATTGACCGTGCCGGCATCGCTTGCCATGTCGAGGTGGACATCCGAGAGCCGGACGATGGGTTCGCGGGCGTGGGACGGGACGGTCAAGCGGGCTCCGGAAGAGAGAACATGAATTTCAGGACTGGATATGGTCGTTTTGCGGCAGCGGTCAATTCGTTGCCGATTGCGATTTTGTGGCTTTGTTGCCTGACCCTCGGCGCCCATGCACAAACTGCGCCCATAAAGCTCGCCATCCTGGGCGACAGCCTGGCAGCGGGCTACGGCGTCAGCCCGGCCCAGGCGATGCCGGCCAGGCTCGAGGCCGCCCTCAAGAAGGCCGGCCGCAACGTCACCGTCATCAATCACGGCGTGTCGGGCGATACGACCGCTGGCGGCTTGCAGCGCGTCGACTGGATGTTGGCCGACAAGCCCGACATCGTCATGGTCGAGCTCGGCGCCAACGACGCCCTGCGCGCGACAGATCCTGCCGTGACCGAGAAGAATCTCGATGCCATCGTCACCAAGCTCAAGGAGGCCGGCGTCACGGTCTGGCTGGCCGGCATGCTGGCGCCGCGCAACTACGGACCGGAATACGCCAAGCAGTTCGACGGCATCTACCAGCGGCTGGCCGACAAGCACGGCGTGCCGCTCTATGCCTTCTTCCTCGACGGCGTGGCGCAGGATTCGGCGCTCAACCAGGGCGACGGAATCCATCCCAACCCCAAGGGCGTCGACGTGATCGTCGAGCGCATCCTGCCTTTCGTGACCAAGAACCTGGACGACTTTGCCGCGTCTGCCCATGCCCCGCCTGTTCGTCGCCCTGCCCGTCCCTGAAGAAGTCGCCGACGACCTCATAGTGCTGCAGTCGGGCGTGCCCGACGCGCGCTGGGTGCCGGCGGAGAACTTCCACGTCACGCTGTGCTTCGCGGGCGAGGTGCAGGGCGGCATCATGCGCGACCTCGAGGAGGAGCTGTCGGACATCGCCGGACCTCCGTTCTCGGTCGCCGTCGCCGGCGTCGAACAGTTCTCGAGCGGCAAGCAGCCGCGTGCCCTGGTCGCCACCGTCGAGAGGAGCGACCGGCTCGACTGGCTGCAGCAGAAGGTCTCGACCGTGGCGCGCAACTGCGGCATCGAGGTCGAGCGCCGCAAGTTCCGCCCGCACGTGACCTTGGCGCGCTTCGGCAACGGCGCGGAGACCGGGCACCATCTGGCGCAGTTCATGGCAAGCCATTCAACCTTCAGGGCCGGCCCGTGGATCGCCGACCATTTTGCGCTTTACTCCAGCCGCAGCGGGCGCAACGGGTCGATCTACACGGAAGAGGCGGCGTACGGGCTGACGTTCTAAAGCTGTCGCCTAAGGCCGTTGCTCCCGTACAACATCGGCAAGACGACAAGCAGGGGCACGACCGTTCCCAACAAGAGTGCTGTCGAGATCATCTTGCGTCGCGGCGTCTTCCAGAACACATCCAATCCGGACCACCAGGGATAAAGGCACAGCCAGACGAAGGCGCCGATCTCGAAGTAGACCCAGAGCAGCGCCATCACCGCGATGATCGGCAGGGATAGCAGGCCGCCCACCTGATACGGCCGCCACCGGCTTTCCTCCAGAAGCCGCTGTAGGCCGCCCGCCGGCATCTATCGAGGATCCTTCGGTGGGTTGCCAAGCAGCCCATGAAAGAGGAAGGCATCGACCAAACTGTGGCCCTTTTCCATCGCTCGCAGGGCGTCGCCTGCCATCGCAGCCGGCCCAAGACGCGTCAGGGCGCCCATGGCGAAGCGTCCGCCGAGGTATGGCATCAGCCGTGGGTTGGCGCGGAGTATCAGCCATGCTTCCTGTACCGCACGAACAGCCAGTTCAGGGCGCTCGACGAGCTTGCCCAGTCCCGCCCCGATGGCGTCGGCTACCTGACCAAAGCGGCGGAACTCGTCACCGCCCATCAGCCCGGTGCCACGCGCGACCGCACGGCCTGCATCATAGACGCCGGGACGTTGAATCCGGGACGTTGAATCCGGGTGGTTTCGAATCGGTGTCGGCCATAAAGCATCCTTCGGTTGTTTGCCACCTCAATATATAACCATAGTATCCATTAGTCAACAATAAATAACTTAGGTTCTCTTCGTGTGAAAGGAATTTTGGCGGACCACACAGCGCCAAAACTCCACGGAACCACGACCGCTACGTCCATGGACCCGGCGGGTGCCCGCAATGCCGGCATCTCGTGATGTCACGCGGAAGGGTTCTTGCCATCTCTTCGGGAATGACGAGCGAGGTGCCGCATTCGTTACAGCAGCCTGAGAGCGTCCTTCGGATGATCTCAGCCGGGCGTCCGAGAAAGCTTTACAGGACCAGACGGACCGCATGAACGGGCTGACGTCCGCAGGAATTCGTCGTTGTCCGACGAGCCGGTGAAGCCTGTTGCTGATATTCACGGGGCTTGCAGCTCGCGAGCGACATTTTATTAGTTTTTTGCTTGCCATAAAGGAGAGGCCTTCAGTGCCAGCACTGCTGGCGGTGCCTCCCTTACCGTGACGCGCTGCCGAAGAGCGCATAGGCATCGTCGGGAGTCGCTCTCAGCTTCAAATTGTAATCCGCAATTGCCGCCAGGCGTCGCGTCTTGCTGCAATCCGCCAACGCCTGCTCGAACTGATTCAAGCTTCCTCTTGCGAAGCATCGGTTACTGAATGCAAGCGGACTGATCGGATTGAGTCCGATTGACTCGTCAAAATCCAGAATGGCGCGCTCATAGCGAGCAAGAGCAGCATATGTGGTGACACTCACCAACAAAGCCAGGCTCGCGGACCTTGGAAACATCCAGGAAACATGTCGCATCGATCACCAGCCGGAGATGAACTGGACCAAAGAAAGCCCGTTATCCGATCGACCTGACGACAGGCGCCGCGGCGGTTTTGACCTGCGTCAAAGTCGTCCGGCGTCAGCTACGCCATCCTGTGCGACGCCACGACGATAGGAGGCGGCCATGGGCTACAAGACCATCCTGGTACATTGCGATGCCGATCCGAACGTTGCGCACAGGATTGCCATCGCGGTCGAACTGGCCAAGCGCAATGATGCCCATCTCATCGGCGTGCACATCCAGGAGCCGTTCGAAGCGCCACCCATGCTCGCTGGGGCCTCGGCCATGGGCAACTTGTTCGCCGTCTTCGAAGAAACGGCGAAGGCGAACCTGGCAGCCGCGAAGGCAGCCTTTGCCAGGGCCGTGAAGGGCACAGAGCTGAAGACGGCATGGCGGTCCGAGGACGGCTATGCGGACGCACGTCTGGCCGTCCATGCGCGTTACGCCGACCTCATGGTGCTCGGCCAATCCAATCCTGGCGCGCCGTCTTTCGTGCCGCTCGACCTGCCTGAAACCATGGCCCTGTCGACCGGCCGGCCGATACTGGTGGTGCCGCACGTAGGCGCGCCCGCAGGGTGTGGCAAGACCGTCATGCTGGGTTGGAACGCAAGCCGCGAGAGCGCCCGCGCGGCCTCTGATGCGTTGCCGCTTTTCCAGGCCGCCTCCAAGGTCATCGTTCTCTGCGTGGATCCCCGCTCGTCCAATTATGGCCACGGCGCGGAGCCGGGCGCCGATGTCGCGGCATGGCTGGCGCGGCATGGCGTCAAGGTGACGGTGCAGCGCGACGTGACCTCCGACTCAGATGTCGGCAGAGTGATCCTGTCGCGCGCCGCCGACCACGAGGTCGACCTGGTCGTGATGGGCTTGTACGGCCATTCCCGGCTGCGCGAGATGGTGCTGGGCGGCGCGAGCCGCACCCTGCTCGCCAGCATGACTGTTCCTGTTTTCATGTCGCACTGAGGGGTATCGTCGGCGTGCAGTCTCAACGACGACCGCCCCTCGTCTTCATGCATTCCTGAGAGGCGCCGGCCGTTTCATCGCAGGTGCTCCCAGAGATCGCATTCCTCATCGTCGGGATTCAGTTCTAGCCCCCTGAAGTCACCGCGGGAAACCAGGCCGACAATTCCGCCATTCTTGACCAGCGGCGCGTGTCGAAAGCCGCCCTCCGCCATCATGCGCAAGGCGTCGACCGCGGTGTGGTCAGGCAACATTGTCTTGGGATCCCGCGTCATGACCTCGGCGAGGCGGGTGCCGTGCGGGTCGCGTCGTTGCGCCAGGACCCGGCACACCGCATCGCGACCGGTGAAGATGCCGACCAGTCGACCGGCATCTCCCGTCACCAGCACCGCTCCAGCCTGACGAACACGCATCTGGTCGCAGGCGTCCATCACGCTGGCCGCCTCGTCCATCATGATCGGATGATGGTGCAGGGTTACGACGGAGAATTTTCGCATCATGCCCTCCGTGGAACAGTCGGCCGTAGGCATGCTGCGCGCATTTTGCCATCGCGGGCTTGATCAGGATCAACGCCTGACCGGCAAGGACGGCTTATTCTTTCAGCCTGCCGCCTCGACGCGGCCAACGGACGCGTTCAACACCGGGAGCGAACCCATGCTTCGCCGCCTTGCTGGCGTCATCGTGTTCATCCCGTCTCTTGCCGCCGCACAGGATGCGCAGCAGGGGCGCGACATCGCCCTTCGATGGTGTTCTTCCTGTCACGTGGTAGAGCGAGCGGCGACCTCGGCGCCAGCCGATGGCCTGCCGACCTTTCCCAGCATTGCCGCCAGGCCAGGCTTGTCGGCCGATCAACTTCGGGCAGCGATGAATCCCCAGCACAGTCGCATGCCCGATCTTGCCCTCAGCAGGCGACAACAGGATGACCTCATCGCCTACATCTACAGTCTTCGCGCCAAGTGAGCGGTGATTGCCGGCGCACGCACGGCGAGCGCGTCCGCCTCGAGCCGAAGAATGGACGTCCCGGCCCGCTGCTCAGCGCGATGCGCCCAGCCAAAGGCTGACGGACACCAGCAGGCTTCCCAGCAGCGCCGCGAACCATCCGGTGAGCCACACCAATGCTGCCGGCTCCAAGCGCGGCCAAAAGGCCAAGGCCAGGCCGAACAGAATGATGCCGATCCCATCCAAGGCCAGGACCCAACCTCCCTGGACCGCCGTGCGCAGCTTCAGCGCGACCCACACGTACATCGCCCCAGCCAAGCCGGCCCAAATGGAGACGATCGCAACCATGTGCGCCGCGAGTTCCTGCGGCGCGATCAGCACGGCGCCGGCACAGGCAATGCCTGCCACCCCAATCAGGCCCAGCCATGCTCGTGCCGTGCCGGCCTTGCCTCTGATCGCGGCAGTCAGAGCGAGAACGCCATCGACGCAGGAGTAGGCGCCCCACAGGATCGTCAAATCGACCAGGGTGGGCTTTGGCCAGAAAAAGGCGAGGAAGGCAAAGGCGATTGCCGCAATCCCGCGCAGCCGCAGCAGCGAGCGATGATCGGCGGCCGCATCGAGCAGGGCCGCTTCGTCGACGTCGCTCATTGGGCACCACAGGCGCTGAGCGGAACGCCGATGGCAATGCGCTTGTCGCCGTGCACCAGGCAGCCGCGACGCCAGGTCCCCTCGAACGACGCACCATCGATGGTCACGACGCCCTGCCCGTCCGGCAGGTCGGCGACGTAGGCGCCGTGATAGCTCTGGCCGGCCGGCCAGTCGTAGCGGCCGAAACTCTCCCGCTTGCCGCGGCGAAAGACGCCCTCGAAGCGATCGATGGGCCGACCGTGCTCGTACCACTGGACGGTGCCATGTCCTTCCTTGCGGCCGGACACGCAGCGGCCGGACCATGTCGCAGTATCTTCGGGATCTGGACGCCAATTCCACATCCGGCATCCGGCCCGCGGATCGAGGTCCCAGCTGCCGTCCTGGCATGGGGTCGTCCAGTCGATCTCCAACGAATCCGGTTCTCGAACATCGCACCCTTCGCGGACTTCGGCGGCCGCGAGGGCCAGCGGTGGGGCCAGAATGAGGATGCCACAGGTCGCAACCATGCGAACCAGCGCGCAAGCCCTCTTGCCGATGGCGATGCCGCCCCCGTTAGAAGAAACAGCCATGATGACAGGAAACCGTACCCGACTTGGCAATCGTATGAGCCAGATCAAACACCCTCGCCCGAGCGCGCACGATATTAGTAACGGGTGGGAACACAAGACGAGTAAGACCCGGTGACCGACGTCAAGCAGGTCGACATCAAGGCGGCTTGAAGAACGGCTCCGTCGCCGGCATGGGCGCCGTTGCGCCCGTGCCGGCAACGGTGTTCCACTGCATCGGAAGGAGGCCCAAGCCCGTGCAGGCGATGGTTCTGGCGGCCCGCGGCGGCCCACTCGTCCCCGACACGCGGCCAGACCCCAGACCGGCCGCGGGCGAGATTTGCCTGCGTGTCGAAGCGTGCGGCGTTTGTCGCACCGACCTGCATATCGTCGACGGCGAATTGCCCGACATTCGGTTGCCGGTCGTGCCGGGCCACGAGATCGTGGGCATCGTCGAGGCGCTGGGGCCCGGCGTCACGTCGCACCAGCTCGGGCAACGCGTGGGCGTGCCGTGGCTCGGCCATACCTGCGGCACCTGTCCCTACTGTTCGAGCCATCGCGAGAATCTCTGCGATCATCCGGTCTTCACCGGACACGGCCGCGACGGCGGGTTCGCCACCCACACGGTGGCTGACGCCGCCTACGCCTTCGCTCTGGACGGCTTCGACGATCCGGTCGCGGCTGCGCCACTCCTTTGCGCCGGACTGATCGGCTGGCGGTCGCTCAAGCTGGCGGGCGACGGGCATCGCATCGGTCTCTACGGATTCGGCGCCGCCGGCCATATCATCGCGCAGGTCTGCCGTTGGCAGGGCCGAGACGTCTACGCCTTCACCCGGCCGGGCGATAGCGCCGCGCAGGCGCATGCCTTGTCGCTCGGCGCCAGATGGGCCGGCTCCTCGTCCGAGCTGCCGCCGGAGCTCCTCGACGCGGCGATCCTGTTTGCGCCTGTCGGCGCGCTGGTTGCCGCAGCGCTTCGGGCGGTGCGCAAGGGTGGCCGCGTGGTTTGCGGCGGCATCCACATGAGCGACATCCCGGCCTTTCCGTATCGGCTGCTGTGGGAGGAACGCCAGCTCCTCTCGGTCGCCAACCTGACGAGACAGGACGCTGTCGAGTTCCTGTCCATGGCGCCCACGGCGGGTGTGGTCACCACGACCAAGGTCTATCCGCTCGCCGCCGCCAACCAGGCATTGTCCGACCTGCGAGCGGGTCGCTTCCAGGGTGCCGCCGTCCTGGTGCCTTGACGGGACACGGACCGGGCGTTTGCGCCGGGCCAAGGCATCGTCGATCCGCTCGGGCAACGTCCGGCCCCCAAAGAGTCCGAGGTCGCCATGGCGATCGGCTGCACTCGGCGTGGCGTAACGAACGGCGCATGCCATGCGTCATTCCTGGAGAGACGGCCGACAGGACCTTTTTGCCCGGGAGCGCGCATGACCAGATTGTTGCCATTGGCTTTTCTCGTCCTGGCGGCAGAAGCCGCTGTCGCCCAATCCACCGACCTCGAGGCGCTCGCCCGGCGCCCTGGCATGGAAGTGACCCTACGGAATGACGACGGGTCGAGGATCCTCAAGATTCGCCAGGGAACGGTGACCTTGTCGCTGCAGGACGGCGCCGTCGTCGGCTTCGACAGCTCGCCGCATGGCGCGGTGCTGTGCGCCTGGGAGATCGTCGTCGGCATGAAGACCGTGGCCGACGTTTGCTTTCCGGGTGAATTCTCCGAGGCGTCCACCCTGCTCGGCGAAGTGATCGAGGCCTACGATGACTTCATCGTCGCCAATAGCCTGACGCCAGTAACCAAGGCCGAGTTGCAGGCGCGCTTCGAGGAACGACGGCTTCGGGCCCAGCCGGGCAGCGGCATCTGCCGCACCGTGCGGCTGGCTTTCCTCGAACCACTTGCCGCCGAGCTCAAATCGAAGTCGCGCGCCGAGGTGAAGGCAGCGTACGGCCAGACGATCGCCGCGCCGCGCCCTCCGGTGACGAATCCCTGCCTCTGATCAGTAAGCCCCATCGGCACCATCCGGCTGCCGACAGCCAGCGACGAGCGGGTCAACCGCACGCCCTACGGCGAAGCCGATGCCCGCAGCGGTCAGCACGACCGTCCAAGCGGCGCCCGGTCCAGCCATCGGCGCGCCTCGTGGATGGTCGAGAATGTCCTGAGCCGCCGGCCGGCCCGCAACAAGGGGCTGACCGCCCGCAGGAACTCGTCATTCCCCGACGAGCCCGTGAAGATGGCCATGGGTCCCGGCGTGCCCTGCCACTCGCGCGACCTCACATAGGCCGCGATCTCGGCGACTTCGTCCGCGGTCAGGCAACATTCGCCGCGGCTCGCATCGAGCATCTTTCGATAATGCGAGGCGCCGGCTTCTTCGAGCGCCTTGAAGTAGGCCATCAACTCGTCCTTGGTGACCGCGCCCTCGGAGACGCAGACGACCATCTGCTCGAGGGGTGCGATTTTCCAGTGAAGCGGCATGACGATGGCCATATGGCGCAAAGCTTGGCGGCAAACCAAGAACCATCTTTGGGTGCAGTCCGCTCAGTGACGTTTGAAGTACTGCACGGCACGTTCATGCTTCTCGGCGGCCGCCCGCGACTTGAAGGTGCCGAGATTGCGCCGCTTGCCGGTCCTGGAATCGACCTTGCGTGAGTAGAGGCGGTATTCGCCGGACGAGAGCTTGCGGATCATTGGGCCTCCTTTGCAGCACTCGCTGTCATCCGTGAACGTCGGCGTGCGGCCATCCGTTGCGCCGGCAACCTTCATGCTGTGCGCGTGTTCTTCCGCGATAGCGCAGCATCACGCCACGGAGGCACATATGGTGAAGCTCGGCTACAAGCTGATGACCGAGGAGCACGGACCCGCCGATCTCGTCCGCAACGCCAAGCGGGCCGAACAGGCGGGCTTCGACTTCGCCGCGATCTCCGACCACTACTTCCCCTGGCTCGAGGAGCAGGGTCACGCGCCGTTCGCCTGGTCGGTACTGGGGGCGGCCGCGCAGGCGACCGAGCGGCTGGGGCTGATGACGGCGGTGACCTGCCCGATCATGCGCTATCACCCCGCGATCATCGCCCAGGCAGCGGCCACCATGGGGCTGCTGACCGACGGCCGCTTCACGCTCGGCCTCGGAGCAGGCGAGCGCCTCAACGAACACGTCGTCGGCCAGGGCTGGCCGGGCGTCGTCGAGCGCCATGAGCGGCTGTCCGAGGCGCTCGACATCATCCAGGGACTGCTGGCGGGCAAGCTCACGACCTATCGCGGCCAACACTTCAAGCTCGATCACGCCAGGCTGTTCGATCGCCCCAGGCGCAAGCCACCGGTCATCGTGGCAGCCGGAGGCCCGGAGGCTGGCCGGCTGGCCGGCGAGAAAGCCGACGGGCTGATCGTGACCGAGCCCGAGAAGGAGCTGATCAAGGCGTTCACCGGTGCCGGCGGCAAGGGACCGCGCTATGCCGAGGTCGCGATGTGCGCCGCCGCCGACGAGGATGAGGCGCGCGAGACAGCGCATCGCCATTACCGATGGACGCTGTCGGGTTGGGCGGTGCTGGCCGAGCTGCCGCACGACGAGGCCTTTGCCGCGGCCTCGAAGCACGTTTCGGTCGACATGGTCGGCGAAGAGATCAGCTGTGGGCCGTCGGCCGATCGCCATCTCGAGGCGATCCACGAACTGACCGCCATCGGCTGCGATCACATCATCCTGACGCAGATCGGCCCGGATCAGGATTTCTTCTTCGAGCTGTTCGAGCGCAAGCTCGCGCCCGCGTTGCGCGCGAAGAAGGCGGCCTAGTTCCTCCGGACCGCCGGCGTCTCGCCGGCGGTCCGGAGGAAAGCGACTACGCCTTGCCTGCCAGCTGGTCCCTGATCGGCAGGCTGCGGATGCGCTTGCCGGTGGCGGCGAAGATGGCGTTGGCGAGCGCCGGCGCGACCGGCGGCACGCCGGGCTCGCCGACGCCGCCCAGCGGCTTGTCGAACGCCGTGGTGTTCACGAGATGGGTGCGGATCTCGGTCGGCGCGGCATCGATACGCGTCAGCTCGTAGCCGTCGAAGTTGCTCTGCACGACACGGCCGTTCTTGAAGCTGATCTCGCCCAAGGTCGCCAGGCTGATACCCTGGACGGCGGCACCCTCGAGCTGCGAACGCACGCGGTCGGGATTGACTACGGCGCCGCAATCGAAGGCGATGTCGACGCGCGGGATGGTGAGCTCACCCTTGGGACTGACCGCCACCTCGGTGACGACCGCCGTGTAGCTGACGAAGCTGCGGTGCGCGGCGATGCCGAGTCCGCGGCCCTGCTCCAGCTTGCGCCCCCAGCCGGCTTCGGCCGCCGCCTTCTCGATCACCCCGCGCAGCCGTCCCGTATCGAACGGATAGCGCTTGGGATCCTCGCCGTAGAGCCAGGCATCCGACATGGCGCCGGCATCGATCAGGCGCGGTGGGCCGATCAGCTCCAGCAGATAGTCCTTGGGATCGCGTCCCAGGGACGCCGCGACCTCCGCCACGAAGCTGTGGATGGCGAAGGCGTGCGGGATGTTGGACACCGAGCGGAACCAGCCGACCCGCGTGTGCGCCTCCGCCTCCGGGTTCTCGATCCTGAGGTTGGGGATGGCGAAAGGCGTGTCGACGGCGCCCATCGCCAGTTCGAACGGCGCCTCGTGCTTGGCGCCCGGCGCGAAGATCGCGGCGATGGTCGGCGCCACGGTCCGATGCAGCCAGGCGACCGCCTTGCCGTCGCCGTCGAGGCCCGCTTCCAGCCGCTCCACCGAGACGGTGTGGAAGAAGCTGTGCTGCAGGTCGTCCTCGCGCGTGAAGGTGAGCTTCACCGGCCGGCCGGCCATGGCGTGGGAGCAGATCGCCGCCTCGCTGGCGAAGTCGGGCTTGGACTTGCGGCCGAAGCCGCCGCCCAGCAGCAGGTTGTGCACGGTGACCTTGTCGATCGGAACGTTGAAGCGCTTCGACAGGTCGGTTCGGACGGCCTCCGAGTTCTGCACGCTGCACCAGACCTCGCAGGCGCCGCCCGCGACCCGCGCGGTGGCGGACGGCGGCTCCATCGGCGCCTGCGCGAGATGCGGCAGGTAATATTCCGCCGACACGCGCTTGGCGGCGCCCGCCATCGCGGCATCGACGTCGCCGTCGTTGCGCACGACCTTGCCGGGCTTGGCCGCGGCGGCCTCCAGCGTCTTGCGGTACTCGACAGAGTCGTAGCTGGCGTTCGGCCCGTCGTCCCACTGGATGTCGAGCTGGGAGCGTCCCTTGATGGCGGCGAAGGTGTTCTCCGCGATCACGGCCACGCCGCCCAGCGGCTGGAAGACGACGGGCGGCGTAGGCGGGTCGATGGCGACGACCTTGAGCACGCCCGGCACCTTCATCGCCTTGGCGGCGTCGAAGCTCTTGACCTTGCCGCCGAAGACCGGCGGCCGCGCCACAACCGCATAGGCCATGCCGTCGACGCGCGCGTCGATGCCGAACTGGGCCTTGCCGGTGGTGATGTCGAGATTGTCGATCAAGGGCACGTTGTCCTTGCCGATGTAGCGGAACTGGCTCGTTCCCTTGAAGACCAGGCTGTCCCGAGGCGGAACCGGCCGCGCCGCCGCGCCTTTGGCCAGCGCGCCGAAATCGAGTCGACGGCCGCTCGCGGCATGGACGATGCCGTTGTTCTCGGCCTTGACCTCGGTGACCGGAACGTTCCATCGGGCGGCTGCTTCCTGCTCGAGCATCTGGCGGGCCGCCGCGGCGATGCGGCGGAGCGGCTCGAAATGATGGCGCATGCTGCGCGAGCCGTCGGTGTCCTGGTTGCCGAAGCGCGCCTGATCGCCCGGCGCCTGCAGCACTTTCACGCGACCGAGCTCCGCTTCGAGCTCGTCCGCCACCACCATGCCGAAGCTGGTGCGGACGCCCTGGCCCATCTCGGCGCGGATGCACAGCAGGCTCACCGTGCCGTCCTCGGCAATCGACAGGAATATCCGGGGATCGTCCTTCAGCCCACCGGGCATGCCGTCACCGCCAAACTTCTTCTCCTGCGCCACGGCCGGCGAGCCGAGCCGGGCCGAGAGCACGAAGGTTCCCGCGGCGAGGCCGAGGAGAACCGAGCGACGCGCGACGTTCGGGACTTCGATCTTGTTGGTCATGGTCGTGCCCTCCCCTTCACGCTCTGCCCGAGGCGCGCTTGATGGCGTCACGGATGCGCGGGTAGGTGCCGCAGCGACAGATGTTGCCGCTCATGGCGTCGAGGATCTGCTGGTCGGTGGGCTTGGGCGTATCCTTGAGCAGCGATGCGGCCTGCATGATCTGGCCGGTCTGGCAGTAGCCGCATTGCGCGACATTGAGCTCGCGCCAGGCCTTCTGCACGGGATGATTGCCGTCGGCCGACAGGCCCTCGATGGTGACGACGGCCTGGCCGTCGATGTCGCCGACCTGGATCTGGCAGGAGCGCACGGCCGTGCCGTCGAGGTGGACGGTGCAGGCGCCGCACAGCGCGCGCCCGCAGCCGAACTTGGTGCCGGTCATGCCGACGATGTCACGCAGATACCAGAGAAGAGGCGTCTCCGGATCGCCGTTGAAGTTCTGCGCTTTGCCATTGACGGTGAACTTGCTCATGGCTGGCCTCCATGGAGTAGGCGAACGACAAGATTCGCGCGACGGTGCTTGCTTTGAGCGCCCCGATCGATCGGATGTTCGTATGGTATCCCGACACAATCGGCGTAAGGAAACGGCGATCGAGGTCCCACCGAGCCTAGCCGACTCGTCGACGTTTCTCCATCGCCGCATCGATGGCAGCACGGCCGATGAAGATATCCTCCTCGATCACCTGCCGTACTGCTCGTCACTGACCTTTTCCATCCAGTCGACGACCTTGCCGTCGAGATGCTCCTGGATGGCGATGTGGGTCATGGCCGTCGTCAGCGCGGCGCCGTGCCAATGCTTCACGTTCGGGGGAATCCGGACAATGTCGCCCGGCCGGATCTCCTGGATCGCACCGCCCCATTGCTGCACTCGGCCGACACCCGCCGTAACGATCAGGATCTGGCCCAGCGGATGCGTGTGCCAGGCGCTGCGGGCGCCTGGCTCGAAGGTAACGGAGCCGCCGGACGTGTGACCCGGATCGCGTGCGGCGAAGAGCGGATCGACCCGCACCGCGCCGGTGAAGCGGTCAGCCGGTCCTTTGGTCGACGGCTGGGAGCCGGCGCGCTGGATCACCAACTCTGCGGATTGCGCGGAAGACGACGCCACCAGGAAAAGTGAAACGAACGTCGCGGCGAGCAGTCTCATCTTCTTTCTTTCCCCTGGTACGGACTATCGCTGACGACTGCGCCACAGCGGAGATGTGTCGGCATCCGTGATTCCAGGTGCTAGAAACTCGGATACTGGTCGTCGCCGACCTTTTCCATCCAGTCGACGACCTTGCCGTTCAGCGCTTCCTGAACGGCGATATGGGTCATCGCCGTGGTCGCCTTGGCGCCATGCCAATGTTTCTCGCCGGGCGCGGTCCAGATCACGTCGCCGGGACGAATTTCCTCGACCGGCCCGCCCCAGCACTGCACCCATCCGCAGCCGGCAGTGACGATCAAGGTCTGTCCGAGCGGGTGCGTGTGCCAGGCCGAGCGCGCGCCCGGCTCGAACGTGACGGACGCCCCCGATACGCGCCCGGGATCGGGCGCCTTGAACAAAGGATCGACACGGACCGTGCCGGTGAACCAGTCGGCCGGTCCCTTGTTGGAGGGCTGCGAGCCGATGCGCTTGATTTCCATTGTCGGCCTCCGTTTAACGGGGTTCCAATCGCAGCGTCGTCGGCAGGACGTCGGGCTTCACCATCGACTGCGCGTAGGGGCTCGGCCGGTATTTCCGGAGATACTCACGGCTCGCGCGATCGATCGCGGCGGTATCGCCCGCCGGGATGGCCTGGACCGCCAAGCTCCGGCCGGCGACTTCCAAGGTGGCGAACCCACCGGCGGCAAGGTCGCGGTACCAGCGACCCCGCGCGCCGCGCACCGAGCGCACGAAGGCGTCGTCGCCGTCCACGACCACCCAGATCGGCAATGCGTGCCCGGGGTGCTTGTCCGTCCGGATCGTGACCTCGTTGGCGTCACGCAAGGTGCGAAGCGTATCGGCATCGAAAGTCTTCATGATGGACCCTCCACGAGGTACTGCCGCAGCACCCGGTAAGCCTTCGCGCGCTGCGGTTCGAGCGCGGCGAGCGCAGGCGATCTCAGCCATGATGACCGCCGGACGGCCGCGGCGGCGATCAACGCTTCGCGGACCGGCGGAACATAGGCGGCGAGCGCTGCCGCATCGAGGATCTCGCTTTCGGTGCACAGGAATGCCGTCACGGCACGCTCCTTCGTCGTCCGACTCCAGATAGGCAGCGCCACACCCGGCGACTAGCCGCTATAGTTCGAATGGGCTCATGAGCAGAGGTCATGAATGCAGCGCGGCAATCTCGATGATCTGCTGGCTTTCGTGGGCGTCGCGCGCGAGCGCAGCTTCACCAGGGCGGCCGCCAAGCTCGGCGTGTCGCAGTCGGCGCTCAGCCATACCGTTCGCGGACTGGAAGCCCGGCTCGGCGTCCGCCTCCTGACCCGCACGACACGCAGCGTCTCGCCGACCGAGGCCGGCGAACGGCTGCTGCAGACGGTCGGGCCTCGCTTCGACGAGATCGACGCCGAGGTCGCGGCGTTGAGCGCGTTTCGCGACAGGCCCGCCGGCACGATCCGACTCACCGCCACCGACGTGGTCATCGACACGATCCTGTGGCCGAAGCTCTCCAACTTCCTGCGGCACTATCCCGACATCAAGATCGAGATCGTCGTCGACTACGGCCTGACCGACATCGTTGCCGAGCGCTTCGATGCCGGCGTCCGTGATGGCGAGCAGATCGCAAAGGACATGATCGCGGTGCGCATCGGGCCTGACCTGCGCATGGCCGTCGTCGGCGTACCGGCCTATTTCAAGAAGCGGCCGCCGCCCAAGACACCGCAGGAGCTGGTCGAGCACGACTGCATCAATCTCCGCCTGCCGACCCATGGCGGCCTCTATGCCTGGGAGTTCGAGAAGGGTGGACGGCAGCTCAAGGTGCGAGTCGACGGCCAGCTCGTCTTCAACGGCACCGCGCAGATGCTCAATGCCGCGTTGGCCGGTTTCGGCCTCGCCTACCTGCCGGAGGAGCTCGTCCTGCCGCACCTGTCGAAAGGCCGGCTCGTGCAGGTGCTGGCCGATTGGTGCCCGCCCTATCCGGGATACCATCTCTACTATCCCAGCCGGCGCCAGGCCTCGCCGGCCTTCGCCCTGCTGGTCGACGCTCTGCGCTATCGCGGCAAGAGATGACGGACGCAACACTCACTTGGGCCGCTTCTCGAACACATCCTTTGCCACTGGCAGCGCCGAGAAGGCGTTGGGCCATCCCGCATAGAAGGCAAGATGGGTGATCGCCTCGGCGGCTTGCGCTTCTGTCAGGCCGTTATCCATCGCCCGGCCGAGATGATAGGGCACCTGCGCGACCTGACCCGACGCGATCAGGGCGCTGACGGTGACCAGGCTGCGGTCGCGCGGCGCGGGGTCGGGGCGCAGCCACAAGTCGAGGAACAGGACGTCGGTCGTGTACTGGACGATGCCCGGAAAGGCCGCACCGAACTGCTGGCCGACGCGTGCGGCGCGCTCGGCTTCCGCGGCCTCGTTCAGCGGAAGCGGCGGCGGCGATCCCGCAGGCAATTGATCCGTGCCGATGTTGCGACGGGCAAAGATGTCCTTCGCGACGGCGACCGCCGCCATGGCGTTTGGCCAGCCGGAATAGAAGGCGAGATGCGTGATGATCTCGGCGATCTCGCACGGCTTCACGCCGTTGTCGAGGGCACGCTCGAGCTGGACAGCCAGCTCGGCAGGCTGATTGCGCGCGATCAACGCCGCCAAGGTGATGATGCTGCGATCGCGCGGCGCGAGGCCGGGCCGCCGCCACAAGTCGGCGAGCGGTCCCTGTGCGTATTTCTCGAGCGCGGGAGCGACCTTCCGGACATTGTCGAGCGTGCTGACATCCAACATGTGCCTGCCTCTTCCGCGTGGACTGCGAGCGGAACCGTCAAGAAAAGCGACAGGAGCATCGTGACGAGACGTTTCACCCGGACCTCGCGACCATGTTGCAGCGTGGAGCGGATCCGAAGATGGCTCGACAGCAGTCGCATGATTAGCGGCAGCCGCCCGATAGCCCTTATCGAGCAGGCTCATGAATGGACGGATTGGACGCCGATACAGCCCGACCTCACCCTGAGGAGGCCCGCAGGGCCGTCTCGAAGGGTGGGCTACATCGCCTTTGTTGCCATCCTTCGAGACGCCGCGCTGCGCGCGGCTCCTCAGGATGAGGTCATCTGTGAATACTATTCAATGAAAGCGCGTGCTAGACGAACGTCAGCAGGCGCCTTGGATTGCGCACCAGGATGGCGTCGATCTCGTCCTCGCTGTAGCCGCGCTCCTTCATCATCGGCACGACGTTGCGGAAGATGTGGCCGTAGCCGTGGCCGCCGAAGGTCGTGAGCCGCGTGCGGTAGCAGATGTCGTGGCTGATCACGACGCGGTCGAGATGGCCATGGTCGATCAGGGCGCGGATCAGCCTGAGCCGCGTGGCATCGTTGGGCATGTCGATGTCGGAGAGGCCGTAATAGCTGTTCTCCTGGCCGAACAGGTCGAACTCGATGGTGACGCCGGAGTCGGCGAGCCGCAGCAGGCGCTCCTCGTCGAAGATGGTGCGATCGATATGGCTGATCACCACGCGCTCGGTCGGCCTGCCCGCGGCCTTGATGAAGTCGGCCACTTCCTGCGGCTGGTCGGGGTTGCGGCCGGGATGGACGTTGATCGAGGCACCCGTCTCGCTTGCCGCAATCAATGCCGCCTGCATCACCTTCTTCTCGGTGGCGGTCCACGGCGCGGTGCAGCCGATCTCGCCGATCATGCCGGCGCACACGTCGGTGCCCCAGGCGCCGTGCAGGACTTGGCCGATGATCTCCCGGGCGAAGTCGTCGACGCTGCGACCCTGGTTCCTGGGATCCTGGTAATCGTTGACGTAGTAGCCGCAGCCCATGATCAGGTGCACGCCGGTGCCGGCAGCGATTCGCCGCAGTCCCGTCGGATCGGGCGAGAGACCGCCGCAGGTCAGCTCGACGATGGCGTCGCCGCCCTGATGCTTCATCATCGCCACCTCGCGCGTGGCGATATCCTCGAGATCGAGCATGTACTTGCGGCCGGCGCGCTGCAGGCCGCGGCCGTAGTTCATCTGCCAGACGTTCTCCAGCGTGATCTCGGGCCCGAGGTCGTTGTCGGAGCGCCTGCCCGGAGGCCGGATATCGCACAGCACGTGCTCGTGCATCAGCGTGCGGCCGAGCGTCTCCGGCGCGATCGGGCCGAGGACGGTCTGGATCCTCCCTTTGAGCTCGTCGCGGGTCATTGCGGCTCCAGCTTGGCGGCGGTGATGACCTTCTTCCATTTGACGTTCTCGGATTCCATCTGCTTCAGGAGCGCCGCCGAATCGCCCGGCAGCTCGGCGGCGCCGGCTTCGCGGATCTTCTTGATCACCGGCTCGGACTTGACGCCCTTGGTGATCTCGTCCGACAGCTTCTTGACGATGTCGGCCGGCGTGCCGGCCGGCGCCGCGACGTACCACCATGGGGCGGCATCGAAACCCGGGTAGCCCTGCTCGGCGATGGTCGGCACCTCGGGCGCGGAGAACCAGCGCTTGGCCGAGCTGACGCCGAGCGCGCGCAAGGCGCCCGACTGGATGTGCTGCAGATAGGGCGGCAGGTTGTCCATGGTGGTGAGGATGTGGCCGGCCAGAAGGTCCTTCATCACCAGCGAGCTGCCGCGATAGACGACGTGCTCGAGCCTGATGCCGGCGAGCTCCGACAGATACTCCATGGCGAGATGGCCCGTGCCGCCGACGGCGGGCGAGCCGTAGCTCACCTTGTTGGGCCCCTGCGCCTTGCAGTAGTCGACGAATTCCTTGAGGGTCTTGGCCGGGAAGCTCGGATGGACGGCGAGCACGTTCGCCACCTCGCCGACCAGCGCCACCGGGGCGAAGCTCTTCATGCTGTCGTAGGGCATGTTCTTGTAGAGATACTGATTGGTGACGGCAGTGCCGACCGTGCCCAGCAGCAGCGTGTAGCCGTCGGCCGGTGCCTTGGCGACCAGCTCGGCGCCGACATTGCCGCCCGCGCCCGTCTTGTTGTCGACGATCACCTGCTGGCCCCACTGCTCGGTGAGGTATTGCGCGACGATGCGCCCCAGAAGGTCGGTCGTGCCGGCGGCCGCGAAGGGCACGACCATGCGGATCTGCTTGTTGGGATAGCCGCCCTGCGCAAGCACGTTTCGCGCCAGCATCGGTGCAGCGAGCGCGCCGGCGAGTACCGCACGGCGAGCGATCTTGGTCATGGAATTCCTCCTCCGCTTCGGGTGACTATATCGTCGGCCTGAGGGGAGACAAACGTGACAGCACCACTTACCGGCTACGCCGACCGCATCTCGGTACGCGCCGGCGAAAAGATCAGCTTCAAGGTTTCTAGCGTGGGACCCGGACCGTACAACGCCATGCTGGTGCGCATCGTGCGCGGCGATCCCAATCCCGACGGGCCCGCGCAGAAGCTGGAAGACCAGTCCGAACTGTTCGACGGCCGCTTCGCCTCGCGCCAGCAGCACGCCTGGCCCGGCTCCTACGCGCTGGTCGAGGGCGCCGCCGACGTGAAGCTGCCCGAGGCGCTTTCGGTCGAGGCGCTGATCTGGCCGACCCTGCCGGAAGATGGTCCGCAGACCGTGATCGCGCGGCGCGACGCCGCCTCCGGTGCAGGCTTCGCGCTGGTGCTGACGCCGGACGGCATGGCGCTGGAATGCGGCAGCGCGCGCGTCGTCACGGGCAGGAAGCTGCGCAATCGCGCCTGGTATCGCGTGTGGGCCTCGGCCGATCCCGCGACGGGCATGATGCGCGTCGGCCAGCAGCCCCTGAAGCGTGCCTTCGCCGTCGACGACGAGGGCGAAGCGAGCACGACCGTATCGGGTCTCGCCGTCGAGGCCGCGCAGCCGGTGTTCATCGGCGCGGAAAGCGCCGGCGACCGCCCGGCGCGGCGCTGCTTCAACGGCAAGATCGAGGCGCCGGTGATCGCGGGCTTCGCCGCCTGGGACTTTGCCCGCCGCATGGGCACGATGGAGATCGAGGACAGCGGCCCCAACGGCCTGCACGGCACGCTCAGGAACCTGCCGACGCGCGCCATGAAGGGCGCGGCCTGGAACGACGCCGAGCGCGACTGGAAGCGCGCGCCGCACATGTACGCCGCAATCCACTTCCACGACGACGACCTGCACGACTGCGGCTGGGCCGACGATTTCAGCTTCACCGTGCCGAAGGACATGAAGAGCGGCGTCTATGGCATGCAGCTGCGTTGCGGGCCGCATCGCGACGTCATTCCCTTCTTCGTGCGCCCGCAGATCGGCAAGCCGCAGGCCAAGGTCTGCTACATCGCCTCGACCTTCACCTACCAGGTCTACACCAATTTCTCGCGCGGCATGTTCAACGAGCCGTTCCGCCAGCGCATGACCGAATGGAAGGCGGCCGCCAACAATCCCGACGAGCACAAGGATTACGGCCTCTCGACCTACAACTTCCATCGCGACGGCTCGGGTGTCGCCTACTCCTCGCACCTGCGCCCGTTGCTGACCTGGCGGCCCGACTTCCTCACCTTCCACGACCAGGCGGGCTCCGGCCTCCGCCACCTGCCGGCCGACACCCATCTCACCGGCTGGTTCGACCGGCTGGGCATCGCCTACGACGTCGTCACCGACCACGACCTGCATGAAAAGGGCGTCGACATCCTCGCCTCGTACAAGGTGGTCGTGACCGGCACGCATCCGGAGTACCACACCAAGCAGACGCTCGATGCGTTGCAGGCCTACACCGAAACGGGCGGCCGGTTGATGTATCTCGGCGGCAACGGCTTCTATTGGCGCGTGGCGCTTTCCGACGCCGTGCCGGGCGCCATCGAAGTGCGTCGCACCGAGGGCGGCATCCGCACCTGGCCGGCCGAGCCCGGCGAGTACTATCACGCCTTCGACGGCGCCTATGGCGGGCTGTGGCGGCGCTCGGACCGGCCGCCCAACGTGCTGTGCGGCATCGGCTTCTCGAGCCAGGGCCTGTTCGTCGGCGATTCCTATCGCCAGTCGCCGGCGGCGCGCGACAACCATCACGCCTGGGTGTTCGAGGGCGTGAAGGACGAGCTGTTCGGCGGCTACGGCTTCTCGGGCGGCGGCGCGGCGGGCTTCGAGCTCGACCGTCTCGATCATCGGCTGGGCAGCCCGCTCAACGCCGTGGTCCTGGCCTCGTCCGAAGGCCACGACCGCAAGGAGTTCGTGGTCGTGCACGAGGAGCGGCTGGGCTTCAACACCACCATCACCGGCGACACGCTGGAAGGGCTGATACGCGCCGACATGACCTACATCGAGAAGCCCAAGGGTGGCGCGGTATTCTCGGTCGGCTCGATCACCTATTGCGGGTCGCTGCCGCACAACAAGTTCGACAACGACGTCTCGCGGCTGACCTTCAACGTGATCAACCGGTTCGGCGAGCTGGGACTGAAGTGGCCGTTCTGACCGGGAGAGCGGGCCTCCGGGTCCGCTCATGGTCTTGACCTTCCGGACCGCGAGCCTCTGGCTCGCTCATGATTCATGAGCGAGCCAGAGGCTCGCGGTCCAGAAGAACATGAGCAGGCCAGAGGTCGGCGGTCCGAAAAAGTATGATCACTCCGCCGACTTGATCCTGTCGACCAGCGCGCGATGGCGGGGATCGGTGACCAGCTTGGGGTAGAGCGGCGCCAGGGCCTTGGCGAAGGCCGACTTGTCGGTGCCGGTCACGAACTCCACGCCGCTTTCGCTGAGCTTGCTGCGGCTCGCCGCTTCCTGCTCGTCGACGATCTTGCGGTAGAACGTCACCGAATCGCGTGCCGCCTGGCGGATCAGCTTCTGGTCGGCGGCGGGAAGCTGGTCCCACACCCGCTTTGAAAACAGCACGATGCCCTGCGGTGCAGCGTGCTCGGTCAGGCTGTAGACCTTGGCCACCTCGAAATGACGCGAAGCGTAATAGGAGACGATGTTGTTCTCCGCCGCGTCGATCGTGCCGGCGGCGAGCTGAGCGCGTACCTGGCCATAGGGAATGGAGACGGGCCGTGCGCCGAGCGCCTGCATGACTTCGGCCATGACCGGGGAGGTCTGCACGCGGATCTTCAGCCCCTTCATGTCGGCGGGTGTGTGCACCGATCGGTTCGGCATGTAGATCGAGCGCGGGCTGACGTCGTAGAAGCAGAGTCCGACCACGTCGTAGGAGGTGAGCGAGGCGAGCAATTCCTCGCCGATCGGTCCGTCGAGCGTGCGCCGGCGATGCGCCACCGACTTGAACAGGAACGGCAGGGTCGGGATTACCGTGGCCGGGGCCGAGCCGTGCAGGGCCGAGATGCTGATGCGCGCCATGTCCAGCGTGCCGGTGCGCAGCTGGGCCAGAGTGAAGAGCTCGGAATCGCGGTCCGCGGCGCCGAGGTCACGGATGGCGAGCCGCCCGCCGCTGCGCTCCCTCATCAGATCGCCCATGTAGGCGACAGCCTGGACGGTGGGATGGTCCGCCGTCTCGACATCCGACGACTGGAACTGGCGCGCCTCGGCAACACCGAGGCAAATCGATGTCGCTACGGCAATCGCGAAAATCCACAGGCGATGCAGGACCAGGCTCCAGAGCTCGACGACGCCATGGGATCATCGGCAGAACCTGCCGTCCAGTGACAACAACTTGCAGTGAGTGGCGACGCGGCGCGCCGTCTCGCAGCGCGCTACCGGGCGATCGCCGCCTTCGCCTCGGGCGTCAGCGCGACCAGCAGGCCCTTGCAACCGGCCTCGATCAGGTCGAGCGCGCGCTCGTAGTCCTGCTGCGTGCCGCCATACGGGTCCTGAACGTCGACGATGCCGGGCATGGGGCCGAACTTGGTGAACATCTGCAGGCTGCCGGCCTTGTCGCGCGGCGCCAGCCAGCGCAGGTCGGCCATGTGGCTGCGGTCCATCGCAAGCACGTAGTCGGCGGCGGCGATGTCCTCCTTGGTGAGGGCGCGCGAGCGCTGGCCCGAGATGTCGTAGCCACGGCGCGCCGCCGCTTCGACGGCGGCCGGTGTCGGCGCCTCGCCGGCATGGATGCCGGTGGTCCCGGCCGAGGCGATGGCGAACGCCTGCTCGAGACCGGCACGGCGCGTCAGGGTGCGGAACACGCCTTCGGCCATGGGCGAGCGGCAGATGTTGGCGGTGCAGACGAAGAGGACGCCAATGGTCATGGTCTCGCAGACTAGCACAGCGTTGGAGCGGTTCCCATCGGACGGATAGTGGCATGCTCTTCAGGACCGCGAGCTTCCGGCTCACTCATGATTCATGAGCGAGCTGGAAGCTCGCGGTCCGGAAGAGCATGCCACTGGAGTGGCGCGCCCCCAGCCATGAGCTTTAGATTGCCGACATGCATCAGGAATTCCTGCCTCCCGGAATCGTGATCCTGACCGGCGCGGGCATCTCCAAGGAAAGCGGCATAGACACCTTCCGAGACAAGGACGGACTGTGGAGCCGCGTCGATCTCGAGGAAGTGGCCACCATCGAGGCTTGGCATCGCGACAAGAAGAAGGTGCTCGACTTCTACAACGACACCCGCCGCTCCTTCCGCGCCGCACATGTCGAGCCCAATGCCGCGCATCGCGCGCTTGCCCGGCTGGAGAAGGAATACCAGGGCGAGGTCACGGTGGTGACCCAGAACATCGATCCGCTGCACGAGATGGCAGGCTCCAGGAACATCATCCACATGCACGGTCGCGACGGCGAGATCCGCTGCATGATCTGCCAGCGCGTGTTCGAATCGGATGTCGATCTCACGCCGCAGTCGATCTGCCCCAACTGCAATGCCGTGGGCGAGCTGCGGCCGAACATCGTGTGGTTCGGCGAGATGCCCAAGCGCATGGAGGAGATCTACGAGGCGCTGGAGCGCTGCGGGCTCTTCCTGTCGATCGGCACCTCGGGCGAAGTCTATCCGGCGGCAGGCTTCGTGCTGCACGTTCGCCGCCGCCAGCATCGGGCGCACACCGTCGAGCTCAATCTCGAGGCGACCGGCAACCAGCCCCTGTTCCACGAACACATCTACGGACCCGCCACCCAGACCGTGCCGACCTACATCGAGCGCGTCCTGGCGAACGGCTGGCGACAATAGGAGAAGACGATGCCCGACATGACCACCGCCGTCAGCCCGTCGCACGACAGTGGGCCGCATGGCGCGCACCATATCGCCCCCGACGCGCATGGCCGGAACTTCTACACGATCGATCGGCAGTTCCAGGACCTGCTGTCGCTCTACATGGAGCCCGGCCTGCTGAAGCACATGTCTCCGCATTTCGAGCGGCTGGGCGAGCTCGCCGGCAACCGCCTCGACGATCTCGCCATGACCGCCGACAAGCACCCACCGGTCCTGCAGCCGCGCGACCGCTTCGGACGCGACGAGGACTGGATCGACTATCACCCCTCCTATCGCGAGATGGAGAAGATCGCCTTCGAGGAATTCGGCATGCACGCGATGACCCATCGCGCCGGCGTGCTGGGCATGGGCGATCCCGCCCATCCGCTGGTGAAGTACGGCATCACCTATCTCTTCGTGCAGGCCGAGTTTGGCCTGATGTGCCCGGTCTCGGTCTCCGACACCTCGAACTTCATCATCAAGCGATTCGGCTCCGACGCGCTGAAGAGGCTGCTGCTCGACCGGCTGCTCAGCCAGGACCCGAAGACGATGCTGAAGGGCACGCAGTTCATGACCGAGAAGGCGGGCGGCTCGGACGTCGGCGCTCTCGAAACGGAGGCCGAGCGCATCGGCATCGGTCCCGACGGCGTCGAGCGCTGGAAGCTCTTCGGCCAGAAGTGGTTCTGCAGCCACGCCGACGCCGATGTCGCCGTCCTGCTGGCCAGGCCGCGCGGCGCCGCGCCCGGCACTCGGGGGCTCGGCATGTTCGCCATGCCGCGGCGACTGGAGGATGGCAGCCGCAACAGCTATCGGATCGTGCGGCTGAAGGACAAGCTCGGCACCAGGTCGATGGCCTCGGGCGAGATCATCATGGACGGCGCAGTCGCCTACCTGGTGGGCGACGCGAGCCGCGGCTTCAAGCAGATGATGGAGCAGGTGAACCTCTCCCGCTTGAGCCATGGCGTGCGCGCGGCCGCCATGATGCGTCGCTGCCTCAACGAGGCGATGGTCGTCGCGCAGAGCCGTCGCGCCTTCGGCCGTGCGATCGGCGAATATCCGCTGCTGCGCCGCCAGCTGATGAAGATCATGCTGCCGACCGAGCAGGCACTGTCCATGTATGCTTTCTCGGCCGACGCCATGGGCAAGGCGAACAGGGGCGACAAGGAGGCGGCCGACCTGCTGCGCATCCTGACGCCGGTCTACAAGTTCCGCGCCTGCCGCGACAACATCCCGGTCGCCAGCCATGCCCTCGAGGTGAGGGGCGGCCTGGGCTACATCGAGGAATGGGTGACCGCCCGCCTGGTGCGCGACGCCCAGATCGGCACGCTGTGGGAGGGCACCTCCAACATCAACGCCCTCGACGTGGTGCAGCGCGCCGTCGGCAAGACGGGAGGCCACAAGACGCTGACGGCGGCGCTGAAGGACAAGTACGAGCGCTCCAATTCACTGCCAGGCCAGTACAAGGGCCTGCTCGGCGCCACGCTCGACCGCGTCGAGCGCTTCGTCGAGGCGGTCGCAGCCGACCCCGGACAGGAGAAGCGCTGCCGGCTTGCCGCCGGTGCGCTTTATCATGCCGCGACGGCGGCGTTGATGGCCTGGGAGGGCGCTGCGCTGGGCGCCAGGGGCGGCGACGCCCGCCGCCTGCTGCTGTCGCGCCTGGTGATCGAGCATCGGCTGGCGCCGCAGGATCCGCTGTCTCTGGCCGAATCGGCGTGGGAGCAGGAGGCCATGGATCTTTTGTTACAGGACAAGCCTGTCCCTCTCGCCAAGGCCTCGGCTCTGGTAGGATAGGGCATGGCCACTTCCCTTCCCTCGCCGTCCTGGACCGTGACGTCGATCCTCGAGCGGTCCTATGCCCTGGCGCGCGACAACTTCGCAGCCTTCTTCACCGTCGCCGTGATCTTCAGCGCGGTTTCCCTGGTGGTCGACATCCTGAGCCTGGGGGTGCTGGCGGCCATCGTCCAGCTGGTCTGTGCCGTGGCGACCTCGATCTGCCTGACCTGGGGCACGCTGCGGGCGATCGGCGGGCGCAAGCCCGAGTGGGAGCCGATGCTGCGCCAGGTCCAGGGCCCGAAGTTCGGCTGGCTGCTGGTGCTGGGCTGCATCCAGTACTTCGTGATCGCCGTGTCGATGATCGTCGTGGTCGGACCGCTGTTCCTGATCCCGCTCTGGGCGGTCACGATTCCCGCCATGATGATCGAGGGCACCGACGTGGGCGGCGCGTTCAACCGCAGCATGGACCTGACGAGCGGCCGGCGCCTGCCCATTCTCGGCGTCTTCCTGTTGTGGCTGGTGATCTTCATCCTGGGCGGCCTCGTGATCTATGCGGTGCTGGGCCACGGCGCGCTCGGCAGCCTCGTGTTGTGGGTATGGACCGCCCTGATGGCGATCGTCGTACACACCCTGCCGGCGATCTTCTACGTGCTGCTGCGCGAGGAGAAGGAAGGCGTCAGCGCCGGGCAGATCACGGCGACACTCGACTGAAGGTCAGCGGGCCCGCCGTCAGCGTGAGCGACAGCGCGGCGGCAAACTTACCCACGCTTCAGGATCTCTTTCGTGTGCTCACCGAGCAATGGCTCGCGATAGAGCGGGCGTGACGGCTCGTCCTTGAAACGCACCACCGGCGCCAGGTGCTTGCGGCCATCCGGCTCGATCACGACGGCGCCGCGCTTCACCAAGTTTACATCGGAGATCGCCTCGGGGAGCGTGTTGACCGGCCCATAGCAGATGTCGAGCGTGTCGAGCCATTTCATCCAGTGCGCCAACGGCTTTTCGCGGAAGGTAGCGGCGAGGAAATCCATCACCGGCTTCTGGTGCGCGCCCGGCCATTCGCAAAGGTCGATGTACTCGGGCTTGCCGAGCGCCGTCAGCAGGTTGCGGATGAACTTCATCTCCTGGCCGGCCAGCACCAGCTGGCGGCCGTCCGACGTGTCGTAGACGCGATAGAAGGCCGAGCCGCCGGTGGTGCGCTGGTTCTTGACGTCGGGCTGCGTGCCGTCGGTGAAGGCGGAGCCCACGACGTTGGCGCAGGAGGCCATCAGCGCCTCGTGCATGGAGACATCGATGTAGTCGCCCTTGCCCGTCGTCTGCCGGCGCAGCAGCGCCATCAGCACGCCGCTGAGGCCATGCAGGCCGCTCACCAGGTCGGCGACGGGAAGGCCGGGGATGGCGGGCCGACCGTCGTCGCCCAACGTCAGCGACAGCACGCCAGTCATGGCTTCCAACGCCAGATCGTGCGCCGCGCGGCCGGGATAGGCGCCGTCCTGGCCGAAGGCCGAGATCGAGCAGTAGACGATGCCCGGGTTCTTCTCCTTCACCGCCTCGTAGCCGATGCCGAAGCGCGCCGCGACGCCAGGGCGGAAGGATTCGACCAGCACGTCGGCTTCACACGCCAAGCGGAAAAGATCGGCGCGGCCCTGCTCGGTCTTGAGATCGATCACGACGCTCTTCTTGCCGCGCCCCATGTTGCGGAAGAACACCGAGGTGCGCTGGTCGGGCGGGCGGATGTGGCGGCCGGGATCGCCGTCAGGCGGTTCGACCTTGATGACCTCGGCGCCGTGGTCGGCCAGCGCCGTCGTGAGGTACGGACCCGGCAGGAACCAGGAGAGATCGACGACCTTCAGACCTTCGAGCTTCATGTGCGTTTGCCCAGCAGGGACTCGTTGTCGGCGCCGAGCGGCGAACAGGCGGCCTGGGCCGGCCGTTCGCCGTCGATGCGGAGGGGGTTGGCGATGACGCGCAGAGTGCCCTTCACCGGATGCGGCACGGCCGACACCATGCCGGCGCTGCGCGCAAAGCCGCTGTCGAGCGCCTGGTCGAGGCGATGGACGGGCGCCGCCGGCAGGAGGCCGTTGAAGGCCGCCAGCCAATCGTCCGTCGTGCGTGTGCGGAAGGTGGGGTCGAGTGCATCCGTCAGGGCCGCGCGGTTGACGGCGCGCGTGTTGGGATCAGCGAAGCGCGGGTCGGCCAGAAGTTCCTCGCGGCTCATGACCTTGACCAGCGACAGCCAGAACTTCTGGGTCATGCACATGATGAAGATCCAGCCGTCCTTCGTCGGGAAGGTCTGGACCGGCGCCAGCGACAGGTGGGCGCTGCGCGGCACGCGCGGCGAGACATCGCCCTCGTTGAGGTACCAGACGCCGGGATAGGTGAGCTGGTGCATGGCGACGTCGTACAGGCAGGTCTCGACGTCGCAGCCCTGCCCCGTCGTCCTGGCGCGCAGCAGGCAGGCGAGCAGGCCGACGGTGCCGGTGAGCCCGCTCATGCTGTCGATCAGCGAGACGCCGACACGCGTCGGCGCGCCCTCGGGATCGCCGGTCAATTCCATCAGGCCGGCCTCGGCCTGCATCAGGAAGTCGTAGCCCGGCCAGTCGGCGCGCTCGCCCGAGCGGCCGTAGGCCGAGATGTGCAGGCAGACGATCGACGGCTTGAGATGCCTGAGGCTCGCATGGTCGATGCCGAGCTTGGCGGGCTGCGTGCCGCGCAGGGTGTTGACGACGCCGTCGGCACTCCTGACCAGCTCCTCGATCTGTCGCCGGCCCTCGGCCGACTTGATGTCGAGGGTCACGCTCTTCTTGCCGAGGTTCCAGGCCTGGAAATATTCGCTGTCGGCATCGCCCAGCTTGTGCGGCCCGACATGGCGCGAGGGATCGCCGTCGGGCGCCTCGACCTTGATCACCTCGGCGCCGAGCTCGGCCAGGAACATGGTGCCGTAGGGACCGGCGCCGAACTGCTCCAGCGTGAGGACGCGAATTCCCGCCAGGGGTTTTGCGTTCATAGCTCGGCGTGCCGCTTGATCCACTGGCGGGCGATGATGATGCGCTGCATCTCGTTGGTGCCCTCGCCGATGCAGGTCAGCGGCGCGTCGCGATAGAGCCGCTCGATGTCGTATTCCTTGGAATAGCCGTAGGCGCCGTGGATGCGCATGCTCTCGATGCTGTTCTCCAGCGCCGCCTCCGACGAAAAATACTTCGCCATGCCGGCCTCGAGGTCGCAGCGGTCGCCGCGGTCGAAGGCGTCGGCGGCGTCGAGCGTGAGCAGCCGTGCGGCGCGGGCGCGCGTCGCCATCTCGCCGAGCTTGAGCTGGATCGCCTGATGCTCGCAGATCGGCTTGCCGAAGGTCTTGCGGATCTGCGAATAGCTGGTGGCGAGCCGCAACGCCCCCTCGGCAATGCCGACGCCGCGCGCCGCGACGTTGATGCGGCCTAGCTCCAGGCCGCCTGCCACCTGCGTGAAGCCGCGGCCTTCGACCTCGCCGATCAGATGATCGGCCGGCACCTTGTAGTCCTCGAAGATCAGCTCGCCCGAATCGATCGACTTGTAGCCGAGCTTCTCGAGCTTGCGGCCGACGCGGAAGCCCGGCCCCTTGGGAGCGATGAACAGGCTCATGCCCGAATAGCGCGGCGAGGCCTCGGGATTGGTCTTCACCAGGAGCGCGAAGCAGGAGCCTTCGATGCCGTTGGAGATCCAGGTCTTGGTGCCGTTCAGCACATAGTGGTCGCCCTGGCGCCGCGCCGTCAGCCGGATCGCCTGCAGGTCGGTGCCGGCATCGGGCTCGGTCAGCGCCAGGCCGCCGCGTACCTCGCCCGAGGCGAGCCTGGGCAGCCAGTGACGGCGCTGCGGCTCGGTGCCGAACTTCTCGATGGCCAGCGCCAGCATCAGGTGGGAGTTGAAGATGCCGGTGAGCGCCATCCACACCGAGGAGATCTTCATGACGATCTCGGCATAGGTACGCGCCGGCAGGCCGAGGCCGCCGTAGTCCTGGCTGACGGTGGCGCCGAACAGGCCGAGCTCCTTCATCTGCTCGACCAGCTCGGCCGGCCAGCGGTCGGCACGGTCGAATTCCTTGACGCGCGGCGCCACCTCGCGCTCGACCCAGCGGTCTATGGTGGCGAAGAGCTGGGCCTCGTCGGCCTTGTCGATGCTGTTCCTTGGCGTATCCACGGCAATCCTCCCGTCGGTCCATCATGCCCGATGGCAGCGGGTGGACAAGGCCGGGAAGCCTCAGGTCGAAACGCTTGGCGCCACATGAACACACTCCTCACCCTTCGAGACGCCGCGCTTCGCGCGGCTCCTCAGGGTGAGGCGTTGGTGGTGCAAGCGTCGTGGGTCGGGCGTTGCGCCGCGTCAGCGTGCCAGCAACGTGCGGATGTGCTGTTCGAGCTCGGCGTGATCGTAGGGCTTGGCGAAGATCGGCCCGGTCTCGCAAAGATCGCCCGCCTCCTTGGCCGTGCGCGCCGCGCCCGACGTCAGGATCACTTTCAGCCACGGCCGTTCGCGGCGGACCCACTGCGCCAAGCCGAAGCCGTCCATGCTGCCCGGCATGTTCACGTCGGAGAACACGATGTCGACCCGCACCTCGGCTTGCAGCACGCGGATTGCCTCGTCGGCGCCGCCCGCCTCGATCACGTCGAAGCCGCATCCGCGCAAATAGGCGGCCACGATGCTGCGTACCAGCACCTCGTCTTCGACGACCAGAATGACCGGCGGCGACGCCGGAACGGCCTCTCCCAGGGTATTGCGCGCCGCGTTCATCGGTCAGCAACGCAGGACCTCGGCATTTGTTCCGCGATGCGTCACCGCCACTGGCAGCAGATGCAGCCGTCATGCATCATCGGACCGGGGAGCGTTACGCGTAAGAGGAAACGAAAGGTCATGAAAAGGCGCCAATTCACTGCCGCTCTGGCTGCACTGCCGCTGGCCCGACCGGCCTTCGCCCAGGGCAACGACTGGCCGCAGCGTACCGTGCGCATCGTCTGCCCGTTCACGCCCGGCGGCTCGCAGGACAACATCGCCCGAAGGCTCGGCTCCAAGCTGCAGGACTATCTCGGCCAGTCCTTCGTCATCGAGAATCGTACCGGCGCCGGCGGCTCGATCGCCGCCGACAATGTCGCGAAGTCGTCGCCCGACGGGTATTCGGTGCTGCTGGGCAATATCGGCAGCCACGCGCTGGTACCGCATCTCTACGCCAAGCCGAGCTACAACGCGGCCACCGATCTCGAGACAGTGGTGTGGATCGGCACCCAACCAAACCTCATGTGCTGTCATCCCGACTTCCCGCACGACACCGTTCCAAAGCTGGTCGCCGCGGCCAAGAAAGAGCCCGGCAAGTACTCCTACGGCTCGTCGGGCCTCGGCACCTCGCCGTCGCTCACCATGGAGCTGTTCAAGCAGAAGACCGGCGCCGATCTCACCTTCATCAGCTATCGCGGCGCAGCGGCCGCGGCGGCGGACGTGCTGGCGGGACACGTGCCGATCTGCATCGCCAACATCGATTCGCTGATGGGCCAGGTGAGCGCGGGCAAGCTCAAGGCCGTGGCGACGACGGGTGCCCAGCGCTCGTCGGTGTTGCCCGACACGCCGACCTTCGCCGAGGCGGGCTATCCCGACCTCGTGGTCACCTCGTGGTCACTGTGGGCGGTCCCGACCGGCACGCCGGCCAACGCGAAGGAGAAGCTCAAGGCCGCAACCGAGCGTGCGCTGCAGGACCCTGACGTGGTCGCGAGCATGCGCGCCGGCGGCTTCGAGCCCGGGACCTTGTCTCCGGCCGAAGTCGACGCCTTCATCAAGACCGAGCACAAGCGCTGGGGTGAGGTGATCCGTGCCGCGGGCATCAAGCCGGAATAAGCATCTCGTCCCCGACCTCCTGGCGCCGGGCCTCGACCTGGTGTTCTGCGGCACGGCGCCGAGCCCCGCCTCGTTCAAGGCCCGCGCCTACTACGCCAATCCCGGCAACGCCTTCTGGCCGACCCTGCATGCGGTCGGCCTGACGCCCGAGCGGCTGGCACCGCAGCGCTATCCCGAACTCCTGACGCTGGGCATCGGGCTGACGGACCTCAACAAGACGGAGTATGGTTCGGACCACGAGCTCAGCCCTCACGCCATGGACGCCGCCGCCCTGCACGCCAAGCTGCGCCGCTTCCGGCCTGCCGCGATCGCTTTCACCAGCAAGCACGCGGCTTCGCTGGCGCTCGGCGTGAAATCGCCGGCCTACGGACGACAGGCGGAGCCCATCGAAGGCTCGGTGGCGTTCGTGCTGGCCTCGCCGTCCGGTCGCGCGCGCTCGTTCTGGACCCTGGCGCCGTGGCGCGAGGCGGCGGCCTTCGTGATGGAACGCCGCCTGATGCGCGAGCGCGCGGCATGAGGCGCCGCACGCTGCTCGGCGGCGCGCTCGCCGCACCCTGGCTGGCGCCCGCCGTCGTACGCGCGCAGGACACGCCGGCGCCACTGCGCGATCTGGCGCGGCGCGCCACGATCTATCTCTTCCCGGTCTACGAAATGTACCGCACGCGCTGGCAGGCCACGGTCGACGAGGCCAATCCATTGCGCCAGCGGCTGAACCGCTTCCGCCATATCGCCCAGCTCGCAGACCATCGCGCGCGGACAGTGACGACGCCCAACAACGACACCTTCTATTCGTCGGCGTGGCTCGATCTTTCGATCGAGCCGATGTTCCTCACCGTGCCGCCGGTGGGCGACCTCTATTACAGCTACGCCTTCATGGACCTGTTCACCAACAATTTCGCCTATGTCAGCCATCGGCTGCAGGGCGGACAGCCGCCGACGCACATGGTCGTCGGGCCGGGCTGGACGGGCGAACCGCCGTCGGACGTGAAGCTTGTCCGATCGCCGACCAACTCGGTGTGGCTGCTGGGGCGCATCCTGGTCGACGGCCCGGAGGAAGTCGACCGCGTGCGCATCCTGCAGGCGCGCGTGCTGCTCGAGACGCCGGACCAGCGCAACGAGCGACGCATCCTGGAAACGGGCGAGCTGATGCGCCAGCGCACCGTGGCGCCGGCCGAGCCGATGGCCGACTGGCCCGCGCCCAATCCCGCCGATCCGTTCGACCTGTTCGAAGTGACGATGCGCGCGCTGGGCGAGAGCCCGTTGTCGGAGCGAGATCGCGCGGTGTTCGAGAGCCTGTCGCCGTTGAAGCTGCGGCCGGGCCGCAAGTTCGACGGGCGTGCCTTCAGCGAGCCCGAGCGGCGCGCCATCAAGGCCGGCATGGAGCAGGGACGCGCCGAGATCCGCGCCGCCGCCAGCCGCTACGGCAAGACGATCGACGGCTGGACCTACGGCGAGCGCCATCTCGGCAATTACGGCGAGGACTATCTCTATCGCGCGCATGTCGCGCTCACGGGCCTCGCGGCATTGGAGCCGGTCGAGGCGGTCTATCTCGCCTGCAACACCGATTCGAACGGCCAGCCGCTGTCGGGCGCCAACGCCTATCACCTCACCTTCCCGGCCGACGGCCTGCCGCCGGCGCGCGCTTTCTGGTCGCTCGCCATGTACGAAGTGACGCCGGAGGGCCGCGCCTTCTTCATCGACAATCCGATCGGCCGCTATTCCATCGGCGATCGCACATCCGGCCTGCAGAAAGCCGCCGACGGCTCGCTCACGATCTACCTGCAGCGCGAACGGCCGGACGACGAGCGTGCGGCCAATTGGCTGCCGGCGCCCGGCGGGCCGATGCGGCTGGTGCTGCGGGCCTACGAGCCCGAGGAATCGCTGATCGAGGGCCGCTATCGCGCACCCGGCGTGCAACGCAACTCTCCTTCATGAGCGGCGTTAGGTTCCGAATAATCTTTTCGGAGACCGACATGCCTGAAATCTCTCGCCGCTCCTTGGCAGCAGGGGTCGGCCTGCTGGCCGGCGCCGCAGCCGTGCCGGCGGCAGCGCAACAACTGCTCGCCGCCGCGAACGCGCCCAAGTTCCGCGCACAGCCGCTCACCTTCAACCCCGACAAGATCAAGTGGCTGTCGGCCCAGTCGATCACCGAGCATCACGCGATCTATGGCGAGAGCGTCAATCGGCTGAACGCCATCAGCGAGCAGCTCGTGCAGATGGACTTCGCCAAGGTCGAGCCGGCCGAGGTCGGCGAGCTCAAGCGCGAGCAGCAGGCCGTCTACAATTTCTCGCTGATGCACGAGCTCTATTTCGAGTGCGTCGGCGACGCGCCGACCAGTCCCTCCGGCGTGTTCGCGCAGGCGATCAGCCGCGACTTCTCGAGCTTCGATCGCTGGAAGGCGGAGTTCGTCGCCATGGGCAAGGCGTCGACCGACGGCAAGGGCATGGTGATCCTGGCCTATACGCCACGCGACAAGCGACTGATCAATCACCTCGCCGCCGATCACGCCACCGGCCCGGTCGGCTGCGTCCCGCTGATCGTCATGGACATGTACGAGCATGCCTACAAGGCCGACTACGGCAACGATCCCGCCAAGTATGTCGACAGCTTCGTCCAGATGGTCCGCTGGGTCACGCCCGAGCGGCTATATAGAGAGGCCATTCGGGTGTGATCATGATTCGGACCGCGGGCGTCCCGCCCGCTCATGATCATGAGGCGGGCGAGACGCCCGCGGTCCGAATATGACCTAAACGCCGGGCTGCGCCCGGCGTGACTCTTCCTCGGCCTTGGCTTCGATCGCTTCCATGTCGTCGTCGCTCAGACCGAAGTGATGGCCGATCTCGTGGATCAGCACGTGGCGCACGATGTGCGGCAGGTCCTCGCCCGATTCGCACCAGTAGTCGAGGATCGGCCGGCGATAGAGGAAAATGCGGTCGATGTCGTTGGCGACGTGACCCGCGCCGCGCTCCATCATCGACACGCCCTGATAGAGGCCGAGCAGATCGAACGGCGTGTCGAGGTCCATCTCCTTCTCGACCTCGTCGGACGGGAAGTCGTCGACCTGGATGCGCACGTTGCCGACATGCCGCCGGAACTCCTCGGGAATCGTCGCCAATGCCTCGGCGGCGATCGCCTCGAAGTCCTCCAAGGTGGGCGCCGTGCCGAAGCACGGCATGCGCCGCGGATTGGTGAAGACCGGCATGACTCCCCCATATAGGACCAAGGCGCGCCCGCCAAGGGGCGATGGTGGACGAATCTGAGGTGAGGCCGGTGATCTTTGGCGCGGGAATCGCATGGTCGCCTTCCCGGCCGATACACTCTAAGCTCGCCCTCCAAGCATGCTGCAGTTCCTCGTTCGCCGTCTGATCGTGGCGATCCTCGTGGCCGCCACCGTCATGACGCTCGCCTTCATCCTGACGCGCCTGTCGGGCGACCTCGCGATCTCGATCGCCGGCCCCAATGCCACGCAGGCCGACGTCGAGGCCGTGCGCAAGGCCTATGGGCTCGACCGGCCGCTCACCGTGCAATTCTTCGACTGGGTCGGCCGCGCCGTGACCGGCGACCTGGGCGAAAGCTACTTCTTCAAGACCAAGGTCTCGAACCTGATCGCCGAGCGCATGCCGATCACCGTCACGCTCGGCCTCACGGGACTGGTGATCGCGCTCGTGGTCTCCCTGCCGCTCGGCATCCTGGCGGCAGTGCGCGAGAACACCACCCTCGACCGCGTCGTCCAGATGGTGGCACTGCTCGGCCAGGCCATGCCGTCGTTCTGGCTTGGATTGATCCTGATGATCACGCTCGGCCTGCAGCTCGGCTGGCTGCCGATCTCGGGCACCGGCTCCTGGCAGCACTACGTGATGCCGGGCATCGTGCTCGCCTTCTCGGCGATCCCCGCGCTGACGCGGCTGACCCGCGCCGGCATGATCCAGGCGATGGGCTCGGACTACATCCGGACGGCGCGTGCCAAGGGACTGTCGCGCGCCTCGATCCTGCTGAAGCATGCGCTGCGCAACGCCGCCATCCCGGTAGTGGCGATCGCCGCCGTCCAGCTCGGCTTCATGCTGGGCGGCTCGATCGTGATCGAGCAGGTCTTCGCCCTGCACGGCGTGGGTTTCCTCGCCTGGGAATCGATCGGCAAGAACGACTTCCCGGTGGTGCAGGCCGTCGTGCTGGTGCTGGCGGTGATCTACGTGGCGCTCACCATGCTCGCCGACCTGATGAACGCCGTGCTCGATCCCAGGCTGCGCGGACCATGAGTACGGGGCCATGAGCGTCGCTTCCGCAGCAGCCGGCCCCAGACGCGGCTGGAAGAGCGCCAGCACCTGGATCGGCGCGGTGATCGTCGGCATCGCCGCGATCTGCGCCGTCTTCGCCCCGCTGCTCGTACCGCACGATCCCTTCACGCAGGACCTCAGCAAGCGCCTGCTGCCGCCCTTCTGGATGGCCGGCACCAGTCCCGACCATCTCCTCGGCACCGACCAGCTCGGCCGCGACTATCTCTCGCGCCTGATCTGGGGCTGCCGCATCTCCATGCTGATCGGCGTCACCGTGACCGTGGTCTCGGGAATCATCGGCATCGCGCTCGGCGTGCTCGGCGGCTTTTTAGGCGGCCGGGTCGACGATGCCGTGCTGTTCGCGATCACCACGCGGCTCTCGATCCCCGTCGTGCTGGTGGCGCTGGCCGTCGTCGGCCTGCTCGGCAGCTCGATGACCCTGCTGGTGCTGACCTTGGGCCTGCTCTTGTGGGACCGCTTCGCCGTGGTGGCGCGCTCGACCACCATGCAGGTGCGCAACCTCGACTTCGTCGCCGCCGCCTGGTGCGCCGGCTGCTCGCGCTTGCGCATCCTGGCGGGCGAGGTGCTGCCCAACATCGCGAGCCATCTCGTCGTGGTGGCGACGCTCGAGATCGCGCTCGCCATCCTGCTCGAGGCCGCCCTCTCCTTCCTCGGCCTCGGCGTGCCGCCGCCCTTGCCGTCGTGGGGCCTGATGATCGCCGAGGCCAAGGACTACATGTTCTTCAGCCCATGGGTGATCGTGATCCCGGGCGTGGCGCTGTTCGTGCTGGTGCTGGGCATCAACCTTCTGGGCGACGGCCTGCGCGACCTGTTCGGCGCGAGATCGGATCCATGAGTACGCTCCTGGAGGTCGAGCAGCTCGAGGTCAGCTTCGGCGGCCGCGTGTCGGCGGTGCGCGGCGCCTCGGTCACGGTCGAGCGCGGCGAGACCCATTGCCTGGTGGGCGAATCGGGCTGCGGCAAGTCGGTGACCGCGCTCGCCGTCATGAACCTTCTGGCCCGCGGCGCCCGTCGCTCGGCAAGGCGGCTCACTTTCGAAGGCCAGGACCTGACGGGCCTCAGCGATGCCGGCATGGCGCGCCTGCGTGGCAACGCCATGGCCATGATCTTCCAGGAGCCGATGACCAGCCTCAACCCCGCCTACACGGTGGGCTCGCAGATGACCGAGGTGCTGCGCCGCCACAAGAAGACGACGCAGCGCGCCGCCATCGATCGCGCCGCCGACCTCCTGGCCCGCGTCGGCATCACGGCGCCCGGCCTCAGGCTCGGCCAGTTCCCCCACCAGCTCTCGGGCGGGCTGCGCCAGCGCGTGATGATCGCCATGGCGCTGATGTGCGACCCCAAGCTCCTGATTGCCGACGAGCCGACCACGGCCCTCGATGTCACGGTACAGGCGCAGATCCTGCGGCTGCTGGCCGGGCTGCAGCGCGACCTGGGTCTCGGCATGCTGCTGATCACCCACGATCTCGGCATCGTGGCGCGCGTCGCCCATCGCGTGTCGGTGATGTATGCCGGCGAAGTGGTCGAGAGCGCGCCGACCGCCGAGCTGTTCGCCAATCCCAAGCATCCCTACACCAAGGGCCTGCTGCGTTGCGTGCCGGTGCCGGGCAAGGTCAAGCGCGACGAGCCGCTGGGCTCGATCCCCGGCACGGTGCCGCGCATCGGCCCGGGCTTCGAAGGCTGCGCCTTCCGCGAGCGCTGCGACTTCGCCGACGCGACCTGCGCCCATACCGTACCGCGCCATGCCGCCGGCACGGGCCACGACTTCCTTTGCCGGTTGCCGGCATGAACGCGGCCATCGAGGTCAAGGCGGTCCGCAAGACCTTCCGCGTCAAGGGCGGGCTCTTCGGCGCCGACCGTCATGTCGTGGCGGTCGACGACGTCTCCTTCGCCGTGCCGCCGGGCGGCGTTCTGGGCGTCGTGGGCGAATCGGGCTGCGGCAAGTCCACCTTGGCCCGCCTGATCCTCGGCCTGCTCGAGCCGACGGCAGGCGACATCGCGGTCGAAGGCCAGCGCGTCATCGCCATGGATCGCCGCGCCCGCGCGCGCTTGATCCAGCCGGTGTTCCAGGACCCCTTCGCCTCGCTCAATCCGCTCAGCCGCGTGCGCGACATCGTCGCCATGCCGCTCAAGGCGCAGGGCGACATCGCCGGCGGCGAGATCACGAAACGCGTCGACGAGATGCTGGCGCGCGTGGGGCTCAGCGCCGAGATGGGCCGCCGCCTGCCGACCGAGCTGTCGGGCGGCCAGCGCCAGCGCGTGGCCATCGCCCGCGCCCTGGTGTTGCGG
Organism: Rhodospirillales bacterium; assembly: GCA_016185145.1. Classification (GTDB taxonomy): domain Bacteria; phylum Pseudomonadota; class Alphaproteobacteria; order Reyranellales; family Reyranellaceae; genus Reyranella. Next base: position 3,993 of record JACPOB010000052.1, on the reverse strand, counting down.
CCGCGCATCGTCGTGTGCGACGAGCCGACCAGCGCACTCGACGTCTCGGTGCAGGCGCAGATCCTGAACCTTCTGGCCGAGCTGCGCCGCGATCTCGGCCTCACCTACCTCTTCATCAGCCACAACCTCGCCGTCGTCGAGCATGTCGCGAGCGAGGTGGCGGTGATGTACCTCGGCCGCTTCGTCGAGCGCGCGCCGACCGAGACGCTGTTCCGCCGGCCCGAGCATCCCTACACCAAGGCCCTGCTCGCCTCGGTGCTGACGCCCGAGCCGGGACTGGGCGTGCCCGATGTCGGCCTCGGCGACACGCTGCCCGACCCCGCGAACATCCCGACGGGCTGCCGCTTCCATCCGCGCTGTCCGATCGCCGAGCCGCGCTGCTCGATCGAGACGCCTCCCCTGAAGCCGCGGCCTGCCGGGGGTGTCGAATGCCTGCTGGCCTGAACATCGCCGTCATCGGCGCCGGCATGGGCGGGCTCGCCTCGGCCGCGGCATTGCGCAAGGCCGGCCACACGGTCGCGGTCTACGAGCAGGCGCAGCAGTTCACGCGGCTCGGCGCCGGCATCCAGATCGGCTGCAATGCCATGCACGTGCTGCGCGGCCTCGGGCTCGAGCATCACCTGCGCGCCGCGACCTTCTATCCGCGGTCGTGGAACAACCGCGACTGGCGCACCGGCGCGGTGCTGTTCGACATGCTGTTCGGCCAGCCGGCCGAGGACAAGTACGGCGCGCCGTATCTTCTCGCCCATCGCGGCGACCTGCATGCAGCGCTGGCCAGCATCGTGCCGGACGAGCTGGTCCATCTCGACCACGAGCTCGAGGGCCTCGACCAGACCACCGACGGCGTGCGACTCGCCTTCGCCAACGGCAATGCCGTCACCGCCGATGCCGTGGTCGCCGCCGACGGCGTGAACTCGGTGGCGCGCACCATCCTGTTCGGGGAGGAGGAGCCGCGCTTCACCGGCCGCATCGCCTATCGCACGGTCTATCCGGCGACGCGCCTCGACGGCTTCGACATGGGCGACTGCACCAAGTGGTGGGGCGAGGACCGCCACATCGTCATGTATCCGGTGAAGCCCGACCGTAGCGAGGTCTACTTCGTCACCAGCCAGCCCGAGCCCGGTTTCAATCTCGAATCGTGGTCGGCCAAGGGCGACGTGAACGTCTTGCGCGCGGCGTTCGAAGGGTTTCATCCCGACGTGCAGCGCGTGCTGGCGGCCTGCCCCGACGTGCACAAGCGGCCGCTGGTCGATCGCGATCCGCTGGAGCACTGGGTCGAAGGCAACGTCGCGCTGCTGGGCGACGCCTGCCATCCCATGACGCCCTACATGGCGCAGGGCGCGGCAATGGCGATCGAGGATGCTGCGATCCTGTCGCGCTGTCTCGAAGGCGTCGAGCGTGACGGTGTCGCCGCTGCGCTGAAGCGCTATGAGCGCAACCGACAGCCCCGGACCGCAAGGATGCAGCTCACCTCGCGGACCAACAGCTGGGGCAAGGGCGTCACCGCCACCGACTGGGTGTACGGCTACAACGCCTGGACGGCGCCGCTCGAGTCATGATTCGGACCGCGGGCGTCTCGCCCGCCTCATGAGCGGGCGGGACGCCCGCGGTCCGAATATGAGTCTTACTTCCACTTCGCCAGATAGAAGCGCGGCAGCTCGTCGGGGAAGGTCTTGAACTCGAGCTGCTTCGAGAAGGCGTAGGCGTTCACGTAGGTGAACAACGCCAGCCAGTAGGCCTTCTCGGTCATCAGCTTGACCGCCGCCGAATAGGCCTTCTTGCGCGCCTCCGGGTCGGACGTGTTGCTGCCCTCGGCGACCAGCGCCTCGAGCTCGGGATCGCGGCTGTAGTTGTCGGGGGCGTCCTTGCCGTACATCACCGGGAAGATCGCCGAGACGTCGTTGATCGAGTAGCTGCCCCACGAGCCGTGATAGAGCTGAGCCTCGCCGCGCCACGCCTTCTGGATCGCCGGCGCCACCTGCATCTGGGTGATTCTGGCGCGAATGCCGACCGCCTGGAGATAGTTCTGGATCGCCGCCGTCCACGACGTCACCGGCACGTAGGTCAGCAGCTCGATATCGAAGCCGTTGGGGAAGCCCGCTTCGGCGAGCAGCGCCTTGGCCTTGGCCGGGTCGTAGGCGTACTTGACAGCGGCGTCTGCGTCGCAGCCGAACTGGGTTGGGAAGCATGGCGCCTGTGGCACGCGGCTGCCGCCCTGGACCAGCTTGTCGGCCATCTCCTGGCGGTTGATGGCATGCCAGATCGCCTGCCGCACCTTCACGTTGGTCAGCGGATTGTCCTTGCCCGAGCGGCCGGCGGCGTCGATCGAGAGATACCCGATGCGCATCGATTCCTGCTGCGTCGCCTGCAGGTGCGGCATCTTGTTGATGTTGGCGAGCTGGTCGGGGTTGAAGTTCCACACCCAGTCGGCGCGCTGGGCCAGGAGCTCGGTCACCGCGGTGGTGACGTCGGGCACGAAGCGCACGTGCAGGGTCTTGATCGCCGGCTTGCCCTTGGGCGAGCCCGCCCAGTAGTCGTCGAAGCGCTCGAAGACGACCTCCTTGCCCTGCTCGTTCTTGACGATCTTGTAGGGGCCGGCGCCGACCGGCTTGGCGGCGAAGCCCTCGGGCCCGACCTTCTCGCGGTAGGCCTTGGGATGGATCGGCGTCACCATGGCGAGATATTCCAGCGCCGCCGGCGTCGGCCTCTTCATCTTGATGCGCACGGTCCAGTCGCCGGTCTTCTCGGCCTTGTCGATCCAGGCGTAGTTCGAGGGCGTCGCCACCTTGCTGTCGGGGTTGGCCGCCATGTTGATGGTGTAGACGACATCGTCGGCCGACAGCGTGCTGCCGTCGTGAAACTTCACGCCCTGGCGGATGGTGAGGTCGAGCGAGTTGTCCTCGGCGAACTTCCAGTCGGTGGCGAGGGCGGGCTTGATCTCGAAAGTCGCGGGATCGCGATGCACCAGCATGTCCCATGCCTGGTGGGCCAGGATCAGGCCAGTACGCTGGCTGTTGAAGTACATGTCGACGTTGGGCACGGCGTCCTGGAACAGGATGCGCAGCGTGTCCGCACTCTTCTGGGCGAAGGCCGGGGGCGCCAGCACGGATGCTGCGGCGGCGGTAATGGCGGTACGTCGTAGCAATTTCACGGAAGCCCTCCTGAAGCTGGTGCAGAGCCTAGGCCCACGCCTGCGAATGAGGCAAGCTTTGCGCCATACCAGGAGGTGCCTCATGACCACCAAGCTCACCGGAGCCGCCCGCACGCAAGCCCTCGCGTCGCTGCCGAAATGGCAGGAAGTCCCCGGCCGCGATGCCATCAAGCGCAGCCTGAAGTTCGCCGATTTCAACGAGGCCTGGGGATTCATGGGCCGGGTGGCGCTGGCCGCCGAGAAGGCCGACCACCATCCGGAGTGGTCCAATGTCTACAGCAACGTCGAGATCGTGCTGTCGACGCACGATGCCGGCGGATTGAGCGACAAGGACGTCGCCCTGGCGAGATTCATCGACTCCTTGGCGTGAACCGCCGCAGGCCTTCGACAGTGCATGCACTGCTGTCAGCGGCGGGAGGTTTCCGGTATTTCCGGCATTTCCGACAGAGACCCTAGTAGCCCTTCGAGATCGCACCCCCTATAGGTTGGGGCCCTGTTGCGCTGGACCCCACCGGCTCGTCTGGATGCAAGCAACGATGCATAGAGCGGTAACGAGGCGAAGCAACGCAACAGGCCGATAATATAACTTTGGTACACCAACGTCAATAACTAACGTCGGATTCGGCCAGTTTCGTTTTCGCGAATTTTTGCGTGCCGTACAGGGCCAAGTATGGCGGGTGAAGCGGACAAGGATGCCAGATCTAGCCCAACTTGCGCAGAATCGGCATTGCGATTCAATGGAATCAAAGAGTTAGCCGAAAAGTCGGCACTACATTTTTGGTTTGGGTGTGGTGTCAGGCGGAGAGGGCGAGGGTCAGGTCGTTGTCGGCCCGCATGCGCTT
>JACPOB010000172.1 GCA_016185145.1 Rhodospirillales bacterium | reverse complement strand
TCCGCGGCCCGCGCCATCACCCGGCGCGCCAGGCAGAACCCAAAACACCCCACGGGATCGCATCCCGATCAGCAAAACTTATTCGCTTCAACCACATAGCCAGATGGGCGTTCAGATGCATGATTGTAGAAGGCGACCCATTGGGCGATGCCGAGCTTGGCCTCGCGGCCGTCGGCGTAGCCCTTGAGGTAGATGTCCTCGTACTTCAGCGTCGCTGGGCAGCGATGACGCGTTGAGTGGTGTCGATCTGGGCGCGCAGCGATGCCGGCGACGACGACGTTGGAGGTAAGTGTCAGGGAGGTCGCTTCGAGCTGGAAGCATTGCGCCTCCGCCTGGGCCTCCGCCGACTCGGCGCACGCCGCCCCGACACCGGAGCATAGGCAAGCCGAGCGTGGCCGTGAACAGCCCGTATATGTAACTGTTGTCGTTGGTCGGCGAAGACAGGCTGGTCGGCGCCTGGTACTGGGAAACAGCGCCGCTCGCTGGGCACGCGCGGCCTGCTGGGCCGCGCGCAATCCGCCGCCGCGCGACAGCCGGGTTTGCCTTGAAATTGCGCTCGATGAGGTCGTTGAGCGGCGCGAAATGCCGAGGTTCCTGCGCGACCCGCTGCGCCTCGCCGACGGGGATGCCAGCGGACACCATACAGGGGTTCGGTGTCGGTACCGGTCGGCGTCCGGCGGCGGAGGCGTGCGGAAGTCCGGCCCGACGGTGCAGCCGCCGAGCATCGCGGCGAGGGCCACGCAGGCAGCAAAGGAACGACTCATCAATGTGCCTCCGCCACGCCGGCCGGCGCAGGCTCAGCCGCACGATGCCGGCGCGAGAACAGGCCGATCGCCGCCGGCAGGACGGTGAGGAAGAGGCAGGGTGCCAACAGCGTGCCGCCCACCACCACAACGGCGAGCGGACGCTGGACCTGGCTGCCGATCGCCGACGAGAAGGCCGCGGGCAACAGGCCGACGCAAGCGGCAACGCAGGTCATCAGCACCGGACGCATCTGCACTGCGCAGGTCTCGCTCAGCGCCGACTCGCGGTCGCGGCCCGCATCGATCAGGCGGTTGTACTGCCCCAGGACCATGATGCCGTTCATGGCGGCGATGCCGAACAGGGCGACGAAGCCGATGGCGGCCGAGATGCTGAACGGCATGCCGGCCAGGAACAGCGCCAGCACGCCGCCGATCAGCGCCATCGGCATGGCGCTACCGGCCAGCAGGGTGTCGGTCAACGAGCCGAAGCTGACGTAGAGCAGCAGCAGGATCAGCCCGATGGCGATCGGCACGGCGATCGCGAGCCGCTGCAGGGCGTTCTTCAGGTTGCCGAACTCGCCAACCCATTCGATCCGGTAGCCGCCTAGCAGCTTGACCTGCTCGGCGACGCGCTCCTGGGCTTCCAAAATGGCGCTGCCGAGATCGCGGCCGCGCACGCTGAACCTCACCGGCAGGTAGCGCTCCTGCTGCTCGCGGTAGATATAGAATGCGCCCGACACGAGCTGAACGGTTGCGACCTCGCTCAAGGGCACCTGGGTCACGCCGTTGATGCCCTGCACGCCGATCGGGATGCGCTTGATCGCCTCCATGTTCTCACGATAGCGCGGCGCCAAGCGGACCATCATTGGGAAATGCCGGTCGCTGCCGTTTTCATAAACGTCGCCCGCCGCCTCGCCGCCGATCGCCGCCTGGACGGTGGAATTGATGTCGCCGGGTGCCAGGCCATAGCGCGCCGCCTTGGCGCGGTCGATATCGATGCGGATGGTCGGCTGGCCAAGCGATGCGAGGACCGCCAAGTCGGTCACGCCGGGAACGCCGGCGAGAGCCTTTCTTATCTCGCCCGCCACCTTCGACAGGGTTTCGAGGTCATTGCCGAAGATCTTGACCGAGTTCTCGCCTTTCACGCCCGAGGCGTACTCCTGGATATTGTCCTGGATGTATTGCGAGAAGGTGAATTCGACGCCGGCGAAGTCCTTGCGCAGCGCCTCGTCGATCTCGGCGATCAGGCCCTCCTTGTCGAGGCCCCTGCGCCACTGATCGAACGGCTTCAGCGGTACGAAGAACTCGGCGTTGAAGAAGCCCGTCGAATCGGTGCCGTCGTCGGGCCGGCCGTGCTGGGAGATCACGGTCTCGACCTCGGGAAAGCTCTTGATCAGCTTGCGCATGCGGTTGGCGTAGTCGTTGCCGGCCTCCAGCGAGATCGATGCCGGCATGACGGCACGGATCCACATGTTGCCTTCTTCCAACTTGGGGAGGAACTCCAGGCCGATCGTATTGCCGGCGAAGGCCGCGAGCGCGCCCAGCCCGAGGCCGGCGGCGAGGGTGGCGCGGCGCCACGCCAGCGCGATGTCGCGAACACGGGCGTAGAACCGGGCGAGCTTGCGTACTGCCCAGGTCTCGGCGTGGGCGACGCGGTCCGGCAGCAGCAGGGCGGCGAGCGCCGGCGAGACCGTGAAGGTGGCCAGAAGGCCACCCGTCAGGGCGTAGGCATAGGTGCGGGCCATCGGTCCGAAGATGTGGCCTTCCACGCCCGACAGCGTGAACAGGGGCAGAAAGCCCGCGATGATGATGGTGGCCGAGAAGAAGATCGCCTGCGTGACCTCGGTCGAGGCATGGAAGATCGTCGCCAGCTTGCCGTCGAGCCCCGCGGGTGTGGGCCGCAGCGGACGGCTCTCGGCGTGGCCGACTTCCGACAGATGGCGGAAGATGTTCTCCACCATGATCACGGTGGCGTCGACGATGATGCCGAAATCGATGGCGCCCATCGACAGCAGGTTCGCCGATTCGCCACTCAGGACCAGGATCACCACGGCGAACAGGAGCGCGAACGGGATGGTCGCCGACACGATCAGCGCGCTGCGCAAGTCTCCGAGGAACAGCCACTGGATCAGGAAGATCAGCAGCACGCCCAGTACCATGTTGTGCAGCACGGTATGGGTGGTGATGTCGACCAGGATGCTGCGGTCGTAGATGCGCTCGACGCGAACGCCGGGCGGCAGGATGTCGGACGAGTTTATCTTGCCGACCTCGGCCAGCACACTTTGCAGGGTGGGCGTCGTCTGTGCGCCGCGCCGCATCAGCACGGTGCCCTGGACGATGTCGTCGTCGTCGCTCTGGCCCGCGATGCCGAGCCGCGGCTGGTTGCCCACGGTCACGGTGGCGACGTCGGACACCAGCACTGGCGCGCCGTCACGCACCGTCAGCATGGTGTTGCGGATGTCGTCCATGGTGCGGATCTGGCCGACGCTGCGCACGATTGCCGACTGCGTGCCGATGTTCACCGTGTTGGCGCCGACGTTGATGTTGGCGTTGTTCAGCCCGTCCAGCACCTGCTTCAGCGTGAGTCCATAGGCCAGCAGGCGGTCGAGATCGATGGTGATGTCGTAGGTCTTGGTCTTGCCGCCCCAGCCGGTGACGTCGATCACGCCGGGGATCGCCTTGAAGCGACGCTGCAGGATCCAGTCCTGGATGGTCTTGAGGTCGGCGACCGAATAGCCGGGCGGGCCGACCACGCGGTAGCGGAAGATCTCGCCGATCGGGCTGACCGGCGAGATGGAGGGCTGCGCCCCATTGGGCAGCGGGCCAAGCTGCGACAGGCGGTTGATGACGAGCTGCGAGGCCTGCTGGTAGGTGAGGTCGTAGGTGAACTGCACCTTGACGTCACTCAGTCCGAACAACGAGATGGAGCGGATCGTCTGCACGTTGGGCAGCCCCGCCATCTGCACCTCGATCGGGATGGTGATGTAGCGTTCGATCTCCTCCGACGACTGGCCGGGGTTCTGCGTTACGATGTCGACCAGCGGTGGCACCGGGTCGGGATAGGCCTCGATATTGAGGACGCGATAGGCGAACAGCCCGCCCACGATCAGGACGACGCTTAGGATGACCACCAGGACGCGCTGCCTGAGTGAGGCGGCGACGACGGCGTTCACGGCAGGGAAGATGCGCGCTGACGCGCCGTTGATTGCCGAACCGGGCGGACGTCAGTTCCGTATGCGGCGCGATCGATGAACAGCGTGCCGCTGGTCACGACGGTCTCGCCGACATTGAGCCCCTTCTTGACCTCGACCAGCCCGTTGCTGGTGTCGCCGACGACGATGGAACGCGACACCACCGTCTTGCTGTCGGGACGCGCCACCCAGACGCGGGCATTGGCGCCCTCGTAGACGATGGCGTCGGCCGGCACGGCCGGCATCGAGCGGTCCTCGCCCGAGACGATGCGGAAGGAGGCGAACATCTCGGGCTTGAGCTCAAGATCGATGTTCTTGACCTCGGCGCGCACCGGCAGGCGGCGCGTGTTGGGATCGAGCGCCGGCGCGACATAGTCGAGCTTGGCGTTGAACACCTGCCCGGGGAACGCGAGCACGGTGACCTGGACCGGCGCGCCGACCTTCATCTTGGGCGCGTCGGACTCGCGAACGTTGGCGACCAGCCACACCGTCGACAGGTCGCCGATCGTGTAGACCGGGTCGTTGGCGCCGGCGTTGATGTACTGGCCCAACCCGACCTTGCGCTGGATGACGGTGCCGGCGATCGGCGCCGCCACGATGGTCTCTGCACCGACACGATCGCGCTTCTCGAGGTCGGCGATATCCTCGTCGCTGCGGCCGAGGATGCGCAGGCGGTTGCGCACCGCCGCCAGCGTGATCTCGGCGGTGCGCAGATCACCCTGCGCCTGCACCAGATCCGACTGCGCCTGCTCGAGGTCCTTGAGCGCACCGCCGCGGATTGCCTGCAGGTCGCGCTGGCGCTTCTCGGCCATCTGCGCGAGTGCCAGCCTCGACTTCGCCTTGTCGACGCCGGCGACCGCCGTGATGAGATCGTTGTGGCCCTGGACGAACTCGCTCGCCTCGATGGCGAACAGCGGCTGGCCGCGCTCGACATGGTCGCCGGGCTTGGCGATCAGGCGGCTGACCCGGCCGGAATAGGGTGAGAACACCGGCGTGGTCGTGTCCTCGTTGATGGCGATCCGGCCGTCGGTCGCCCGCTCCTCGCGGAAGGCGATCGGCTCGACCTTGGCGAACTGGAAGGCCGCCCACTGCGATTCGCTCGGCCGGAAGGCGCCGTCGGTTTCGACCAGCGCCGGGGGCCGCATCAGGGCGTTGCCCGGGTTGGTGTTCAGCATCATCCAACCGGCGACCATGGCGATACCCGCAACGCCGACGCCGGCGACCCACAGGCGGTGGCGCGGCAGGCGCTTGGTCAGCGAGGTTTTGGTTGGTGTGCTCATTGGCCAGGGAACTTAGGCAGTCCACATTACGTCGGCCTGACGTCCGGCCCCCAAAAAGGGCCGTTTGCCTGGGACGCCATGCTAGGATGCGTTACATCGTTCTGACATGGCGGAAGGCCCATCGATGCGCATCCTTCTCGTCGAGGACAACGCCAAGCTCGTTGACCTGGTCGTCAAAGGGCTCGAGCGCAGCGGATTCTCCGCCGATCCGGTGGGGAATGCCGCCGACGCGAGCCACGCCCTGGCGACGATCCGCTACGCCGCCGTCGTGCTCGACCTCGGATTGCCGGACGAGGACCGGCTCACTTGGCTGCGTACCGTGCGCGCCTGCGGCGATTCGACGCACGTGCTTGTGCTCACGGCACGCGACGGCGTCAGCGATCGCGTCATCGGATTGCGGACGGGCGCCGACGACTATCTGGTCAAGCCGTTCGCCATGGAGGAGCTGGTGGCGCGGTTGCGGGCGTTGCTGCGGCGCTCCGACAATCTGCTCGGCCAGCGCCTGACCCTGGGCAACGTGGCGCTCGATACCGAGGGCCGGCAGGTGACCGTCGACGGTACCGTGCGGCCATTCTCCAGCCGCGAGACCGCCGTGCTGGAAATCCTGCTCAGGCGTTGCGGCAACGTGGCCCCCAAGCGGCTGTTCGAGGATCACCTGTTCGGCCTGACCGACGAGGTCGGCTCCAACGCCGTCGAGGTCTACATCCACCGCCTCCGCCGCAGGCTGACCGACAGCGGCGCCACGGTGCAGGTCCATACGGTGCGCGGCGTGGGCTACATGCTGGCCGAGGCGAAAGCCGGCTGAAGGGCTTTTGGGGAAGCGCTTGGCGCATCGCTCTCCGAAAAGTCGGGAGCGAGCAGCATCATGAGGAAGAGCAGCAGCTGCAGCACGGCCCGATAACGGCGAAGCCCGGCGCGGCGGTCCGTAAGAAGATGAGCGCTGCCCGCCTTGCTCCGGGGCGCTAGAATATGCGTTCAAAATAAACGATCGCCCCCTTGGAGAGACGATGGCGATTGCCCGCTCTCGGGGGGCGGGCGATCCTCGACGAATCGTGAGTGGTGGCCGAACCAGCTTAACCTGCAAGTCCTTCATCAGCACTCTGCCCTGTCCGACCCGATGGGCGCGGCGTTCGACTATGCCAAGGAATTCAAGAGCCTCGGTCTCAATGCCGTGATCAAGGACCTGCGCGCCTTGATGACGGATTCGCAGGATTGGTGGCCGGCCGACTTCGGCCATTACGGGCCGTTCTTCATCCGCATGGCCCTGGCATTGCGCCGGCATGTATCGCGTGGGCGACGGCCGCGGCGGCGCCGGCGGCGGTCAGCAGAGCTTCGCGCCGCTCAACAGCTGGCCCGACAACGCCAACCTGGACAAGGCCCGGCGGTTGTTGTGGCCGATCAAGCAGAAATACGGCGCCATGATCTCGTGGGCCGACCTCCTCATCCTCACGGGCAACGTTGCGCTGGAGTCCAGGGCTTCAAGACGTTCGGCTTTGGCGCCGGGCGCGTGGACACCTGGGAGCCCGAGGCGGACATCTACTGGGGGCCGGAAGGCAAGTGGCTGGCGGACGAGCGCTACAGCGGCGACCGCGATCTTCAAAGCCCGCTGGGCGCCGTGCAGATGGGCCTGATCTACGTCAATCCGGAGGGCCCCAACGGCAACCCGGATCCCCTCGCAGCGGCGCGCGACATCCGCGAGACATTCGCGCGCATGGCGATGAACGACGAGGAGACGGTCGCCCCGATCGCCGGCGGCCACACCTTCGGCAAGACCCACGGCGCCGGCGATGCGGCCCTGGTCGGCCCGGAGCCCGAAGCCGCGCCCATCGAGCAGCAGGGCTTCGGCTGGAAGAGCAGCTTCCGCTCGGGCAAGGGCGCCGCCGGCGCCGGCCCGATCCCGGATGCTTACGACACGTCGAAGAAGCATGGGCCCTCCACGCTCACTACCGACCTCTCGCTGCGCTTCGATCCGGCATACGAGAAGATCTCGCGGCGCTTCCACAAGAATCCGGCCGAGTTCGCCGAGGCCTTCGCGCGGGCCTGGTTCAAGTTGACCCATCGCGACATGGGAACGATCGTCCGTTACCTCGGCCCGCTCGTGCCGAAGGAACACCTGATCTGGCAGGACCCGATCCCGGCCGTCGAGCCGAGCAGGACATCGCCGCCCTAAAGGCGAAGATCCTCGCGCCGGCCTCACGGTCTCCGAGCTAGTGTCGGCGGCCTGGGCATTGGCGTCGACCTTCCGCGGCTCCGACAAGCGCGGCGGCGCGAACGGCGCACGCATTCGCCTCGCGCCGCAAAAGGACTGGGACGTCACGAAATATAAGAGGGGATGCTTAGCCCCGAGCCGATGCGGGGATCGGATCGCGGATCTCAAGAATCCGCCCCTAGCCGTGCCAATGAGAACCCCGTTCACGCAAGTGAAGTCGTAAACTCGGAATCTCTCCCCGACTCCGTTATTGAACAGCTAAGCCACGTGTTGTGCAGACGCATAGCAACATAACGTCAAAGGCGCCGCGCCTTTGCGGTAATACGCCGCCGCGTGTCACGCGCTTGGCGATCATCGATCCGGTAGCCCGTTGCCGCTAGAGTGTCCGATCGTTCAGGTCGAGCGCCCATCACGTTCGATATCGAGTTGCCTGATTCGCGAGGCGCCATGTGACAATGTGCCGGGCTGCGTCCACGCCGTGGACCTGGAAGACCGATTTGGCGAGATCAAGACCAATCGAGACACCCGACATAGTGGATACTCCCTTCGAGGCTCAGGATCCCCACGCTCCCACATTTCAAGGATGAATGGGGGGTGGTCCATGCCATCAAATGGGCCGTTCAGCGCGCCTGATACATCACCCTGGAAAGCATGGCACCCGTAAGCGATGATCCCCTCGTCGGGCTGCCCGCTGCGGCAGCCTGATCGATCCGGACGAAGCGCGAGGGGGGGCACACAGAAGCACTTGGAGCGGAATTGTGTGCTCTGCAACCTTCCGTGGCCGCGCCGGCAGAGCATGCGTCGAGCCTTCGCAACCTCATAAGAGCCCGCGGTACCTTTCCTCAAAATAAGGAACCGATGAAGCTACTCGACCTGATACGTCCATTAAATCCGCGATCGAGTGACCAGCCGTTCGTTACCTCCCGCGCTGAAACATGGTGTGCGGCTCGTCCGCGGTTGTGGTCGAACGTCGCGACGCGCCACAAATACCACAACACAACTGCTCCGAGTACGACGTTGCTCACGGGCTCGACGACCTTCGCAACCTGGCTGTATTCTTCGCCGAGTTCGTAGCCGGCAATGGCGAGGATCGCCGTCCAGATCGCCGAGCCGCACGCTGTTAGCCCCAGGAACGGCGCGAGCGGCATGCCGGTGATTCCAGCCGGCACTGAAATCAGCGTGCGCACCCCCGGGACCATCCGGCCGAACAGCACCGCCCACCGGCCGTACTGGTCGAACCAGCGATCGACCCGTTCGATATCACTGGGTGTCAGAGTCAGCCATCGTCCGTGGCGCAGCGCGAACCACTTTAGCCGCTCGACCCCGACCCAGCACCCCACGTAGTACCAAATTACCGCCCCTGCAACCGATCCGAGCGTCCCCGCAATGATCACTACCGCAAGAGACCCTTGGCCCTTCGCCGCGCTATAGCCCGCCAGTGGCAGAATTACCTCTGACGGGATCGGCGGGAACACGTTCTCGGCAAACATCAGCAAGAACACGCCAAGCCCGCCGAACTCGGTCAGGATGGTCACGATCCAGAACATCCATTTTCCTCTCGTCGCCCGCGCCGATAATCACCGTTTGACCACAATCGGCAACAATTGATCGAACACGAGAGCCGACACGTGCCCGACATCTAAATCGTCGTAGCCGCGCACGACCCGATCATCAAGCGAAATGCTCCGCTGCACAGCGTCACTCCGAAGGCGGGGGTGCGCGCGACCGGTGCCGCGGCGCGCTACGATCCTTTCGCCCGCCGGCTAACGCGTGGGCGGTACCGTCGACGGGCTTGGCCGCAGCCGCCCTGACTAACGCGCTCGCTCTGCCTTTTGTCCACTCGACGAACTCGTCACTGTCTAGCGCCTCAACGCTTCTGAGGAGCAGGACACAACCGAGGCCTATTAGTGGCAAATAATGCATCCTGGGCGTCGTCCTCAGGCGTTTGCTGTTGCTCGGAGAGTCGCGGTCCCGCCATTGTTCCGACTTTGTCGTGCGCATCTCCGGATGGTATCCTAGTCCTGCTCGACAGGGTGGTCTTTCCAGGATCTATAGCCAAGCGGGGCTGTCTTATTGGAAATCCGCCACGCAGTCGTCCGACTATGACAGCCGCCGCGAGTCTGCCCGCACTCGATCACGGGATGGTGACCGTTGGAGCGCACAGCGTGCGCGGGGCGACGACCTACGCACTCAGAGATCGAGGAGCGAGAATGAACGACATCAAAATAGGCCAGCCTCGCACGATCAAGTTGGTGCTCGGCACCTGACATGGTCGCGCTACCTCCTCCCCCGTCCGAGTCCGACGCCTTTTGGCGCATCGAGCAAGCGACGCGTGCGACGGTGATCGTCGATGCGGACGATTACTTCACACACCTGCGCTCAGCGATGCTCAAGGCGCGCCGTCGCATCCTGCTCGTTGGCTGGGATTTCGACGCGCGCATCGAATTCGGCGACTGCAGCGACGACGGCGGCCCGCGCACAGTGGGCAAGTTCATCAGCTGGCTAGTACCGACTATCGCCGGAGGTGGAGTCGTGATTCAAGGATGGGATGAACATCCAGGAAGCGACGCCGATCGTCCTGACGGAGCAGGAGCGGTCTGCCTTAGAAGCCATGATCCGATCTCCGAAGACTGAACACGGGAT
>JACPOB010000171.1 GCA_016185145.1 Rhodospirillales bacterium | reverse complement strand
GGCGCCAGGACCCAGGTGTCCTTGGTGCCGCCGCCCTGGCTCGAATTGACGACCAGCGAGCCTTCCTTCAGCGCCACGCGCGTCAGGCCGCCGGGGATGATGGTGGTCTTGCGGCCCGACAGCACGAAGGGGCGGAGATCGACGTGGCGCGGCGCCACGCCCTGGCCGACGAAGGTCGGGCAGGTCGAAAGCGCCAGCGTCGGCTGGGCGATGTAGTTGTCCGGCCGCGCCTTGAGCAGCGCGGTGAACTCCTCGATCTCGGCCTTGCTCGAGGTCGGCCCGACCAGCATGCCTTTGCCGCCCGAGCCGTGGATCTCCTTGACCACCAGCTCGGACAGGCGCTCGAGCACGTACTTGAAGTCGTCGGCGCGGTCGCAGCGCCAGGTCGGCACGTTGTTCAGGATCGGCTCCTCGCCGAGATAGAAGCGCACCATCTCGGGCACGTACGTGTAGGTCGACTTGTCGTCGGCCACGCCGTTGCCCAGCGCGTTGACGATGTTGACGCGGCCGGCGCGCAGCGCGCCTAAAAGGCCTGCGACGCCGAGAAAGGAATCCGGCCGCATCGCCAGCGGATCGAGGAAGGCGTCGTCGACGCGCCGATAGATCACGTCGACGCGCTGCGGCCCGCGCGGCGTGCGCATGTAGACGCGGCCCTCGTCGACGAACAGGTCGGAGCCCTTGACCAGCTCGATGCCCATCTCGTCGGCCAGGAAGGCGTGCTCGAAGTAGGCGCTGTTGTAGTGGCCCGGCGTCAGCAGCACGACGTTGGGCTCGGCATCGTCGCTGAACGACACCGAGCGCAGGGTCGCTAAAAGCTCCTCGGTATAGTCGGCGACGGGCAGCACGCGCATGGCCGAGAACAGCTCGGGCGCCAGCCGCATCATCACTTCTCGATTCTCGAGGACGTAGGAGACGCCCGACGGCGTGCGCACATTGTCTTCGAGGACGTAAAAGTCCTTCTCGCCGACGCGCACCAGGTCGATGCCGGCGATGTGGGCATGCACGCCGCCCGGCAATTCGAGGCCCTGAGCCATGGCGACGAACTCGGCGTTCATCAGCACCTGCTGCTCGGGGATGACGCCGGCACGGCAGATCTCGCGCGCGCCGTAGGCGTCGGCCAGGAAGGCGTTGAGGGCGCGCGTGCGCTGGACCAGGCCCTTGTGCAGGTACTCCCATTCGTCCCAGGCGATGACGCGCGGGATGATGTCGAACGGGATCGTGGTCTCCGCGCCGTCGACCGCGCCGTAGGCGCCGAAGGTGATGCCGTGTCGGCGATAGAATACGTCGACCTCGTGCCGCGTCGCCGCGACCTTCTCGGGCGACGTCTGCGCCAGCCAGTTGGCGACGGCGCGATAGGGCGCGCGGACGGCGTCCGCCGCTCCCGAATTCATTTCATCGAATGCCTTGGCCGCCATCCGGCATTTCACCCCCTGTCGAATCACAATATAAGCAATCGACGGGCCAACAAAGTGCAGGCTCTCCTCCCCAGCGAAGCTGGGGAGGTGTCGGCGTCACACGGCGACGGAGGGGTCGCGAGCGCCACGACGGATGCTCATGACCCCTCCGTCCGCTTCGCGGACACCTCCCCGCGCAGAGCGCGGGGAGGATGCGCGAAATGCAGGAGGGAAAGCGTGAAGCAGGTCCTGATCGACCGCTATGGAACGCCTTGGGACGTCGCGCGCTGCGCCGACGTGGCCGACGTCGGCGAGCCGGCGTCCGACGAAGTCGTGTTCGACGTGCTGGCCTTTCCCATCAACCCGGCCGACATGTGGTTCTGCCGCGGCAGCTACCGGCTGAAGCCGCCGCTGCCGGCGACCCCGGGCGCGGAATGCGTCGGCCGCGTTACGGCCGTCGGCTCGGCGGTGAAGCACGTCAGGAAGGGCGACCTGGTCATCAACCTGCAACGCGAGAACTGGGCGCAGCGCCGCAGGGTGAAGGGCGACGACGCCATCCCGCTGCCGGCCGGCATCGACCTCAGGCAGGCCGCGATGGTGCGCATCAATCCGCCGACGGCGCAGCTCATGCTGTCGGATTTCGTCGACCTCGAGGCCGGCGACTGGGTGATCCAGAACGTCGCCAACTCCGCCGTCGGCCGGCTGCTGATCGTGCTGGCCAGGCAGCGTGGCCTGCGCACGATCAATGTCGTTCGCCGCGCCGACCTCGCCGGCGAACTGAAGGCGCTCGGCGCCGACGTCGTGGTCGCGGACAGCAGCGATCTGGCGCGGCAGGTCGGCGAGGCGACGGGCGACGCCCGGATCATGCTGGGCGTCGAGGCGATCGGCGGTGCGGCCACCGGGCGGCTGGCCGACTGCATCGCGACGGACGGCACCTTGGTCCATTACGGCTCGATGAGCGGCGAGGATCCCAAGGTCACGCGCAACAACTTCATCTATCGCGGCGTGCGGCTCACCGGCTTCATGCTGGGTCGCTTCCTCGCCCGGCGCACGGCCGAGCAGATCCGCGCGATCTACGCCGATCTCGGCGGACAGGTCATGACGGGCAAGCTTTTCGCGCCGGTGGACACGGTCTATCCGATCGAGAATATCAAGGACGCGCTGGCGCACGCCGACAGGGGCGGGCGCAACGGCAAGATCCTGGTCAGCCCGAACGGGGCGATCTGAACACGGAGGATTAAGCGATGAGCTCGGAAGTCTCGGCGGTCGAGAAGGTGCTGCAGGTCTATTTCGACGGCCTCTACGAAGGCGATACCAGGAAGCTCGGCGAGGCGTTCCATCCCGCCTCGCATCTCTATGCCGCGGGCGGCGACGGCAAGGCCAGCGACTGGCCGTGCGGCGAGTGGTTCAAGATGGTGGAAGGCCGCCCGTCAGGAAAGGCCAAGGGCAGCGCGCGCGCCGATCGCATCGTGTCGATCGACTTCTCCGGCCCGACCACGGCCATCGCCAAGGTCGAATGTCAGCTGCCGCCGCGCTACTTCACGGATTATCTGACGCTGCTGAAGGTGGACGGTCGCTGGCAGATCATCTCCAAGACCTTCCACACGGTGACGAAGGAGTAGAGATGCGCTGGGGGCGCGCGACTCCAGTCGCGCGTCTTTGTCTGCCCCAGCGAAGATCGCGCCACTGGAGTGGCGCGCCCCCAGCCTAATCCTTCGCGTCGGCGGCGACCTGGACCTTGATCATCTTGTCCGGCGGCGCCGGGACCGAGCCCGACTGGCCCTGGCCGCGCTTGATCTTGTCGACGAACTCCATGCCCTTGGTGACCTTGCCCCACACCGTGTACTGGCCGTCGAGGAAGTTCGAATCCTTGAACACGATGAAGAACTGGCTGCGCGCGCTGTTG
>JACPOB010000170.1 GCA_016185145.1 Rhodospirillales bacterium | reverse complement strand
TCTTCATGACCGGTCCCCCATGCTTGAGGCTCGGCGCCGGACCACCCGGCGCAACCCTCGTTCTTGCATGCCGTGGGGCCGGTCACCCTGTGGGACATGTAGACTGAGGAGCCGCGCGCAGCTGAGCGCATTCAGATGCGCGTAGGCGTCTCGAAGGATGGCAACAAAGGCGATGTAGCCCACCCTTCGAGACGGCAAGCGCGCATGTGAATGCGCGTAAGCGGGCCTCCTCAGGGTGAGGTCGGGCTGTATCAGCGTCCAATAAAAGCAGGTGCTAGCTCCGCGTGCGTCGGAACAACATGGTCACGTTGCGCCGACGATTCTCGAAGCCGTCGGCGAACCGCGTGGCCGCCGTCTGGTGGAAAATGGAGCCTCGGAAGACCAACGCCCGGTTCTCGGCGTAAGCGTACGTGGTCTGCCGCGCGCCCTCCTTCTCCAGGAAGGCATGAATGTCCCGGCCACCGAAATTGTAGTCGTAGAAGGTCCAGTCGGCGGGCGCGGCGACGTCCCACACATCCAG
This sequence comes from Rhodospirillales bacterium, assembly GCA_016185145.1. Classification (GTDB taxonomy): domain Bacteria; phylum Pseudomonadota; class Alphaproteobacteria; order Reyranellales; family Reyranellaceae; genus Reyranella. The sequence goes on along the minus strand of JACPOB010000170.1, from coordinate 4,400 downwards.
CCCGCCGCTGCCGGGCTGCAGGTTCGCCGAGTCCGGAGTGATCCAGAAGTTGAGGCTGATGTCGGACTGGTCTGCATGGATGTCGGTGCCCGGACGCTGATGCTGACAGACGAACGACCACCAGTAGCTCAGGTGATGCTCGCCCAGCAGCTCGGGCATGGCCTGTCGGAGCTCAGCCGCGATCCGCAGCAGCAGAGGGCTGAAAAAGCCGGATTCGGGATTTGCCCCGATATAGCCGGGCGGATACGGCCGGCGCCAGACGGTCGATCGCAGGCAGAAGCGCTGCAGCTGGGCTAGCGCCTCCGGCGTCAGCAGGTGGTCGACGCAGGCTATCCCTTTGCCCTCGCCGGCGAAAGCCTGAACGACGTCGCTCCAATCGCGCGGGATGAGACAGAGGGATGCCGGCGCTTCGTCGTGCCTCACGAGCGGCGGGTCGGCCATGAGGCGACCGTACTGGCCGCCCAGAGGAATCGTCGGGATCTCGCCGGCGCCCTCGAGCATCTGGTTGAGCTTGCGCCGAGCCACCTCTCTCAAGCTCGGGGGCGCCGGAAGCAGCGTGCCAGGCGCAAGGTTGTCGACTTGCTCCAGGTAGATGAGCTGTTCGAGGTTGTGCAGCGCCTGGTGCGCGGGAACCGCGATCGGCCCATCGCCGGCGGTCGGCGCCATCCGCGGAGCGAGCTTCAGCGCGTCGCGGAAATCGGCCATTGCCGCGTCGCATTCATCCAGCGCCGTCCGCACGCGGGCCAGCAGCACGCGCGCCGCGTGATTGCGGCAATCGGCGTCCACCGCCTTGAGGGCGTTCTCCTTCGCCTCGGCGAGATCGCCCAACTGCAGGCTGACATCCGCCAAGGCCGTGAGAATGGCCACCGAAGGCTCGCGCTCGACGAGGCTTCGCAGCGAATCGGCCGCTTCGCTGTAGCGGCCACTGGCGATGATGCGCTTGATACCCTCAGGCACCAGGACAGGCGAACGGGCCATGGGCGCGATTATGAGTACACAGCGTGCGCAGGCAACTCTTCTTGCAGCGACCGGCCACAAATAGAAAGAGCGGGCTTTCGCCCGCTCTTTCCAGTTGTCGTGTCAGACTTGCGACTAGAAGCGCAGGTCCATACCGAGCAGGAACGCCCAGCTGTTGCCGCTGCCGGCATTCGAGGGGCTCGACGCGTTGTACATCATCGCGCCGCCGGTGAGCTTCACGCCCGGTCCGAGCGCGTAGTTGGCACCGATTTCCCACTTGTTGATGGTCTCGGAACCGAACACCAGTGCGGTGGCCGGGTTGCCGTTGAAGCAGGTGCTGTTCACGCCCGGGACGCCGCCGCAGCCAGCCGTGTTGAACGTCTGAGCCTGCGTACCGGTGGCGATCGACGTGATGTTCGACGAGCCGTTGCCGTTGGTGTTGTAGAAGCCGGCCCACATGAACGACATCTGCCACGGACCGGTCTCGTACATGATACCGGCGGTGTAGAAGCGGGTGTCGTTGTCGACGCCGGTGAAGTAGTTCGCACCTGCGCCGTTGTTGTCGTAGCCGATCGCGCCACCGACGGTGAAGCCGGCGTAGCCGAACTGAGCACCGACCACCCACTGCTTCCAGTTGGTGAGGTTGGCGCCGGTCGCCATGTTCGCCGCGGGCGCGAACGGCGAGTAGCCGGGCACGAACGTGGCGTAGGCGAACGCACCGTACAGAGCGACGGTGAAGTCACCGAACTTGTTCAGGTAGTTGGCGCCGACGTCGAACAGATCCTGCCAAGCGTAGTCGGAGCTCGGGCAGTTGTTCATGTTGGTGGCGTTGTTGTAACCGCAGATGCCGGCGCCGTTGCCCGGACCGGACGCGCCGAAGGCGCCCGCCGCAACGTTCAGCTTCGGCGCGTAGCCGACACCGAGCTGCAGGCCCTGGAAACGCGGGGTGAAGTAGTTGATGCGGTTGACGTCCTGCCACTGCGGGGTGTTGGTCGTCGCCATCGTACGGCCGTAGGCCTTGTTGTTGGCGATGACGGACGCGTTGGCCCAGTTGTGGTTGTGCTGGATGGCACCCCAACCGATCAGGGCGGACGGCGTACCGTAGTACATACGATACGAGGCGGCGTCGCGGGAGCCCAACTCGACACGGCCCCAGTCACCGAAGGCGAAGAGGAAGGCTTCGTCGATCTGGGCATTGGCCGTCGCCGAATTCGGGTTCCAGGCTTCCAACTCGACCGTCAGACCGACCGACGTGCCGTTATCCAGCTTGGTCTGGCCGATGAAGTGAATTTCACCTTCTTGCATGAAGGTGAGGCCCTTGTAGTTGGTAAAGGACCCGTTGAAGGCGTAGGTCGAGTCGATATTACCGGCCAGAGCATAGAAGGTATAATAACCTCCGATGCCCATCTTGATCGGGTCGGCAGCCATGGCCGGGGCGGCCATCGCTCCGCCGACGACCAAGGCGGTCGAGCCGAGTAGAAGCTTTTTCATCATTCTCCCTCGATTATCAACAGGGGTGAAATGATGCCGCTTTCACTGGGCTAATCTTGGTAGATGGTAAGCGGGATACCGTCACACGTACCGTCAAAGCATTCCTCGATCGGGTGGCCCGCCCGTTCCCGAACCTCCACCATCCCGGGCGGTGAAATGCTCCCCGCCGATTCGAACCTTTGGATCTTCCCCCAGACGAAGTGATGGTGGGGGGTGGATGAGCCCCCGCCTGGCGCGCGCAGGCGCCGGCCGACGATGGGCCCCCCCGAGGGGGGGCCCCACAAGGGGTGGGATCTGCTTCGTTGATTGCGGCGTGGGCCCCGCCCCCCCCTTGGCGAGTTCGGGTTCGGGGGGAGGGGAGAGCGACCCTGGGGTCACCCCTCATCCTCGCGCTAAACCGAGGGCCGCTCTGCCCCGCTTCGGTGTCTATAGTGGGGGGCCCGGAATCCACGCTCGTCGACAGGGCCAGCCCCCCGACGGAGCCAGCTTAATCAACCAGGCGCTTTTACTCTCCGAAGGCCACTGCCCCAAGATTCGCCCGCATTTCCTCTGGCGTGGCGCGCGGGTTCTGCGGGTCCGCCGGAGCGGAGGGATCGCCATGCGTGGCGCGGTTCTGTCTTGGCGGATAGAGCGCCGGCGTCCTCTTTCGACCGTCGATCCAAGAATCGATCATGTCCGCCCATTCCTGGAGCATATGGCGACGCTGGTGCTCGTATTCCGCCTTGTTGTAGACGCCTCGTGACGAGCGGCCTTCTTCGTGAGCGAGGCACTTCTCGATCCAGTCGCGATTGAATCCAAGTTCGTTCAGCAAGGTTGAGCCGGTGCGACGAAGATCATGTACGGTGAAGGCTTCGAGCGGCACCCCATCTTTCTTAGCCCTGGCGGCGACCGCCGCCGTGACACGATTGAGGGTTGCGCGCGACATCGGCACATCGGCGTTGTGAGGCGACGGCAGGAGGTATCGTGAGCTGCCTGCCCTGGCCTTGAGCGAGTGCATGAGCTCGAGCGACTGGCGGGACAGATAGATGTTGTGGGCCCGACCGCGCTTCATACGCTCCTTGGGTATGGCCCAGACCGCATTTTCGAAGTCGATCTCATCCCACGTCGCATCCTGCAGCTCGCTCTTGCGTACCATGGTGAGCAGGATCAGCCGGAACCCCATTCGGATGGCCGGCTGCGTCGACACACGTTCGAGCAGTTCGAACATCAGCCGGATTTCGTGTCGTGACAGCGCGCGGTCCTTCGGAACGAATGTCGCGATCGACGCCTTCGCGACTTGGTCCGCGGGATTGGCGACCTTCTCGCCGTGGAGGATCGCGAATCCAAAAATCTGTTTCACGATGTCACGGATGTGAATGGCCGTCGCCGGCGCTCCGCGATCTCTCACCTTTCCACATAGCGCCCGTAAGTCGTCAGGTGTAATCTCATTCAGTAGACGGTTCTTCCATACTGGGAAGACATCTCTATCGTAGATGATGCGACGCATGTTGCGGGTGCTGTCTGCCATGGATGCGTTCGTTATCCAGCGTGCGCCGAAATCGCCAAAATTTTTAGCCTCCTTCAGTCGCCGCTTCCTGCGCTGTTTTTCTTGTGCAGGCGACTTCCCTTCGGCCACCGATCGACGCGCCTCCAGGCAATGTTCTCTCGCGGCAGCGAGGGTCGTGCCGTCCGGTCCGAAGCGCCCGATCGTGAGCGTTTCCCGGCGTCCGTTGAGGCGGTAATCGTAGCGAAAGATTATTACGCCGGATGGCTTTACGACGGCGTACATGCTGTCGCGGTCTGAGACCTTGTAATCCCTTTCTTTGGGTTTCAGTGCGGATTCCGGGGCAAGTCGGCCACCCATTCCGATTTGAAGTCGGCCACTGATTCCGATTTGAAGCCGGCCACCGGTTCCGATCCAAGCCGGCCACCGATTCCGATTTGAAGTCGGCCACCCTGTGGGTGGCGGGCGC
>JACPOB010000169.1 GCA_016185145.1 Rhodospirillales bacterium | reverse complement strand
CCCCCCTTTTTCCAGGCGACGGTCGCCAAACCGGCCCAGCCCGTACTCGTGCCCTGACATCCACACCTCCAGCTGCCATCATGACAGACAGAGAATCGAGCTTCTCTCTCCCTCGCAACTGAGATGTGTGAATACGACAGCTAGCGGGGGAGAGGAATCCGAGGGAGGGGTCGCATGCTGAGCTTCGCCTACCCGTGGCTCGCCGAGCTGGTCCTGCTGCCGCTGCTCGTGCTGTGGCTGCTGCCGGCGCATGCCGAGAGCCGGCGCGGCGTGCGCGTGCCGTTCTTCGGCCTGCTGGTGTCGCTCACCGGCCAGCAGCCGCGGGCAGGCGTCGTGGTCGGCCGCCGCGGCCGCTGGCGCAGCGCCAGCCTGGTCGTCTGCTGGCTGCTGGCGATCGCGGCACTGATGCGGCCGCAATGGATCGAGGCGCCGATCCATCACGACAAGCCGGCGCGCGACCTTCTGCTGCTGGTCGACCTGTCGGGCTCGATGGACACCAAGGACTTCACCGATCCCTCCGGCGCCAAGGTCGACCGGCTGACGGCGGTGAAGCAGGTGCTCGACGAATTCCTGGCCAGGCGGAAGGGCGATCGCGTCGGCGTCGTGGTCTTCGGCAATGCGCCGTTCACCCTGGTGCCGTTCACCACCGATCTCGATCTCAGCCGCCGCCTGGTGGGCGAGATGCAGGTCGGCATGGCGGGGCCGCGCACCGCCTTCGGCGATGCGATCGGCCTTGGCGTCAACCTCTTCGCCAAGTCGACGGTGCCGGCGCGGACGATGATCGCGCTCACCGACGGCAACGACACCGGCTCGAGCGTGCCGCCGGCCGACGCGGCCCGCGTGGCCCGCGATCGCAAGATCACGATCCACACCGTGGCCATCGGCGATCCCGCCGCGGCCGGCGAGGACAAGCTCGACGAGGCGGCACTGAAGGACGTGGCCGAGGTCACGGGCGGCGGCTTCTACCGCGCCCTCGACCGCGCCGAGCTCTCGGACATCTATCGCCGCCTCGACCAGATCGAGACGCGCAAGGTCGACACGGTGAGCTTCCAGCCGCGCGTGGAGCTCTTCTGGGCGCCGCTGCTGGCGCTCGTCGCGTTCTCGATGCTGGTCCAGGCGTCGCTGATGCTGCGATGGCCGGTCGTGCGGCAAAGGGTGCCGACATGAGCGCCTTCATCGAGAACTTCCACTTTCTGCGCCCGTGGGGGCTGCTGCTGGTCGTCCCGGCGGTCGTGCTGTGGTGGTTCGCGCGGCAGAGCGCGGACACGACCCGGCGCTGGAGCCGGGTGATCGAGCCGGAGCTCCTGAGGGCGCTGGTGGTGGGCGGAACGAGCGGCCCGCGGGTCGGCCCGCACGACCTCCTGTTGCTGGGCTGGCTCGTCGCCGCGGTCGCCGTCGCCGGGCCGACCTGGCAGCGCGAGCCGTCGCCGTTTGCCGAGGGGGCGGCGCCGACGATGATCGTGCTCAAGGTCGCGCCGTCGATGACCACGCCGGACCTCGCGCCGAGTCGGTTGGACCGCGCCCGTCAGAAGATCGTCGATCTCCTGAAGCTGCGCGACGGCATGCCGGCGGGACTCGTCGCCTACGCGGGTTCCGCTCATCTCGTGCTGCCGCCGACGCAGGATGCCGGCGTCGTCGTCGGCATGGCCGACGCGCTCTCGCCCGGCATCATGCCGCGCGACGGTGACAGGCTCGCCGATGCCGTCACCTTGGCCGCCAAGGTCCTGCGCGACGGTGGGCAGGGCGGGTCGATCCTGGTCATCGCCGACACGGTGGCGCCCGGCCAGACCGAAGCGCTGCGCCAGAGCGCCGGCCATCTACCGATCGTATTCTTCGCGATGGCGCCGGCGGCGGCGGTCGATGCCGACGCAAGCCTGGCGGCCGCGGTGTCCGCGCTCGACGCAAGAGAGATCGAAACCACGATCGACAATGCCGACGTTGCCGCGATCGCGCGACGGCTGGCCGACGCACCGGGCACGCCGGCCACCAGCGAGGTCGAGCGGTGGGAGGAAGCCGGCTACTGGCTGGTGCCGCTGATCGCCCTGATCGGCCTGTTGTGGTTCCGCCGCGGCTGGGTGCTGGCGACATGAAGCGCCTGCTGTCCTGGCTCGCGGCCGCTCTCCTGGCCACCGCGGTAGCGCTCGGCATCACGGCCTGGTCGATCGGGTGGAACCAGCTGTGGCTGACGCCGGACCAGCGCGGCCGTCTGCTGATGGCTGAGCAGCGCTACGCCGAGGCGGCCGCCGCCTTCGCCGATCCGATGTGGATCGGCGCCGCCCAGTTCCGTGCGGGGAACTTCAAGGAGGCCGCACAGACCTTCGGCGGCATGGACACTGCTGAAGCGGCCTACGACCAGGGCGACGCGCTGATCATGCTGGGCAAGTACGATGAGGCGGTCGGCCGCTACGACCGCGCGCTGGCGCTGCGGCCCGGCTGGGCGGATGCCGAGGCCAATCGTACGCTCGCGGCATTGCGCGCCGAACGGATCAAGAAGACGGGCGGCGACTCCGGCGTCGATGAGAAGCCCGACGAGATCGTCTACGACAAAAACAAGAAGAACCAGGCCGGGCAGCAGACAGAGGTCAGTGGCGGACCGATGAGCGACGAGGCGGTGCGCGCCTTGTGGCTGAAGCGCGTGCAGACGCGACCGGCCGACTTTTTGAAGTCGCGCTTCGCCTACCAGCTCCAGGCCGGCACGCCATGAGGATGATGGCCATCCTGTTGGCGTTGCTGCTCGGCGCCGTTCCGGCGATGGCCCAGACGGTCCGAACGACGGTCAAGCCCGAATCGGGCGTGGTGCTGGGCCAGCATGTGCGCGTGCTGGTCGACGTGTTGTTCGAAGGCGACATGCAGCGGCCGCCGCGGGTCAGCCTGCCCGAGATGCCGGGAGCGCAGATCCTGCGCTACGAGACGCAGGCCACGACCATGAACGAGCGGATCGACGGCAAGGCGTATGTCGGCCAGCGCTTTGAGTTCGCCCTCTATCCGCGGCGCGGCGGCACGCTGGAGATTCCCGCGCCCCGGGTCACCGTGCTCGACCGCGCCGGCGAGGAGACAGGCCGCGTCTCGGGTGCCCCGACAAAGATCGAGGTCACCGTACCGGCCGGCGTCGATCCTTCCAAGCCGGTCGTCGCCACGCGCGAGCTCACTCTTGATCAGCGCTGGCAGCCGGCGCCCACCACCGCGTTCAAGGCGGGCGATGCCCTCGTGCGCACCATTACGCGCCAGGCCTCCGACATTCCCGGAATGGCGATGCTCGACCTTGCCTTTCCCGCACCGCAGGGCGCGCGTGTCTATGTCGAGCCGCCGCAGACCGACGATCGCATCGAACGCGGCGATCTCACGGGGCGCCGTACCGATCGGGTCACCTATGTGTTCGAGCGCGGCGGGTCGTTCCCGATCGACGCCGTCGCGCAACCCTGGTGGGATCTCGAGGGGGGGCGACTGCGGCAGGCCGGCGGGCAGGGGGTGACGGTGTCCGTCACCGCCGTCGCGACGCTTCCGCCGCCCGGCGAGCGATTGGGGCTCTGGCTCTACGTCGCCACGACCGCCGCCGGCGCGCTCGCACTGATCTGGTGGGCGTGGCCGCGCTTCAGGGCGGCGCACGCGGCACGCCGGGCACGCTGGCAGGCGTCGGAGCCAAAGGCCTTTCGCGACCTGCAGGCGGCCTGTCGCCGTGGCGATGCGCGCACCGTCTATCGCGCCTTTGCCGTGTGGCGTCAGCGTACCGCCAGTCCGCTTCCTGCGACGTTTGCCGAGGAAGTCGAGGCGGCACTGTTTGCCGGAGCGCCTTGGACGACCGAGCAGGCGCACGCCTTTGCCGTCCGGCTCGAGCAGCTTCGGACGGCAAGGCGCGATCTGCCCGCACAGCCGATCCTGCCGCCGCTCAACCCGGCGCGGTGAGCCGCCCGCACGTCGCGCGTCGACGGCCCGGCGCCATCACTCCTTCGGCGGCTCGTCGTGGCGCGTCGCCAGGACATGTGTCAGCGAGCCGAGGCTCTTGCTCAGGGTCGCGATGCCGTCGGAGAGGCAGCTCGCACCCGACCGGATGTGCCGGGACAGGATGGCAGACTGAACATGCACTTCCTCGAACAAGCCGCGGATCGCCGGCCGGGCATGGTCGGGTCGATCGGACCAGTCCCATTCGAGCGCGCTCAGGAGCTCCTGGCGGATCGCATGGTCGTGCGGATGGCCGAGCGCCCGCAGGCACGCCGCATCGAGCGCCTCTGCTTTCCTGTGCAATCTACTCAACAACGGCCGCTGCCGGTGCAATGCCAAGGGTGCATCGTCTCCTCATGTCTTTCAAACCGGCGTTGGTTACCCTTTCGCAGTGCCGATGAATGTGCGGATTTTCACAGACCCCCACGGCACATCCTGCGAGCCTTGCGGCGGACGCCTCACCGAGGTCTGGCCGTCGCCGCCGGAAGCGCATGGAGACGTCAATGGGAGAGCAGTTGCCGACCGCTGCGGATCCGGACGCCGACTTCGAACGCGAGAAGTGGCGCGCGGAGATGGCTCTACGCGAGCGCGAGCTGGCTCTTAAGGAACGCGAGGGATCGCTCTTCAAGAGCCCGATCGTCGTGTCGGCGATCGCCGTCTTTGTCGGGCTGCTTTCCAATGCCGTCTCGGACTGGATCACCAAGGACCGGCGCCTCGCCGAAGAGACCAGGCAGCGCGAGGCGGCGTTGCTGGTGAAGGCCTTCGAGCACAACGACCCCAACGTCGTGATGGCAAAGCTCAACCTGCTCAACCTCACGGGCATGATCTCGGACACCAACGAACTGGCGAGGAAGCTGGCGGGACAGGACTACACGGAGATCGAAAGCAAGATCAAAAGCCTGCCGTCGGAGTCGCTGCGACAATACCAGGCGGCGTTGATCCAGAAGGCAATGGAGAACGACGATGTCGACAAGGTGCTGCGGAAGCTGAAGCTCCTGGACGAGGCCAGCCTCATTCCCGACTACGACAAGGTTCGCCGGGCCTATGCGACGCTCGGCACGGTGGCGGGGCTTCCCATGACGGCATCGACCGCGTCGGCGTCGACGACGGCCGTGCCGATTGCGACGGCCTCATCCACGTCGACGGCGACCGCCGCCACCTCGGCGGCCGCTGCGTCGAGTCCAACGACAACGTCGGCAGCGCCTTGTGCGGCGGCAACCAAATCCATGGAAGGCTGGATCTTCCTCGGAGGCATCGACGTCAGCCTCAAGAAATGGGTTGTTTCCGACAGCGGCACGCGATCGATCGACTTCGAAACGCCGGAGCTCAATGCCGGTTCGAGCTTCAAGGTCGAGGAGCCGCTGACCAAGGTGGTAATGAACCAATGCCTGCGCACCAAGACCGCGAAGTTCCTGCGCGGCGATGGCATCGACGGCCGCAGGCTGCAATCCGCCATCAAGCACACGCTGCCGTCGGGGACCCGGCTGAGGGTCGTCGCAATCGATGCGGTTGGCCGGGATGACGCGTCGAGTGCGCGCAATCCCGTCCTGTGGGCGAGGGTGGAGGTGCTGTCGGACTAGATGCGCGCTTGCCGTTTCGAAGGGTAGGCTACATCGCCTTTGTTGCCATCCTTCGAGACGCCTACGCCCAGCAGGCACTAGGGCCGACTGTCGCCGGTCGGTGGGCCACGCGGCGAACGCGATCGCTAGGCAGCCGCCGCCTTCTTGCGGTTGGCCTCGAGCCGCCGGTCGACCAGGGCCACGCCGCGGTCGATCTCGGGATGGCTGAGACCCTTCTCGCGGGCGATGAGCTGCACGAGCTTGTCGGCGCGCTCGATGAAGGGCACGCCGTTGTTCAGCGCGCGCGCCGCCGACGCCGGCCGCACCAGGCTCTGGGCGGCGGCGGCGTACTTCTCGAACGGCACCAGGTCCTTCGGGTCGGCGCCGAGCTTGACGCAGAGATCGAGCACGAAGTTGTAGACCGAGCGTGAGGTCTCGATGTCGCTGTGCACGGCCTCCTGCGCCGTGCGCATGCCGTCCTCGGTGACGCAGCGGTAGTTGCCGGCCAGCAGCATCGCCCATTTGGCCAGCGGCACGAACACCGAGTCGTAGACCCTGAGCTTGACCGGCAGTTCGATCTTGCCCTCGGGCGTATCGAAGCGCGCCGCCTCGACGTCCTTCTCGAGCTGGCTCAGGATGCCGGTCAGCTTGTCGTCCTTGAAGCGCGCGACCTTGAAGTTGGTCGGCAGAGTCACCTGCAGGAAGTTGACCTTCTCCTCCGGCGGCCGGATCGCCTGCGGGTCGGGACTGTTCAGCGTGATGCGCTCGGGGTCGAAGCTGTCCCACACCGAGGCGTCGGTGTAGGCGGGCTTGAGCTTGTCGCAATCGAGGCCGGGGATGCGCCGCAGATAGGCGAGCGGCGGCATGTTCATGATCGACATGCACGGCACCTTCGACTTGCCGACGGCGTCGAGGAGCTGGCGCACGCCGTCCACGCGATATTGCGGCTCCTGCATGGCGAGGCCGATCAGGTCGTAGTCGGCCGGGTTGACGCCCGCCACGCCGCCGGCGGTCACCTTGCCGGGCAGCTTGCGCGATTCGAGCAGGACGGGGTCCTTGCGGCCGCGGATCGGCAGGCGGACCTTGAAGCCCTCCTGGTTGATCAGGTCGGCTTCGGCCGGCAGGCAGATGAGGTGGATCGAATGGCCGCCGAACAGCATTTTCGACGCGAGGAGCGAGCCGTAGGACGCCCCCAGCAGCAGGATCTTGTAAGCCATTTGCCCATCTCCCTTCACGATTCCTCAGCGCGCCTTCACTATAGCTTCCCTCGGCTGGCGCTGCGCCGTCAATTGCGCTGGACAACCATTTGCCGGCCTGCACGTTGAGGGGCGATGAGTTTTCTGCGGGCGAATCACAATGTCTGGCGGATCGAGAGGGCCAACCGGGCTGCAGTCCTGGTCGACGCCGCCGCCTTCTTCGAGGCCGTCCGCGGCGCCTGCCTGAAGGCCGAGCGCAGTATCCTGGTGGTCGGCTGGGACATCGACAGCCGCACGCCGCTGGTCGGCGCCGACGGCCGTCCGGCGGACGGCTTTGCCAGCGGCTTCGCCGACTTCCTGAACGAACTGGTGCAGACCCGTCCCGACCTGCGTGTCCATCTCCTGCTGTGGGACTATTCGCTGCTCTATGCCGGCGAGCGCGAGCTGCTGCCGCGCCTGTCGCTGGGCTGGCGGACGTCGGAGCGCGTGACGCTCTGCATCGACAACTCGGTGCCCTTCGGCAGCTCGCAGCATCAGAAGATCGTGGTGGTCGACGATGCGGTGGCTTTCTCCGGCGGTCTCGATCTCACGATCCGCCGCTGGGACACCACCGCCCATTCGGCGGAGAACAGCCATCGCGTCGATCCCTCGGGCCATCCCTACCGGCCGTTCCACGACGTCCAGATGATGGTCGATGGCGCGGCGGCGCATGCATTGGCGCTGCTGGCGCGCGAGCGCTGGTGTCGTGCCAACGGCGGCAAGCCGCAGGTCGAGCCGCACCGCGATCCATGGCCTGAGTCGGTGCGCGCGGATTTCACCGACGTCGATGTCGGCATTGCCCGCACCCAGCCGCGCTATGATGGCGGCGACGAGGTGCGCGAGGCCGAGACGCTGTTCGTCGATTCGATCGATCTGGCCGAGCGCGATATCTACATCGAGAACCAGTTCCTGAGCTCGTCGCTGATCGCCGATCGGCTGGCCAACCGCCTGCGCGATCGCCCCGGTCTCGAAGTGGTGATCGTGGCGCCACGCAGCCACGATTCGTGGGTCGAGCGGCACACCATGCGCAACGGTCGCATCCGCTTCTGGCGGCAGGTCCGCGCCGCCGGCGGCGATCGCGTGCGCCTGCTCTATCCGGCGGTGGAGCAGGGCGGCCGGGCGACCGACACCATGATCCATTCCAAGATCATGGTGGTCGATGACCGCTTCCTGCGCGTCGGCTCGGCCAACATGAACAACCGCTCGATGGGCGCCGACACCGAATGCGACCTCGCCATCGAAGGGCGCACCGATCGGGAGCGGGCGGTCATCCTCGACATCCGCAACCGCCTTCTGGGCGAGCATTGCGGCGTCAAAGCCGCCGACGTGGCGGCGTTCCTGGCGCAACACGGTTCATTGGTGCGGGCGGCCGACACGCTCAGCGCCGACGGGCACAGCTTGCGCCCGATCGACGACGGCGAGCCCGACGAAAGCGGCCTGTCCAGCGTGGTCGAGCGCCTCGCCGATCCGCCGCGGCCGATCCGGCCGGAACGGTTGGCGCGCCATCTGGTGGCGCGCCTGCGGCCGCTGCTGGTGGCGCTTGCCTGCGCCCTGGTCGTCCTCGGCATCGCACTGGCGTGGCGCTACACGCCGCTTTCGGCGCTGGTGACGTCCGACAACGTCCGTACGGTCCTGAAGAGCGTGCGCGGCGAGCCCTGGGCGATCGTGGTCGTCGTCACCGTGTTCGTGCTGGCGGGCGCTATCGTCTTTCCGCTCAACCTCCTGATCCTGACGACGGCCGCCGTCTTCGGACCATGGCTCGGCATCCTCTACGGCGGCGCCGGCACCGTGAGCAGCGGCGTGGTCATGTTCCTCATCGGCAGCCGGCTCGGCCGCGAGGCTCTCTATCGCATGCTGGGCGAACGTTGGCGGCACGGCCTCGAAGGCGTGCGCAAGCGCGGCCTGCTGGCGGTCGTGACCTTCCGCCTGCTGCCGGTGGTGCCTTTCACGCTGGTCAATCTCGCGGCCGGGGCGAGCGGCATCCGCTTCGTCGATTTCCTGGTCGGCACGATGATCGGCATGCTGCCCGGCCTGGTGCTGCTGTCGATCATGGGCGACCGCATTGTCAGGATCCTGGCCGAGCCGAGTGTGTCAGACATTGCGATCCTGGTCCTCTGTGTCGTCGGCCTGATCGGGCTCGCTGTTGCAGCGCAGGCCCTGCTGGGGCGCCGCGGAAAACGCGCGTGAGCCCGACGGCCGGTCAAGTGGTCCGCGTCATGACGTGGAACATCCATGGCGCCGTCGGCCGCAACCCGCGCTTCGACCTCGAGCGCGTCGTCGCCCTGGTGCAGCGCCACCGTCCCGACATCGTCGCCCTGCAGGAGATCGATTCGCGTCGCGCCCGCGAGGCGCATGTCGACGACCCGTTCAAGGTGCTGCAGGAATCGCTTGGCAATCACGGCATCGGCGCCAAGACCGTGACGACGGCCGACGGCGAGTACGGCCAGGCGCTGATCAGTCGCTGGCCGATGGCCAACACCGAGATCCACGACCTGTCGTTCCCCGAGCGCGAGCCGCGGCGGGCGATCTGCAGCGACATCCAGACGCCGGGCGGGCCGTTGCGCGTGATAGCCACGCACCTTGGCCTGAGCTTCCGCGAGCGCCACAGCCAGGCGGTGACGCTGCTGAAGATGCTGGGCAACCTGCGTATGACCACGGTGGCGCTGGGCGACTTCAACGACTGGATGTGGGCGGGCTCGGTCCGTCGCAGCCTGGGACGGGTGTTGCCGGGCTATACGCGCCATCGCACCTTCCCGTCGGCATGCCCATTGTTCCATCTCGACCGGGTCTATCTCTGGCCGCGCACGGCGCTGGTGGCCAGCCGCACCGACCCCGAAGCGCGCCGGATATCGGACCACCTGCCGGTCATTTCAGACATCCGGATGGGCGTGTGACTCCGCTCATGATTCATGCTCTTCCGGACCGCGAGCCTCCGGCTCGCTCATGGTTCATGAGCGAGCCGGAGGCTCGCGGTCCAGAAGACGAAGACCATGAGCGAGCCGGAGGCGGCAAGACTACCGCAACTCGATCCAGGCCGGGGCGTGGTCGCTGGCGCCTTCGCGGCCGCGCTCGTCGCGGTCGACGCCGCCCTTCTTGAGGCGCCCTGCGAGCGAGGGCGACAGCAGCAGGTGATCGATGCGCAAGCCGGCGTCGCGTTCCCAGCGTCGACGCTTGTAGTCCCAGAAGGTGTACATCGGCTTGTCGGGAAACAGCGTTCGGAGCGAGTCGGTCCAGCCCTGGGCGACCAGCTTGGCGTAGGCCGCGCGCGTCTCGGGCTGGACCAGCGCATCGTCCTTCCAGGAGTTCATGGAATAGATGTCGAAATCGGTCGGCACGGCATTGTAGTCGCCTGCCAGCACGACCGGTGCGCCGCTCTTCAGCAGCTTCCTGGCGTGCACCTGCAGGCGGCTGAGCCAGTCGAGCTTGTACTTGAATTTCGGCCCGGGCTGCGGATTGCCGTTGGGAAGATAGAGACAGCCGACCAGCAGACCATCGATCGCCGCCTCGATGTAGCGGCTCTGCAGGTCGCCGGCGTCGCCGGGCAACGCATCACGGGTCAGGACCGGCGGCTTGCGGCTGAGGATGGCGACGCCGTTCCAGGTCTTCTGGCCGCGCCACAGCGCGTGGTAGCCGGCCTTGCGCAGGTCGGCCTGCGGGAAGGCTTCGTCAGCAGCCTTCAGTTCCTGCAGGCAGACGATGTCGGGCCGCGCCCGCTTCAGCCAGCCGAGCAGGTTCGCCAGGCGGCGGTTGACGTTGTTGATGTTGTAGGTCGCGATCTTCATCGGCGCTAACCTAGCGGTCCGCGGGAGCATAAGGGAGGACGCCGTGCAGCGCGTTGCAACCGGCTATGGCCTGATCGAGGGACCGGTATGGGATCCCGGCCGCGGCCTCTATTTCAGCGACGTCATCAATGGCGGCGTGCACCTTCTCGATCGCGCCGGCCAGATAACGCTGGCCGTCCCGAAGCGGCGCGGCATCGGCGGCATGGCATTGCACGAATCGGGCGGGTTGATCGTCGGCGGCCGCGACATCGCCTGCGCCTCGCTGGCCGACGGCACGACCCGCTCGCTGCTGTCGCTCGACGCCATCCCCGGTTCGACCGGCTTCAACGATCTCACCACCGATGCCGCCGGCCGCATCTATGTCGGCTCCCTGGCCTTCCGCGTGTTCGGCGGCGAGACGCCCAAGCCCGGCCATCTGCACGTCATCGACCTCGACGGCAGCATGCGCACCCTGTCCGATGGCGTGCTGCTGACCAACGGCCTGGGCTTTTCGCCCGACGGCAAGCGCCTCTACCACAGCGATGCGCGCGCCCCGCTGGTGCGGGTCTATGACGTCGCGCCCGACGGTTCGGTCGGGCCGTGGCGTAAGTTTGCCTCGCTGGGCGAGGCGAATGTGCCGGACGGCCTCAAGGTGGCGAGCGACGGCTCGGTCTGGGTTGCCGATGCTCATGGCGGCCGCGTCGCGGTGTTCAACGCCGACGGCAGCCATCGCCAGGACATCGCGGTCCCCCTGCCGATGGTCACCAGCCTCTGTTTCGGTGGCGACGACCTGAGGGACCTCTACATCGTCACCGGCTCGCGCGGCGGCCCGCATGAGAATTGCGGCAGCGTCTTTCGCACGCGAGTCGATGTCGCCGGGTTGGCCCTGCCGGTCGCACGCGTCGCGCTCGACGGCGGCTGACTCAGTCCTTCGGCCGTTCGGATTGCTCCAGCGACTCGTCGGCCTGGATGCGTCGCACCAGGGAGAGCACCTGATCGTTGTCGACGGCGGTGGAGTAGAGCGGCACGAGCCTGTCGGCGAACGCCTTCCTGTCGACATCGGTCACGATGACGCCGCCGGCCGCTTCGACGGTCCGGCGCCCTGCCGTCTCGTAGTCGTCCCACAGCCGGCGCATCAGGGGAACGGATTCCTTCGCGGCGCTGCGGATGATTGCCTGCTCGTCGGGCTTCAGCGTGTCCCATACGCGCTTCGAGAACACCAGGACCGCCGGCGACATCGAATGGCCGGTCATGCTGAAGTAGGGCGCGACCTGATAGTGGCGCTGCGAGACGTAGGAAGGCCAGTTGTGCTCCGAGGCGTCGAGCACGCCGGACTGCAGCGTGAGGTAGACGCGATCGGTCGGCACGGCGACCGGATCGGCGCCGATCGCGCGGAACATGCTGGCCCAGGCGTCGGCCTGCTGCACGCGCACGCGCAGGCCGTACAAGTCGGCCGGCGTGCGGATCGGCTTCTTGCTGCTGTACATGTGTCGCGGGCCGCCGTCGTAGAAGCACAGTCCGATCAGACCCTGCGCCTCGAGGCTGGCGAGGATTTCCTCTCCGATCGGACCGTCGAGGACGCGCCGCGCGTGCTCCTTCGATTTGAAGAGATAGGGAAGGGAGAGCACCGATGTCATCGGAGCGATGTTGTTCAATACCCCGAGATTGATCCGCGCCATGTCGAGCTGGCCGTTGCGGACCTGGGCGGCGGTGTAGTTCTCCGAATCGCGATCGTCGTAGCCCAGCACCGTGATGCCGAGCTTGCCGCCGCTGCGCTCGCGCATGATCTTGTCGACTTGGACGACGGCTTGGACTGTCGGATAATCGAAAGGATAGATGTCGGAGGAACGGAATTCGCGGGCGTCGGCCGGAACTGCCGCACAGAGTGCCAGCAAGACGCCCAGTACACGGGCTGAACGCATCGGTCGGCTCCTTGGGGTAAACTACCCCACAAGCAAACGCCGAAATCGCCTGGTAGTTGCAGTCAGGAGCGTGGCGGTATCGTGTAGCGCGCGGCCGGCTTGGGGACTCGATCCGTGCCGTCGAAGCAGACGATCTCGGCCTCGTGGGCCATGTTGCCCTTGCCGTCCGAGCGATAGGTAGTCACGACACCGTGATAGGTGTCGCTTGCCAGGCGATCGCGAACCGCCTTCGGCGTCACAGGCTGGCCTGCCTTGCGCAGCTCCGCGACGCTCTGGCCCAGCATGCCGACTGCATCGAACTGGGCAGCCGCGAAGGCGTCCGGCTCGCTCTTGTAGGCGGCGCGATAGGCGTCGAGGAAGGCGCGCATCGGTCCCGACGTCGCCGAGATCGGCGACGCCGCAGTCTCGGCGCAAACGCCCTTCAGCTCGGCGGGCTCGAGCAGCGCCGCCGTGGCGGGCTGGTGCATCGCCGAGCCGGCGACGATCGGCACGTTGGGCAGCAGCTGGCGCGCCTGGCGCACGGCCAGCACGGTCGAGGCGGCATGCAGGTGCAGCACGATGACGTCGGCGTTGGCGTTCTTCGCCCGCAGCAGCGCCGGCGCGAGGTCGTTGACCGTAGGCGCGATGCTCTCTTCCAGCACCGGCGGCGCCTTGAGCTCGGTCAGCGTCTTGGCGAGCTGCTCGCGTCCCGACTGGCCGTAGGCCGTGCTCTGGTAGATCACCGCCGGCCGCTTGGCCGAGAGCTTCTCCACGACGTAGCGCGCGTGCGCCACCTTCACCGTGGCGTCGCTGGGAAAGAAGCGGAAGAACCAGGGATTGCCGAGCTCGCCGAGGCGCGCTGTCCCTGAAATCGTGAGCAGCGGCACGCCGCGCTGCTGGGCGAGCGGCAGCAGGGCCAGCATCTGCGTGCCGAGGATCGGGCCGACGACGGCGGGCGAGGTCGCGCCGCCCATGACGCGCTCCCACGCCGTGACGGCCGCTTCCGGAGTGGCCTGGGTGTCGAGCATGTCGGGCTTGAGGGTGACGTCCTTGAGCTGGCTCGCGGCCAGCAGGGCGCCGTTCCTCTGGCTGGTGCCTTCCAGAGCCACGAAGCCGGTCAGCGGCACCAGCACGGGAAGGCGCACGTCCTGCGCCGACGCCGCTATCGGCGCCGCGATGAACGCGGCGAGGGCGGTTACTGCGCTGCGCCGCCAGCCCATGGCGACATCACCTCGTTCATGCCGGTCAGCTCTCCGCTCGCAGGGTCGCGCACGATGCACGACGGGTTGGCAAAGCCCAGGGGCGAAACCTGGTTGGCAACTTCGACGATCGGCAGCTTGCCCGCAATCGCCTTCTTCACGGCATCGGGCAGCTCGCGATTGACGCGGATCGGGCCGACGCCCGAGACGTCGATGCGCGGCTGGTGGAAGGCCGCCTCGGCGTCCATGCCGCGGTCGATCAGCATCAGCGAAAGCTGCGTGACTGCCGGCACGATGCGCCGGCCGCCCGAGGCGCCGATGCAGAACCATGGCTTGCCGTTGCGGGTCACCACCACCGGGCAGATGTTGCACAACGGCCGCTTGCCCGGCGCGATCGAGTTCGGCCGATCGGGCTCGGGATCGAACCACAGCATGCCGTTGTTCATGGTGATGCCGGTCTTGGGCAGCATCACGCTGGAGCCGAACAGGGACATCAAGGTCTGGGTCAGCGCCACCATGTTGCCTTCCGAATCGGCGGCGCAGAAATGCGTGGTGCAGGTGTTGGTCGGCTTGTCGCCCAGGCCCTTGAGCCGCTCCTGGTAGGCCTGGTGCATGGCCTCGGCGATGGCGAGGAAGAAGTCGGCATCGGGCGCGCCCTTGCCCCTGGTCTTCGTGCCGGCAAGCTCGATCGTGCGATGAAGCGTCGGCCCGGCGGTGAGGCCGCCGGCGACGTTGATGACGGCGTCGCCGTGTTGGAACGACAGCGGCTCGACGATGCGCGCCTCGTAGGCGGCGAGATCGTCGTAGGAGATGGCCGAGCCGCCGGCCTGCAGGTCGCCCGCGATGTCGTGCGCCAGCTTGCCTTCGTAGTATTCGCGCGGGCCGCCGTCGCTGAGCCGCTGATAGGTCTCGCCGAGATTACCGAGCTTCAGGTAGCGGACGTTGGCCTGCCAGTCGATCATCGGCACGCGGCCGTCGTCGCACAGATAGGCGGCGCGCGAGGCGGGAAACTTGGCGAGGTCGCGCGCGCCCTGGGCCAGCATGACCTGCATGTACCAGTCGAGCTCCATGCCGCGCTTGGCGAGCGCGGTGCCTGGGGCCATCACGTCCTGCCATTTCAGGCTGCCGAAGCGCTCCAGTGCCTTGGCGAGGCCGGCGACCATGCCGGGCACGGCGATCGAGTGGTAGCCGACCTCGTTCCTCTGCTCGAGGATGTCGGGCCAGGCGAAGGGATTGGCCGGGCCGGGGCCGACGATCTTGTAGTTCGACGGATCGAGCTTCTTGGCCGAGATCGGGCCGTAGTCGACCGTCCAGGCGCGCTGCTCCTTGGCGCTCCAGACGGTCATGAAGCCGACGCCGCCGATGCCGCTCATCCAGGGCTCGAGCGCGCCGATCGCCATGCCGGTGGCGACCGCCGCGTCGATGGCGTTGCCGCCTTTGCGCAGGATCTCTGCGCCGACCTCAGCAGCCCTGCAGTTCTGCGCGACGACGACGCCCTTGCCGCGCACCGCCTGCTTGGTGACTTTCCACTGTTTGGTCAGCGACTCGCTCATCGATACTCCCCACTATATGCCGTCATCCCGACCGGAGCCTCGCGAAGCGAGGCGAAGCGGAGGGACCTGTTCTTGTCGATGCCTCGACAAAAAGAGGTCCCTCGACTACGCCACCCTACGGGTGGCTTCGCTCGGGATGAAGGCCTGAAATGGCCACAAACCCTGTTACACTGCAGGGCGGACGGGCCGAGAAAGAACGCGGGCGTGGCGGAACTGAACCAGATCGACCTGCGGACGCTCGTGACGGGCAACAAACGCGCATGGGACAGCTTCGTCACCGCGGCCGCGCCTTTGATCAATGCCGTCGTGCGCCGGACGCTCGCTTCATACCGTCTGAGCGAAGAGGATGTAATGGATGCCGCGCAGGACGTGTTCGTACGCCTGTGTGCCAATGACTATCGACTGTTGAAAACCTACGATCCGGCGCGCGCCGGCCTGTCGACGTGGCTGGCGGTGGTTGCCCGGTCGGCCGCTGTGGATCACGCTCGCCGGCGGCGCCAGGCGACCACGCCGCTGGATGACGTTCCCGAGGCCAATCTGGGGGTCGAGGACCGCCATGTGGAAAAAATCAAGATTCCTCAAGGACTTCTGACCGAGCGTCAGATGCTGGTCCTGAAATGTCTTTATGACGAGGAGAAGGACGTGTCGGAAGTTGCCCAGCTTCTCAAGATCGATGCCCAGACCGTTCGCAGTACCCACCATAAGGCGCTGCTGCGGTTGCGGGCCCACTTCCAGAAAGAACCCCAGTAGAAACGCCTTTGGCAGGGGATGCCGGATAGGTTTCTGACGTAATCTGCAGCAGGAGAGCGCAATGAGCACGGAACGTCCCACCGAGAGCGACAGGGAGCTGTGGCGAAGCCTCGCCGCGGATCGCACCGTGGCGCCTGGGGCCGTGTCGGATCTCGACTTCGCCTCATGGCTGGAAGGCCGTTTGTCGGAGACGGACGCAGCCCGCATCGAGGCAGCCGTGGCGGCTGATCCCGAGATGCGCCGCGCCGCCCTGGAACTCAGCGACCTGCTGGGCCGACCGCTGCCGGCGGCGCCGGCGCGCCTGGAAGTGCGCGCCAAGGCGCTGGTCGGCTTCGAGGTCGAGCAGCGCCCAGCGCGCGTCGGGCTGTTCGACTGGCTGTTCGCCAGGGACCGGCGCTTTGCCTTGCCGCGCCTGGCGACGATGACGGCCGCGGTGGTCATCGCCATTTCCGGCTTCATGCTGGGCGGTGGCCTCGGCGAATCGATGGCGCAGGAGCGCTACGCCAGCACCACGCAGAGCGACACGTCGAACGAACTGACCGAATTCCTGGTCTCGGACGGCATCTGACATGCCGCGGCTGATCACGGTGGCATTGGCCCTGTCGGTGCTGCTGAACGGGTTCTTCGTCGCGGGCTTCGTCTTCCGCGGCTGGATCGCGCCCGCGACGTTCGAGCAGCGCATGCCGCCGCCGCCACCGCCGCCGGGTGGCCGGCTGAGCGCCCTGGAGGCGGTGGCTCGCGATCTCAACCTCGCACCCGGGCAACGTCAGGAATTGAGCGGTGCGTTCGAGCAACATGCCCAGGTGCGGCGCGATCGTTCGCACGAGATGCAACGCCTGCGCGAGCAGATCGTCGCCGAGTACCGTCGCATTCCGCTCGATCAGTCGCGCCTCGATCCGCTGATCGACAAGCTCGGGGACCTGCGCGCCGACCAGCAGAAGGAGACGTTGCGCGCGCTGGTTCAGTTGGAAGCTCAGCTCAATCCCGAGCAGCGCGTGAAGATGCACCAGATCCTCGTGGATCGCCTCCTGGCCAGCCCGTGGTCACGCCCGCCGGGCGGGCCACCGCCGCCACCGCCACCGCGTCCACCGCAGTAGGAGACATCCCATGGTCGCGCCAATTGGTCGGCGAGGGTTCGTGGTCGGTACAGCGGCGTTGTCCGCCGGCCTGTGGCCGCCACGGCCGGGCCATGCCGCCGCGACGATGGATTTCGACGAGGCGCGGCATCTCCTGTCGCGCACCACCTTCGGCGCGACGCCGGCGGAGATCCGCGCACTCGAGGCGCAGGACTATGTCGCCACCGTCGATCGGTTGCTGGCCGGCGTGCGTCGAGACGCCGTCACGCCGCCGCCGGGTTGGTTGAACGAGGGCCCGGCGGAGCTGCAGCGGCAAGTGCAGACCGCGAGGGCCGAGGCGGCCGAGGCGAAGAAGACCGGTGTCGACGGCAAGCCGTTGCAGCCCGAGCGGCCCTTGCAGGAGCAGGGCCGCGAGCTGCGCAACTGGTGGATCGAGGAGATGCTGGCCACCGACCAGCCGCTCACCGAGCGCATGGTGCTGTTCTGGCACAACCACTTCACGTCTTCGCTGATGAAGGTGCGGTTCCCGCCGTCGCTGTTCCGCCAGAACGCGCTGTTCCGCCGCGAGGGGCTGGGCAACTTCGCCGCGCTCCTGAAGGAGGTGGCGCGCGATCCGGCGATGCTGATCTACCTCGACGGCATGCGCAGCGTGGCGCGGCAGCCGAACGAGAATTTCGCCCGCGAGCTTCTCGAGCTCTTCACCCTGGGCGAGGGCCATTACAGCGAAGCCGACATCAAGGCCGCCGCCCGCGCCTTCACCGGCTGGACGGTCGACCGCCAGACCGGCCATTTCAAGACACGCGACAACGAGCATGACGGCGGCGAGAAGACGTTTTTGGGCCAGACCGGGCGCTTCGACGGCGACGCGATCATCGCCATCCTGCTGAAGCATCCGCGCACGGCCGAGACCATCGTCGAGAAGCTGTGGCGCGAGTTCGTGTCGCTGAAGCCCGATACCGCCGAGGTCAGGAAGCTGGCGGCTGGCTTCCGCGCCAACTACGAGCTGAAGCCGCTGATGCGCGCGATCCTGCTGTCGGCGCAGTTCCGCGATCCGGCCAACCGCGGCGCGCTGATCAAGTCGCCGGTCGAATTGATCGTGGGCACGGTCCATCTGCTCGGCCTGCCGGTGCCGGAGAAGACCCAGCTCGTGCGCATGATGCAGGGGTTGGGCCAGATGCCGTTCGATCCGCCCAACGTCAAAGGCTGGGCGGGCGGCGAGAGCTGGATCAGCACCTACACGCTGCTGCTGCGCCAGCAGTTCCTGCGCCGCATCGTCGAGGCGACGACCGTGGCGTCGATGGAAGGCGCGATGATGTCGAGCCCGCGCAATCGGCGCATCGAGCGCCGCGAGCAGCTGCCGATGCGGTCGGACGAGGGCGCCATGCAGATGGCTCAGCCGGCGGCCGAGCCGCGGCCGGTCGAAGGGCGCAGCCTGCGCTATGCCGGCGACGAGGCCAAGCTCGGCCCGTCGCTTTCCGGCGTGGACTCCGCGACCTTGCTGCGCGCGCTGCTGCCGCGCGCGCCGATCGACACGGTCGATCCGGCGCGTTCGCCCGGCGCCACGGTGGCGGCGGCGATGCTCGATACCGCCTACCAGCTGAAGTGAGGGCGCCATGGGCCGCATCCTCCTGCTGATCGAACTCAAGGGCGGCAATGACGGGCTGAACACCGTCATTCCCTACGCCGATCCCAAGTACCGCGAGCTGCGCCCCGGCATCGGCGTCGCGCGCGACCACACCATCCACCTCGACGAGAAGGTCGGGCTGCACAACAAGCTCGAGCCCTTGATGGAATCGTGGAAGGCGGGCGATCTCGCGATCGTGCAGGGTGTGGGCTATCCCTATCCCAACCGCTCGCACTTTCGCTCGATCGAGATCTGGGACACCGCCTCGGCCTCGAATCAGACCCTGAGCGAGGGCTGGATCGCCCAGGCTTTCAAGGGCGCCGTGCTGCCCAGGGGCGTCGGGGTCGACAGCATCGTCGTCGACACCAACGCGTTGCCCAGCACCGGGCCGGAGCTGCGCACCATCGTCATGCAGGATGCCGAGAATTTTTTGCGTCAGGCCCATGCGCTCAAGGACGCTGGCGGCATCAACGACGGCGGCAATCCGGCCCTGCGCCATCTGCTTGCGGTGCGCCATGAGATCAACGCGGCAGCCAAGGGCCTGGCCGACAAGCTGCGCGCCGCGGCGGCACCCGTGGAGGCCTATCCGCAGGAAGTGCTGCTCGGCCGCCAGTTCGAGCTCGCCACGCGCGTGATCACCGCGCGCGTGCCGGTGGTGGCGATCAAGGCGGCGCTGGGCGGCTTCGACACCCACGCCAACCAGGTTCAGCC
Source organism: Rhodospirillales bacterium (assembly GCA_016185145.1). Classification (GTDB taxonomy): domain Bacteria; phylum Pseudomonadota; class Alphaproteobacteria; order Reyranellales; family Reyranellaceae; genus Reyranella. The sequence goes on along the minus strand of JACPOB010000169.1, from coordinate 483 downwards.
GCACGAACGCCTGTTGGGCTTCCTGGCGGCCAACCTCGCAACGCTGCGCCGGAACCTGATCGCCGCCGACCGGTGGAACGACGTGGTGCTGATGACCTATTCGGAGTTCGGCCGTCGCGTCAAACAGAACGCCAGCGGCGGCACTGACCACGGCACGGCGGCGCCCTTGTTCGTGATGGGCGGCGGCGTGAAGGGCGGCCTGCACGGCGCCTATCCGGCGCTGTCGGACCTCACCGACGGCGACCTCAAGCATACCGTCGACTTCCGCAGCGTGTTTGCGACGGTGGCGCAGGGCTGCTGGGGCCAGCAACGCGACTTCGGCCTGCGTCAGCCGCAGAAGCTAGGTTTCTTGTCTTAGCGCCGGGCGCGCGCCACTCCAGTGGCGCGTCTTCTCATGCCCTCCCGGCCCGCGAGCTTCCAGCTCGCTCATGAATCATGAGCGAGCGGGAAGCTCGCGGTCCGGAAGATATGACGCGCCACTGG
>JACPOB010000133.1 GCA_016185145.1 Rhodospirillales bacterium | reverse complement strand
GGCGTCCCACAGGCCGTCCTTCAGCATGGTGTCGATCATCTTGAACTCGCCCATCTTGGTGCCGTCGCGCATGTAGCCGGCGTGCGGCGCCTGGCTCATGCTCTCCTGGCCGCCGACCACCATGATCGAGGCGTCGCCGTTCCTGATCGCCTGCCAGCCGAAAGCGACGGCGCGCAGGCCCGAGCCGCAGAGCTGGTTGATGCCGAGAGCGGTCTTCTCGACCGGGATGCCGGAATTGACGGCGGCCTGGCGGGCCGGGTTCTGGCCCTGAGCGGCGCTCAGGATCTGGCCCATGATGACTTCGTCGACTTCCTCGGGCTTCACCTTGGCGCGATCGAGCGCGCCCTTGATGGCGACCTTGCCGAGGTCGTGGGCGGGCACGGCGCCGAACGCGCCGTTGAACGAGCCGATCGGTGTGCGCGCAGCACTCGCGATGACGATTTCGGTTGCCATGTGATCCTCCTTGCGGGCCGCCCTGTTGCCGACTTTATAGGCCGGCGACCGGCACCGGCAAGGACCCGTCTTGAACCGTCATCACCTCCTCACGGAACGGCTTGATTTGCACCCCATCACCATGGCCGATGCGGACCGACTGGCGGTATTGCACGCCGATGCGCGCGTCATGAATCTTCTTCAGCACGGCGTGCTGAGCCGCGCCGAAAGCGACGCCCTGGTCGCCAACTACGAGGCCGAATGGCCGGCGCTCGGCTTCGGCAGCTGGACGGCGACCGAACGCACAACCGGGCGGCTGGTCGGGCTGAGCGGGCTGCGCGTGCACACCGGCGACTACGGCGTGGCGATTCGCCTGGCCTTCGCGCCCGAGGCGCAGGGCAAGGGCTACGGGCCCGAGCTCGCCCGCGCCTCGCTGGCCTTCGCCTTCGAGGTCGCGAAGCTGGATCGCGTCGTCGCTCTCACCCGGTCGGACAATGGCCCAAGTCAGCGCTCGCTGGAGAAGGCCGGCATGGTGCGTCAACGCGAGATCAGGATGGAGTCTGGTCGCATCATCCTGCTGTACGCCGCGCACAATCCGAAAAGCGCGAAGCGTTAGTCGGCCTGCGTCGCCGACAGGCTTTGGGGCCGGCGGAAGCCCATTGCAATCCAGGCAGCGAGCAGCCTCAGCATGAACTTGGCGGAGTGGCCGCGATGGTTCGGCACGTCGTCAGGAAGCCCAACGCCGACGCGCCGCTCCCCCGTCATGACCCGCATTTCGATTGGCGGCGCCCGCGTCGCAAAACGGTTGCGGTACATCGACACCCAGTGTCCCTTGGTGAAGTCGAGGAACATCGCCGAGTTGCAGCAAGTGGCAACGACCCGCCGGGTGGGAGAATCGGGCTCGAGTCGATGCTCTTCGAGATGCCGGCGTCCGGTCACGCACCGCACCCGATCCTTGCGATAAAGGATCATGTTCGTTCCGCCGTCGCTATCGAGCACCGGCGGGGCCGACGCCAGCCTCTCGAGCCGATATCCGGCGTCCTGGCAGCTCGTGCAGTAGCAGGAGGCGGCCAGAATCGGCCGGCCGATTGCCTCTACCTTCACCTTGCCGCATTGGCACGTCGCGATTGTTTCCATTCCGGCCACCTCTCGATCCAAGACGATTGGGCAGGCGAAAAGGATTCAGGCGGCGCAGTTTAGACCACTCCCTCCCCGCGCTCCGCGTGGGGAGGTGCCCGCGAAGCGGGCGGAGGGGTCATGAGCCACAGCGTTGGCGCTCATGACCCCTCCGTCAGCGTATGACGCTGACACCTCCCCAGCTTCGCTGGGGAGAAATGAACCCTAATCGACGCGCGTCGCCGACAGGCCTTCCAGCGCGGCAGCCTCGCGGATGACCTCGAGCGCAGGCGTGATCACGTCGGGCGCGGCGTCGACGGGATAGACGACGTAGGCGGAGAGCACGAATTCCGGTCCGCCGGAAATCAGCGCCAGCTTGCCGCTCTGCAGGTGCGGCCGCAGCAGACGGATCGGGAAATAGCCCGAGCCGCCGTGTTCGAGCACGTGCTGCAGGCCGAGCCAGCCGGTATTGGTCGTGAGCGCCGAGCCGAAGAAGTTCGGAAAGCTGGCGCTGTGCTTGGCGAAGAACTCCGGCCCCCAATCGACATAGACATAGCCCGGGCCCGGCTCCGGCTTGTCGTGCGGGTCGGTTGAGGCGAGGACGAGGCGCTCGTCGAACAGCAACTCGACCTTGAGCCCGGGGCGGCTCTCGGGCGTGTACATCACGCCTACGTCCAGGCGGCCCTCGACGAGCCCCTGCATGAGCTCGGCCTCCAGGCCGATCTCCGCGCGCACGGAGATGTCGGGCGCTCGCTGCAGCAGCACCGCGAGCCACCGGGTCAGGAACTGTTCCCAGAACCCGAACCGCCCGCCGATCGTCAGCGCGCCGCGAAAGCCCTTGGCGACGCCGATCTCCTGGCGCGCCTGCTCGATGGTGCGCACCAGTGTGGAAGCATATTTCTGGAAGTGCCGGCCTTCGGCGGTGAGCGTCGTGCCGCCCTTGTTGCGCACGAACAGCCGGCAACCCAGCGAGCCCTCCAGCGAGTGGATGCGGGCGCTGATCGTCGACTGCGTGACATGCAGCCGCTCGGCGGCGCTGACGAAGTTGCCGGCCGCCACGACCGTGAGAAAGGTGCGCGCCAACTCGGTATCCATGGGACCGCTCGCGGGTTGATATCGATTTTCTCGATATCAACGGCCGATTTTCTTCGTTTTTCAAGTTTTTAACAGGCTAGTACGCTGATTCATCATGGACAATGCCAAGCACGATCTCGTCGAAGCCCTGAACGAGCTCCTTGAAGCCGAGCGCGCCGGCGCGCGGGTGACGCTCGAGACGGCGCGCCAGTCGCACCATCCGACGATCGTGGAGTTGATGCAGCATATCCAGCACGACGAAGCGCGCTGGTGCGCGATGCTGCTGCGCCAGATCAGGGAGCTCGGCGGCACGGCCTCGCCGCGCATGGGCGCCTTCTATGAAAAGGCGATGGCGATCGACGACATCGCCGAGCGCATCACCTTCCTCAATCGCGGCCAGGGCTGGGTCGTGCGCAAGCTGCGCGAGCTGCTTCCGACGGTCGAGGACGCCTCGCTCAGCGCCGATCTTCACCACATGCTGTCGTCGCACGTCGCCAACATCACGCTGGCCAATTCCACCGACGCCCGAGCCTTGTCCAGCGTTGCGCCATGAAGGCCGTGAACGACAATGAGTCGCCGGAAGCAGCGCAGGAGTACGCCTCCCCGCCCTGCCTCATGCACAGGTTCGATCCGTTGACCGGCGAGCGGATCATGGATCCCGATGTCGTGCGCTGGCGCAAGGCGGAGCGCGAAGCGCTGATCGCGGCCCGGCTTGCCGTTCCCGCCGCCGACCGCCGCCGCCTGTCGCATCGGATCGAGGCATGGCTCGATCAGGTGCTGGGCGATGTTTCGGGACAGATCATCAGCGCCTATTGGCCGTTCCGCGGCGAGCCGGACCTTCGATCGTGGCTCAAGGGCCTGGAGGCACGCGGCGCCGTCGGGGCGCTGCCCGTGGTGGTGCACCGCCATGCGCCGCTGGTCTTCCGCAGCTGGCGCCGCGACGAGCCGCTCGAGCCGGGAGTCTGGAAGATTCCCGTGCCGTCCCACGGCATCGCCGTGACGCCCGACATCGTCATCGCGCCGGTCGTCGGCTTCGACCCGCATTGTTTCCGCCTGGGTTACGGCGGCGGCTTCTACGACCGCACGCTCGCCGCCTTGCCCCGGCGAACCTGGATCGTCGGGGTGGGCTACGAGCAGCAGGCGATCCGCACGATCTATCCGCAGGACCACGATGTGGCGATGGAGATGATCGTCACCGAGAACGGCATCGTCACCCCGGCTGACGCCTCATGACGATCGGCCGACGATCGGCCAGCTTCAGGCCGAAGAGCGGCCGCAGGAACGAGAGCGGACGCACAAGTCCAAGGTAAATCGCCGAGGTGCCGATGAACGTGGCCAGCATGGCCAGGATGAAGCCGGCGACGGGCGGCGCGCCGATACGCAGCAGCCAGTAGACGGCGATCACCGTCACGGTCTGGTGCAGGATATAGAACGGATAGACAGCCTCGGTGGCCTCGCCGAGGAAGGCCGGGCGCCTGGTCAGATGGCGGTTGGCGAAGCCCATGATGGCGAACAGCCAGGCCATGGTGTTCACCGCCGACAGGAGGGCGAAGGCGGGTCGGTCGGCATCGGCGACGGTGGGCCGCACGGTGCCCTCGAAGAACAGGACGTAGAGGGCGCCGTAGGCCGCGACGCCGACGGCGAAGGACATCCAGCGCTGGCGGTTCAGTGCTAAAAGCATGTCGGACGAGCCGAACAGGAACGCGCCATAGAGCAGCAGCGCGCCGTAGTAGACGAGCCCGTGCCAGTCGCCGATCAGGCCGTTGGTGTTGTAGGAGATCGGCGCCAGCCACAGCATCGACGACGCGAGCGGCAGCACCATCAGCCACTGCAATCCGAACCGCGCCGCCACGCGACCTGCCTGGTCGAGCGTGCGACGGCCCTCGGCGCTGCGGGCCCAAAGGAAGCAGGGCAGAGCCGCGAAGGTGAGCGCCAGGACGTAGGCCAGGAACCAGAGATGGTGCCAGCTCACGTTGCCGTTGGGGTAAGGACCGCCCTGGAAGGCCTGGGGCAGCCAGTCGAAGAACGAGCCGGTGAACTGGCCGCGATACAGGCGCTCGAGATAGATCTGCGGCGGCACGATCACGACCATGCCGAACGCCAGCGGCAGCAGCAGCCGCTTCACCCGATCGCGGGCGAAGGCAGCCGACGTGCGCGACCCGAGCGCCAGCATGATGGCCGCCCCCGACACCAGGAAGATCAGCGGCATGCGCCAGCGGTTCACGAACCGCATGCCCTCGCGCAGCCAGTCGATGTCGTCGGAGCCGGTGAGGTGCCAGCTCCAGCCCGACCAGGCCATGCCGGCGTGGTAGGCGATCAGGAGGCCGAACGCCAGGACGCGGAGCCAGTCGAGGTCGGCACGGCGGGAGACGGACATGGGGCACCTCGTGAAGAGGCCTTTACCTATCCCTCAACCCTTTGATTTGGCGTGGAATTGTGACGACCGGCGGGAATTCTGGGACGACCGGCGGCCGCCACGGGACGTCCGGTGGAGCGCGGACCTCCAGGTCCGCTCTTAATCTTCATTTTCCGGACCGCGCGCTTCCAGCGCGCTCATTATCATGAGCGCGCTGGAAG
>JACPOB010000051.1 GCA_016185145.1 Rhodospirillales bacterium | reverse complement strand
GACTGAGTTCCGCATGATAACCCTTGATGATCCCCGCGCGCTCGAGGGCTCGCACCCGGCGCAGGCAGGGAGGCGCGGATATGCCGGCGCGCTCGGCCAGCTCCACGTTGGTCATGCGCCCGTTTGCCTGCAGGTCGCTGAGAATGCGCCGATCGATCCGATCGAGCTTTGCACGAGCCATCAATTTCCTCCGTTGGCCGCGCTCTATGCCAGAACCATGCCGGGCGCGCAATAAAGTTGCGGGTTTGGCCGAAGTCTCTGTGAACAATTGCGCCAAAATGTCAGATCACCCGTGCATCGTCGGCGAGGTTTGCATATATGTCGAAGATATGCGGTTTGCGGGATGCGGGTAGTTCATGGCGGCAACTCATCGGGGCAAGGTGCTCATTCTTGGGTCGGGACCTGCCGGTTACACGGCAGCCATCTATGCGGCGCGCGCCAGCCTGAAGCCCATGCTGGTCCAGGGCATCCAGCCCGGCGGCCAGCTCACCATCACCACCGACGTGGAGAACTACCCGGGCTTCGCCGACGTCATCCAGGGCCCCTGGCTGATGGAGCAGATGCAGAAGCAGGCTGAGCACGTCGGCACCCAGCTCTTCTTCGACACCATCGTCGACGTCGACCTGTCACGGCGGCCGTTCGTCTGCCTGGGCGATTCAGGCGACCGCTATGAAGCGGATGCATTGATCATCTCGACCGGCGCCACCGCCAAGTGGCTGGGCATCCCGACCGAGGAGACCTTTCGCGGCGGCGGCGTCTCGGCCTGCGCCACCTGCGACGGCTTCTTCTTCCGCGGCAAGGAAGTGGTCGTGGTCGGCGGCGGGAACACGGCGGTCGAGGAAGCGCTCTATCTCACGCATCACGCCTCGAAAGTGACGATCATCCATCGCCGCGATGCCTTCCGCGCCGAGAAAATCCTGCAGGAGCGCCTGTTCAAGAACCCCAAGGTCAAGGTGCTGTGGGATCACACGCTGCAGGAGATCCTCGGCGAGGCCAAACCCGCGCCGCTGGTCAAGGGCGTGCGCGTGAAGAACGTCAAGACCGGAGCGGAGACCGAATTCGCGACCGACGGCGTGTTCATCGCCATCGGCCATTCGCCCAACACCGAGCTGTTCAAGGGCAAGCTCGCCATGGACAGCGAGGGCTATCTCCTCACCAAGCCCGATTCGACCGCGACCGACGTCGAAGGCGTCTGGGCGGCGGGCGACGTGCAGGACAAGATCTTCCGCCAGGCCGTAACGGCGGCCGGCACCGGCTGCATGGCGGCGCTGGAGGCGGAGAAATGGTTGGCGGGCCAGGAAGCCCGCCTCGCGCAAGCCGCGGAGTAACCGCGGCGCCAGGCGCGAAACGGGCCTTTGGCGCGAGCGCCAAAGGCCTCAGGGAGGCGATGTCATGGACTGGGACAAGCTGCGGATCTTTCAGGCCGTGGCTGACGCGGGAAGCTTTACGCACGCCGGCGAAGCCCTGAAGCTCAGCCAGTCGGCGATCTCGCGCCAGATCGGCGCGCTCGAAGAGCAGCTCGGCGTCATGCTGTTCCACCGCCATGCGCGCGGCCTGATCCTCACCGAGCAGGGCGAGCTCCTTTATCGCACGGCGCGCGACATGGCGGCCAAGGTCAACACCGCCGAAGCGCTGTTGCGCGCCAACCAGGACAAGCCGGCCGGCCGACTGAAGATTCACGCCACTGTCGGCTTCGGCTCGACCTGGCTGACCGCGCAGATGCACGAATTCATCACCATGTACCCCGAGATCGACGTCAGCTTGGTGCTGTCGGACAACGAGCTCGATCTCGGCATGCGCGAGGCCGATGTCGCCATCCGCATGGTGATGCCGCGCCAGCCTGGCCTGGTGCAGCGCCACCTGCTTACCGTGCGCAGCCACGTCTACGCCTCGCACGGCTATATCCAGAAATACGGCAAGCCCAAGTCGGTCGACGAGCTCGACCAGCATCGCCTCATCATTTTCGGCGAGGACGCCCGCGCCCCGGTGCAGGACGTGAACTGGCTGCTGCGCGAGGGCAATGTCGAGCAGTCCGCCCGCGTCGTCGTGCTGCGTGTGAACAACACTTACGGCATCTTCCGGGCCGTCGAATCGGGCCTGGGGATCGCGTCGCTGCCCGACTATCTCGCGCGTGAATCGACCAAGATCGACATGGTTTTGCCGGACCTCAATGTCCGCACAACCGATGTGTACTTTACCTATCCCGAGGAACTGCGGCACTCCAAGCGCATCGCCGTGTTCCGCGATTTCTTGCTGCGGAAGGTCGCCGAGACACGATTCTGAAGATCAGACCTGCAGGATTGCATAGGCGGTGAAAGGCATGCAGCCGTCGCATGCCAGTTGCCGGAAATTCCCCTCTACCCATGTGCAATGCGAAGACTATTTTCCAGACAGGTTTTCGACACGAACGGTTTAGCGCTTTTCGCGTTCGAAACTCGGGATCCTCATGATCCCACGTCTCCCAGACGTGAAGCCTCCCTGTTTGACTCGCCGGGCCTTTTGGCCCGGCGTCTTTTTTCGGGACACTGATTCCCTGATTTCGAAGCGGTTAATCCTATCGCTTCCGAATGGGACGTTCTGCCGCTGGTGGTCGCAGCCCACAGCTTGCCCAAGCAATTGATGTGGAAGGCTTGCCGCCCCACATGTATTTTCAGAGCCAACCAAGACGATGTTTTCCGAAGTCCGCCAAGCCATCCTGCCCCTGGCTCTGCGCAAGATTAAGCGCCGGGGCGATCTGGAGCGCGCCGGTCTTCTGATCGAATCGCTGGCCAAGCACTGGCGCGACAGCAAGCCCTTCGAGCTGCTGATCGTCTCGCCGGGCACCGACACTCATCTGCTGCGCACCAGCCTGCCGCGCTTTCCCAGCATCAACGTGTCGGTGCGGCCGGAGAGCGACTTCTTCCCGTGGTTCTCGAGCTTCTACCTGATGACGGGCTGGTACCGGCAGCAGATCGTCAAGCTGCAGGTCCCGGTGATGCTGGGCTTCGGCGGCTACCTGACGCTCGATTCGGATGTGTGCTGCGTCGGTGACTTCGACGCCCGCACCTTTGTCGAGGACCGCCGCGGACTGTCGCGCTGGGAGCCCAAGGTCCACCACGACTGGTGGCGCAACGTCACCGAGATCGTCGGCACCCATTACGACTCCAAGGGCCATGGCCTGTCGGTGACGCCCAACCTGCTGCACGGCGACCTCGCGGCGCAGACGCTGAACTACATGCGCAACGGCTCGGGCTCGTCGACCAAGGCATTGATGTTCTCGAAGATGCGCCGGCCGATGCGCGTGCCGTGGACCGAGTATTCGCTCTACACCACCGTCGCCGAGCTGCAGGGCAACCTGTTCGACTATCACGTCGAGTGGAACACCTGCTATGGCGCCAGCGTGCACCTGTTCTCCGAGCAGTCCTGCGTGTGGGGCGCCGACGATTTCGAGCGGCTGGTCAAGCTGCCCAACGGCACCGATCCGGGCGGCAAGTTCATCATCGTGCAGAGCCACGCCCGCATCCCGCTCGAGCGCGTCCGCGAATACTGCCTGAGCTTCGCCGGCTGATCTCGCCGGACCGCGGTCCGGAAGAACATGAACGGGCCTCCAGCCCGTGGTCCACTGGCTAAACCTTGCCGTTGTGTTCGCCGATCTTCGGCGCCTTGGCGACGTCGGCGGCGCGCTCGCCGTCGAAGCTGACGGGCAGGCCGTGGAACAACGCGCCCGAGCCCTCGTAGGGCTTGGCGAACATGCCCAGCGCCGCCACCTGGGCGAGCTCGAGCACCTGCGGAACGGTGTTGAGCGGCCCGTTGGGCACGCCCAGCGCATCGAGCCTGCCCGACCAGTAGTCGCGGCTCTTGTGCTTCATGATGTCGGCGATCATGCCCAGCAGCAGCTCGCGGTGCTGCATGCGCTCGACGTTGGTCTTGAAGCGCGCCTCGTCCGGCCATTCGGGATGGCCCAGCGCCTCGGCAAACTTGCGCCACAGCCGGTCGTTGCCCGGGCAGATCATCAGCGGCCCGTCGCTGCACTCGAATGCCTGATAGGGCGTGAGCGAGGGATGGCCGGTGCCCTGGCGCGCCGCCATCCGGCCGGTCACCGAGTAGTTCGCGGCGTGGTTCGACGCCCACATCAGGCCGCTCTCGAACAGCGAGGTGTTGACCAGGCTGCCGCGGCCGGTGGCGGCGCGCCGGGCGATCGCCGCCAGCACGCCGATTGCCGTCCACATGCCGGTCGACAGATCGATGATGGAGACTCCGATGCGCGCCTCCGGCCCCGAAGGATCGCCGTTCAGCGAGACGAGGCCGGCCACAGCCTGGATGATCGGCTCATAGCCCGGCCTTTCCTTCCACGGCCCGAGATGGCCGAAGGCGCCGAGATCGGCATAGATCAAGCGCGGGAAGCGCTTGGTGAGCGTGGCGCCATCTATGCCGAACTTCGCCGGCACGTCGGCGCGCAGATTGTGGATGAAGACGTCGGCCGCCCCGATGCGTTCGATCAGCGCCTCGCGTTCGGCCTTGTTGGCCAAATCGCAGGTGATCGACTTCTTGCCGCGGTTCAGCGCAATGAAGCCCACGCCGTCGCCGTCGATGAACGGAGGGCCCCATTTGCGCGCGTCGTCGCCTTCGGGTCGCTCGACTTTGACGACCTCGGCGCCGAGGAAAGCGAGGATCTGTCCGCAATAGGGGCCGGCAAGGTTCTGCCCGAACTCGACGACCTTTACGCCTGCCAACGGACGGGAAGAGGGCGGCCTGCTCATCGCAGGCTGCTGCCCAGGATCTCCCGCGCGATCACCACGCGCTGGACCTCGCTCGGGCCCTCGCCGACACGGCGGATGCGCATCTCTCGATACCAACGCTCGAGCGGCAGGTCCTTGGTCATGCCCATGCCGCCATGGATCTGCATGGCGCGGTCGACGACGCGGCCGCCGCCTTCGGAGGCGGTGAGCTTGGCGATGGCGGCCTCGGTGCGGAAGGGCAGACCGCGGCGCGCCTTCTCGGCGGCCTCGAGCGTGAAGTGCCGGGCGGTGCGGATGTCGATTTCGTTGTCGACCAACATCCACTGGATGGCTTGGCGGTTGGCGAGCTTGTCGCCGAAAGTCGAGCGCATCTTGGCCCATTCGATCGCCATCTCGTGGGCGGCGATGGCGACGCCGATGCAGCCCGCGGCGTAGGGAATGCGCTGGCGCGTCAGGCGGTCGTTGGCGACGGCGAAGCCCTTGTTCACTTCGCCCAGCACCTGGTGGTCGGAGACCCAGCAATCCTTGAACTCGAGCTCAGTGGCGTAGCTCGACGAGCGCAGCGTGTGCACGACGCGCCGCACATGGAAGCCCGGCGTGCCGGCATCGACGATGAAGCAGGTGATGCCGGCGCGGCCCTTGGAGGCGTCGGTGCGCGCGAACACGATGCCGTACTGCGCGCGATCGGCGCCGGAGATGAAGATCTTGGCGCCGTTCAGCACCCAGCCATTGTCCTTGCGCTCGGCACGGGTCTGGATGGCGCGCGCCGGGTCGCTGCCGCCGGACGGCTCGGTCAGCCCGAAGAACGGCTTCTTCTCGCCGCGCAGCGTCGGGTAGAGATAGCGTTCCTTCTGGTCCTCGTTGGCCTCGAAGATCTGCGCCAGGCCCGCGCCGCCGAAGGTGCCGTAGCAGGGCACGTAGAGTCCGGCACGGTGCTGGGCCATCTCGATGGCGAGCAGCACGCGGGTCACGATGTCGATGTCGGGGCCGCCGAACTCCTTGGGAATGTCGATGCCGTAAAGGCCCATCGCCTTGGTCTTCTCGACCAGTCGCGCGTGGTCGGCGGGCTCGAGCTCGGAGGCGTCGGGATCGAGCCTGGCCTCGAGCGGGATAATCTCCTCGCGCACGTAGCGACGCACCTGGTCGATCAGCATCTGCTGTTCGGAGCTGGGCTCGAAATCCATGGTCGTCTCCTCAGTACGACCTCACCCTGAGGAGCGGCCGCAGGCCGCGTCTCGAAGGGTGGGCCACAGTCTTGATGTTGCCCACCCTTCGAGACGCGCGCTGCGCGCTCCTCAGGGTGAGGCGGGTGTTGATCTTCACGACGGGCTCAGCCTGCCGAGCGCAGGCGGTGGGTTCTTGGCGTTGTCGGTGGGCAGGCTGCCGTGGTCGGCCTGATGCACCATCAGGAGCTCGAACCAGCGCGTGCGGTACTGCTGGTTGACCTCGACACGGAACTGATGGCCCGAGCCGCGCTGGCTCGCTTCACGTTGCAGTTCGCTGCGCAGGCCGAAGGCCGAACGCGCGCCGGCCTGGCCGATATAGACGATTGCGCCGGCGGCGTCGGCGATCTGGTAGACGCCGAGCTGGCCGGGCAGGCGATCGACGGCTTCCGCGGTCAGCGGACGCCAGGGTTTGTCGAGGCGCAGGCGCAGCGCCACGTCACTTGCCCTGGAACTTCGCGGTGCGCTTCTCCAGACGGGCTTTCATGCCCTCCTGCGCGTCCTTGCTCTGCATGGCGGCGACGACCAAAGCGTCGACGTCGTCGTGCTTGATGCCGTCGCGGAACTCGAGCTGGCGCACGGTCAGCGCCTTCATGGCCTTGAGCGACAGCGGTGCGTTGGCTGCCAAGCGATCGATCACCTTGCTCGCTTCGGCCTCGAGCTGGTCGGCCGGCACGCAGCGCGCGATCAGGCCGAGGGCATGCAGCTTGGTCGAGGGCAGCGGATCGCCCAGCAGCAGCATCTCGCGCGTCGTCACCGGTCCCAGCACCTCCATCAGCTTCTTGGCCAGGAACCAGTTGGGCGCCAGGCCGACCTGTGCCAGCGACATGCCGAAGCGCGCTTTCTGGCTCGCCACCACGATGTCGCAATGCAGCGCCAGCTCGTTGCCGCCGGCGATGGCGTCGCCCTGCACCACGGCCACCACGGGCAGCGGACAGAGCTCGATGGCGCGCAGCATCACCTCGATGCCGCTCGCCTTGCCGTCGCCGGCCGACTTGCTGCGCTCGGCCATGTCGAGGCCGGCGCAGAATACGTCGCCCTTGCCGCGGATCACCATGACGCGATCCTCGGCTGCAACCGGAGCGCCCAGCGCCTCGATCATCTCGCGCAACAGCTCGCTGTCGAGCGCGTTGCGCTTCTCCGGACGGTTCATCCAGATGGTCTTGATCGGGCCGTTCTTTTCGATGATGACCTTGTTCATCGTTTCACTCCGGTTCGATGCCTGCCGCTTTGATCTCGGTCGTCCACCACGTGGTCTGTTCCTTGACGTAGGCGGCAAACTGCTCGAGCGGCAACGGCGAGATCTCCATGCGGCCCTGTGTCATGGCCTTGGCCGTGGCCGGGTCCTTCAGCGCCTCGGCGATGGCGTCGGCCAGCGTCTTCTGGATGTCCTTGGGCGTGCCGGCCGGAGCGAACACCGCCAGCCAGTAGACCAGCGAATAGCCCGGCACAGTCTCGGCGATGGCCGGCAAGTTGGGGGCGACCGTTGTCCGTTGCGGGCCCGTGGTGGCGAGCCCGCGCACCTTGCCGGCGTCGATCTGGGCCAAGCCTTGTGGCAGGTCGGGGAACATGAGCTGGACCTGGCCGGAGATCACATCGCCCAGCGCCTGGGGACTTGCCTTGTAGGGCACGCGCTCGATCTTCACGCCGGCCATCTTGTTGAACATCTCGGCTGACAGGCGCTGCGAAGCGCTTGCCTCGGCGTAGTTCAGCTTGCCGGGGTTCTTCTTGGCGTAGTCGATCAGCTCGGCGACCGACTTGATCGGCAGGTCGTTGTTGACCACCAGCACGTTGACGCCGGTCACGCAGCGCATGATCGGCACGAAATCCTTGTCGGGGTCGTAGGAAAGCTTCTTGAACAACGCCAGATTGGCGGCGTTGGTCGAGTTGGTGCCCATCAGCAGGGTGTAGCCGTCTGGTGCCGCCGTCGCGACCGCCGAGGCGCCGAGCTGGCCCGAGGCGCCGGGCTTGTCGTCGACGACGATCGGCTGCTTCAGGATGTCCTGCAGCTTGGCGGCGAGCCCGCGCGCCGTCAGGTCGGTAGCGCTGCCGGCCGCGAAGGGCACCACGATCTTGATCGGCTTGTTGGGATACGCCTGTGCAAACGCTCTCGGCGACGCCGACAGGGCGGCAGCGCCCGCAAGCACGGAACGGCGATTCAACTTCACTGAAATTCCTCCCTCGGCCCCACCTCCACCGAAGTGGGCCGGCCCGTTTTAGCGCGGGCCGGCGCGGCAAGGCAAAGGCAGGGCTACATGAAGAGCTTTTCCGCTTTGCGGTCGGCGTACAGCCCGGCCACGAACTCGCCGTAGCCGTTGTAGAGCTGGGTCGGAATGCGCTCGTCGCTGCCCAGCGGCTTCTCGGTCGCCTGGCTCCAGCGCGGATGCGGCACCTGCGGGTTCACGTTGGCCCAGAAGCCGTACTCGCTCGACTGCAGCTTCTCCCAGAACGAGACCGGCCGCTTGTCGCTGAACTCGACCGAGACGATCGACTTCACGTTCTTGAAGCCGTATTTCCACGGCGCCACCAGGCGCAGCGGCGCGCCGTTCTGCTTGTGGATCGGCTTGCCGTAGAGGCCGGTGGCGATGAAGGTGAGATCGTTCATCGCCTCGTCCATCGCCAGCCCCTCGGTGTAGGGCCAGGGATAGAGCGGGTCGCGCTGCTCGCGCATCACCTCCGGCTTGCTGAGCGTCTTCATCACCACGAACTTGGCGCCGCTCACGGGCTTGCACAGTTCGACCAGCGAGCGCATCGGAAAGCCGCTCCACGGCACGATCATCGACCATGTCTCGACGCAGCGATGGCGGTAGACGCGCTCCTCGAGCTGCATCTTGGCCAGAAGATCGTCGATGGCGATCTCGAACGGCTGCTCGACCATGCCCGAGACCTTGATGGTCCAGGGGCGGACTTCGAGCTTCTGGGCATCGCGCCAGATGCTCTTGTCGGTGCCGAATTCGTAGAAGTTGTTGTAGGTCGTGGCCAGCTTCTCGGCGGTCACCGGCGTCGGTGCGCCATACTTGTCGTTGCGCTTGGCCGGATAGAGCGCGGCTGAAGGGTCCTTGCCTTTGTCCTGGGCGGAGGCGATGGCCGGCAGGGTGAGCGATGCGGCGCCGAGCCCCATGGCCTTCACCAGGGACCGGCGCTGCAGAAAGATGCCCTCGGGCGTTGCCTGGTTTTCGCCCAATTCCCAACCGCGTTTGCGCTTGATCAGCATGACTGGAACTCCGTTGCACCCCGGTGCGCCTTTGGGGTCTATGTGATGTCACGTCCTGCCCGGGGCAAATCAACCCTGCTCACCGCACCGTGACGTCACTTTCGCCCATGACCTCGGCAAGATCGCGGCGCTGGCCCATCGCCACCATGGCCTCGGCGACCAGGAACATCGGCCCGATGAAGCCCTGGAAGATGTTGTCGATCAGTGCCGGCCGCTTGCCTTCGTAGTGATGGCCGAGGAACTGCAGCACCCAGCCGCCGACGAACAGGGCGATGAAGGCGATCCATACCACCTGCGCCGAGCCCAGCACGCCGGCGAAGGCTTCGGCGGCATACCAGGCGACCGCCATGATCAGGCCCATGATGATGCCGATGCCGAGGTCGAGCGCCATCCAGCCCAGTACCGCGATGATGGCGATGGCGAGCGACAGCGTCCACTGCCGGTCGCCGACCTCGAATTGCCACAGCGACAGGATCAGCAGCAGCGAGAAGACGATGAGCGGAATGCCGACGAAGTGGGTCGCCTTGTTGCGCCAGTCGCGATGCACCGACGCATAGGATGCGAGTTGACTGCGGAACAGCTCGTTGGCCATGGCAGCCTCCGGGTTTCTACGGTTTTGTGTTCGTCACATCGAGGATCGTCGGCCACATGAACTCGCGCCAGCCGTTGTTGCCGGCAGTGCTGGCCGTGACCGAGCCGTTCTGCAGCAGGAAGAAGCGCGGCGTCTCGTACTCCTCCCACGTCCCCTGCTGGCTCATCAGGAAGGTGTCGAGCAGCCAGCGCAGATCGCCGGGCCAGGCGGCGGGCTGCATCATCCCCTTGGCCGTGGGCGCGTCGATGGTCCGGACGTCGATCATCTTGTAGGCGGGAGAACCGGCGAACAGCGGCTGCCACTGGCTGTGCCATGTCTGGCACGCTTCCGACTGCTTGTGACAGACGAGCACCAGCACCGGACGCGCGCTCTGCGTGGCGGCGGGTGTTTGCGCTTCGACGACGGGTACGCACGGCATCGCGGCGGCCATAGCGAGCGCCGCCATCACAAGACGTCTCAGAACCATACGACTTCATCTCCCCGTGGAAACGCTCCACGGGGACAATATGATCCAAGGCCATAAAGAGGAAAAGGCAGCATCAGCTTGCCTCCCCATCGTTCACGATGGGGAGGTGCCCGCGCAGCGGGCGGAGGGGTCATAGGCATCAACACCGTTGCCCATGACCCCTCCGGCCCTTCGCGCCACCTCCCCAGCGAAGCTTGGGAGGAAGACTGCCGTCAGGCCTTGGTCCCGGTCACTTCCAGGATCCTGGGCCACATCTTTTCCTTCCAGCCGGCATTGCCGGTGACTGCAAGGATGACCTTGCCGTCCTGGGCGAGGATGAAGCGTGGCGTCGCGTCGGGGCGCGACTTGCCTTCGTCGCTGTCGAGAAAGGCGGTGCGGACCCACAGCGCATCTTTGGGCCAACTCTCTTCCTTCAGGATCAACGTCAGGTTGGCGGGATGAACCACCCGATAGTCGAGCTTCTTGGCTGCATCCGATTTCACGAAATCCGGTTCAGACTGGGCACGCCAGATCTTGCAACCGCCTCAAAGTTCGTGACCGACGAACACCAGCACCGGCTTCCCAGACTGGGCTTGCGCGATGCGGGCCAGTGACGGTGCGGCGGCCATCGCCAGGCCGCCCACCATCATGGACCTTCTGTTGAACATGGACTCTTTCTCCTGTGAAACCACTCCACGGGAGAACTATGGGGGCCGCAAATCGCTGCGTGAAGCCGCCGGGAGGCGGCTTCACTGCCTTGTGACCTTTGTCAGGCCGCCGCGCGTTTCTTCGTCTCTTCGACGATGCGATCGGCGGTGCGTCCGACCAGTTCCTGCAGATGGTCGAACTCGGTACGGAAGGTGCCGACGCCCTGCGTCACCGAGCGGATCTCGACGATCATGTCGGCGATCTCGGCCTCGGGCATCAGGGCGGAGACCTCGTCCCAGCCGCTCCAGCCGTCGCGGGCGTCGTAGCCTAGAAGCTGGCCGCGGCGGCCGGAGATCAGGCGCTGGATGCGCGGCGTGGCGTCGTTGGGCGCGGCCACCGTCACCTTGAGAATGGGCTCCAGCAGCACCGGCTTGCACTTGGGCATCGCTTCGCTCATGGCGATGCGCGCCGCCATCTTGAACGACATTTCCGAGCTGTCGACGGAGTGATACTGGCCGTCGAACAGCGTGACCTCGAGGTCGACCACCGGCTGGCCGAGCGGGCCTTCCTTCAGGTAGTCGATCAGTCCTTCCTCGACAGCCGGGATGAAATTGCGCGGCACCACGCCGCCCACGATCTTGTCGACGAAGCGGAAGCCCGAGCCGCGCGCCAGCGGCTTGATCTCGACCTTGATGTCGGCGAACTGGCCATGGCCGCCGGTCTGGCGTTTGTAACGGGCATGCTGCGTGCTGCCGCCCTGGATGGTCTCGCGATAGGCGACGCGCGGCGTCTCGGTGTCGACCGCGACATTGTAGCGGCCGGCGAGCTTGTCGACCGCCACCTTGAGATGCATCTCGCCCTGTCCCCTGAGCAGCAGCTCGTGGGTCTCGGCGCGCGCCTCGAAGGAGAGCGACGGGTCTTCCTCGACGATCTTGTGCAGGGCGCCCGAGAGCTTGACCTCGTCGTTGCGGTTCTTGGCGCGGAGCGACAGGGCGAACACCGGTGAATCGGCCGTGGGGAAGTCCTCGGTCGCAGCGATGCCGGAGGCCGACAGCGACTGGCCGCCCGACAGGGCATCGACCTTGGCGAGCGCCACGATCTCGCCGGCCTTGGCCTCGCCGATCTTGTCGAGGCGCTGGCCGAACGGCCGCAGCAGCGTGCCGATGCGCTGGCCGCCGACGCTCTGGCCTTCGACCAGGCTGCCCGACCAGACGCGGCAGAGCGACAGCTTGCCGGCATGGCTCTGGTGCAGGACCTTGAAGCACTCGGCCATGGCGACGCCATTGGACGGCAGCGACCGCCGCTTGGCGGTCTCGGCGACGAACGGCGTGTCGTGGCGCAGGGCCTTCAGGAGACGGCGCACGCCGTTCTCGCGGTCGCCCGCGCCCAGCAGCACGGGCGCAATCTGGTCGGCGCCGAACTCATCGTGCAGGTCGCGATAGATCAGCGACTTCTCCGGCGCGATGTCCTCGATCAGCTGCTCGAGGAGCTGGTCGTCGAACTCCGACAGCGTCTCCAGCATCTCGCGGCGCGCTTCGCTCTCGCGCGGCAGGATCTCCGCCGGCATCTCGATCAGGTCGGAGGCGCCGCTCGACTTGTAGCGGTAGGCGCGCTCGCTCACGAGATCGACATAGCCCACCGTCTCCTCGCTGCCGTCGGCCGCGGTGTGGCGGATCGGCACCTGGCGCAGCAGCAGCTTGCGCGACGAGACGGATTGCAGCGCCGACAGCATGTCGCGCACGCGGACCTCGGCGGAATCGATCTTGTTGACGAAGATGACGTGGGGGATGCGGTTGTCTTCGATGAACTTCAGGAGCGGCGTCAGCGCCACGACGCGCTCGGGCGACGGTTCGCAGATCACGACGGCCGCGTCGCTCACGGCGAGCGCCGCGAAGGCGTCGTGCTGGAATTCGATCGAGCCCGGAACGTCGAGAAAAGTCCACTGGTCGCCGAGATAGTCGATCGAGGCGACGTTGATCTCGGTGCCCATGCCGCGCTTGCGCGCTTCGGCGGCGCCGTCGCCGATCGAGGTGCCTGCGCGCGTCGAGCCGCGCCGGCCGATGGCCCCCGTGGCGAAGAGAAGGCTCTCGAGCAGGCTGGTCTTGCCCGAGAGATACGGCCCGCACAGCGCCACCACGCGGTGCGCGCCGCTGCCTGGTCTGCCTCCAGGGATGGTCTCGGATTTGATGTCGTTCATGACAACGTCTCCTTCCTGCGCGTTCGCCTGCGCCTGAGAAGCTCCGGACGGTGGGTCGCTGCCGAACACGTCCGGAGCGAAGCCTTGTCCCGGAAATGGTTTCACTCCGGGTTGGGGGAGTCAATCCGTCGATGTGGAGAGGCGCGTGCGCAAAGGTCGTCACGGCGGAACTATCGGCAGTCGTTCACCGCCTGCACCGTGAAACGAGCCTCCTACCGCGAATACAAGTCGCGGCCCGGATCGCGGCGGCTCTGTTTTCATCGCGATGTCCTTCGCGGGACCACAAAAGGGTGACCCTTGCCCGCTGGTGCACCACAGTTTGTGTCTTCAGTTTTTCGACCGCAGCATTCAACGGCGCCGCCGCGCGAATTTCCGGGCGGTCTCAGTTGGTCCTGCATAGTCGAATCACGGGCCTATGACAAAAATAACTATGGTGTATTGTATATAACTTTGGTATAGTTCGGTGTCATTGCCAAGGAGCCGCTGAATGTTCAACGTTCGAGACACCAAGTTCGTACCCGGTTTTCATGTCAGGGAGCCTGCGGAGGACGTGCCCGGATTCCGTGTCCGCGTTGTAGAAGATCCGCTTGGATTCCGCATGGCGCCCGACGGTCCTATCCTCGGGCGCTCTTCAGTGATTGCCAAGGAAGCACTCGGAGGTTCATGGCCTCCAATGTCATGGAACGTTCCATATGATGGCATCGTGCCCGACTTCTTCGGCGGCTTTCCACAGCGCAGCCACGACGCGCCTGCCCCTTCGTCTGATATACGAACGGCGGACTACTGTTCGCGCGTTATCGCGAATTGCAAGGATCGTTGTTCCGGCATTTACGCGGACAAGGGCGGAAGCTTAGGATTCTCTTGGATGCGCAAATGTATTCGGGACTGCGTTACACCAACAGGCTGCGTCTACTAAGGATGTGGGTTCGATGAACAGAGCACTCGCGGTCGATGTCCTGGCGGCAATACAAGCAGCTGAGGCCCATCTTGATGCCTTGAGTGCTCTATCGGAAAGAATGGAGAACAATGCCGAACGGCGGAAGTTTCGGCGGGGTTTGGCGGAACTCATGATTGGATACGTCGACTTGATGACTGAAATTGTCCGTCAATATCCTGACCTCGATCCGGACCGCGACGCGAAGACAATGAATGAACCAGAAGGATCAAGTGGTTGAATCAAATTCGTCGCCGACTGGACATTGCTGCGAGGTAATGGCGTTGACCAAATGAAAGCAGGGCGTCCCTAGACGTCCTGCTTTCCATATCCAGTTAGTGAATTACGACAGTGCCCCACAGGCCCGCTGGATGCGACGGCCGGCTTCTTCCAGCAGGTCGGTCGCGGTGGCGTAGGAGATGCGGAAGGCCGGGCCCTGGCCGAAGGCCGAACCCTGCACCACCGACAGGCCCTCGGCTTCGAGCAGGTAGTTCACGAAGTCGGTGTCGTTCTCGATCACCTTGCCGTCCGGAGTCCGCTTGCCGATCGTGCCCTCGCACGACGGGTAGACGTAGAACGCGCCTTCCGGCCGCGGGCACTTCAGGCCCTTGGCCTGGTTCAGCATCGAGACGATGAGGTCGCGACGCTGCTTGAAGACGGCGACATTCTTCGGAATGAAGTCGGTCGGGCCGTTCAGCGCCGCCACCGAAGCCGCCTGGCTGATCGAGCTGGCGTTCGACGTGCTCTGCGACTGCACGGTGATCATGGCGTCGATCAGCTTCTGCGGGCCGGCGGCATAGCCGATGCGCCAGCCCGTCATGTTGTAGGCCTTGGACACGCCGTTCATGGTGAGCGTGCGGTCGTAGAGCTTGGGGTCGACCTCGGCCGGCGTGGCGAACACGAAGTCGTCGTAGACCAGCTTCTCGTACATGTCGTCGGTCAGGACATGAACCTGCGGATGACGCAGCAGCACGTCGCACAGCGCCCTGAGGTCGGCGCGGGTGTAGGCCGCACCGGTCGGGTTGCTGGGCGAGTTCAGGATCAGCCACTTGGTCTTGGGCGTGATGGCGCGCTCGAGGTCCTCGGGACGCAGCTTGAAGCCCGACGACTCCCGGCACTGTACGATCACCGGCGTGCCGTCGCCGAACAGCACCATCTCCGGATAGGACACCCAGTAGGGCGCCGGGATGATGACCTCGTCGCCCGGGTTCAGGGTGGCGAGCATGGCGTTGAAGATGATCTGCTTGCCGCCAGAAGTGACGACGGTCTGCGACGGCTTGTAATCGAGGCCGTGGTCGCGCTTCATCTTGGCGCAGATCGCCTGGCGCAGCGCCGGCGTGCCGGGGACGGCGGTGTACTTCGTGTCGTTGGCGTGGATCGCCTTGATCGCCGCTTCCTTGATGTGGTCGGGCGTCGGGAAGTCGGGCTCGCCGGCGGCCAGGCCGATCACGTCTTTGCCGGCCGCTTTCATCTCCAGGAACTTGCCCTGCGCGGCGTTCGTGGGAGAGGGCTTGATGCGGCTCAGACGATCGGCAATGAAGGCCATGACGGCGGCGCCTCCTTTCAGGCGTTGAAAAAGCGCGCGGAAGGTACTGTCGGGACCCCGGTTCCGCAAGCAAACATGCCACCATTCCCGCTATTTCTGGTAGGTTCGCGCCGTATTCCCGCTAGGCCTTCGTGCTCATCGTTTGGACCGCTTGCCCACCATGCCGGACCAACCCGACGACGTCATTCTGACGCTTTTGCTGGAAATGCGCGCGAGCCTGCAGCGCGTAGAAGAAAAGCTCGATGAATTTGCTGCGTCGAAGACTCGGCTGCCTGGACCGACGCCAGAGCCGCCTAGTCGATCAACTTGATCGCAGCTTCGACCGTCATCTTGGCGTCGCCGAAGCCCACGCGCCGGCCGCTGACCGGCGCTGCGTCGCGATAGTCGAGACCGACGGCGACCCGGAGGCTGTCGCCGCGCGGGCTTATGTTGTTCGCCGGGTCGAAGCCGACCCATTCCAGGCCCGGCACCCAGGCCTCGGCCCAGGAGTGGCTGGTGCGGCCGACATGCAATTCGGGATCGTCGTTGCGCAGGTAGCCGCTAACGTAGCGCGCGGGCACGCCGAGGCGGCGGCAGGCGGCGATGAAGACGTGCGCCTGGTCCTGCGCCACGCCGGCGCCGCGCGCCAGCGCTTCGGCGGCGGTCGTTTCCACGGTCGAGACGCCGGTCTTGTAGGCGATGCCTTGGCAGACGCGCTTCATGAGCTCGTGCAGGACCTCGACGCGCTTGGCGGGTTCGGCGGCCCTGTCGGCGAGACCGCCGATCAACGGATCGAAGCTCGCGTCGTGCCGCGCCAGGCCTGTGTTGCGCAGCCAGAACGGCGCCGGCAGGGTCGGGGTCTCGGCATAGCGCAGCCACTGGTCGCCGCCGATGTATTCGTAGATGCCGTGGACGACGATCTCGACCCGGTCGTGCTGGTGGGCCACCGAGAAGGTCGTGACCTGGTTGCCGTGGCCGTCGAGCCATTCCGAGCGCTTGCCTGGCCCGTCGATGCGCCAGGAGATCAGGCGCTGGCCGGTCGCGGGCTTGGGAGTCAGCCGGACATCGTGGATCGAATGGCCCGAGGGCTGGTCGAATTCGAAGCGCGTGGCGTGATGGACGGAAAGGCGCATGGTTGGTGTCAGTCCAGCAGGAACTGGCGGCCGATTTCGTCGGACAGGGTGGCGATGTCGCCGCGCACCCCACCCAGGAACTTCTTGAGGCCGACATCGAACACCTGGTCGATGCGGGCGTAGCGCAGGCGCGCGTGCAGTTCGCCGGCCAGCCGGTCGGCCTCGCCGCGCGTGCCGTAGGCCTCGGCCAGCTCGCGCATGCTGAGATCGACCATCCACAGGCAATGATGCACCGAGCGCGGCACGTCGCGGCGCAGCATCATCAGCTCGGCGACCTTCATGGGATCGAGCGCGCTGCGATAGATGCGCCGGTAGGTGCGTACCGCGCCGATGCAGGCCAGCACCTCCGACCAGGCGAAATAGTCGAGCTCCTGCGCATGCGGACTGCCGTCCGGCCGCAGCAGGTGGAACTTCACGTCGAGGATGCGGGCGGTGTTGTCGGCACGCTCGAGGAAGGCGCCGAGCTGCAGGAAGTTGTAGGCCTCGTCGCGCAGCAGGGTCACCTGCGCGGCGCCGAAGATCATGACCGCCTGCTTCTTCACCGATTCGATCAGCGCGCCGCGGTCGAGGAGGGCGCGGTTGCCGCGCAGGCGCTCGCTGAGCTCCAGCCACAGGCCGTTCAGGCTTTCCCAGACGTCGACCGTGATGTTGTTGCGCTCCTCACGGGCGTTGCGCCGGGCCGCGCCGATCGAGCTCACCAGGGAGGAGGGGTTGTTCTCGTCGATCACCAGGAAGTCGATGAGGTTCGGAAGGCGGCCGCTCGACTGCTGCTGGCGCTGGCGGAACTCGTCCTCCATGCCGAAGATCAGCGCCACACCGGCCGCTTCCTCGCCGCGCGACTGCAGGGCCATGCGCTGCGTCGCCTCGATCAGCCGCGCCGTCGACTTGGCGCGCTGCAGGTAGCGGCCCATCCAGTAGATGTTCTTGGCGGTGCTGCTCAGCATGGGCGGCTCGCGCGGTCCGGAAGAGCATGAACTCATCTTAAACTCCCGCCGCCGCGCCGGGCGCCAGGACCCAGGTGTCCTTGGTGCCGCCGCCCTGGCTCGAAT
>JACPOB010000132.1 GCA_016185145.1 Rhodospirillales bacterium | reverse complement strand
TGGTCGACAGCAACACGTCGCTGGGCAGCACGGTGTTCGCCTACCAGGGCATCATCGGTCTGGGCTGGAACGTCGACACGAACTTCCGCGTGAACCTGGACGGCCGCTACTACGGCACGTCGAACCCGACGATCAACGGCCAGCAGTGGACCAACAACAACTTCAGCGTGATGCTGGGTCTGCAGCTGAAGTTCGGCTCGGCTCCGCCGCCGCCGCCGCCGCCGCCGCCGGCGGTTGCGCCGCCGTCGTTCATGGTGTTCTTCGACTGGGACCGCTCGAACCTGAGCCAGCAGGCGCTGAACACGATCAAGCAGGCAGCTGCCGCGTTCAAGAGCAAGGGCAACGCGCGCATCACGGCGACCGGCCACACCGACACGTCGGGCCCGGAGGCCTACAACATGGCACTGTCGCTGCGTCGCGCGAACGCGGTGAAGGACGCCCTGGTGCGTGAGGGTGTACCGGCGCAGGCGATCACGGTGATCGGCATGGGCGAGAAGGGCCTGCTGGTCCAGACCGGCGACGGCGTGCGCGAGCCGCAGAACCGCCGCGTCGAGATCGTCATCCAGTAAGCGATCCGAAGCGTAAGTCTTCAGGGACGGCCGGGCTCTGCCCGGCCGTTTCCTTTTCTGGCCATTCCCCGGCTTCTGGCCATTTCCCGACTCGGCCTTGTTTTCGCCATGCGCTGACCTCTCGTCTTTGGGGCGCTTTTCGGGTTGGCGGCGGCGGGGGCCGCCTCTATATCCGGGCTCAGGAGAAGAACCCATGTCACAAGTGTTGATGCCCAAGGCCACTGCGGTCTGGCTGGTCGAAAACAGCACCCTGACGTTCGACCAGATCTCGGCCTTCACCGGCCTGCATCCGCTCGAGGTCCAGGCGATTGCCGACGGCGAAGTTGCAGGCGGCATGACGGGTCTTGATCCCACGACCAACGGCCAGCTCACCAAGGAAGAGATCAAGCGCGTCGAGGCCGATCCGACGGCGCGCCTGAAGCTCAGCCCGCGCGACGTGCCCGAACCCGTGGCCCGCTCCAAGGGCCCGCGCTACACGCCGGTCGCCAAGCGTCAGGATCGCCCCGATGCCATCGCCTGGCTGCTGAAGGTCCATCCTGAACTGCAGGACTCGCAGGTCGCCAAGCTGGTCGGCTCGACCAAGAGCACCGTCCAGTCGGTACGCGACCGCACGCACTGGAACATGCAGAACGTGCGGCCGCGCGATCCGGTGACGCTCGGCCTGTGCTCGCTGAAGGACCTCAACGACGCCGTCGACAAGGCGCGCCGCAAGGCTGCCCGCGAGGACGCCGCCAAGAAGAAGTCGGCGGCGCGCGCCGCGGCCGAAGGCGAGCCGATGCCGGACACGGCGGCGGAGGAACTGGTCGAGACGCCGCCGGACGTCGAAGGTCCGGTCGATCCGGCCGAAGCCGATCAGCCCGACGTCGACGAGACGCACCGGCACTGAAGACTCGGAGCGCGGACCTCCAGGTCCGCTCATAGTCTTCGTCTTCCGGACCGCGCGCATCTTGCGCGCTCGGGAATCATGAGCGAGCTGGAAGCTCGCGGTCCGGAAGATAATGAGCGGACCTGGAGGTCCGCGCTCCGAAGGTCAAACCTCGAGCATGACCTTGCCGACGTGATCGGCGCGCTCGAGCTCGGCGTGCGCGGCAGCCGCCTCCGAGAGCGGGAAGGTCTTGTAGATGATCGGCTTGATCCTGCCGGCTTCGAGCAGCGGCCAGACCTTGTCCTTCAATCCCTGCGCCATGCGTCCCTTGTTGGCGATGCTCTGCGGGCGCAGCGTCGAGCCCGTCAGCGTGAGCCGCTTCACCATGACGATGCCGGCACTGACCGTCGCTGTCGCGCCGCCCTGGATGGCGATGACCACGCAGCGGCCGTCCTCCTTCAGCAGACCGAGGTTCTTCGGCAGATAGTCACCCGCCACCATGTCGAGTACGACGTCGACTCCGCCCGAGAGCTTCTTCGCCTCGGCGGCCCAGTCGTTGTCCTTGTAGAGGATGGCGTGATCCGCACCGAGGGCGCGTACGGCCTTGGCCTTCGCCTCGGTGCGCACTGTCGTGAGAACGGTGGCGCCGAACGCCTTGGCGAGCTGGATCGCCGTCGTGCCGATGCCGCTGGCGCCGCCGTGGATCAGCACGCTCTCGCCGGCCTCGAGCTCGCCACGCTCGAAGAGATTGTGCCACACGGTGAAATAGTTTTCGGGCAGCGCGGCTGCGCGAAGCATGTCGAAGCCCTTCGGTGGCGGCAGGCATTGCGGCGCGGGCACGGCGCAGTACTCGGCGTAGGAACCGCCCGGCGTCAGTGCGCACACCGCATCGCCCACCGTCCAGCCGCTGACGCCCGCTCCCAACGCCGCCACCGTGCCGGCGGCCTCGAGGCCTGGCAAGTCCGACGCGCCCGGCGGCGGCGGATAGAGACCGGCGCGCTGGGCGATGTCGGGACGGTTGACGCCCGTCGCCGAGACCTTGATCAGCAGCTCGCCCTCCTTGGGCTGCGGCACCGGTCGCGTCGTCGGCACCAATGCTTCAGGCCCGCCCGGCTTCATGATCTCGACACAGGTCATCGTCGCGGGCAGGGCGCTCATGGTCGGCCTTTCGGAGCGGTGGGAGCAATGGTAGGTCTCCCTTAGCCGCTTCCGTGGAGGAGCACCATGGCCTTCGACCTCGACGATCTCGATCCCAAGCAGAAGAAAACGCAGCCGCGGAATCTCGATTCCATGAACATCGACGACCTCAAGGAGTACGTCGCCGTGCTCAAGGCCGAGCTCGCGCGGGTCGAGGAAAAGGTTAAGGCGAAGCAGAGCCACGCCGCGGCGGCCGCGTCCTTCTTCAAGAGGTGAGTCGGGATGTCGCTTGAGGGCAAAGTGGCCCTGGTCACCGGGTCGACCAGCGGAATCGGTCTTGCCATCGCCCGCGCCTTCGCGGCTGAAGGCTGCAGCATCATGATGAACGGGCTGGGTGAGGCCGCGGCCATCCACAAGGTGCGTGACACGCTCGCCGGGGAGACCGGTGTGAAGATCGCCTATCACGGCGCCGACATGACGAAGCCGGCGGAGATCGCCGACCTGGTGGCGGCCACGCACAAGACGCTGGGGGGCGTCGACATCCTGGTGAACAACGCGGGCATCCAGCACGTCGATCGGGTCGAAAGCTTTCCGCCGGACAAGTGGGACACCATCATCGCCGTCAATCTCAGCGCATCGTTCCATACGATCCGCGCAGCGCTGCCGGAGATGAAGCGAAGGGGCTGGGGCCGCATCATCAACGTCGCCAGCACGCACGGCTTGGTGGCCTCGACCCACAAGGTCGCCTACGTCGCCGCCAAGCACGGCCTGATCGGGATGACCAAGGTCATCGGCATCGAATGCGCCGACAGCGGCGTGACCTGCAACGCGATCTGCCCGGGTTTCGTGTCGACGCCGCTGGCGATCGCCCAGATCGAGACCAAGGCGAAAGCCGACAGCATCAGCATGGAGCAGGCGAGCCGCCTGCTGATCGGCGAGAAGCAGCCGCAAGTCCAGTTCACCACGGTCGAGCAGATCGCCGGCTTCGCCGTGTTCCTGGCCTCCGATACCGCTTCGAACATGCAGGGTACGGCCCTGGTGTCGGACGGCGGCTGGACCGCACAGTAAGAGGGCATCGTGGTCGACGCCAAGTTCCTGAAGCCTGATACGCTGGCCCTGCACGCCGGCCAGCATCCCGATCCGGTCACCGGCGCACGCGCCGTGCCGATCTATCAGTCGACCTCCTTCGTGTTTCGCGACGTCGACCACGCCGCGAGCCTATTCAACCTCGAAGTCGGCGGCCACATCTACAGCCGCATATCCAACCCGACCGTCGCGGTGTTCGAGGAGCGCGTCGCCGCGCTTGAGGAGGGCGCGGGCGCGCTCGGCGTGTCGAGCGGCCAGGCGGCGCTGCACATCGCCATCGCCACCCTGATGGGGGCGGGCGGCCATATCGTGGCCTCGACCTCGCTGTACGGCGGCACGCGCAACATGCTGGGCCTCACCCTGCCGCGTTTCGGCATCACCACGACCTTCGTGAACCCGCGTGACCATGACGGCTTTCGCAAGGCCATTCGCCCAGAGACACGGCTGGTGCTGGGCGAGAGCATCGGCAATCCGGGTGGCGAGGTGCTCGACATCCCGGTCATCGCCGACATCGCCCATGCGGCCAAGATCCCGCTGATGATCGACAACACCTTCGCCTCGCCGATTCTGTGCCGGCCGCTGACCTTGGGCGCCGACATCGTGTTCCATTCGGCGACCAAGTTCATCGGCGGCCATGGCGTGGCGATCGGCGGCGTCATCGTCGATTCAGGTCGCTTCGACTGGGAGGGCTCCGCTAAGTTCCCGACGCTCACCGAGCCCTACGCCGGCTACCATGGCATCGATTTCGCCGAGGAGTTCGGCGTGCAGGCCTTCATATCTCGCGCCCGCACCGAGGGCGTGCGCGATTTCGGCTCGTGCATGGCGCCGCAGACCGCCTTCTATCTTCTGCAGGGCCTCGAAACCCTGCCGCTGCGCATGGCGCGCCATGTCGAGAACGCCCGCAAGGTGATTGCCTTCCTCAAGGCCAACCCGGCGGTCGAGCGCATCGCCTCGCCCGAGCTGCCCGATCATCCCGACCATGCGCTGGCGCAGAAGCTGCTACCCAAGGGCACTGGCTCGATCTTCAGCTTCGACATCAAAGGCGGACGCGAGGCGGGCCGTCGTTTCATCGAACGCCTGCGCCTGTTCTCCCATCTCGCCAACGTCGGCGACGCCAAGTCGCTGGTGATCCATCCCGCTTCGACCACGCACGCGCAGCTTGACGCCGCGGCGCTCGAGGAAGCGGGCATCGGCGAGGGCATGATCCGGCTGTCGGTCGGCCTGGAAGATCCCGACGACCTTTTGGACGATCTCGGCCAGGCGCTGCGCGCTGCGGCAAAAGGCTGACCATGAAGCTCACCGTCCAGGCCCGCGCCGTCTCCGCGACGACCGGTGGCATCGACTTCGATACCGGCAAGCCCACCGTCATCTTCCTGCACGGCGCCGGGTTCGACCGCACCACATGGCGCCTGCAGACGCGCTGGTTCGCTCATCATGGCCGCAGCGTGCTGGCCGTCGATTTTCCCGGCCATGGCTGGTCGGACGGCCCGCCGCTCGAGAGCATCGCCGCCATGGCCGACTGGACGGCGGCCTTGATCGAAGCCGCCGGGCTGAAGAGCGCCGCGCTGGTCGGTCATTCCATGGGCGCGCTGGTGGCGATCGATACGGCGGCACGCTTTCCCGACAAGGTGCGTGCACTGGGTCTCTGCGGCGTGGCGGCGGAGATGCCGGTCCATCCCGAGATGCTCGAATCGGCCAGGGCCAACACGCTGAAGGTGCAGGAGCTGATGACCTTCTGGGGGATCGGCAACGCGCTGCACAAGGGCGGCATGGTCTCGCCAGGCCTGTGGCTGCGTCGCGAATCGCTGGCCGTGCTGTCGGGCAACAAGCCCGGCGTGATCCATGCCGATCTTGCGGCGTGCAACGCCTACAAGGACGCGACGACACGAGGCGCCGCCGTCAGATGCCCGACGGTCCTGGTGCTGGGCGACGGCGATCTCATGACGCCGGCGGCCAAGGCCAAGCCGCTGGCTGCAGCCATCGCCGGCGCGCGCACCGTGGTGGTCCCCAACAGCGGGCACTTCATGATCGTCGAGCGGCCGGACGAGTCGCTGGAGGCGTTGAAGGCCAGTGTCTGACCGGGTCGCTCTCGTCACCGGCTCGACCTCGGGGATCGGCGCCGCCACGGCGCGTCGCCTGGCGCGCGATGGCTACAAGGTGGCGCTGCATTCGCGCAGCTCCGCCGATGTCGGCAAGCGCATGGCGGATGAGCTCGCCGGCGCCAGCTATCACCGGGCCGATCTCTTGGACGAGCGGGCGACGCGCGATCTGGTTGCCGACGTCCTTGAGCGTCACGGCCGGCTCGATGTGCTGGTCAACAATGCCGGCCAGGCGACCCGCATCCCGCACGCCGATCTCAAGGCGGCGACGCCCGCCATCTGGCGGCAGATGCTCGACGTCAACCTGATCGCTCCCTTCGTGCTGGTGACCGAAGCGGAGCCGGCGCTGCGCAAGTCGGCGGAAAACGGCCGGCCGGGCTGCATCGTCAATATCGGCACACATGCCGGCGTGCGGCCGAAGGGCGCTTCCATTCCTTATGCGACGGCCAAGGCGGGGCTGCATCATGTCACGCGCCTGCTTGCGCTGGCGCTGGGACCGGCCATCCGGGTCAACTGCGTCGCGCCGGGCTTGGTCGAGACGCCCATGACCGCGAGCTGGCCCGAGGCGATGGAGCTCTGGAACACGCGGTCGGCCATGCGCCGGCCTGCGAAACCGGAGGACATCGCCGATCTGGTGGCCGCACTGGTCGCCAACGACTACGTTACCGGAGAGATCGTCATCGCCGATGGTGGGTTGAACCTCACCTAGCCAACGCCTCCGTAGCTCCGAAGGAGCGAAGGAGGCAGACACGGAGGAAACCATGAACGTCCAGACGCTGCCGCCGGGTTACAAGGTCGCCCCGTGGACGCCGCCCGAGAAGATCGACGGCAAGATGCTGGCCGATGCCTCGGCCAAGCTGATCGACCTCTTGCGCATCCGCACCCAGCCGATCGGCATGCGGCTGTTCGAAGACCCGAAGGACATGGACAATATCCAGGGTGTGCGCAAGCCGACCGACGGCTTCAAGTTCACCATGTGCCAGATGGTGACGCAGTCGCGCTGGTACGGTTTCACGCTCGGCATCACCGTCGACAATACGCGCGGCGGCAATTGCGGCGGCGTGGTCGGCCTCAACCATCCTGGCGAGGGCTTCCTGTCGGGCGACCACATGAACGGCGTGTGGTTCGGCAACAAGGAGGCGTCGGCCGCCCACCAGGCGCAGATGCCGCGCGTGCCCGACGGCAAGTACAACGGTCTGGTCGTGTCGCCGCTGCGCTCGGCGCGCCTCGATCCGCCGGACATCTGCCTGTTCTACGGCACGCCCGGCCAGATGATCTATTTCATCAACGGCCTGCAGTTCCACCGCTACCGCCGCTACGACTTCACGGTCACCGGCGAGAGCGCCTGCGCCGATTCCTGGGGGCGGGCGCTTGCGACGCGGCAGACCTCGCTGTCGCTGCCCTGTTATGCCGAACGCCGCTATGGCGGCGTCGCCGATGACGAGCTGTTGATGGCCTGCCCGCCCGACGAGTTCCTGCGCGCCATCGAGGGCATGGGCCATCTCGGCAAGAACGGCCTGCGCTATCCGTTCCCGCCCTACGGCGCGGCCATGGATCCTGCCTTCGGCATGGCCAAGAGCTACGGCTGATGCTCTACGTCGTGGCCTGGCCGCTGCTGGCGGAGGCCGACGACACCGCACTGCGCCGGCTGCGGGCGCAGTACCATCCGCGCGAGGCCGACCTGATCGGCCCGCACTTCACGCTGGTGTTCGGTGCGCCGCCGTCGGAAGAGGAACGGCTGCGGACGGCGCTCGCCGAACTCGCCGACCACCGATCCTTCTGGTTCGTGCTGGAGCGGCTGGCGCGTCATGACATGGCGCCGCCATCGCGTGCCGCCTATCTCTACGCCGTGCCCGCCGACGGCGCGGCCGAGCTGATCGAGCTGTACGAGACGCTCAATCCGGCGCCCGGCGTCGAAGCGTTCGGGCCGCACATCACGCTCGGACTGTTCGGCCATGCCGCCGAGGCCGAGCACCTCGCGCGCATGGTCGAGCGCCAGCACCTGCCGATGCATGGCCGCGTCGAGGAGCTGGCGCTGCTCAGCCGCCATGACGACGGCCTCGAAACGCTGGCGAGTGTGCGCCTCATGAGATGAAGCGTCGCGTGGATGCAGGTGGCGTTGAGCTGGGGGCGCGCCACTCCAGTGGCGCGTCATGATCTTCCGGACCGCGAGCCTCTGGCTCGCTCATGAGCGCCTGGAAGCGCGTGGTCCGGAAGACGAAAACAATGAGCCGGCCGTCCGGAAGGCTAACGCCACAACGGCGGCAGCGGCGGCAGGCGGACGTTGCCGGGGCGGGCGACGATGCCGAAGCGGGCGAGGGTGTCGCGCACCTCGCGCGGCGCGCGCACCGTGGGACCGTCGGCATCGATGCCGGCCAGCCGCAGCAGCCGATCCACGATCTTCTGCCAACGGTCGGATTCGGGCGGATAGGTGCGCAGCTCGACCTGGCGCGATTCGTCGATGCCGGCCTTGGCCCTGGCGATGTTGAGCGCGAGCTGCAGGCCGCCCAGCTCGTCGACCAGGCCCATCTTCTTGGCGTCGATGCCGGAAAAGACCCGGCCGCGCGCCGCCGCGTCGAGACGGCTGCCCTCGAGCTTGCGCGCCTCGGAGACCTGGCGCGTGAAGTCGGCGTAGATCTCGTCAAGCTGGCGCGAGATCGCCGCACGCTGCGCCGCGGTCGGCGGCTGGAACACCGAATACATGCCGGCGTTGGTGCCGACCGACAGCCGCTCGACGTTGACGCCCAGCGAAGCCAGCAAGCCGGTCGCTACCGGCCAGATGCCGAACACGCCGATCGAGGCCGTGATGGTCGTGGGCTGGGCGATGATGACGTCGCCGCGCATCGCCGCCATGTATCCGCCCGAGGCCGCGACGTCGCCCATCGACACGATCACCGGCTTGCCGGCCGAACGGGCTCGGCCGACTGCGTCGGCGATGGCGTCGGCGGCGGGATAGGTGCCGCCCGGCGAATCGATGCGCAGCACGATCGCCTTGACGTCCTTGGCCGAGGCTGCCTGCTCGAGCGCATCGACGACGTCATCGGACTTGGCGAGGTTGTCATCGTCGAGCGGACCACGGGTCGGCGATCCCGACATGATCGCGCCACTGATGCGCACCAGGGCCAGCGTGTCGCCGTGCGGCTTGGGCCGGGACGGATCGTTGGCATAGTCGGCCAGGGTGGTGAGGGTGCGGTTCTTGCCGGCGCGTGTCGTGACCTCGTCGATCGCATCGGCGCGATAGCCGATGCGATCGACCAGGCGCTCCTGCCGTGCCTTCTCGGAGTCGAACGGCACCGAATCGATGAGCCGGCGCAGCGTCGCCGGCTCGAGATGGCGCTCGCGCGCGACGTCGCTCACGAACTGCCCGTAGAGGCTGTCGAGAAGCTGCTGCAGGTTCTCGCGGGCCGGCGGCGGATAGGCCGTGTCGGTGAAGGTATCGGGCGCGCTCTTGTATTCCCAGCGCCTGCCGCCCTCGACGCGCACGCCGAGGCGCTCGAGTCCGTCCTTGATGAACGGCGTCTCGATGGCGAGCCCCGCCACCGCGAAGCCGCCGCTCGGCTGCAGCCAGATCTGCTCCAGCGCCGAGGCGAGATAGTAGTCGGAGAAGTGCGTGCCGCCGCTGCCCAGCGATTCGGCGAAGCCCACGGCGAACTTGCCCTTGCCGCGGAAATGGGCGATCGCCTGGCGCAGTTCCTGGACGCGCCCGAGGCCCGCCGATTCGTCGCCGATGTCGACGAACATGCCGACGACGCGCGGATCGTCGGCCGCCTGCCACAGGAGCTGCACGGTGTCGACGATGTCGCGCTTGCCGCCGAGCAGGTCACCGCCCAGGAGGCCGCCGCTGGTCGTTTCCGACGGTACGTCGCGCAGGTCGAGCGACAGGACCACGTTCTGCGGCAAGGGCTTGGTGGCGAAGGAGCCCGAGGCGAGAAAGGCGGCGCAGCCGCCGATCCCGAGCAGGGTGAGGGCGCCCACGGTCGCCAGCAGGCCCACGATGAATCGCCTCATGGCGAAGTCTCCGTCTGGATCTTCAGGATTTGACGAGATTCGGCCGGAAGGTCCTCACGGCGTCAAGCATCGCCGAGGCCTTGGTGTCGAGCCCGTTGTCGCGCACCAGCACCGTCGTCGGCTGGCCGCGCACCGGGCGCAGGCTGTCATCGAAGCTCCACATGCTCAGGCGAAGATTGGCGGCGATGAAGGCCTGGTCGGCGAGGCCGACTTCGAGTTGCGGGCGCAACGCCAGCCGGCGCAGGCGCACCCAGATGATGTCATCCCAGGTGAAGTGGGTGTTCCGGCCGAAGCCCAGGTGGATGCCGTCATGGTCGATGACGACCTGGGGCTCGCGATTGCGCACCCGGCTGATGCCCAGGACCACGTAGTAGAGCAGCGCCATCGCCAGCATGACGATCAGCACGAAGCGCTGGTCGTTCAGCGACAGCGTCGGCGCATTGGTCGGGTTATTCGTGAAGTACACGATCGGCACCACGATCATGACCAGCGAGACCACCGCCATGCTGCTGTTGTGCAGCGTGCTGTAGCGCGCCTTTACCGGCTGAGCGGCCACCGCGTCAGCCGCACTGCGCGCGGTGGCGCAGCAGGTGATCGGCCAGCACCACGGCCATCATCGCCTCGGCGACCGGTGTGGCGCGGATGCCGACGCAGGGATCGTGGCGGCCCTTGGTGCGCAATTCGACGTCGTTGCCGAAACGGTCGACGCTGCGCACATTGTGCAGGATCGAGCTGGTCGGCTTCACGACCAGGCGGCAGACGATGTCCTGACCGGTCGAGATGCCGCCCAGGATGCCGCCGGCATGGTTGCTGAGGAAGGTCGGCGCGCCGTCCTTCATGCGCATCTCGTCGGCGTTCTCCTCGCCGCTCATCGCCGCCGTGGCGAAGCCGTCGCCAATCTCCACGCCCTTCACGGCATTGATGCTCATCAGCGCCTTGGCGAGGTCGGCGTCGAGCTTGTCGTAGACCGGATCGCCAAGGCCGACGGCGACGCCGGAGGCCACGACCTCGATGACCGCGCCGACCGAGCTGCCGCGCTTGCGCACGTCGTCGAGATAGCCTTCCCAACCCTGCGCCGCTTGCCGGTCGGGACACCAAAAGGGATTGTCGGCCGTGGCCTCCCAGTCCCACCTGGCGCGGTCGATCTTCTGGGTGCCGAGCTGGATCACGGCGCCGCGGATCTTGACGTTGTCACCCAGGATCTTGCGGGCGACGGCGCCGGCGGCGACGCGCACCGCGGTCTCGCGTGCCGATTGGCGGCCGCCGCCGCGATAATCGCGCACGCCGTACTTCTTGAAATAGGTATAGTCGGCATGCGAGGGACGGAATCTGTCCTTGATCTCCGAATAGTCGCGCGAGCGCTGGTCGACGTTGTCGATGTGCAGCGCGATCGGCGTGCCCGTGGTGACGCCCTTGAACACGCCGGACAGGATCCTGACAGTGTCCGGCTCCTGGCGCTGGGTGACGAAGCGCGACTGGCCGGGGCGGCGCTTGTCCATCCAGACCTGGATGTCGGCCTCGGCAAGGGGAATGCGCGGCGGGGCGCCGTCGACAACACAGCCGATCGCCGGCCCGTGGCTTTCGCCCCAGCTCGTGAACCGGAAGAGGGTGCCGAAACTGCTGCCGGCCATGGCTGCCGGCCTACTCGCCCTCGAAATTGCCGAGCAGTTCGGCGATCTGCTTGGCCGACGAGGTCTTGATCATGCCGACGACATGGTAGCCGCCATCGACATGCATCACTTCA
Organism: Rhodospirillales bacterium; assembly: GCA_016185145.1. Taxonomy (GTDB): domain Bacteria; phylum Pseudomonadota; class Alphaproteobacteria; order Reyranellales; family Reyranellaceae; genus Reyranella. The sequence goes on along the minus strand of JACPOB010000132.1, from coordinate 5,880 downwards.
CCGGTCATGCCGGTGCCGAGGTCCGACAGCAGGTAGAGGGCGGCGTTGCCGACTTCTTCCTGGGTGATGTTGCGCTTGAGCGGCGAGTTGAGTTCGTTCCACTTCAGTATATAGCGGCCGTCGTTGATGCCGGCGAAAGCCAGGGTCTTGATCGGGCCGGCCGAGATGGCGTTGACGCGGATCTTCTGCTCGCCGAGGTCGGCGGCGAGATAGCGCACGCTCGCCTCGAGGGCGGCCTTGGCGACGCCCATGACGTTGTAGTGCGGGATGACGCGCTCGGCGCCGTAGTAGGTCAGCGTGAGCAGGTTACCGCCGTTCTTCATCAGCGGCACGGCGCGCTGCGCCACCGCCGTGAGCGAGTAGCAGCTCACGTTCATGGTGAGCGCGAAGTTTTCCGGCGTGGTGTCGAGATAGCGGCCGCGCAGCTCGTCCTTGTTGGAGAAGGCGATGGCGTGGACCACGAAGTCGACTCCGCCCCACTGTTTCTCGATCTCGGCGAAGGTCGCATCGATGCTCTTCGCATCGGTGACGTCGCAGGGCAGGATGATCTTGGCGCCGATCGAACCGGCCAGCGGGCGTACCCGCCGTTCCAGCGCCTCGCCCTGGAAGGTGAAGGCCAGCTCGGCGCCGTGGTCGTGGCAGGCCTTGGCGATGCCCCAGGCGATCGAGCGCTCGTTGGCGACGCCCATGACGAGGCCTTTTTTTCCGGCCATCAGTTGTCCAGCAGCGGTCATGGCTCGGTTCTAGCGGGGGACGGCTAGCGGGACAAGATGCCGGTGGTCTTGCCGCCCACAGCCCCTCATATTGTGGTCATGATCCCTGAAAAGTCCGATCCGTTAGACCTTTTCGCCGCGTGGTACGCCGAGGCCGAGAAGAGCGAACCCAACGATCCGTCGGCGCTCAGCCTCGCCACCGTGGGGCCGGACGGCACGCCGGCGGTGCGCATGGTCCTGCTCAAGGATTTCGACGCCGCGGGCTTCGTGTTCTACACCAACCATCAGAGCCGCAAGGGCGAGCACCTGCTGGCCCATCCCAAGGCGGCCATGCTGTTCCACTGGAAGTCGCTGCGCCGCCAGGTGCGCCTCGAAGGGCCGGTGGCGCCGACCACGGCCGAGGAAGCCGACGAATATTTCGCCACCCGTCAGCGCGGCAGCCAGATCGGTGCCTGGGCCTCCGACCAGTCGCGGCCTCTGGAAAGCCGGTTCGCCCTGGAGAAGCGGGTCGCCGAGTACGCGGCCAGGCATGTCATCGGCAAGGTGCCGCGGCCGCCGCATTGGTCGGGTTTCCGCCTGAAACCCCTGCTGATCGAGTTCTGGCAGGACGGTGCGTTCCGACTGCACGACCGGCTGGAGTACCGCCGGCCGTCGCCCGACGCGCCGTGGACGACCCGCACGCTCTATCCCTGACGGAGCCGCCGTGACCGCTCCTCCGTCCTTCGTGGTCGAGGACCAGAGCGAGGTCATCGACTTTCTGACGAGGCATCTGGCGCCGGAACGGCGCATCGACACGCACGGCGCCGTGGTCTTCCTGACGCGGGAGCGCGGCTACAAGCTGAAGCGCGCCGTGAAGTTTCCTTACATGGATTTCTCCACGGTCGAGCGGCGCGGCGCGATGTGCGCGGCCGAGATCGAGATCAACCATCGGCTGGCGCCGGAGATCTATCTCGGCGCCGCGCCCGTGCGCCGCCGCGACGGCAAGCTCAGCCTGGGCGAGGTCGGCGAGCACGCCGATGATGCCGTCGACTGGCTGGTCGTCATGCGGCGCTTCGACGAGGAGGGCCTGTTCGACCGCATGGCCGACCGCCGGGCGCTCACGCCGGAGATGATGGCGGCGCTGGGCGCGCGCATTGCCGGCTATCACGACACCCTGGCGCCGGTCAGCGGCTTCTCGGGGCCGGACGACTATCGCCGCTCGGTGGCGGCCGACATTCGCCAGTTGCGCGAACAGGGCGACAGGCTCGACCAGTCGATCACGGAGGCCTTGGCGACGGCGCTGCCCGATGCGCTCGAGGCGCATATCGAACTGGTGGCGCGCCGTGCCGGAGCAGGCGCGGTTCGGCGCTGCCATGGCGATCTGCACCTGCGCAACATCGTGCTGATCGACGGCAAGCCGGTGCCGTTCGACGCCATAGAATTCTCCGAGCGCATGGCCAGCATCGACGTGCTCTACGATCTCGCCTTCACGCTGATGGATCTGTGCGAGCGCGGTCTGCGGCCGCTCGCCAATCGCCTGCTCAATGAATGGCTGTGGCGCATCGCCGAGCTGCCGCAGGCGCCGCATGACGAGGCGCTGGCGCTGTTGCCGCATTTCCTGTCGCGCCGCGCCTGCGTGCGCGCCTTCGTCGACGCGGCCGGCGCGGCGGTGGCGGGCAAGGGCTACGATGGGCCTCGGGCCTATCAGCGCATGGCGCTCGACTTCCTGCAGCCGGCGCCACCGCGGCTGCTGGCCATCGGCGGCCTCTCGGGCAGCGGCAAGACCACCCTGGCGGTGAAGCTGGCCCCCGAGATCGGCCGCGCGCCGGGCGCGGTGGTGGTGCGCAGCGACGTCGAGCGCAAGCGCCAGGTGGGCATCGCGCTCGAGCAGCGCATGCCGCCGGGCAGCTACTCCGCCGACGCCTCGGCCAGGGTCTACGCCGCCTTCATCACGCGCGCCGAGCGCGTGTTGCGCGCAGGTTACAGCGTCGTGCTCGACGCGGTGTTCGCCCGGGAAGAGGAGCGTGCTGCGGCCGAGGCGCTGGCGCTCAGGACCGGCGTGCCGTTCGAGGGTATCTGGCTCGACGTGCCGAAGGACGTGGCGCAGGCGCGGGTCACCAACCGCCGGGCCGACGCGTCGGACGCGACCGCCGCCGTGGTCGAGCGTCAGTTCGGCTACGACCTCGGCCACATCGCCTGGGATCGGCGAATAGCTTGACTTTCGATCGTAAGTGAGTAATCACTCATTTCATGGAAACTGTGCCGATCATCGACATTCGGGAGGGCGGTCCAGGCGCTGGCGCTGCAGGCAGCCTGCCTCGGCTGGCTGCCCTTCGGCGGCTTCCTGGCCTGTCTGGCAGATCCCACTTGCCCGTTGGTGGCTACGGCGGTCGGGATCGCCCCTGGTCGATGAGATCTCGGCCATCGCCCGCACGCTGGGCCGGCCGGGCGTCTGGCTGCTGCACGGGCCTACGCCTTCGGCTGCACGGCGCTCGCCGACGACGGTGCCGACGGTCCGGTCCTGCGCCGCACCCTCGACTGGCCGTTTCCCGGGTTGGGCAGGCTGGTCGAGATCGTCCGGCAGCGGGGCCCGGCCGGCGATTTCCTCAACGTCACCTGGCCTGGCTTCGCCGGCGTCCTGACCGCCGTTGCACCCGGCCGCTTCGCCGCGTCGATCAATCCGGCGCCGATGCGCCGGCACACGAAGGCGGGCTGGCTGCTGTGGCTCGACTATGCGCTGAATGCCTTGGCGGCCCTCTTCACCAGCGGCCGCCCGCCGCCCGAATATGTCCTTCGCCGGGCCTTCGAGACATGCGCGACGTTCGAGGAAGCCTGCCGGCTGCTGGCCCGGGCGCCGGTCGCCAATGCCTGGCGCGATCACTCGCACGGCTGGCGGCCTCGCGTGTGCGGCGAGGGCACACCGATTGAGAACAATCGCCGTCGTATAGCCGCGATGGCCGCCTGCACCGGTGTGCATCCACCGAACCTGGAATGGGCCGCAGCTCCTGTCATGAATGCCTTCACGCGCGTGGCGGTCGAGATGTGTGCATCGAGCGGACAGCTGGTCGTCGCCGGTTGGGAGGCGACCGGCCGCGTCACAGCCTTCACCGAGCTCACGTAACGGGATTCAGTCGGGTGTCGAGCGCGAATTTTTCCTGGGCCTTGAATTGATAGGCGCCGCTGGCCTTGTCTGGGTCGAAGATCAAGTTCCAGCTATGTGTCGATACAGTGCTAGGCAGCACGACGAACTTGTGAGTGGCGAGAAGCAGGTTTCCGAAATGCTGTTGCCCTGCTCCTGGAATGCCAGGCCGCAGCCAGTTTGGGTTGGGAATTACGTCCGGCTGGACGACGTGGACGCTCCCCGGGTCAAGTACCGAGAGCGACGTCAGGACGTGGGGGACCGTATCGAGGACGTGGAAGCTTTTATGGACCGCAACCTCAAGGATGGCTGTGGCCGCATCCAAGGCACAGTAGACAACACGTTGTCCCTTGCCGTTCCATCGTCCGCCGGCGCGCCGCGGTCCTTCGCCCGAATCCCACGTGGCCTTGAAGTCGTCGTGATCGAGACGCCACGCGATGAGCCCACTGCCGCCAAGACCTGCCGGCAGAGGCGTCACGTATAGACGCCGTATTCGAGACGCTCGAGGAACTCCTCGACCAGCTCGGTACCTGTCTGCGTTTTCAGCAAGTCGATCGGACGTTGCCTGTTCAGGCCGGTCGCAGGCTGATCGAGCCAGCGCTCAGCCTCCTCCTGTGATCCGAACACCTTGGTCGCTTTGGTGAGGATTTCGGCAAACTTCCAAGCCCGGCTGCTGCGTTCGGTGTTGAGATGTCCCTTCGTGTCGCCCTTGTGTCGCTGCCATGACCGCGCGGCGAAGCCTATGACGTTGAGCACGTCGTTCTCGGGGAGTTGGTGCAGGCCCTGCACCAGGTGCACGGCGGCCTTGTTCGGCAGTCCTTTGGTAAGTGCGGTATGAACCTCGAGGCGGTTCCTGGGGATCGAGCCACCCAAGGCCTTGGGCCCGCCCACCACGGCCGAGACCATGCCTAGCCATAGCCATTCATCCTCTTCGTCCCGATGGGGTAGTCCCGCCATTCGCATTCTCCCGCCAATTGGCGAAATATAATCGCCAGTTGGCGGCGACTCAAGGTGACCTTCGACTAGGCCCGCTTCTTCGCTGCTGCGCTGCGCGGCAGGAGCCGGGCCAGGTACTGGCCGGTGTAGCTGTCGGCGACCTTCACGATCTCCTCGGGCGGACCCTCGGCGACCAGCCGGCCGCCGCCGGAGCCGCCGTCGGGGCCGAGGTCGAGGATCCAGTCGGCGGTCTTGATGACCTCGAGATTGTGCTCGATCACCACCACCGTGTTGCCGCCTTCGACCAGCCGGTGCAGCACCTCCAACAACTTGCGCACGTCCTCGAAATGCAGGCCGGTGGTCGGCTCGTCGAGGATATAGAGCGTGCGGCCGGTCGCGCGACGCGACAGTTCCTTGGCGAGCTTGACGCGCTGCGCCTCGCCGCCCGACAGCGTGGTCGCCTGCTGGCCGATATGGATGTAGCCCAGGCCGACCTGCTGCAGGGTCAGGAGCTTGTCGCGGATGACCGGCACGGCCTTGAAGAATTCCACGCCCTCGTCGACCGTCATTTCCAGCACGTCGGCGATCGACTTGCCGCGGAAGTGGATCTCGAGCGTCTCGCGATTGTAGCGCTTGCCCTTGCAGACGTCGCACTGGACATAGACGTCGGGCAGGAAGTGCATTTCGATCTTGATGACGCCGTCGCCCTGGCAGGCCTCGCAGCGGCCGCCCTTGACGTTGAACGAGAAGCGGCCGGGCTTGTAGCCGCGCTCGGTCGATTCGGGGAGCTGGGCGAACCAGTCGCGGATCGGCGAGAAGGCGCCGGTGTAGGTCGCCGGGTTGGAGCGCGGCGTGCGGCCGATCGGCGACTGGTCGATGTCGACGATCTTGTCGAGATGGCTGACGCCGTCCAGTCCGGCATGGGTGCCGGGATGTTCGCGCGCATTGTTCAGCCGCTTGGCCAGAGCCTTGTACAGCGTCTCGATGATCAGCGTGCTCTTGCCGCTGCCCGACACGCCGGTGACGCAGGTGAAGGTGCCGAGCGGGATGCTGGCCGTCACGTTCTGCAGGTTGTTTTCCTTGGCGCCCTTGACGGTCAGCCAGCGCCCGCCC
>JACPOB010000131.1 GCA_016185145.1 Rhodospirillales bacterium | reverse complement strand
GGCGGTGCAGACGACGAAGGATCCCGAGCCCGGCGACATCGTGCTCGAGGGCAGCTTCGAGGAGGTCAACCGGCTGTTCCTCGAGAATGGCTGGAGCGACGGGCTGCCGATCGTGCCGCCGACCAAGGAGAAGATCGCGGCGTTCCTGGCCTTCACCGACCTCGCCGCCGACCAGGCGATCGGCAAGCTGCTGCCCGACAACCGGCTGGCCACGGTGTGGAACGTCGCCGTCAACGGCGTGATGGCGGGCTGCCGGCCGGAATACATGCCGATCCTGGTGGCGCTCGCCGAGGCGATGGCCGATCCGCAGTACGGCGTCGAGCATTCCGGCAACACGCCGGGGGCGGAGACCCTGATCGTGCTGAACGGGCCGCTGATCAAGCAGCTCGGCTTCAACTACGAGCAGGGTGCGCTGCGCGACGGCTTCCAGGCCAACACCTCGATCGGCCGCTTCTGGCGCCTCTACCTGCGCAACGTGGCGGGCTTCCTGCCGCACCAGAACGACAAGGGCACGTTCGGCAACACCTGGCGCGTCGTGCTGGCCGAGAACGAGGACAGCCTGGCGAAGATGAAATGGCCGACGATCGCGGCCGACATGGGGGCGCCGGCCGGCGCCAGCGCCGTCACCATCTCGCGCTTCACCGGCGGCAACGTCATCGTCTCGGTGTTCGGCGACAGCGCCGAGAAGGTGCTGCCCTATCTCGGCAACGCGCTGGTGACGCATACCGGCTGGGAGCTGATCTTCACCGTCGGCATGGCGACCGGCACCTACCGGCCGCTGCTGGTGCTGAGCCCGCTGATCGCCGAGACCATCGCCAGGACGATGACCAAGGCCCAGGTCCAGGCCTGGCTGTTCGAGAATGCCCGCATGCCGGCGCACCTGTTCGAGAAGTACCTGTGGGGCTGGACCAACCTGGTGCCGGGCAAGCGCACGCTGAACGACTGGGTGCGTCTCGGCAAGCTGCCGCGCGCCTTCGCCGGCAACGATCCCAACCGCCTGGTGCCGGTGGTGACCAAGCCGGAGCATGTCATGATCGCGGTCTCCGGCGATCCGCTGCGCTCCAACTGCTACCTCTTCGTGCACAACGGCATGCTGGGCTTTCCGACGACGAAGAGCGTGAAGCTGCCGCAGGGTTGGCGGAACAAACTGCGCGACGCTCTGGCATGATTGCGGGATTCACGATGGGAGCGCCGTGGAGGCGTTGAAGGGAATGGCCGGAACGAGCTTCGACGCCGAGGTGCCCCCGCAGGGGGCGGAGGGGGAAAGCCGCAGACGAGTTGCTTCAGGTTCCGACGTCGGAATTTCATGGATCTCGACTGAGGCCTTCCCCCTCCGCCCTCCCCTCCGCCCCGTATGACGGGGCACCTCCCCCGATTACGGGGGAGACAACCAGCACGCCCGCCCGGGGCGCACCACGATGCCGTAACATAGGGGCGGTAGCCCGCCCCTATGTTCATAGGAGGAAACATGAAGAGCGCGCGCCCAGCGAAGCACCTCACCCCTTCGCGCGCGGATGGGCGGCACGGTAGACGGCGGCGAGGCGGGCGGAGTCGACGTCGGTGTAGCGTTGCGTGGTCGACAGCGAGGCGTGGCCTAGAAGCTCCTGGATGGTGCGCAGGTCGCCGCCGGCGCCCAGCAGGTGGGTGGCGAAGGAATGGCGCAGCGCGTGCGGCGTCACGCTGTCGGGCAGGCCGAGGCCGTGACGGATCTCGCGCACGCGCTTCTGGACGATGGCGGGATCGAGCGCGCCGCCGCGGGCGCCCAGGAAGAACGCGTCGCGCGGGGCGAGGGAGGCCATGAACGGGCAGGCGTCGCGATAGGTCCGCAGCGCCTCGATGGCCTGCGGCAGCAGCGGCACCAGGCGCGTCTTGTTGCCCTTGCCGGTGACGGTGAGCGTATCGCGGCCGGCGCGCAGCAGCTCCTCGACCGTGGCCTTGGTGAGGCCGAGCGCCTCGCCGATGCGCAGGCCGGCGCCGTAGAGCAGCAGCAGGACGGCGTTGTCGCGCAGATCAATCCAGGCGGCGCGTTCCTGCTCGGGCGCACTCTCGAGCACCTCTTCCATGTCGCCTTCGGAGAGCGCCTTGGGTACCGAGCGCGGCAGCTTGGGCGTCTGGATGGCGCCGATGCTGGCGTTGTGGGCGAAGCCGCGCTTGTCGAGGAAGCGGAAGAAGGAGCGCACCGAAGAGAAGGCGCGCGCCGTCGAGGTCCGTGCCATGCCCTGGTGCGCCCGTTCGGCCAGCCAGGCGCGGAACTCGGCCGCTTTCAGTTTCGCGAGCGAGTCGAGCGTCGGCGGCGCGCCGACATAGGTCGTCATGAAGCCCAGGAACGACGCCACGTCATGCTCGTAGGCAACCAGGGTATGGTCGGCCAGCCGGCGTTCACTCTTCAGCCAGTCGCGCCAGGCCTCGCGCGCGCCGTCGAGAGTCATGCGGGGAGTCACTGGGAGTGGACGCATCTTTCATGTCCCTCCCCCGTAATCGGGGGAGGTGGCCCGTAGGGCCGGAGGGGGAAAGCCACAGTCGAGACCCCTCCGATCCTGACGTCGGAATCGGAAGCATCTCGACTGAGGCTTTCTCCCTCCGCCCCGTATGACGGGGCACCTCCCCCGATTACGGGGGAGGGATTAGAGATATGTCCGCTCCGCAGCACCCGCTGCTCACTCCGGCAGGTCGAGCCAGGCGCGGATGGTGTTTTCCAGCACCTTGGCCAGGAAGAACAGGAGCTCGGTCGCCTGCTCCGGGCCGAACGCCATGGGATCGCGTGCGCCGAAGCACATGACGCCATCGGGCGAGCCGCTCGAGACGCGCAGCCGCATCAGCACGTCCGACTTCACGAAACGGGAAACATCGCCGAAGAAGGCCTCCTCGCCGACGATCTCGGAGCGCAGCCGCGCCTGCTTGTCGGGGCCGATGGCGGCGTCGATGGCGCCCGGCGCCAGCACATAGACGCCGCGCACCGGCACGCGCTTGGGCGCGTCGGCATTGGCCTCGATGGCGAGCGTGATGACGTCGACGTCGAGCAGCTCGGGCAGCTCGTGGGTGACGACATGGATCATCTTCTCGAACGTCGTCGCCTGGATGATGCTGATCACCGCCGCCTGGATGCGGCTCTGCACGATCTGGTTCTGCTGCGAGTTGGCGATGATCTCGGTACGCTCGCTCTTCAGCTTCTCGATCTCGTTGCGCAGGCGCTTCAGGATCGCCTGCTGCATGTCGATGACGCCCGGCCCCTGCACGCGCGGCACCAGGCTCATCATCTCGACCAGCTCGGGATGACCCTCGAAGAAGGTCGGATGGGCCTTCAGGTAGGCGACGACGTCGTCCGCCGTGATCACCTTGACCTGGCGACCCGAACCGTCGGGAGCCGTAACCGTGCCGCCGCCGCCCCGTTGGCTGTCCATCGGCGCCTCTCCTGTCAGAGAATCGACTGGCCGGTCTTGGCCCGGTCGTCGAGGAAGGCCTTCAGGCCGTCGAAGAACTTCATATAAACTGTTCCAATGGCCAGTGGTTCGGGCTCGGCGTCTGCCACAATTTCTAGCGATTCTGACTCGGAGCCACAAGCCGAGGCGGTCGCGAAGGCTGACGTTGGCGCGGTGGAAAACACCGCGGTGAAGACGCTGCGCGTGCTGCTGCCGTTGCCCTTGGCCGATGCCTACGATTACAGCGTGCCCGAGGGCCAGGCGTTCGAGCCGGGCGCGTTCGTGGTCGTACCACTCGGCAAGCGCGAGATCGTCGGCGTGGTGTGGGGCGAGGGCACCGGCGACGTGGCGACGCACAAGCTGCGCGACATCGTGGGCCAGCTGCCGGCGCTGCCGATGGCCGATGCCATGCGGCGCTTCGTCGACTGGGTCGCGGCCTACACCCTGGCACCACCCGGTGCGGTGCTGCGCATGGCGATGAGCGTGCCGTCGGCGTTGCTCGCGCCGCGCACCGAGATCGTCTATCGGGTTGCTGCCAATGACCGCGCCGCGCCGGCGGGCGATGACACCGCGCTCAAGATCACCAGCGCGCGGCGGCGTGTGCTCGAGCAGCTGAAGGAGGGACCGGCGCTGCCCATCGCCGAGCTGGCGCATCTCGCCGGCGTCGGCACGTCGGTGGTCAAGACCATGGCGTCGGTCGGCCTGATCGAAGGCGTCGAGCGCGTCATGCGCAAGAACTTCCCGCAGCCCGACGGACGGCGCGAGGGGCCGGCCCTGTCGGCCGAGCAGGCGGTCGCCGCGCAAGGCCTGGTCGACAAGGTCCTGGCGCACGGCTTCTCCGCCACCCTGCTCGACGGCGTGCCGGGCGCCGGCAAGACCGAGGTTTATTTCGAGGCGATCGCTGCCGCACTCGCCTCGGGCCGCCAGGTCCTGGTGCTGCTGCCCGAGATCGCGCTCACCGCGCAATGGCTGAAGCGCTTCGAGGATCGCTTCGGTGCGCCGCCGGCGGCGTGGCACTCGGGACTGACCTCGCTCGAGCGCCGCGAGACGTGGCGCGCCATCGCCGAGGGCCGCGTCGGCGTTGTCGTGGGCGCGCGCTCGGCGCTGTTCCTGCCGTTCGCCACTCTCGGCCTGATCGTGGTCGACGAGGAGCACGACAGCTCGTTCAAGCAGGAGGACGGCGTCACCTATAATGCGCGCGACATGGCGGTGGTGCGCGCGCGCCTGGCGTCGGCGCCGATCGTGCTCGCTTCCGCCACGCCGTCGCTCGAAAGCGTGGTCAACGTGTCGTCCGGCCGCTACGGCGCGGTGCATCTGCCGGCACGGCACGGCGGACGTGACCTCGCGACGCTGAGCGCCATCGATCTCAGGCGCGAGCAGCCGTCGCGCGGTCGCTGGCTGTCGCCACCGGTCGTCGAGGCGATGAAGCAGACCCTGGCGGCCGGCGAGCAGACGCTGCTGTTCCTCAACAGGCGTGGCTATGCGCCACTCACCCTGTGCCGCGCCTGCGGCCACGGCATCGAATGCCCGCAATGCTCGGCCTGGCTGGTCGAGCACCGCTTCCGCCGCTCGCTGATCTGTCATCATTGCGGCTACACCGAGCCGCCGGAGCAGGCCTGCAAGTATTGCGGCGCAGTCGACCAGTTCGTCGCCTGCGGCCCCGGGGTCGAGCGCCTCGCGGAAGAAGCCATTGCCCTGTTTCCGGACGCGCGCCTGGAACTCTTCACGTCGGACAGCCTGATGAACCGCGACGAGGCGACGGCCGCCGTCGAGCGCATGATCGCGGGCGAGATCGATATCCTGATCGGCACCCAGATGGCGGCCAAGGGGCATCATTTCCCCAACCTCACCCTGGTCGCCGTGGTCGACGCCGATCTCGGGCTGAACGGCGGCGACCTGCGCGCCGCCGAACGCACCTTCCAGCTCCTGTACCAGGTTGCCGGCCGCGCGGGACGCCAGGACCGGCCCGGCCGGGCGCTGGTGCAGACCCACATGCCCGAGCATGCGGTGATGCAGGCCCTGGTCTCGGGCGATCGCCAGCGCTTCATCGCCGCCGAGCTCGCTGATCGCCGCGCCGCCGGCATGCCGCCGTTCGGCCGGCTGGCGGCGCTGATCATCTCGGGCCCCGAGCCGGCTGCCGTGGATAATGTCTGTGCGGCGCTGGCGCGGCGGGCGCCGCAAGGCGACGGCATCACGACGCTCGGCCCCTCGACGGCGCCGCTGGCGCTGTTGCGCGGCCGCCACCGCCGCCGCTTCCTGCTCAAGACGCGCCGCGATATCGCACTGCAACCTCTGTTGCACGGCTGGCTGGCGCGGATCGGGCTGCCCGGTTCAGTGCGGCTGCAGATCGACGTCGATCCCTATTCCTTCCTGTGACATAACGCGCTGAAAAACCGCGGTAATATCGAGCTTTCACAATCTTGCGCAGGGTCGGATCGCGTGGTAGCTACGCGCGCTTTTCCGGGGTGGGGCGACGGGCCACTCAGCACGTTCTCCTGGGAAAGTCCTGCCGGATCAGTACGTTGCCGGCTGGACCAAACGGCAATGGAGAGGCTTTCACAGTGACTTCCGCCACCTCCGCCACGTCCGTCGTGGCTGGTCGCTATGCCAGTGCGCTGTTCGAGCTGGCGGACAATGCCAGGTCACTCGATCAGGTCGCCCAGGACCTCACCACCTTCCGCTCGATGGCCCGGGAGAGCCACGATCTCGCCCGCCTGCTGGCGAGCCCGGTGATCGGCCGCGATGCCCAGGGCAAGGCCCTGCTGGCGGTGCTCGACGCCGCCGGCATCACGGGCCTGACACGCAATTTCATCGGCACCGTCGCCGCCAATGGCCGCGCCCGCGACCTAGTCGCCATGGCCTCGGCCTTCCTGGCCGAGCTGGCGAGCCGGCGCGGCGAGACCACGGCCACCGTCACCTCGGCCGTGCCGCTGTCGCCCGGCCAGCTCCAGCAGCTCAGCGAGTCGCTGCGCGGCGTGCTGGGCGGCGCCAAAGTTTCCATCGATGCGCGGGTCGAGCCCGATATCCTGGGCGGCCTCGTCGTCAAGGTCGGCTCGCGCCTGTTTGATTCGTCCATCCGCAGCAAGCTGCAGCGCTTGCAGCTTGCCATGAAGGGGGTTGCCTAAATGGATATCCGTGCCGCCGAAATCTCGGCCATTCTCAAGCAGCAGATCGCCAATTTCGGCACCGAGGCCGAGGTTGCCGAAGTCGGCCAGGTCCTCTCCGTCGGTGACGGTATCGCCCGCGTCTACGGTCTCGACAGCGTCAAGGCCGGCGAGATGGTCGAGTTTCCGGGCGGCATCAAGGGCATGGCGCTCAACCTCGAGAGCGACAATGTCGGCGTCGTGATCTTCGGCGAGGACCGCACCATCCGCGAAGGCGACACCGTCAAGCGGACCGGCGCCATCGTCGACGTGCCGGTCGGCAAGGGCCTGCTCGGCCGCGTGGTCGACGGTCTCGGCAATCCGATCGACGGCAAGGGCCCGATCCAGTCGACCGAGCGCAAGCTCGTCGAGGTCAAGGCGCCCGGCATCATTCCGCGCAAGTCGGTGACCGAGCCGATGCAGACCGGCCTGAAGGCCCTCGATTCGCTGGTGCCGGTCGGCCGCGGCCAGCGCGAGCTGATCATCGGCGACCGCCAGACCGGCAAGACCGCCGTGGCGATCGACACCTTCCTGAACCAGAAGCCGATCAACAAGGGCAACGACGAGAGCCGCAAGCTCTATTGCATCTACGTCGCCATCGGCCAGAAGCGCTCGACCGTGGCGCAGATCGTCAAGACGCTCGAGGACAACGGCGCGATGGAATACTCCATCGTCGTCGCCGCCACCGCGTCCGATCCGGCGCCGATGCAGTTCCTGGCGCCCTATACCGGCTGCGCCATGGGCGAGTACTTCCGCGACAACGGCATGCATGCCGTGATCGTGTACGACGACCTGTCCAAGCAGGCCGTTTCCTACCGCCAGATGTCGCTGCTGCTGCGCCGCCCGCCGGGCCGCGAGGCGTATCCCGGCGACGTGTTCTATCTCCACTCGCGGCTGCTAGAGCGCGCCGCCAAGCTGAACGAGAAGAACGGCTCGGGCTCGCTGACGGCGCTGCCGGTCATCGAGACGCAGGCCGGCGACGTGTCGGCCTACATCCCGACCAACGTCATCTCGATCACCGACGGACAGATCTTCCTCGAGGCCGAGCTGTTCTACGCAGGCATCAAGCCCGCCATCAACGTCGGCCTGTCGGTGAGCCGCGTCGGCTCGGCGGCCCAGATCAAGGCGATGAAGCAGGTCGCCGGCACCATGAAGCTCGAGCTGGCGCAGTACCGTGAGATGGCGGCGTTCGCCCAGTTCGCCTCCGACCTCGACGCCTCGACCCAGCGCCTGCTGGCGCGCGGCCAGCGTCTGACCGAGCTCCTGAAGCAGAATCAGTACTCGCCGATGCCCGTCGAGGAGCAGGTCGCCTCGATCTATTCCGGCACCCGCGGCTTCCTCGACAACCTGCCGGTCAATCGCATCGGCGACTTCGAGCGCCAGATGCTCGATGCGCTGCGCGCCGAGGGCTCGATGCTGGCCTCGATCCGCGACAAGCGCGAGATCGTCAAGGAGACGGACGACAAGCTGAAGGCCTTCCTGACCGACTTCACCAAGAAGTTCGCCTAAGGCCGCCGGCTTCCGATGCCCAGTCTCAAGACCTACCGGCTCAGGATCCGAAGCGTCCAGTCGACGCAGAAGATCACGAAGGCCATGAAGATGGTGGCCGCGGCAAAGCTGCGGCGCGCCCAGGAGCAGGCCACGGCAGCCCGCCCCTACGCCGAAGCCATGGACAACCTGATGGCCTCGCTCGGTGCCTCCTTCAAGGGTGGCACGGGCCCCAAGCTGCTGGCCGGCACCGGCTCGGACAAGGTCCATTTGCTGATCGTCGCCACCGCCGACCGCGGCTTGTGCGGCGCTTTCAACAGCTCGATCGTCCGTGAGGCGCGCCGCACCATCCGCGCGCTGATGGCGGAGGGCAAGACGGTCAAGGTGCTGGCGGTCGGCCGCAAGGGCCGCGATCAGCTGCGCCGCGACTTTGCCGGCAACATCGTCGAGACCATCACCGATCTCGGCCGTCCGAGACTGGGCTACGGCGACGCCCAGAAGGTGGCGGCGCGCGTCCTGGAGATGTTCGAGGCCGGCGAGTTCGACGTCGCCTCGGTGATCTTCAACCGCTTCAAGTCGGCGATGACGCAGATCGTCACCCGCCAGCAGCTCATCCCGCCGCCGGCACCCGAGACGACCGCGACCACGGCTCCGGCCGGCGGCGCGACCTACGAGTTCGAGCCCGACGAGAGCGAGATCCTGGCCGACCTGCTGCCGCGCAACCTCACCGTCCAGATCTTCCGCGTCCTGCTGGAGAACGCCGCGAGCTTCTACGGCTCGCAGATGACGGCGATGGACAGCGCGACCAAGAACGCCGGTGACATGATCAAGAGGCTGACGCTGCAGATGAACCGCTCGCGCCAGGCTTCGATCACCAAGGAACTCATCGAGATCATCTCCGGCGCCGAGGCCGTCTAGCCCGCGCCGACCGCAATCGAAGGAAGGGAAACCGTCATGGCCACCAACAACATCGGCACGATCACCCAGATCACGGGCGCGGTCGTCGACGTGCGCTTCGACGCCGATCTGCCGAACATCCTGAACGCCCTGCATGTGAAGGCCGACAATCGTCTGATCGTGCTCGAAGTGGCGCAGCATCTCGGCGAGTCCGAGGTCCGCACCATCGCCATGGACACGACCGACGGCCTGGTCCGCGGCGAGAAGGCGGTCGACACCGGCCAGCCGATCGCCATGCCAGTGGGTCCCGAGACGCTCGGCCGCATCCTGAACGTGATCGGCGAGCCGGTCGACGAGCGCGGCCCGGTCAACAACAAGCAGACCCTGCCGATCCATCGCAGCGCGCCGGAGTTCGTCGAGCAGTCGACCGAGGCGCAGATCCTGGTGACGGGCATCAAGGTCATCGACCTGCTGGCGCCCTACGCCAAGGGCGGCAAGATCGGCCTGTTCGGCGGCGCCGGCGTCGGCAAGACCGTGACGATCATGGAGCTGATCAACAACGTCGCCAAGGCGCACGGCGGCGTGTCGGTGTTCGCCGGCGTCGGCGAGCGTACCCGCGAGGGCAACGACCTCTATCACGAGATGATCGAATCGGGCGTCATCAAGCTCGACGGCCCGGGCTCCAAGGTGGCGCTGGTGTACGGCCAGATGAACGAGCCGCCGGGCGCGCGCGCCCGCGTCGGCCTGTCGGGCCTTACCGTCGCCGAGTACTTCCGCGACGCCGAAGGCCAGGACGTGCTGTTCTTCGTCGACAACATCTTCCGTTTCACCCAGGCGGGCTCCGAGGTGTCGGCGCTGCTCGGCCGCATCCCCTCGGCGGTGGGCTATCAGCCGACTCTGTCGACCGATATGGGCGCCCTGCAGGAGCGCATCACCTCGACCAAGAAGGGCTCGATCACCTCGGTGCAGGCGATCTACGTGCCCGCCGACGACTTGACCGACCCGGCGCCGGCGACCTCGTTCGCCCACTTGGACGCCACCACCGTGCTGTCGCGCTCGATCGCCGAGCAGGCGATCTTCCCGGCCGTCGATCCGCTCGACTCGACCTCGCGCATGCTCGATGTGCGCATCGTCGGCGAGGAGCACTACCAGGTCGCGCGCGACGTGCAGCGCGTGCTGCAGCAGTACAAGTCGCTGCAGGACATCATCGCCATCCTGGGCATGGACGAGCTCTCGGAAGAGGACAAGCTGGTCGTGGCCCGTGCGCGCAAGATGCAGCGCTTCCTCAGCCAGCCGTTCCACGTCGCCGAGGTCTTCACCGGCACGCCGGGCGTGTTCGTGAAGCTCGAGGACACGATCAAGGCCTTCAAGGGCATCGTTGCCGGCGACTACGACGACCTGCCGGAGGCGGCGTTCTACATGGTCGGCACGATCGACGAGGCCGTTGCCAAGGCCAAGAAGCTCGCGGCTGAGGCGGCCTGAGCCGATGGCCAAGGTTGCTTTCCGCCTGGTCATGCCGGAGCGCGAGATTCTCGCGACCGAGGCTGACATGGTCGTGGTGCCGGGCAGCGAAGGCGACTTCGGCGTCCTGCACGGCCATGCGCCCCTGATCTCGACCGTCCGCCCGGGCGTGCTCGAAGTCATCCAGGGCAACAAGGTCGACAAGCGCTTCATCGTCGTCGGCGGCTTCGCCGAGGTGACGCCGGAGCGCTGCACGGTGCTGGCCGACGAGGCGACGCCCTTCGAGGAGGTGACGGCCGAGCAGCTCGCCGAGCGCGAGCGCCAGGCCCAGAACGACATCACCGACGCGGGCAACGACGCCGAGAAGGCGGCCGCGGAGAAGGCTTTGGCCGTCGCCAAGGACCTGCGCCGGGCCCAGGCCTACTACGCAAGCCGCTGACCTCAGGCTGATTTCAGCCCGACCGCGAAATTTTCTGATAAGATGTGCACGGGCCGGCCATTGCAAGCCGGCCCGAGGCTCGCTTTATTATTCCCATGGGTAACTGGACACTCGAATCGATCGCATGGGATCGCTTCGACGCTTCGAAGGTGGATCCGGAGATCCTGCGCAACATCAAGGCTGCCGCCTTGGTGGAGCGCAATGGCGGCGATTACCGCGTCTACCTGAACCGCGTTTTCGCCGACGATGCCGCCTTCATGCAGTCGGTCGATGGCTGGGCCAGCGAGGAGGTCCAGCATGGCATGGCGCTGGGCCGCTGGGCGCAGCTTGCCGATCCCGGCTGGGATTTCGAGGCGGCGTTTGCGCGCTTCCGTGCCGGCTACAAGCTGCCGCTAGATGCCTCGGAGTCGGTGCGCGGCAGCCAGGCCGGCGAGATGATGGCGCGCTGCATCGTCGAGACCGGCACCAGCTCCTATTACAGCGCGCTCAAGGACGCGACCGAGGAGCCGGTCCTCAAGCAGATCTGTGGCAACATCGCGAGCGACGAGTTCCGCCACTACAAGCTGTTCTACGACCATCTGCAGCGCTGCCTGGGCCGCGACCGGCTGAGCCGCTGGGGCCGTCTGCGCATCGGCTGGGGCCGGCTGGCCGAGAGCGAGGACGACGAGCTCGCCTACGCCTACTTCGCCGCCAACGAGCCCGAGGGCGCGGTCTACGACCGCAAGCGCAGCATGGAGGCCTATGCCCGGCGCGCCTACCCGCTCTACCGGCGCTTCCACGTGCAGCGCGCCATGGCCATGGTGCTGAAGGCGGTCGGGCTCCACTCGACCGGCCGCCTCAACGGCTGGCTGACCCGGGCTGGCCTGTGGTTCCTGCGACGCCGCGTCGCCAAGCTCGCCGCGCAAGGGGCTTAGGTGGAGCGCGGACCTCCAGGTCCGCTCATGATCATGCTCTTCTGGACCGCGAGCCTCTGGCTCGCTCATGCTTCACGAGCGCGCAGGATGCGCGCGGTCCGGAAGATCATGAACGCCGTTACCCCACCAGATCCCGGAATTCCTCGACCACCGCGACGTAGGTCGCGCGCTTGAAGGGGATGATGCGCTCCAGCATTTCGCCGGCGCTCATCCACTGCCAGGCGTCGAACTCCTGGTCATGGGCGGCGATGTCGATGTCGGAATCGCGGCCGGTGAAGGCGAGCGCGAACCAGCGCTGCGCCTGGCCGTGCCAGCGGCCCTTCCAGTGGGTCGGCCGCATGCTTTCGGGCACCTCGTAGGTCAGCCACTGCGCGCTCTCGCGCAGCAGCAACGCATTGGTGGTTCCAACCTCTTCCCACAGCTCGCGGCAGGCCGCCTCGACGGGCGTCTCGCCGTCGTCGACGCCGCCCTGCGGCATCTGCCAGGAATCCCGCGGCTTGGTGCGCCGACCGACGAAGATCCGTCGATCAGACGAGATCAGCATGAGGCCGACATTGCGGCGATAGAGGCTCGGGCTGTCACCTGCGATCACGCCAACTCCCCATCAGCATCACCACATCGTTCATGCTCCTCTCCCCCCTAACGGGGGAGAGGAACATGAGTTGTGTAGGAGGTGGACGGCGCCTGCCTTAGTTCTTGCTGCTGTAGAGCGAGATGCCCTTGATCAGGTCGACCGCCCGCAGCAGCTGGTAGTCGGCCACAGCGTCCTTCGGCGGCTCATCGGGATCACCCGACTGCTGCGCCGGCGGCGTGGTCGCCCCTGGCGCGGAGGGCGCGGCGGACTTGTCGTCCTTCTTCTCGCCCGGCTTGCCGGCCTCGGGCTTGGCATCGCCCGGCTTGTCGGCAGGCTTGGCGTCGCCCGGCTTGGCGTTGGGGTTGGTGATCGAGCGGCGCAGGTTCTCCTCGCGGAAGCCGGCGCGTGCTGCCAGGTTCTCGATCTTGGCGGGCTCGACCTCGATGTCGGGCTTGATGCCTTCCTTCTGGATCGAGCGGCCTGACGGCGTGAAGTAGAGCGCCGTGGTGAGACGGATGGCGCCGCCGCCCGTCACCTGCATGATGGTCTGCACCGAACCCTTGCCGAACGAGCGGGTGCCGAGAATGATCGCCCGCTTGTGGTCCTGCAGGGCGCCGGCGACGATCTCCGAGGCCGAAGCCGAGCCGCCGTTCATCAGCACGACGATCGGCAGGCCGCCCGCGACGTCACCCGGCTTGGCGTTCCAGCGCTGCACGTCCTCGCTCTTGCGCGCCTTGACCGAGACGATCTCGCCCTTGTCGAGGAAGGCGTCGCTCAGCGAGATGGCCTGGTCGAGCAGGCCGCCCGGATTGTTGCGCAGGTCGAGGATGTAGCCCTTGAGCTTGCCGCCCGACTCCTTCTTCAGCTTCTCGACGGCGTCGAGCACGCCCGAGGGCGTCTGCTCGGTGAAGGAGGTGACGCGGATGTAGCCGATGTCGCCCGCCTCGAGGCGGAAGCGCACCGACTTCACCTTGATCACTTCGCGCGTCAGCGACACGTCGAACGGGTCCTTGCCGGCGCGGCGGATGCCGATCTTGATCGGGGTGCCGGGCTTGCCGCGCATCTTCTCGACGGCCTCCTGCAGGGTCAGCCCCTGTACCGGCTCGCCGTCCAGCGTGAAGATCAGGTCGCCCGACTGGATGCCGGCCTTGGAGGCGGGCGTATCGTCGATCGGCGACACCACCTTGATCAAGCCGTTGTCCATGGTGACTTCGATGCCCAGCCCGCCGAACTCGCCCTTGGTCTGGACCTGCATGTCCTTGTAGGTCTTGGGGTTCATGTAGCTGGAGTGCGGATCGAGCGCGCTCAGCATGCCGTTGATCGCGTTCTCGATCAGGGTCTTCTCTTCGACCGGCTCGACATAGTCGCGCCGCACGCGCTCCAGCACATCGCCGAACAGGTTGAGCTGCTGATAGAGCTCGCTCTTGTCGCCGCCGGCGGCCTTGGGGTCGGCCTTGTCCTGCGACCAGGCGGTATAGGCGACAGGCACGGCCAGGAAGGCCATGATCGCGGCGGCGGAGGCTAGACGCAAACGGGTCATTTTGGTGCCTTCACAAGAAAATCGCCGGACGTCCGAGTCCGGTCGATGCAGGGGTTCTGGGCAGTCGAGCCAGAATACAAGGGCTTCTTTGGCAGTATCAAGGCGAGGCCCGCGACGCCTTCCTTAAATAAAATCAATTGGAAGCTGCGGCCGTCGCATGGGGTGCGGCCAAAACGACCGGGCGCGCCGTTTCGGACAGCAGCGAATGGCCGGTCATTTCCGCGGGCTGCGGCACGCCCATCAGAGCCAGCATGGTGGGTGCAACGTCGGCCAGCTTGCCGTCCGACAGCGAGCGGACGTTGGCGGGGGCGCCGAACAGCAGGGCCGGCACGCGGTTCAACGTGTGCTGGGTGTGCTTCTGGTGCGTCGTCTCGTCGTACATCTGCTCGGCATTGCCGTGGTCGGCAGTCACCAGCATGACGCCGCCGGCCTTCTTCACCGCATCCATCAGCCGACCGAGCGCGGTGTCGACCGCCTCGATCGCCTTGATGGCGGCGTCGAGGTTGCCGGTGTGACCGACCATGTCGCTGTTGGCGTAGTTGACGACGACTAGGTCGAACTTGCCCGAGCCGATGGCGTCGACGAGCTTGTCGGTCACCTCGGGCGCGCTCATCTCGGGCTTCAGGTCGTATGTCGCGACCTTGGGCGAGGGCACGAGGATGCGCTCCTCGCCGTCGAACACGCGCTCCTCGCCGCCGTTGAAGAAGAAGGTGACGTGGGCGTACTTCTCGGTCTCGGCGATGCGCAGCTGCCTGAGGCCGGCCTTCGATACCGTCTCGCCAAGGCCCAACTTGATGATCTCGGGCGGATAGAGCGTCTTGAGGAACGGATTGAGGGCGGCCGAATACTCGACCATGCCGACCGCCATTTCGAACTTCACGACGCGCGAGCGGTTGAAGCCGTCGAAGCGCGGATCGAGCAGGGCCGTCAGGATCTGCCGCGCGCGGTCGGCGCGGAAGTTGAACATCAGGACGCCGTCGCCGTCCTTCATGCCCGTGTAGCCGTCGATGATGGTGGGCTTGACGAACTCGTCGTCCTGGCCCGCGGCGTAGCCCTTCTCGATGGCTTCCTTCGGCGTCTTCGCCGTGGCCTCGGCCTCGGCATCGACGATGGCGTCGTAGGCCAGGGTCACGCGCTCCCAGCGCTTGTCGCGGTCCATCGGATAGTAGCGGCCGGCGACTGTGGCGAACTTGATCGGCAAATCCTTCTTCAGGCCGGCCTCGATCTGCTGCAGGCACTCCAGCGCACTGCGCGGCGGCATGTCCCGGCCGTCGAGGAAGGCATGGATCCACACCGGCACGCCCGCGCCCGCGATGTGGTTGGCGAGGAAGACCAGGTGATCCTGGTGCGAATGCACGCCGCCCGGTGAAGCGAGGCCCAGCAGATGGCAGGCGCCGCCACTCTTCTTCAAGGTCGCGATCAGCTCGGCCAGGATCGGATGCCGGGCGAACGAACCGTCCTCGATGGCCTTGTCGATGCGCGGCAACTCGGGAACGGCGACCCGGCCGGCGCCCAGGTTCATGTGACCGACTTCGGAATTGCCCATCTGGCCCTTGGGCAGCCCGACGAAGGTCTCCGACGCGTCGATCAGGCCCTGCGGGCAGGTCGCGATCATGCGATCGTAGTTGGGCGTGCGCGCATCGAGGATGGCGTTGTAGGCCGGGTCGGGACGATGGCCCCAGCCGTCGAGGATGCACAGGACTGCGGGACGCAAACGAGAAGCCATCAGGACGCCGAACCGGGACGCTTGGGTGCGCGTTGCACCGCGTTGAACTTGTTGGGGCAGGAGAGGTCGCGCGGATCGGTGTTGACGTTCTGGTCCGGCACCTCGATGGCGCAGAACACGAACTCGCCGCGCGGCTCGCCGTCGATCGTGATGTCGTAGGTGTAGGTGCCCGGCGGATCGCCCGGAATGATGCACCACGAGCGCTGCAGCACGCCGTCCTGCACCGTCTCGAACATGCGCGTGGTGGCGCGGGTCTTGTCGGCGCTGACTTCGGTCTCGGGGCCGGCGATCACCTGCTCCGCCGGCTGCGAGGTGGTCAGGACTTCCTTCAGCGAGACGACGCGATTGGGTCCGCCGACATACATGCGCCAGCCGAAGCAGGCGCGGTTGAACAGCAGCGGAATGGCGTTGGTCTCGTAGTGCCGCTGGCGGCCGTCGTCGCCGGTGATCGACACGTACGGAATGCTCCGCACGGGCTTGACGGCGGGCTTGTCGGCCGGGGTCGGAGTTGGCGCCGGCGTCTGGGCCACGGCGGCCGAAGCACCCACCAAAGCGATGGCAGTCAGGCCGGCCAGAAGATGGTTGGCAAGGATGCGCATGGGTCCAATGTAGCCCCGGTTTTTCGTCAGAACAGAGGCAAATTCAACCATCGCCTCTAGCGCATTATGCCCGATGATAGGGGTGCCCGGCCAACAACTGCTGGGCCCTGTAGATTTGCTCGGCGAGCATGGCGCGGGCCAGCAGATGCGGCCAGGTCATGGCCCCGAACGACAGGATCAGGTCGGCCTTTTTCAACAGGGGCTCGGCGTGACCCTCGGCGCCGCCGATCAGGAACGCCGCGTCCGACACGGAATTGTCACGCCAGCGGGCCAGGCGGTCGGCGAAGGCCTGGCTGTCCAAAACCTTGCCGCGGCGGTCGAGGGCCACCAGCGTGGCGCCGGCCGGGGCCGCCTCGAGCAGCAATTCGCCTTCGCGCAGCATGAGCTGGCCCGGCGGCAGCTTCTTCTTTTCCTCGAGCTCGCGGAGCGCGAGCGGCCAGCGGATGCGGTTGGCGTAATGGTCGTAGAGATCGCGCTCGGGACCGCGGCTCGAGCGGCCGATGCAGGCGATCAGGAGCTTCACGCCGGCATCGTCCAGAAGGGGATCACGCCGGCTTCCTGGCGCGGCGGGCGCGCACCGCCTTGGGCTTGGCGACCTCGGTCTCCAGCGCCCACATCTTCTCCAGCGCATAGAAGGCGCGCGGTTCGGGGCGGAAGACGTGGACCACCACGTCGCCGGCATCGACCAGCACCCAGTCGCCGCCCTGCTTACCCTCGACCGGCGTGTAGCCGTGGCCGGCCTGCTTCAGCCTGTCGGCGAGATGGTCGGCGATCGCCACCACCTGGCGGTTCGAGCGGCCCGAGGCGATCACCATGTAATCGGCGAAGGCCGACTTGCCCTTGAGGTCGATGACGACGACGTCCTCGGCCTTGTCGTCGTCCAGCGAACGGCGCACCAGCGCAAGCAGCGCCTCGGCGTCTTTGCTCCGGTCGGGAAGCGTGCGCCCCCTGTCAGGTGAATTGTCGGGGATGGTCTGTCCTTTCGCTTTGCGTTTGCGCGGCCGCACGGCGCGGATCGCCGTGGCCGAATGGCTGTCGAGCCGGCTCGGGATGAAGCACCAGGCCGGAGGCTTGCTGGAGGGCAGCATGCGCGCCTGGCTCGCGTCCAGCCGGTAACGAGCGAAAGTGCGCGGGGCTGCCGCGGCCAGGGCCGGGTAGCTCCAGCCCGGCCGGGCGAAGGCTGCGATCGGTATGGAATCGAACAACTCGCGCCAGCCGCGCCACTCGGCGAACTGCGGCAGGATGTCGGCGCCCGTCAGCCAGACGAAGCGGGCCCTGGGGTAGGCGCGGCGCAACGCCCGTACCGTGTCGAGCGTATAGCGCGTGCCCAGCACCAGCTCGGGCGCGTCGACGCGGATGCGCGGATGGCGGCCGACGATCTGGCGCGCGCGGGCGACGCGGGTGGCCAGGGGCTCCATGCCGTCGTCGGTCTTGAGCGGGTTCTGCGGCGAGACCAGCCACCACACCTCGTCGAGGCCGAGACGCTTCAACGCCTCGAGGCTGATATGGCGATGGCCCTCGTGCGCGGGATTGAACGAGCCGCCCAGGAGACCGATGCGGCGCGTCGTGTCCCGCGGCACGCCCGGCATGGGGTGGAGCACGGACGCCACCTCTTATTCCTCCCCCGTCATACGGGGGAGGGTAGGGAGGGGGAGAGCCGCAAAGAGGGTGTCTGAAGATTTCAGATCTGAAATCAGCTGCCACCTCGACTGTGGCCTTCCCCCTTCGGCCCTGCGGGCCACCTCCCCCGTAAGACGGGGGAGGCAGTGGCTGTAGGATCTCATGGCCGCGTGGTGCCCTTGCCGCGCACGATGTTCTTGTAGGTCGTGAGCTCGACCAGGCCGACCGGTCCGCGCGCATGCATGCGGTTGGTCGAGATGCCGATCTCGGCGCCCAGGCCGAACTCGCCGCCGTCGGCGAACTGCGTGCTGGCGTTGTGCATGACGATGGCGCTGTCGACCTCGGCCAGGAAACGCCGCGCGGTCGCCTCGTTGCCGGTGATGATCGATTCGGTGTGCTGGCTGCCGAAGGTCGCGATGTGCCGGATCGCGCCGTCGACACCGTCGACCGCGGCGACCGCGATCACCGGTGCGAGATACTCGGTGCGCCAGTCCTTCTCGGTGGCGGGCGCGGCCTTGGGGTCGCGCTTCTGCACTTCGCTGTCGCCGCGCACTTCGCAGCCGAGCTCGTGCAGCTTCGACAGCACCGGCATCAGGTGCGTGTCGAGCGCGGCCTGGTCGACCAGAAGCGTCTCGGCGGCGCCGCAGACGCTGACACGGCGCATCTTGGCGTTGGCCACGACGTCCGTCGCCATGGCGATGTCGGCGTCGCGGTCGACATAGACATGGCAGATGCCGTCGTAATGGCGCAGCACCGGCACGCGGCTTTCCTCGGTGACGCGATCGATCAGCGAGCGTCCGCCGCGCGGCACGATCAGGTCGAGCCAGCCCGTGGCGCGCAGCATCTCGCCGACCGCGGCGCGGTCGGTGGTGGGCACGAGCTGCACGCAATCCTCGGGCAGGCCGGCGCCGTTCAGCGCGCGGCGCAGCAGCTCGACGATGGCGCGCGAGGAATGGAAGCTGTCCGAGCCGCCGCGCAGCACCACGACGTTGCCCGACTTGATGCAGAGCGCGCCGGCGTCGGCGGTGACGTTGGGCCGCGCCTCGTAGATCACGCCGATGATGCCGATCGGCACGCGCACGCGGCTGATGGAAAGCCCGTTGGGCCGCGTCCAGCTCTCGATCTCCGCCCCCACCGGGTCGGGCAGGGCGACGATGTCGTCGAGCCCTTTCGCCATGCCTTCGACGCGGCCATCGTTCAGCAGAAGCCGATCCTGCAATGCCGCGGTCATGCCGGCGGCCTTGGCGGCCTCGATGTCCTTGGCGTTGGCGGCGAGGATCGCGGTCTTCTCGGTGCGGATCAGGCGGGCGGCATCGGCAAGCGCGCGGTTCTTGGTCTCGGTCGAAGCGTTGCGCAGGGCGACCGCGGCTTCGCGCGCGCGCCGGCCGAGCTCGGCGACGATGGCCGCGGCGTCTTCGGGCTTGGTCAAAACGTTCATCGGCCGCTCCAGTATAGCCTTATTCGACCACCAGGTCGTCGCGGTGGACCATCTCGTCCCGGCCGCGGAAGCCCAGCAGGCGCTCGATCTCGGCACTCCTGCGACCGGCGATGCGGCGGGCGTCGTCGGCGGCATAGGCCACCAGACCGCGGGCCAGCAGGCGGCCCATCCGATCCTTCACGTCGACCACGTCGCCGCGGCGGAATTCGCCGGCGACCGCGGTGACGCCCGCCGGCAGCAGGCTCTTGCCGGCCGACAGCGCGCGCACCGCACCGTCATCGACGGTGAGCGCGCCCGCGGTCTTGAGCGAACCCTTGATCCACTTCTTGCGGGCCGAGAGCGGCGACGCCTCGGGCAGGAACCAGCTGCAGCGTGCCTTGCCGTCCATGAGATTGCCCAGCGCGCCCACGCCGCGACCGTCGGCGATCGCCATGCGGCAACCCGCGGCCATGGCAATGCGGCCGGCGATCAGCTTGGTCACCATGCCGCCGTTGCTGAGCTCGGAGGCGGCGGCGCCTGCCATCGCCTCTATGGTGGGCGTGATCTCGCGGATCTCGGGAATGAGGACGGCCGAGGCGTCGCTGCGCGGATCGCCGGTGTAGAGGCCGTCTATGTCCGACAGCAGCACCAGCGTGTCGGCCGAGATCATCTCGGCGACGCGCGCACTCAGGCGATCGTTGTCGCCGAAGCGGATCTCGTCGGTCGCTACCGTGTCGTTCTCGTTGATCACCGGCACGGCCTTCATGCCCAAAAGCGTGCCCATGGTCTGGCGGGCATTGAGGTAGCGCCGGCGCTCCTCGGAATCGTCCAGCGTGAGCAGCACCTGCGCCACGGTGATCCCGTGCCGTGCCAGCGCCTCCTGGTAGGCATGGGCGAGCTGGATCTGGCCGGTGGCCGCGGCGGCCTGGCTTTCCTCGAGCTTCAGCGGGCCGGGCGGCAGCTTGAAGTGCGTGCGGCCGAGGCGAATGGCGCCGGAGGAGACCAGAACGATCTCGCAGCCGCCTTTGTGCAGGCGCGCCACGTCGTCGGTCAGCTTCAGGAGCCAGTCGCGGCGGATCTCGCCCCGCGTCTCGTCGACCAGGATGGAGGAGCCGATCTTGATGACCAGCCGCCTTGCTTCTCTTAGAGGGGCTTCCTCCAGGGGAGTCACGCGGCTTCCCTTGCCGTGTCGCGCTGCTTCTCCACGAGCTTCATCAGCTCATGCAGCAGGGGCTGCACGCCATGACCGGAGACGCCGGAGATCACCTGCACGGTCTTGCGACTGGCCTTGGCGAGCAGGGCGCGCTTGGCTTCGATGTCCTCGGGCGTCATGGCGTCGGTCTTGTTCAGCGCCACGATCTCCTTCTTGCGCGCGAGATTGCCGCCGTAGGCCTTCAGTTCGGCGCGAACTGTCTTGTAGGCGCCGACGACATCATCCTGCGTGCCGTCGACCAGATGCAGCAGCGCCCGGCAGCGCTCGACGTGACCCAGGAAACGCGTGCCCAATCCGGCGCCTTCGCTGGCGCCCTCGATCAGGCCAGGAATGTCGGCCATCACGAACTCGCGGTCACCGACCTTCACCACGCCGAGGCCGGGATGCAGCGTCGTGAAGGGATAGTCGGCGATCTTGGGCCGCGCGTTGGAGGTGGCCGACAGGAACGTCGACTTGCCGGCGTTGGGCAGGCCGACCAGCCCGACGTCGGCGATCAGCTTCAGCCGCAACCACACCCACATCTCCTCGCCCGGCCAGCCCTTGTCTGCGCGGCGCGGGGCGCGGTTGGTCGAGCTCTTGTAGTGCAGGTTGCCGTAGCCGCCGTCGCCACCCTTGAGCAGGACGATGCGCTGGCCGATCTCGGTCAGGTCGGCGAGCAGGGTCTCGTTGTCCTCGGCGAACACCTGGGTGCCGCGCGGCAGGCGGAGCGTGATGTCCTTGCCCTTGGCGCCGGTGCGCTGGCTGCCCATGCCGTGCTGGCCGGTCTCGGCCTTGAAGTGCTGGGCGTAGCGGTAGTCGATCAGCGTGTTCAGCCCGTCGACGCATTCCAGGATGACGTCGCCGCCGCGGCCGCCGTCACCGCCGTCCGGTCCGCCGAACTCGATGAACTTCTCGCGCCGGAATCCCACGCAGCCGGCGCCGCCGTTGCCGGAGCGGAGGTAGATCTTGGCCTGGTCGAGGAATTTCATGGGTTGGGGTCCGGAAACGAAAAAAGGGGAACGGCGAGCCGCTCCCCTTCAAACTCCGATCGATCGGGAACGGCTATTCGGCGGCCATCTTCTCCGGAGCTGGCGCCGGCGCCGGTCGCACGTTGACCTCGACTTTGCCGCCGGTCCGCTTGCGGAACGACACGACGCCGTCGGCGGTGGCGAACAGCGTATGGTCGCGGCCGATGCCGACATTGTCGCCGGCGTTCATCTTGGTGCCGCGCTGACGGACCAGGATGTTGCCCGCGATGACCTTCTGGCCGCCGAAGCGCTTCACGCCCAGCCGCTTGCTCTCCGAATCACGGCCGTTACGCGACGAGCCGCCTGCTTTTTTGTGTGCCATGACGAATTACTCCAGCCGCTCTCTAATCAGGCGACGATCTGTTCGATCTTAACCACCGTCAGGTCCTGACGATGACCGTTCTTGCGCCGCGAGTTCTGGCGACGCCGCTTCTTGAAGACGATCAGGTGCGGCCCGCGCGCCTGCTTGACGATCGAGGCCACGACCTTGGCGCCGGCCACGGTCGGCACCCCGACCTTCTCGCCGACCATCAGCACGTCGTCGAACTCGACCTTGTCTCCGGCCGCGCCTGCGATGCGCTCGACCGTGAGCTCCTGGTCGGCGGCGACCGTGTATTGCTTTCCACCCGTGCGGATAACGGCGATCATGATGACACCCGACTGAGGCCCCGGACTTCAGGCGGACCCGCCATCCCTTACCCCATATCTAGGGGGAAACAGCGGCTCCAGGCCCAAAATGCCGGAAGGCATGAAATAGCACGGCGGGCCTGAGCGACCCGCCGGAGGAGGGCGGAATATACGCAGGAAGCCCCCCAAGTCAACGGCGGAAAGCTTGGAAAATCAGGCCATTCAGCCCAAATCCACGACCCAAGATGCCGCGGTTGCCCCGGAGGAATCGGCCTCTTATAAGCGGGGCCCCGGAGAGGTGCCAGAGTGGTCGATCGGGACGGTCTCGAAAACCGTTGTGCGTGCAAGCGTACCGTGGGTTCGAATCCCACCCTCTCCGCCAGCAACTCATTGAAAAATCAAGAAACACACATCTGTGGTTTTCCACAGGTCGCGCACATTCACGCAGAACGGCGCAAGAACACGCAGACAAGTTGGGCACGTCTTTGACACGCGTGTTCTCGTTTGTTCCAACACGTGCGCGTTGTGAGTTGTCGTGAGCAGCGGAGGCAGCGTACTTCAGCGACGGAAGCAAGCTGCATGTCACGTGTCAGATGTGCTGGCACCAGAGTCACATCAGATGAGTGTGGTTGTGTCCTTGAACGTCAGATGGCGTGGGCAGCCGTCGACGAAGGTGATCAGCGTCCATGACGTTTGGCGCGCGCGAGGGCTCGTCACCGCAAGGCGAAGCCGGCCTTCCCTCATACCTCAACCGAAGGCCGGCTTCGAGAGGTTGCCAAGCCTTCGCCATGCGGCCGTACAGAGCGCGGTCCAGCGCAGCTGGACGCGCTGTTCTGCGTGTTGGGCGGCATGGGAATTGAAATGGCGGCGTGGCTTGGTATCGGTGTTGATGCTCACGCTGGCGACCTATGTTCAGAAGCGCAGCATTCGGTCGAATGAGTGAGCGAAAGGGGGGGGCCGAAGCCCCCTTGTTCAGGTGCGCGGCCATTCGGCATTCGCCAGTTCGTATCGACGCGCCATCTCGAAGAACTCATCTGAGAGGCCGAGTTCGCGCAATTCGCCGCGCGCCTGGTCGAAGCCGCGGAAGTAGGCTTCCGCAACGGATACGATCGCGGCGCGAGTGGTGTTGCGCGGAAGGGATCCCATGAATCGCCAATCGCGCTCGGCGTGGAAGAGCAGGCGCTCGTCGTTGAACCAGTAAGGGATGACGGAACGGCCGTCGGCGAGCGCGATCGTTATCGATGGCGCCGTGCTCGAGTTGAAGGTGCCGGACTGCGTCCGGCGTCTGGATTGGAATGCTGAGAGGACATTGAACATCGTGAGAGCTCCGTGAGCGTCGCCGGGATTGAGCGACGGCGGCTCACCCGTCACGAGGTCCGCCCGCGTCAAGGCCGAAGAGTGCAGCGTGCCTTGACGCGATAAGGCGGGGAGCCCTCGTGACAGAATGAGACGACGCGCGGCCGGCTCGTTGATCGCGACCACTCTTGCGTGCTGGGCCCTCATCGGTCGCTTTCGGGATTCTTTCCTCAGAGATTTCTCAAACGTGGTCGAGTGGCGCGCGAGGGCTCGTCACCGCAAGGCGAAGCCGGCCTTCCCCCACCTTCAACCGAAGGCCGGCTTCGTGAGGCCGCCAAACTTCCCCATGCGGCCGAATAGAGCCCGGTCCGGCGCAGCCGGATGCGCGCAATCCTGTTCTGCTGTTCACGACCTCGATGTGCATTTACTCTGCCGTGATGCGTTGGCTGACGTTGAGCGAGTTTGCCCGTCAGACTGTTGCTGTCGTGACCGCGGGCATTGAAAGGGCCCCGCCCGGGTTCCCGGGCGGGGCCTTGAGTAGCCGACCCCTATTCGCCGCTCCGCGGGCGGTTACGCGACCAGATGAGGGAATAGCCGTCGCCTGACTCGTCGCTGAACAGGTTGGCGAAGATCGGCGCGCTGAAGCTGGGATCGTCGAGCTTGACCGAGAGGTAGTCGCGGCCTTCGTTCGAGCGCTTGGGCCAGGCGGCGCCGATCTCGGTCTTCCGCACAAAGACGCGATGGCTGGGCGCCTTGTCTTTGGACCGGTTGGCTTCCGGGACGATCCGGACGCCCTTGGTCTGCACGCTCAGCGTGGCGATCTCGCCCTGATACTCGTCGCCGACCTTCTTGAAGGAACCGATGTTGGCCATGTCGCTTCTCCTTGCTGTTCGAGCCCGCGACCACCGCGGCCTCATGGCGATCTGCAGGCCGGAGACGATCGCCGACGCACCCGCTTGCGGGCCGAAGCGCAGCGGAGGATGCCCTCGGGGAGACTTTCTTGCCTCGCGAGGAATGGCCGAAGGCCAGGGGAAGAAAGTCGAGACGAGGGCGTTGCGCCCAGGCGATCGAGGCGCAGCCGGTCTGCGGCCAGATTCGCCATAACGAGGCCAAGTGCGTCGCGTGCTGAACAGCATGGTGAAGAGGAGACGTGGCCAATGTCGGGCATCCTTCACAAGAGGTCGGCGAGCGAAGGGCGATGAGAAGGATAGCTGAGCGTAGATAAGGGCCGGATCGTCCCGGAAGCCAACCGGTCCAAAGACAAGGCGCCCAGCCATCGCGTCTATGTGCGGAAGACTGAGATCGGCGCGCCTGGCCCAAGCGCTCGAACGAAGGCCGCGACTACCTCCCGGTCAAGCTCGACGATCCAAGCTTCGCCAGCCCGATCTTCGCCAACCTGTTCAGTGACGAGTCGGGCGACAGCTACTCCCTCATCTGGTCGCGACGCCGCCCGCAGAGCGGCGATCAGGGCCGGCTCTGAAGGCTTCGCCAGGGTGCATCGGGAGGGTGATTGCAAAGGCTCGCAGGAGCACAGTTGCCGTGTCACAGATGACGCCGTGCGATTGGGCGGCGCTCATGCGCCGCCCTCGCCGACTTGCCACACGGGAATGCCGAGCTTCCTGGCCTTGTCGGCCAGGTTCGCCTGGATGCCGCTGCCGGCGAACACCATGACGCCGATCGGCAGCACCTCGAGCATCGCGTCGTTGCGCTTGAACGGTGCCGCCTTGGCGTGGCGGGACCAGTCGGGCTTGAAGGCGATCTGCGGCACCTTGCGATGGTCGGCCCAGCGGGCGGCGATGCGCTCGGCGCCCTTGGGTGAGCCGCCGTGCAGCAGCACCATGTCGGGATGCTTGGCGTGGACCTGATCGAGCTTGGTCCAGATGAGGCGATGGTCGTTGTAGTCGAGGCCGCCGCTGAGCGCGATCTTGGGTCCCTTGGGCAGCAGGACTTCGGTGTCGGCGCGACGGCGGGCGGCGAGGAAGTCGCGGCTGTCAATCATCGCCGCGGTGAGCGTGCTGCGGCTGACCATCGAGCCAGTGCGCGGCCGCCAGGCTGAGCCGGTGTGGCGCTCGAACTGCTCGGCGGCCTGGTCGCGGAAGAGCTCCATGGCGTTGCGCCGCTCGATCAGCGTGATGCCCTGGGCGGTCAGCCGTTCGAGCTCGACCGAGCGCACCTCCGAGCCGTTCTGCTCGCGCTGGCTCCTGTGCTGCGCCTGCTCGTTGTCGTCGAGTTCGCGCTCGATGCGATCGACCGCGCGGTGGAACAGGTTGGCGGTGGACCACAGCAGGTCCGCAAGGTCGGGCTCGAGGCGCGTGTCGCTCAGCGTCGCGACCAGGGCATCGAAGATGTCGGCGATGGCGCCGGCGATGGCGTTGCCCTCGGGTAGCGGCCTGGAGTCGGGCTCGTCGTCGAAGGGACGCCAGCCGTGGAGTTGCAGCTCGGTGAGGACATGCTCGGTCGGGGAGCCGGTGTCGGCGGGTTCGAGGTCGTCGCGGTCGGTGGTCATGATGAGGTCCTTTGCCGGATCGGCCGCGCCCATCGCGGCCTTGGTGGGCGAAACAGACGGCAGGCGGACCGGACCTGCACCGCGGAGCGTAGCGCAGCGGCCGGAGCGTCAGCGGAGGACGGCGACGCCGTTGCAGGAGCCGGGCCGCCTGCCGTCCGATCGCCCACGAGAAGGCCGGGCGCGGCCGTTCCTTGGCGGCCTAGGATCTCATCGTTACCGACCGCGACGATTGCGGCCTTGCCCGTCTGTCACCCCTTCCCGGGCATCATCCGATCGCAGAAGCGCTGGGCGTCCCGCGGCGCGAGTTGGTGCCGCAAGGCTGCCCGCAGGCCGTCAACGCCGAAGGCGCGCAGGTCGTCGTTGAAGTCGTCGAGCCTGGGCGAGAGCGTGATCGCCTCGATCCCGGCCTCCTGGGCGCGGGCGCTCAGCGTCGCTGCCGCGCGGTCGCCGGCTGGATCGGCGTCGCGCGCGATGTAGAGCTGACGCAGTGTTGCAGGAAGCAGCAGGGCGGCGAGGTGATTGGCCGAGAGTGCGGCCACCATGGGCATGGTCGGCATCGCGCATCGCAGCGAGAGCATGGTCTCGATGCCCTCGGCGGCGGTGAGCACATCGTCGGCAACGCCGAATCGCACGGCATTGCCCAAGAGCTCGCCGATCGCGCGCCGCGGTGTCTCGATCGGGGCCTTGCCGCGGCCGGACCGGTCGAGCCAGGTGCGATGGACGCCCACGATGCGCCCATCGGGATCGGTGACACAGGCGACCATGGCCGGCCAGGCCTCTGTCGGGGCGTGCTCGTCGGGACGATAGTAGCAGCGCGGATGGAAGCGCAGTGCTCCGACATGGTGCACGGTGACGATGCCTCGATGGCGGAGGTATACCTCCGCGAGCGTGCCCGCGATCGGTCGTGACATGGCGAACAGCCGTCGGGCAGATTCAGGCGAACCACGGGGTGCTGGCTTCGTGCCTTGCGACACGAGTCGGTGTTCGGACTTGGGCAGGCCAAGGAAGCGTTGGGCCTCCTCGGCTACGTCCCGGAAACTGATCAGTCCGGCGCTTTCGCGGATGATGTCCAGAAGGTCGCCATGCTCGCCGCTGGCGGCATCGGTCTTATGTTCAACGGCACATAAGACTGATTATGTTGCTCGGCGGGTTATGTTGCGGCCCTGTGCTGGGCGGCGGTTCTGCCAGAGATCGGCAGGATCTGCGCAACATAATCTCGGCGTGCGGGGGGTCGCGTGATGCCCCGCGACGCCTCCGAGCTGGCGCGGCGT
>JACPOB010000074.1 GCA_016185145.1 Rhodospirillales bacterium | reverse complement strand
AGTCCATCTCCGCGCACCACCGCCACGTCTCGATCGAGCCGCCGCCCGGGATCCAGATCGGCGGATGCGGATCGTTCTGGATCGGCCGCGGCCAGATGTTGACGTAGCGCTGCTGGTTGTAGCGGCCGGAGAAGGCGAAGGTGTCCTTCTCGGTCCACGCCTTCTTCACGAGGTCATGCGCCTCGTAGTAGCGCTCGCGCAAGCTGCTCGGGTTCTGGCCGTAGGCGTAGCAGGTGTCCATAGGCGAGCCGACCGGGAAGCCAGCGATCAGCCGGCCGCCCGAGATGCAGTCGATCATGGCGAACTCTTCGGCGACGCGCGTCGGCGGATTGTAGAGCGCCAGCGAATTGCCCATGACGCACAACGCGGTGTCGGTGGTGCGACGCGCCAGCGACGAGGCGATCAGGTTGGGCGACGGCATCAGCCCATAGCCGTTGGAATGGTGCTCGTTCACGCAGACGGCGTCGAAGCCGCATTCGGCGGCGTATTCGAGCTCGTCCATGAAGTCGTTGTACATGTGATGCGCCCGCCGCGGGTCGAACAGCGACGAATGGATGTCGACCCACACCGAGGGATGCTTCTTGTTGAAGTCGTCAGGAAGCTCCGTGTAGGGCATCAGGTGGAACCACATGAGCTTCATCCATTCCTCCCTGGACTCGGACCGCTTGAGGTAAACGACCGTTTACCGAGCCAGGGTGCTCCTGCCAAATGGCAGGAGCAATGTGTGACTTCCGCAGAGTGGGAGTAATTTTATTGTTTTTCCCCGCGACCAATTGGAACCTTACGTAATTTGTGCGTTGCACTCTCGCTAGCGCAGCAATACCTTCGCCGCACTGCGAGAGGAGTCATGCCATGTCCGTTGTCGCCTTCCCGGTGCGCGAGCATCCGACGGCCAACCAGCCCAAGAAGGACCTCTACGAGATCGGCGAGATCCCGCCGCTCGGTCATGTGCCGAAGAACATGTATGCCTGGGTGATCCGGCGCGACCGCCACGGCCCGCCCGAGCAGTCCATGCAGCTCGAGGTCGTGCCGACCCACGCGATCGGTGAGGACGAGGTTCTGGTCCTCGTGATGGCTGCGGGCGTGAACTACAACGGCGTCTGGGCCGGCCTCGGCCTGCCCATCTCTCCCTTCGACGTCCACAAGCAGCCGTTCCACATCGCGGGCTCGGATGCCTCGGGCATCGTCTGGGCGGTCGGCGCCAAGGTGAAGCGCTGGAAGGTCGGCGACGAGGTCGTCATTCACTGCAACCAGGACGACGGCGACGACGAGGAGTGCAACGGCGGCGATCCGATGTTCTCCACCAGCCAGCGCATCTGGGGCTACGAGACGCCGGACGGCTCGTTCGCCCAGTTCTGCAAGGTGCAGGCGCGCCAATTGATGAAGCGCGCGCAGCATCTCACCTGGGAGGAGAGCGCGTCGTACACGCTGACGCTCGCCACCGCCTACCGCATGCTGTTCGGCCATCGCCCGCACATCCTGCGGCCAGGCCACAACGTGCTGGTGTGGGGTGCGGCGGGCGGCATCGGCTCGATGGCCGTGCAGCTCATCGCCACCGCCGGCGCCAATGCCATCGGCGTGATCTCCGATCCGTCGAAGACCGACTTCGTGATGTCGCTCGGCGCCAAGGGCGTCATCAACCGCAACGACTTCGACTGCTGGGGCCAGCTGCCCGACGTCGACGACCAGAAGGGCTACGCCGAGTACATGAAGAAGTGCCGCAAGTTCGGCGCGGCGATCTGGGAGCACACCGGCAAGGGCAACGACGTCGACTTCGTGTTCGAGCATCCCGGCGAGCAGACCTTCCCGGTGTCCTGCTTCATCGTGAAGCGCGGCGGCATGGTGGTCTTCTGCGCCGGCACCACCGGCTACAACCTCACCATGGACGCCCGCTTCGTGTGGATGCGCCAGAAGCGCATCCAGGGCAGCCACTTCGCCAACCTGCTGCAGGCGAGCCAGGCCAACCAGCTCGT
>JACPOB010000050.1 GCA_016185145.1 Rhodospirillales bacterium | reverse complement strand
CGCGACCGGGATCGAGCCCAGCAGCGCCGCCGCCATCAGCTGGCCCCAGTAGAAGACGTCGCCGCGCACCAGCTCGGCGATGGCGCCGACCGGGACGGTGCGGACCTCGGTCTTGGTCAGGAAGATCAGGGCGTAGAGGAATTCGTTCTGGGCAAGGGTGAAGGCGAAGATGCCGGCCGAGATGAAGCCCGGGCCGCACAGAGGCAGCACGATCTTGACCAGGGTCTGCAGGCGGCTCGCGCCGTCGATGCGGGCGGCGTCCTCGAGCTCGACCGGCACGGTGCGGAAATAGCCCATCAGCAGCCAGGCGCAGAACGGGATCAGCAGTGTCGGGTAGGTCAGGATCACCGAGGTCAGCGTGTCGTTGAGGCCGAGGCGGTTGATCAGGTCTGCCAGTGGCACGAACAGGAGCGGCTGCGGCACCAGATAGGTCGCGGCGATGGCGAAGGAGACCAGGGCCGCGCCGGCGAAGCGCAGGCGCGCCAGCGGATAGGCGAGCATCGCGCCCAATATCAGGGAGATCGCCGTCGAGACGACGGCCACCAGGAAGGTGTTCCAGGTCCACTCCAGGAAGCTCGTTTCCGTGAGCAGGTCGACATAGTGCTTGAGCGTCGGGTTATGCACGATCAGCGGCATGACCTTGCGGCTGTAGAGCTCCTGGTTCGATTTCAGCGAGGTGATCGCCATCCAGTAGAACGGGAACAGCGCGAAGAACAACGCGACGGCGAGCGGCAGCCACAGCGTCAGCAGCCGCACCCGCCAGCCGCGGCGATCGACGGTCATGGGCTGGGCCTCCGGCCCGCATCATGAATCATGCTCTTCCGGACCGCGCGCATCCTGCGCGCCTCATGATCATGAGCGCGCTGGAAGCGCGCGGTCCGGAAGACTATGATATTCATGACTTCGGTGCCCGCATGTAGATCGCCATGGCGAGGATGATCAGCGCCAGCGGCGGCACCATGGACAGCGCGATCGCCGCGCCCTGGCCGAACTGGCCCGCGCCCATGGCGACGTCGAAGGCATAGGTGGCGAAGACGTGGGTGGCGTTGGCCGGGCCGCCGCGGGTCAGCACGTAGATCAGCTGGAAGTCGGCGAAGGTGAAGATCACCGAGAACATGGTGACGATGAAGATGATCGGCATCAGCAGCGGCAGGGTGACGTAGCGGAAGCGGCCCCAGCGTCCGGCGCCGTCGATGGTGGCGGCCTCGTAGAGATCGGGCGGGATGGTCTGCAGTCCGGCCAGCAGGGTGATGGCGTAGAACGGCAGCCCACGCCAGACATTGACGACGATCAGCGAGAACATCGCGAGATGCGGATTGCCGAGCCAGCTTGGGCCGGGATCGGCGATGTCGGCCACCTTCAGCAGCCAGTTCACCACGCTGAAGGCGGGATCGAGGATCCACTGCCAGGCGATGGTCGACAGCACGGTCGGGACGATGAAAGGCAGCAGCAGCAGCGCGCGTGTCAGGTTCTTGAAGCGGAAGTCCTGGTTCATCACCAGGGCGAGCCCCAGCCCGCCGACCATCTTCAGAACCGTCGCGGCGGCGGTATAGAAGACGGTGTTGACCGCGACCTGGCGGAACACCGGGTCGTGCCAGGCATGGATGAAGTTGGCCAGCCCGACGAACTCGCCCGGCTGGGCCACCGGGCGGTCCTGCAGGCTGATCCAGATGCCGTAGAAGAAGGGGTAGCCGACCAGCGCCACCAGGAACGCCACCGGCAGCGACACCATCAGCCAGCTGAAGACGCTTTCGCGCTCCACCCAGCGTCCGAACGAGAAGGGCGGCCGCCGGCGCGTGAGCGCCGGCGCGAGGACGACGGTCATCCGTTGCCTCCTGGCGACTACGATGCCCGGTAGATCTGCTTCAGCTGCGCCTGGGCGTCGGCGATGACCTCCTTGGTCGATTTGCCGGAGCAGGCCTTGGCGAACATGTCGACGACGACGAACTTCGCCACGCTCTCCGACTGCGCCCGGCTGAGCGGCGCTGGCCAGCCCGGCAGATGCGCCGTCTTGAGCGCATCGCGGTAGGGCAGGTTGCGCGGCTCGACCTTCCACATCGGCGCGTCGTCGTAGGCATGCAGGAACGGCTGGTAGTAGGTGACGGCGATGTCGAACCAGGGCCCGGCCTGCGGCGGGGCCATCAGCCAGCGCACGAAATCCTTGGCCGCCTTCTGGTCCTTGGTGTGGGTGAAGATCGAATGGCAGAGCGGGTTCAGCATGTGGAACCGGCCCTTCGGTCCCGTGGGATTCTCCGACTGGTCGATCACCTTGGCCATGTCGGGGAAGTCCTTCTTGGCTGCCCACAGGATCGATTCGGCATTGTTGGTGCAGGAGATCTGCTCCGACAGGAACGCCTTGTTGTTGTTGACGTCGGTCCAGCCGAGGCAGTCCTCGACCATGGTCTCCTTGTAGAACCGGCGGCAGAAGTCGATCGCGCGCGCCGTCTCGTCGGAATCGATGACGATGGTCTTGCCGTCGGCTTCGACCTCGCGGGCGCCGTAGGACCACAGCAGCGGATAGAGCCAGCCGTGATTGTCGCCGAAGCCGTGGCCGAGCTCGAAGCCGAACGGATGGCCCGCCTTCTTGAGCTTGATGCCGGCCTCCAGGAGCTCATCCCAGGTGTCGGGAAACTTGTCGTAGCCCACCTGCTTGAACCAGTCGGTGCGCCAATTCATGAGCTGGCCGATGTTGCCGAACGGGATGGCCTTCCACTTGCCGTTGACCACCACCGCTTCCTGGGCCGATTCGTACCAGCCGCCGCTTTCCTTGCCGATCTCGGCGGCGATGTCGGTGACGTCGACGAACTTGTCGTCGAACAGGAAGGCCCAGTTGAAGCCGATCGCGGTCATGTCGGGGCCGGAGGAATTCTCAGCCGCCGTGGTGACGCGGGTCAGCAGGCTGCCGACGCTCACCACCTCGTAGTTCACCTTGATGCCTTTCGCCTTTTCGTAGGCGGCCGCGAGCTTGTTCTTGAAGAAGGCGTCGTACGGCGGCACGAACGAGCTCTCGTGCATCATCGTGAGGCTCTTCGTCTGGGCCCGGACGGCGGGGGCGCCGAGCAGGGTGCCGGCAGTGCTGTACGCAGTAAGCTTAAGGACGTCTCGACGAGACTTACGGGAACTCAACGCCATGGCGAAGTCCTCCCTTTTGCTTATAGCGGGCGGAGCATAGCGGAGGGGGGTGGCGCGTACCACTCAGATAGTCATACGCGGGCGTCTCGCCCGCTCATGACTCATGAGGCGGGCGAGACGCCCGCGGTCCGCGCTCCGGCAAGAGACTTTTGATGTGCAGTGCGGCAAAGGCTGCGGCGATGGACAAAGTCCGATACCGGTCGGAAGCTCGGACAACTGAAGAACAGAGGAAACGCAATGACGTCGGGTATTCCCGCTGAGGACTGGATCGCCTACCACGCGCGCTTCGCGCCGCAATCGGAAGCGGCGTACGACCTCGCGTCCGGCCGGCGGTTCACCTACGCGCAGTTCGATGAGCGCATCACCCGCGGTGCGCTGTGGCTTGCGCGTGATCTCGGTGTCCGACCGGGCGACCGCGTGGCCGTGCTCAGCATGAACGACACCGACGTCTTCGAGCTTCAGTTCGCCTGCAGGCGGCTGGGAGCGATCTTCCTGCCGCTGAACTGGCGCCTCGCGGTGGCCGAGCTCGAGTTCATCTGCAAGGACGCGAGCCCCATTGTGCTGATCCACGGTGTGGAGTTCGCCGATGCAGCATTGGAGGTGGCGACGCTTGCGGGCGTGCCGCACACGGCCGACCTCGCCAACGGCAAATCCAGCGCCTACGAGGCCGGGATCAAGGCGGCGCGGGGCACGCTCGAGCCGCCGGTGCCCGATCTCGCCGACATCTGGACCATCATGTACACGTCGGGCACGACCGGCCGGCCGAAAGGCGCGCAGATCACCCACCAGATGTGCGTCTTCAACGCCGTCCAGGCTGGCATGATGGTCGGACTGACGGCGCAGAGCCGGAACCTTGTGTTCCTGCCGACCTTCCACACCGGCGGGCTGAACGTCTACGCCAACCCGACCTTCCACACCGGCGGTTGCAACGTGGTGATGCGGAGCTTCGATCCGGCGCAGTTCCTGCGGCTGCTGGGCGATCGCGCGCTCGGCCTCACCCATGCCCTGGGGGTGCCGACCAACTTCCTGATGCTGGCGCAGGAGCCGGGCTTCGCCGAGGCCGACTTCTCGCACATCGTTTCGCTCGGAGTGGGCGGTGCGGCGGCGCCGCTGGCGCTGATCGAGGAATACGGCCGCAAAGGCATCAAGCTGCAGCAATGCTGGGGCATGACCGAGACCGGACCGCTCGGCCTGCTGCTGTCGGGCGACATGGCGCTCAGCAAGGTCGGCTCGTCAGGGCTGCCGCCGCTCTATGTCCGACTGAAGATCTGCGACCCTGACGGCAACGAGGTGAAGCGGGGCGAGACCGGCGAGTTGATGATCAAGGGGCCGACCGTAACGCCGGGCTACTGGAACCGGCCGGAGGCCAACCGCACCTCGTTCACCAAGGACGGCTGGTTCCACACCGGCGACGCGGCGCGCCAGGACGACGACGGCTACTACTATATCGTCGATCGCTGGAAGGACATGTTCATCTCGGGTGGCGAGAACGTCTACCCGGTCGAGGTCGAGAACGTGATCTACCAGCTCGACGGCGTGCTGGAGAACGCCGTGGTCGGCGTGCCGCACGAGAAATGGGGCGAAGTCGGCCGCGCCTTCGTCGTGCTGAAGTCCGGCGCCAATCTCGACGAGGCCGCGGTGATCGAGCACTGCGGCAGCCAGCTCGCCCGCTACAAGGTGCCGAAGCAGGTGCGTTTCATCGACGGCCTGCCGCATAATGCGACCGGCAAGGTGCTGAAGCACCAGCTTCCGCGCACCTGAACGGTCGGAGGAACGCGCATGGCCAGCATCGTCTTCGGCGCCGGCACCTCGCACACGCCGATGCTCAACATGACGGCCGAGGAATGGCCGTTGTTCGAGGAGGTCGACCCGCATCGTCCGCATCAGCATCCGGACGGAAGGGCCGCGACCTACAACGAGCTGCTGGAGAAGGCGCCGGCCTCGATGCAGGCGGAGATCACGCCCGACAAGCATGCCAGTCGACACGGCGAAGCGATGGCGGCGCTCGACCGACTGCGCGAGGGACTGGGCAATGCACGGCTCGACGCCGTAATCGTCGTCGGCGACGACCACAAGGAGATATATGGCGACGACAACATGCCGGCCGTCCTCGTCTATCGCGGCGAGACGATCGCCAACGTTCCGAACCGGACGGGCGTGAGCGCCGGCTCGCATGTCGACGGGCCGCGGCGGCCCAACTGGATGCAGCGCGCCGCCGCGCGTTACTACGAGGAGAGCGAGACCCGCCACTATCCCGTCCATGCCGGCCTCGCCAATCATGTGATTGGCGCCCTGATCGAGCGCGAGTTCGATGTGTCGGCGGCCAATGTCCTGCCGGCGGGAGAGGGCGAGGGGCATGCGTTCGGCTTCGTTCACCGCCGCCTCATGACGGAGGCGATTCCGGTCGTACCGGTGGTGCTCAACACCTACTACCCGCCCAACCAACCCTCGCCGCGGCGTTGCTATCGGCTCGGCCAGGCGATCCGGGAGGCGATCGAGAGCTATCCGGGGAGCCTGCGCGTCGGCGTGGTGGCGTCGGGTGGGCTCAGCCATTTCACCATCGATGAGCAGCTCGACCGCGAGGTCATCCGGGCGCTCAGCGAAAAGGATGCCGGTGCCTTGCAGGAGCTGCCGCGGGCGCGACTCAACTCGGGCAACTCCGAGATCCGCAACTGGATCTGCGCCGGCGGGGCGCTGGAGCATCTCGATCTGCGCTGGGTGACCTACTGCCCGGGCTACCGGACGCCCGCGGGCACGGGCACCGGCCTGTGCTTCGCCCACTGGGCGTGACGGGACGCAGCCATGTCCTGTCGACGTTGTTCCGGCAGATTTTCTGCCGATACGATGCCGGCCATCCTATCGGAGCTCCCTCATGTCCTCACCTGATCTGGTGATTCGCGGCGGCACCATCGTCGACGGTACAGGCGGCGATCCTTATGAGGCCGACCTCGCTGTCGCCGACGGCAAGATCACGGCGATCGGCGGCACCATCCCGAAAGGCAACGAGGAGATCGACGCGCGCGGCAAATTGGTCACGCCGGGCTTCGTCGATGTGCATACGCACTACGACGCGCAGGTAACCTGGAGCGAGCGGCTGTCGCCCTCGTCATGGAACGGCGCCACGACCGTGCTTTTGGGCAATTGCGGAGTGGGCTTTGCGCCCTGCCATCCGGATCAGCACGACATGCTCATAAACCTGATGGAGGGCGTGGAGGACATTCCCGAGGTCGTGATGACCGCGGGCCTGCCGTGGAACTGGCACAGCTTCCCGGACTATCTCGATGCCATCGCCGCTCGACGCTACGACGTCGACGTCGCGGCACAGGTGCCGCATGCCGCCGTGCGCGTCTATGTGATGGGCGAGCGCGGCGCCAATCGCGAGCCCGCCACCGAGGACGACCGTCGGCGCATGGCCGCGATCGCCGCCGACGGCCTGCGGGCGGGTGCGCTCGGCTTCTCGACCTCGCGCACG
This sequence comes from Rhodospirillales bacterium, assembly GCA_016185145.1. Classification (GTDB taxonomy): domain Bacteria; phylum Pseudomonadota; class Alphaproteobacteria; order Reyranellales; family Reyranellaceae; genus Reyranella. The sequence goes on along the minus strand of JACPOB010000050.1, from coordinate 25,495 downwards.
CTGAACCATCGCGCCGCGGACGGCCGCAGCATCCCGACCTTGCACGCCGAAGAGGCCGAGCTGACGGCGATCGCTCATGCCATGCGTGAGGCCGGCGCGGGCTGGCTGCAGATCGTGTCGGACTTCGAGGACCATGCGGGCGAGATCGGCCTGTTCCGCCGGCTGGCGAAGGAGTCGGGACGGCCGGTCACCATCTCCATGCTGCAGAGCCATGTCCGGCCCGACGGCTGGCGGACGCTCAAGTCCGAGATCGACGAGGCCAACGCCGAGGGCCTGCGCATCACGGCTCAGGTGCGTTCTCGGCCGACCAGCGTGCTTCTGGGTTTCGAGCTGTCTCAAAACCCGTTCATGGGCCGGCCATCCTACAAGGCGATCGCCCATCTGCCGTTTGCCGAGCGCCTGGCCCTGCTGCGCAAGCCGGAGTTCCGGGCGCGCATCATGAAGGAGGCATTCGAGGGCGGCGGCCGCGAGCGCCGGGTCGATCGCTGGGATCGCATGTTCCCATTCGGCGATCCGCCGGACTACGAGCCCACGCCGGACAAGAGCATCGCGGCCCGCGCCGCTCGGGAAGGGCGGGCGCCGGAGGAGGTGGCCTATGACCTCCTGCTGGAGCGTGACGGCCGGGAGATGCTGTACCTGCCCGTCACCAACTTCGCCGCCGGCAATCTCGACGTCGTCGGCGAGATGATCGCGGCCCCCAACACGCTGATCGGCTTGGGTGACGGCGGGGCGCATGTCGGCATCATGTGCGACGCCACCGCCACCAGCTACACGCTGACGCACTGGACGCGCGATCGCGGCCGCGGCTCGCTGTTCCCTGTGGCATGGGGCGTCAAGCGGCTCAGCTACGACAATGCCGCGGCGATCGGGCTCCACGATCGGGGCCTGCTGAAGGCCGGGCTCAAGGCCGACATCAACGTGCTGGACTACGACAACATGCGCCTGCGTGCGCCCGAGGTCGTCTACGACCTGCCGGCCGGCGGCAAGCGTCTGGTCCAGCGTACCGACGGCTTTGATGCTACCATCGTGTCGGGCAAGGTCGTCTACCGGCACGGCGAGGCGACGGACGCATTGCCCGGGCGCCTGGTGCGTGGGGCGCGTCAAGCTTGAGAATGAGGTAGCTTGTCGGAGCGCGGACCTCCAGATCCGCATCATGACTCATGAGCGGACCTGGAGGTCCGCGCTCCGCATCAGAAGAGGAACACCATGAAAGCTGCTTACATCGAGAAATTCGGCGGACCGGAGGTCCTGACTTATGGCGATCTGCCCGATCCGGTCGCGGGACCGGGCCAGGTCGTCGTCGATGTCGTGGCCGCGAGCGTCAACGGCGCCGATCCGAAGGTGGCCGCGGGCGACTACAAGCAGACCAAGTTCCCGCTGATCCTGGGGCGCGATTTCTCCGGCAAGGTCAGCGCCGTCGGTGAAGGCGCGGACCTGGCGGTCGGCGACGAGGTGTTCGGCGTGCTCGAGACCGGCCGCGACGGCACCTACTGCGAGAAGCTGGCCGTCGGCGCCAACGTCATCGCCAGGAAGCCGGCAGGGCTGTCGCATGTCGACGCCGCGGCGATGGCGTTGACCGGCCTCACCGCGATCTGCGCCGTCGAGAACTCGCTGCAGCTCAAGCGCGGCGAGACGATCCTGATCCAGGGCGGGGCAGGCGGCGTCGCGGCCTTTGCCATCCAGCTCGCCAAGCATCTCGGCGCGCGCGTCATCAGCACCTGCAGCACGGGCAATGTCGACTACGTCCGCGGCCTGGGCGCCGATGAGGTCATCGACTACAAGACGACCGACTTCACCAAGGTTGTGAAGAATTGCGACGCGGTGTTCGAGACCGTAGGCGACGACGTCGCCATGCGCTCCTTCGCCGTGCTCAAGCCGGGCGGGCGAGCAACCTTCATCGCCTCCGGCCCGACGGCACCCAAGCCCGACCGCAGTGACGTGACCGCGCTCCGGCCCGCCGTGCCGCGCGAGCGCAAGTACATGGAGCGGATCGCCGAGCTCTACGGCAAGGGCGTCGTCCGGCCGCAGCACGTGACGCTGTTCGATCTGGCGAAGGCTCGCGACGCGCTCGGCGTCAGCGCGGCGCGTCACTTCAAGGGCAAGCTGGTGTTGAGAGTACGGTAGGCCGTCGTCTCGACCGAGGTACGGGCCCGAGCGGAGAGACCTTCTCTCCGCGACCAGCCGCTTATTGTCGACAGAAGGTCTCTCCGCTCCGCGCTTCGCGCTCCGGTTGAGACGACGAGAGAGGGAGGGAGGAAGTAGTGAAAGTCGGATTCATCGGCGTCGGCAACATGGGCGGTCCCATGTGCCGCAACATCATCAAGCGCAGCAATCACCAGGTGACGGTGTTCGATCTGAACGCCGCGGCAGTGAAGGCCTGCACCGATCTCGGTGGCTCCGCGGCGAAATCCATCGCGGAAGTGACAAAAGGCGCCGACCTCGTGCTGACGTCGCTGCCCATGCCCAAGGACGTCGAGGCGGTTACGCTGGGCGACAACGGCATTCTAGCCAACATCAGCAAGGGCCAGACCTACATCGACCTCAGCACCAACGCGCCGTCGATGGTGAAGAAGGTCGGCGCGGCGATGTCGGCCAAGGGCATCGCCATGCTCGACGCGCCGGTGAGCGGCGGCACGACCGGCGCTGAGGCCGCGACCATCGCCATCATGGTCGGCGGCGACAAGAAGGTGTTCGACGACGCATTGCCGGTGCTGCAGTCGTTCAGCGCCAACGTGATCCACATGGGCGGGCTGGGCAGCGGCACGGTGGCCAAGCTGGTGAACAACATGTTGTCGTTCTGCAACATGTCCGCCCTGGTCGAAGGCATGATGCTCGGCACCGGCTACGGGCTCGATCCGGAGAAGCTCTTGCATGTGATCTCGACGTCGAGCGGCAACTCCAACGCCATCAAGAACTTCACCCTGCGCGCGCTGCCGGGCAAATACTCGCCGCCTTCTTTCGCCCTCGATCTCGCCTACAAGGACCTGCATCTCGCGCTGGAACTCGGCGACGAGCTCGGCGTGCCGCTGTACCAGGGCGCCTCGACGCACAACCTGCAGCGGCTGGCCAAGGGCATGGGCTGGGGACCGGACGACAGCACCTCCGTGTTGCGCGTCTACGAGACGATGCTGGGGCGGAAGATCAAGCCGTAACGGGAGCGCGGGCCAGAGGCCCGCGCTCCCGACGACAGGCGGTATTTCTCCAAAAATGCCGGATGCGGATCGAAGCCGAGGCCGGGCCCGGTCGGGACGTCGAGCTCGGGCTGCCAGCGCGTGAGGCCGCTGTCGCCGTACATGTCCATGTGCGGCTCGGCCTCGATGACGGCGTAATAGGCGGGCTGCTTCATCGTCGCCAGGAAGTGCAGGGTGGCGAGTCCGGCCGGTCCGATGAAGGGCGTGTGCGGCGCGATCGAAACGCCGCGCGGGCCAAGGAGCGCGACGGCGCGCCGATTCTCCGAGACGCCGCCGATCATGCAGATGTCGGGCTGCAGGACGCCGATCGGTGGCCTCGCATAGACCGCGAGCTGCTCGGCCGATCCGAGATCGGCGCCCAGGCCAACGACGATGCCGTGGAGTTCCGGCGAGTCGAGCAGGGCTTCGGGCGGCCAGACGGGATCTTCCAGCCACAAGAGGTCGAGCGCCTGCCAGCGCGTGCGGTGATCCTCGACATCCGCCAAGGCATGGGCGCAATTGCAGTCGGCGACGAACGGCATTTGCGGGCCGACGATCTTCCTGGCTGCTTCGATGACGTCGAGATCGAACTCGTGGACTTTTACCGCGGCGACCTTGGCTGCAAGCGCCTGCTCGATGCGCGCCACGACCTTGGTCGCGTCGTTGTAGCGATCGAGGCTCGCCATCACCGGCACGCGCGTTCGCTCGGCGCCGCCCAGCAGGTCGGACAGCGAGCGGCCGGCGGCCTTGCCGGCGATGTCCCAGAGGGCCATGTCGATTGCGGCGAGGGCGTTGAGATTGGTGCCGGCGCGGCCGAACGAAGCGAAACGCACCCGCGCTTCGACGTTCAGGCGTTCGCGCTCGTCCACCGACTTGCCCAGGAACAGCGGCGCCATGACGTCGCTGATCGCGGCGATCAGGCCTTTCTGCATGGCCGGCCGCAGGCATAGGCACTCGCCATAGCCGACCACGCCTGACTTGGCCGTGACCTTGCATAGGACGAGATGCAATGCATCGGCGGCGCCCGTCGATTTCGGAATCCGCAGGGCGATAGGGTCTATGCGTTCGATGATCATGCGCTATCGTGCGCCCTCCCGAAGACGAAAGGAATGCCCGTGCCTCACTCGATCGACGAAGCCGAACTAGACGCCATTCTGAAGCGGGCCGGGCTCGCCCTGACGCAGGACCAGGTGAGGGGGATCCTGCCGGGCGCCGTGATCTTCCAGCGCCTGATCGAGCGCGTGAACGCGCCGCTGCCGCGCGAAGCCGAACCTGCTCTCACCTTCGACGTGGAGCAGAAGTGATGTCGATCCTGACCATCGCCGAAGCCGCAAAACTCATTGCGGCGAAGAAGCTGTCGCCGGTCGAGCTCGCCCAAAGCCATCTCGAGCGCATCGGACGCCTGGATCCGCAGCTCAATGCGTTCCTGATGGTGACGGCTGAGCGGGCGCTGGCCGACGCCAAGGCCGCCGAGGCGCGGCAGATGTCGGGCTCGCTGCGTGGCAAGCTCGACGGCATCCCGATCGCTCACAAGGACATCTACAACACCGCGGGCATCCGCACGACGGCGCACTCCAAGCTCCTGAAGGACAACGTGCCGACACGCGACGCGCGCACCGTCGCCAAGTGGGCGGAGGCGGGCACGGTGCTGCTGGGCAAGCTTTCCACCCACGAGTTCGCCTTCGGCGGGCCGTCGTTCGACCTGCCATGGCCGCCGGCGCGCAATCCCTGGAATCGCGAGCACTTCACGGCGGGGTCGTCTTCGGGCACTGGAGCCGCGGTCGCGGCCGGATTCATCATGGGCGGCACCGGGTCGGACACCGGCGGCTCGATTCGCGGCCCGGCGGCGCTCTGCGGCATCGCCGGCATCAAGCCGACTTATGGGCTGTGCAGCCGCGTCGGCATCCTGCCGCTCGCCTATTCGCTCGACCACGCCGGGCCGATGGCCTGGACAGCGGAGGACTGCGCGCTGCTGCTGCAGGGCATGGCCGGCCACGATCCCGAGGACCCGGCGAGCGCCGACCGTCCGGTACCGGACTTCACCGCCGAGCTCGGCAAGGGCGCCAAGGGGCTGCGCGTCGGCGTGGTCCGGCACTTCTTCGAGACCGACAATCGCGCCTCGGATGCCACGCGCGCCGGCATCGACGGGGCGCTGGATTTCTTCCGCAAGGAGGGCGCCGAGGTCCGCGACATCACCCTGTCGCCCATGGTCGACTACTTCGCGGTCGGCTGGCTGATCATGATCACCGAGGCCTTCGCCCTGCACGGCCCCTGGCTGCGCGAGCGCTTCACGGACTACAGCGAGATGCTACGCGATCGCGTGGCGCTCGCGGCGATGCTGACCGGGCCCGACATCGTGCAGGCGACCCGCCGCCGCCGCGTGCTGTGCCGGGAGATGGCCGAGGCGATGGCCGACCTCGACGTCATCGTCATGGCGTCGGCGCCCGCCGAGGCACCGCGTCTCGACAACGTGCCCAAGTGGTCGGGCATCGAGAAGCCGTCCTTTACGATGCCGTGCAACGTCACGGGCTTTCCGGCCATCAGCATCTGCACCGGCTTCGGCGAGGGCGGCCTGCCGATATCCATGCAACTCGCCGGCAAGCCGTTCACCGAGCCAACCCTGTTTCGAGCCGCCCACGCCTACGAGACGGCGATGCCGTGGCGGGCGAAGCGGCCGGCGATGGCGGCGTGATCTTCCGGACCGCGAGAAGACGCCCCAGCGTCAGCCCCGCTTTGGCTTCAGCGGCTTCTCCGTCAGCAGCGCCAGCAACGCCTTGGCGGCCGGGCTGAGATAGCCGTTGCGGCGGTGGATGGCGGTGATCGGGTTGACCGACCGCAGCGCCGGCACGTCCAGGGTCACCAGCAGGCCCTGGCGCAGCTCGTCGCGCACGCTGCTTTCGGGCACCAGGGCCAGGCCGAAGCCCGCCTGGGCGAGGCGCTTCTGCGCCGTCAGGCTGTCGATCAACGTGACGTCGGCATCGTCGAGGCCGGCGCGCACGAGTTGGCGGGCGAGCAGGTGGCCCGACGAATCACGCTCGTTGCGCACGGGCGGGAAGCCGATCCAGCGTTCGCCGCGCAACGCCTGGACGTTGCGCACGCGCCGACCGGTCAACGGGTGGCCCGCGGCCGCGACCACCAGCATCGCCTCTGCGCCGGCGGCGTGGGTTATTAGATCAGCGCCCTCGGCGAAGAAATAACGCAGGCCGAGCGTGACCTCGCCGCGGCGCACGAGGTCGGTCACTTCCGCGCTCGAGGCGGTGCGCAATTCGAGCCGCAGGCCGCGCGCCCGGCGGCGGAAGCGGCTGAGCGTGTCGACGATGCGCGTGTCGGCGAGCGTGCCGACCAGGGCGAGCGACAGGCTGCCCGACAGGCCCGACTGCAGATCGCGCACCGCGTCCTGGCCGTCCTTCAGCGCCGCCAGCGCCGCTTCGGCATGGGGACGGAAGGCACGACCCGCCTCGGTGAGCCGCGCCCGTCCGCGCAGTCGATCGAACAGTGGCGCGCCCAGCTCCTGCTCCAGGAGACCGAGGCGACGGCTGATCGCCGGCTGCGATCGGTGCAGCCGCGCGCCGGCGCGGGTGAAGCCGCCGAGCTCGGCGATGGCGACGAAGGTCTTCAGGCCGTCAATGTCCATCGATCCGCTTTCCTGATGCTGACAGCAAATACTATGCATTCGACAAAAGGCTGTCTTGTGTCGCACACCTCACCGTGAGGAGCGCACGAAGTGCGCGTCTCGAAGGGTGGGCAACATCACATCTGGTTCCCACCCTTCGAGACGCCTCGCTTCGCGATGCTCCTCAGGGTGAGGTTGGGGAACAAAGGAGGCGCACATGCGCACACAGGCAGAGAAGACGGCGGCATTCCGGACATTGCACCAGCAGCCGGGCTGCTTCCTCATTCCCAATCCGTGGGATGCCGGAACGGCCAAGATCCTGGCCGGCCTGGGCTACGAGGCGCTCGCGACCACCAGCCTCGGCGTGGCCAACAATCTGGGGCAGGCCGGCGTGACCCGCGAGCAGGTGCTCGCCAACGCCCGCGAGATCGTCCAGGCGACCGACCTGCCGGTGAACGCCGACCTCGAGAACTGCTTCGCCGACGAGCCGGCGGCTGCTGCCGAGACGATCCGGCTGGCCGCCGAGGCGGGGCTGGCCGGCGGCTCGATCGAGGACTACTCGAACGATCCCAAGACACCGATCTACGACTTCGACCTGTCGGTCGAGCGCGTCCGCGCAGCCGTCGCGGTAGCAAAAAGCCTGCCGGTGCCCTTCGTGCTGACGGCCCGGGCGGAGAACCTGATCCGTGGCCGCAACGACATGGCTGACACCATTCGCCGCCTGAAAGCCTACTCGGCGGCCGGGGCGGAGGTGCTCTATGCGCCGGGCCTCAGGACCGCGGCCGAGATCCGTGCCGTGGTCGAGGCGGTCGACCGGCCGCTGAACGTGGTGACCGGCTGGCTCGAACCCGGCATCACCGTGGCCGACGTGGCGGCGGCGGGCGCCAAGCGCATCAGCGTCGGCGGCGCCCTCAACCGGCTGGCGCTCGCCGCCTTCGTCGACGGGGCCCGGGCGATGAAGGAGGAGGGCTCGTTCGCCTGGATGCAGCGTATCGCCGACATGGGCTCGCTGCGCAAAATGTTCGCGGCGGCTGACTAGCATCCCGAACCGCTCTAGGCTGTGCGGGTGGCCTGGATGGATCGGCAAATGACCCGTGTCACGAGAGTGGTAGTAGTACTGCTGAGCCTGGTGTTGGCGTTGTCGTCGCCGTCGGCGCGAGCGGCCGAGTCCGTCGACCTGTTGCTGGTCCTCGCGGCCGACGTCTCGCGCAGCGTGACCGAGCCCAAGTTCAAGCTGCAGCGCGAGGGCGCCGCCGCCGCCATCACCCATCCGGAAGTGGTGAGGGCCATCGCCTCCGGGCCGAACAGGCGGATCGCCATCTGTTTCCTCGAGTGGGCGACGGCGGGCCAGCAGAACGTGGTGGTCGACTGGACCGTGATCGGCGACGGCGAAGCGGCGCGCAGCTTCGGCGACAAGCTGGTCGAGATGCCGCGATCCTTCGCCGGCAGCACATCGATCAGCAACGCCATCGACTTCTCCGTGCAGCAGATCGAGCGCGCGCCCTTCACGGCGGAGCGGCGCGTCATCGACATCTCCGGCGACGGCAACAACAACTCCGGCCGCTCCGTGACCGACGCCCGCGACGAGGCGCTCGCCAAGGGCATCACCATCAACGCTCTGGTGATCCTGACGCCGCTTGCCGAATCGTTCCGCCCCGAGCACACCAATCCGCCGGGCGGCCTGGAGAAGTATTTCCAGGACAATGTCATCGGCGGCTTCGGCGCCTTCACGGTCGTCGCCGAAAGCCACGAGTCGTTCGGCCGGGCGCTGACCAAGAAGCTGATCGCCGAGATCGCCGGGCTGCCGCAGCGGCAGCTCGCGGAGGCGCCGGACGGCGAATAGTGAGGCCCGAGGCATGAAGAAGCAGTTCCATCTCGCGTGGTTCCTGTCGCAGGGCTACGGCCCGAAGAGCTGGCGCGGCGACTGGCCGGGCAGCGACCTCCATCGCTGGATGATGCCCGACCTGTTCGTCGACCTGGCGCGCGGCATGGAACGGGCCTGCTTCGACTACATCATCATCGAGGATTCCTCGAACGTGCCCTACACCTACAAGGGCAGCCACGACACCTACCTGCAATATGCCGCGAGCGCGCCCAAGCTCGATCCCGCGGTGCTGGTACCGTACCTCGCGCAGGCGACGAAGCATCTCGGCCTCGTGCCGACGCTGTCGGTGTCGGAATATCCGCCGTACCTCCTGGCGCGGCTGGTCAATTCCCTCGACCACGTCACCGAAGGCCGCATCGGCTGGAACTGCGTCACCGGCAGCAACGACGGCGCGGCGCAGAACTACGGGTACGACAAGCACCGGCCGCATGACGAGCGTTACGACGTCGCCGACGAATTCGCCGACGTGGTGACGCGGCTGTGGGAGGCCTGGGAGCCCGACGCCGTCGTGCTCGACCGCGAGAGGCCGATGTTCGCCGACGGCGCCAAGGTCCATCCCATCAACCACGAGGGCAGGTATTTCCGCTGCCGCGGGCCGCTCAACGCGCCGCGCTCGCCGCAGGGCCGCGTGCCGATCTGCCAGGCCGGCGGCTCGCCGCGCGGCCAGCGCTTCGCCTCGCGCTGGGCCGACACCATCATCACCGAGGGCGGCGGCAGCGTCCAAAGCATGAAGGCCTATCGCGACCGCGTGCGCCAGCAGGCCGCCGAGTACGGCCGCAATCCCGACGACATCAAGGTGCTGTTCCTCGCTCACCCGATCATCGACGTCAGCATGGAGGCGGCGCGCCAGCGCCAGGGCAGGGAGCAGGCCGAAGCCGAGAAGCATCTCGACCTGCACCTGTCGGGCATGTCGCGCCTGACCGGCATCGACTTCGCCAAGTATGACCTCGACCAGCCGCTGCCCAGGGACCTCACGACCAACGGGCATCAGTCGGCGCTCGCCAAGTGGGTGGGCAAGACGCCGCGCTCGATCCTGCAGAGCTATGCGCGCAAGGGCGGCGTCGACTTCACCGGCACCGCCGATCACGTCGCCGGCATGATGCAGGACATCATGGAGGAGGTGGGCGGCGACGGCTTCCTGATCTTCAACAGCTACTTCGACCGGCGCTACGTCATCGAGGTGTGCGACGGCCTGGTGCCGGAGCTGCAGCGCCGTGGCCTGACGCGCAAGGCGTACGCGCACAGGCACCTGAAGGACAATCTGCTGGAGTTCTGATGGAGCGCGGGCCTGCAGGTCCGCTCATGGTCATGATCTTCCGGACCGCGAGCCTCCGGCTCGCTCATGAATCTTGAGCGAGCCGGAGGCTCGCGGTCCGGAAGAGCATGAGGCGGACCTGGAGGTCCGCGCTCCAGCAAGACCTAAGCCGCCTTCTTGTTCTGCTGGCCGGGATGCTCGCCGGCGATCTTGAGGAAGTTCTCCAAAATCTTGTGGCCGTGCTCCGAGGCGATGCTCTCGGGATGGAACTGCACGCCGTGGATGGGCAGCGACTTGTGGCGCAGGCCCATGATGATCTCGCCAGTCTCGGCGGTGACTTCCAGGCCCTTCGGGAAACCCGCACGGTCGACGACCAATGAATGGTAGCGCGTCGCCTGGAAGGGCGAGGGTACGTCCTCGAACACGCTCTGGTTCGTGTGCTCGATGCCCGATAATTTGCCGTGCATGGGTGTCGGGGCGCGCACGACCTTGCCGCCGAACACCTGGCCGATCGCCTGATGGCCGAGACAGACGCCGAGCAACGGCATCTGCGCCTTTGCCGCGGCCGTGATCAGGTCCATGCAGATACCGGCCTCATTGGGCGTACAAGGCCCGGGTGACAGCACGATGCCTGCGGGCTTCAGCGCCATCGCCTCGTCGACCGTGATCTGGTCGTTGCGATGCACGATGCAGCGCGCGCCCAGGTCGCCCAGGAAGTGGACGAGGTTGTAAGTAAAGCTGTCGTAATTATCGATCAACAGAAGCACGGTGGCACTCCATAACTGGCAGGAATTATAGGGCCCGGGCGCCAAGGCTGCGACTCTCATTCTTCATCCCAAGTGCCGATAGAGCTTCGTGCAAGACAGCGGCCCAGGCGCTACGCTGCGGACACCAAAGGGGAGTTCCGTGCCGGATACGACGCAGGCGGCCAGGCTGCTCGAGCGGCAAGTGGCCGTGCTCGAAATGATCGCGCGCGACGCGCCGCTGGATGACGCGCTGGCGGCGATCTGCCGCTTGGCCGAATCGTCGGCGGCGGGCAGCATGGCGGGCGTCACCGTGCTCGATCGCGGCGGCGTGACCTTCGAGCACTGCGTGATGCCGTCGCTACCCGGCTTCGCCGCAAGTGTTCCCGGCGTCGAAGTCGGACACGGCGACGGCGAGAGCGACGAGCGCTTCGATCCTCTGAGGCGCAAGCTCAACGCCGACCACGGCGTGCGCGCCATACGCGCGCGGCCCGTGTACTCGGCCGACGGGCGCGCGCTCGGCAGCTTCTTCATCGCCTTCAAGGAGGCCGCGCCCGACCCGTGGCCGGAGGAGATCGAGGCGATCGGGGCCAGGCTCTCGGGCTTCGCACTCGAACGCCACCGGGCGGCGGAGCGTCAGAAGCTGATCGTCGGCGAGATGCAGCATCGGCTGAAGAACCTGTTCTCCGCGGTCCTGTCGATCGCTTCGCAGACCTCGCAAGGCGGCGTCACCAACGCGGAGTTCCTGAAAGCCTTCGAAGGCCGCATCCTGGCGCTCGCCAACGCACACGACCTGCTGACCCGCGACGAATCGGCCGATCTCGCCGAACTCACGCGCCGCATCGTCGGGCCGTTCGCCGCCGACGAGGCGGTCGAAATCACAGGCCAGCCCTTCAAGGTCGCGCCATCGGCCGTGGTGCCGTTCAGCCTGGTCCTGCACGAACTCGCCACCAACGCCGCCAAGTACGGCGCGCTGTCGAGCAGCGAGGGCAGGACGCGCGTCTCCTGGAAGTCCTATCGCGGCGAGAACGGCGAGCGGCGCTTCAAGTTCAAGTGGGAGGAGAAGGGCGGTCCGCGCGTCGCGCCGCCCCACCGCAGCGGCTTCGGCACGCTGCTGATGAAGCGGGCCTTCGCCGACGTCGAGGGCCAGTCGAGGCTGATCCACGCCCCCGAGGGCCTGCGCTTCCGCATCGACGCGCCGATGAGCGGCCGACTTGGGCGCCTGCACGAGGCCTCGAAAACTTCGTAGCCGCATCGCTGCACCGCTACGGTAATGTGACGGCCGCAAGACAACGAAGAAACGAACTTGGTCGTCGAACCCCTCATCGTCGGGCTGCTGTTGCTCGCCGGCCTGATGCACGCCTCGTGGAATGCGTTGCTGAAGGCCGACACGTCGGACCGGCTGACGACCTTCGGCGTGATCATGACCACGGGCACCGTGATGGGCCTGGTCGCCGTGCCGTTCCTGCCGGCGATCGAGCCGGGCGCCTGGAAATACCTGGCCTCGTCGGTCGCGATCCACGTCCTCTATTACGTGTTCCTGCTGAAAGCCTATTCGTACGGCGATCTCAGCCACACCTATCCGATCGCCCGCGGGCTGGGGCCGCTGCTGGTGGCGCTGGTGTCCGGTCGCTTCATCGGCGAGCACCTTCGATCGCAGGACATCGTCGGCGTCGTGCTGCTGAGCTGCGGCCTGATCGCGCTCGCCATGCCGCTGAAGTCGGTCGTGCCGCGTCCGGGCGGGCGGCATGGGCTCGCCACGCTGTTCGCGGTCCTGACCGGCGTCACGATCGCGGGCTACATCATTGCCGACGGGCTGGGCGTGCGCGCCGCCGGCCCGACCTTCGAGCATCGCCTGTCCTACATCGCCTGGCTCTGCGTCGTCGAAGGGCCGTGGCTGCTCGTGCTGGCGGTGGCGCTCCGGCCGCGCATGGTTTGGGCGCATCTGCGGAAGAACTGGTGGCGCGGCGTGATCGGCGGCCTGATCGCCAATACGGGCTACGGCATTGCGATCTACGCCCTGGTGCTGGGGCCGATGGCGCATGTCGCGGCCCTGCGCGAAACCTCGGTGCTGTTCGGCGCCCTGATGGGCACGTTGCTGCTGGGCGAGCCCTTCGGCGCGCGGCGCGTGGCTGCTGCGGCCGTGATCGTGATCGGCCTGACGCTCATGAACGGGCCGCAGCTCATTTAAGAGGGCGCATCTCGACTTCCAGCCTAGCCAGGCGATCGAACAGCCGATAGCGGCTGTAGATCGGCCACCAGCCATACAGGAAGATGTCGAGCGGTCCCCACATGGCGACCCAGCCGACGATCAGCAGTCCCTCAGCCACGATGTGCGCGGCGGTCGAGTTGGAGGCGAACAGCATGCTGCGCGCGAACAGGCAGACGGCGAGGAAGGCGATGCCGATCGCCAGCGCCATGCGCCCGCGATGCCACGTGCTGCGCAGCAACCGCCGCTCGCTGTCGCGCCGCAGCTCGAAGTGATGACGGATCGAAGCAGGGACCTGCTCGGCCTCGGGGCGCGCCAATTCCTCGTCGGGCAGTATGACGACCAGGCGAATCGGGCGTGTGCCGGCGTCCTCCGCCGACCCCACGATGTAGTCGTCGACCGCAGCCTCCAGCTCCTTCTCGCGAAACGGTGCGGGGTCGAGCGAATTGTACAGTCGCGGGATGCGATCCAGACGCAACTCTACTGCGACCGCGTCGACCTTGTCGGTACTGGGATTCGCTGCCATGGCTTTGTCTGGATTGTCGGCGACGGGACCAAACGATGTCCACCCGCAACCTCGACAAGATGATGGCGCCGCGCTCGGTCGTGGCGATCGGCGCCAGTTCGCGACCGGGCTCGGTCGGCGAAGCGGTGACGCGCAACCTGCTGGCCGGTGGCTTCCAGGGCGACATTCACCTCGTCAACATCAAGGGCGGCGAGATCGCCGGGCACCCCGTGTTGAAGAGCCTCGGCGAGCTGAAGCAGCCGGCCGACCTCGCCGTCATCATGACTCCGGCGGAGACCGTGCCGCGCCTGGTGCTGGAACTGGGCGAGCAGGGCACACGCGTGGCCGTCGTCATCACCGCAGGCCCCGGTGACGCGAATGGACGTGAGGACAATGCGCGCTGGCGCAAGCGCATCCTGCGTGCCGCCCAGCCGTATCTGCTGCGGGTCGTGGGGCCGAACTGCATCGGCTACGCGGTCCCCCGGATCGGCCTCAACGCCAGCTTCGGGCCAGGTCGATTGAAGGGCGGCCGCATCGCCGCCGTGGCGCAATCGGGCGCCGTGCTGGCCGGGCTCGTCGATTGGGGCACCGCACAGAACATCGGCTTCTCGCACTTGATCTCGATGGGAGACATGAGCGACGTCGATTTCGGCGACGTTTTGGACATGCTGGCGCGCGACTACGACACGCGTGCGGTGCTGATGTACGTCGAAGGCATCATGCACGCGCGCAAGTTCATGTCGGCCGCGCGCAGCGTCGCCCGTGTGAAGCCGGTGATCGTGCTGAAGGCGGGACGCCACGCTGCGGCCGCCAAGGCCGCTGCTTCGCATACCGGCGCGATGGCGGGTTCGGCCGCGGTCTACGACGCGGCCTTCGCGCGCGCCGGCCTGGTGCGGGTGCACGGGCTGGGTGAGCTGTTCGACGCCGCCGAGACGCTTGGCCACGGCGCCGCGCCGCGCAACGAGCGGCTGGCCATCCTGACCAACGGCGGCGGCACCGGCATCATCGCCACGGACCTCTTGATGGACGAGGGCGGCGAGCTCGCGTCGCTGCAACCGCGCACCCTCGGTGTCCTCGACAAGGCACTGCCGCGCGCCTGGTCGCACGGCAATCCGGTCGACATCGTGGGCGACGCCGACGGCGCGCGCTATGTGGCCGCGCTCGACGCCCTGGCCGACGATCGCGGTGTCGGCGCGGTGCTGGCGATGAACGTGCCGACCGCGCTGACTTCGCCGGTCGACGCAGCGCGCGCCGTGGCGGGAGCGGCCGGCGCCAAGGTGGTGCCGGTGATCGGCTGCTGGATCGGCGGGCCGGAGGCGCAGGCCGGCCGCAACGTGCTGCACGAGGCCGGCATCCCAGCCTACGATACACCGCTGCGCGCGGTGCGCGGCTTCATGCACATCGTGCAATACCGCCGCGGCCAGCGCGCGTTGCAGCGCACGCCGCCCTCGGTGCCGCAGACGCGCTCCGACACTGCGCTCGTGCGGGCCATCGTGGCGGGCGCGCTCGAGCAGCGCCGCAGCATCCTTACCGAGCCCGAGTCCAAGCGCGTGCTGGCGGCCTACGGCATTCCCGTGGTGCCGACCGAGGTCGTGCTGGACGCCGCCGAGGCCGCGGCCGCCGCGTTGCGCATCGGCTTCCCCGTGGCGGTGAAAATCCTGTCACGCGACATCACGCACAAGAGCGACATCGGCGGCGTGGCGCTCGACCTCGCGTCCGAGCAGGCGGTGCTCGACGCGGTGCGCGACATGACCGGCAAGGCGCTGGTGCTGGCCAACGAGGCCAGGATCGACGGTTTCGTCGTGCAGCCCATGATCAAGCGGCCGCACGCCATCGAGCTGATCGTGGGGGCGGCGGAAGATCCGGTGTTCGGGCCGATCCTGATGGTCGGCCACGGCGGCGTCGCGGCCGAGGTGGTCGACGACCGCGCGCTGGCGCTGCCGCCGCTCGATCCGGTGCTGGCCGAGGATGCGCTGAGCCGCACCCGCATCGACCGCCTGCTGCGCGGCTACCGCGACCGGGCACCCGCCAATCGCGGCGCCGTCTGCGACGTCATGATCCGCCTGTCCGAACTGATCGCCGACGTCGACGAGATCGCCGAGCTCGACATCAATCCGCTGCTGGCGGACGAGGCCGGCGTGATCGCGCTCGATGCGCGCATTGTCGTACGGGCGCCGGCAGCGCAGGAGCGGGCGGCGCGCTTTGCCATAAAGCCCTATCCCGTCGAGCTCGAGACCGAGACCGAGGACCGCGACGGCAAGACGCTGTCCATCCGCCCGATCCGGCCCGACGACGAACCGCTGCTCCTCGCTTTCTCGCGCCGGCTGACGCCGGAGGACGTGCGCATGCGCTTCTTCGGGCCGATCCGCGAGCTCAGCCACGAGATGGCGGCTCGGCTCACCCAGATCGACTACGACCGCGAAATGGCCTTTCTGTTGCTCGACGGCAAGGAGCTTTTGGGGGTCGGGCGGCTCGCCGCCGATCCAGGCTTCGAGCAAGCGGAGTTCGCGCTGACCGTGGCCTCCGACCGACAGGGCCACGGCTATGGCACGCTGCTGCTCAACCACGTGCTCGACTATGCCAGGATGCGTGGCGTCAGGCGCGTGATCGGCCATGTGCTGCGCGAGAACCACAAGATGCTCGAGCTCACCAAGCGGCTGGGCTTCAAGCGTGAGAGCGGGCGCTCCGGCGAGCCCGACATCCGCGTCGTGAAGGCCACCGCCTCATTGTAACTAATGTTTTGTCCGCGGCTCTGAACTGAGGCAAAATAACGGCGACAGGCCAAGGCTTTAGAACCGACTGTTCAGATGGCGTCTAGGAAGAACAGAAGCAGGAAGGCGAACAGAAAGAGTCCGCAATTGCCGCCCGGCCTCGGCGAGCGGCTCCGGCGGCGATTCGATGGCCTGTTTGCTTGGCTTCATGCGCGCCGGTGGCTCGGCATCGTGGCCGGGGCGCTGCTGCTGTTCGGCGCCAGCCTGGTCGGTGGCTATTGGCTGGCCGAGCGCCTCGGGGCCGGCGACGGCGACCGCCTGGCGCGCGACACACTGGAGGACATGAAGCGCGGATCGGCGACCGCACCGGGCTCCGGGCCGAAGTATGCCCGCATAGAAGACCTGCCCGACCTGCCCAGGTACACCGAGGTCGAGCCGGGCCAGTCGCGGCCGACGCTGGAGGAGAAGCCGCGACCCAAGGTGCAGCTTGCCGCCGCGGCGTCGAGTGCGGAGACTTGGCGCCGGAACGCCGTGCCGTTCCGCGATCTCAACGGCAAGCCGCTGGTGGCCGTCGTGATCGACGATGTCGGCCTGGACCGGCCGCGCTCGAAGCGCGCCTGGGAACTGCCGGGACCGCTCACCATGTCGTTCCTGCCCTATGCCAAGGATCTGCGCGAGCAGGCGCGAGCGGCGCGGGGGAGGGGACATGAGCTGATGCTGCACCTGCCGATGGAGCCCAACGGCCGCAACGATCCCGGGCCCAACGCGCTCCTGGTCTCGTTGAGCGACACCGAGCTGCGCCAGCGCACGACCGCCGCCCTCGACAGCTTCGAGGGCTTCGTCGGCGTGAACAACCACATGGGCAGCCGCTTCACCGCCTTCAAACCCGGCATGGAGACCGTGCTGCGCCAGCTCAAGGGGCGCGGATTGATGTTCCTCGATTCGCGCACCAGCGCGCAGTCCGTGGGTGACCAGCTCGCCCATGAAATGGGCGTGCCGTCCATCGTGCGGCACGTCTTCCTCGACGACGACGAGTCGCTCGACGCCGTGCGCAAGAAGCTTGCCGAGGCCGAGGCCATCGCCCGCCGCCAGGGCTTCGTCGTGATGATCGGCCATCCCCACGAGGCGACCCTGCAGGCCCTCGGCGAATGGTTGCCCGGTGTGCCGGGCAAAGGCCTGGCGCTCGCCCCCGCCACAGCCGTGCTGCGAAAGAGAAACGGCTGGGAGTGACTCCTCTTCTGGACCGCGCACTTCCAGCGCGCTCATGATCATGCGGCGCGCTGGAAGCGCGCGGTCCGGAAGAAGAAGAAGACGAGGAGGAAAATCGTGCGTTACGCCAAGAAGGCGATGATCGTGGCTCCGCAGCCGGAGCCGACCGAAGCGGGCGCCGATGTCCTGCGCGAAGGCGGCAATGCGGTCGATGCCGGCATCGCCTGCGCCTTGGTGCAGGGCGTGGTCGATCCGATGATGTGCGGCATCGCCGGTTTCGGTTCCTGCGGCATCTACATGCCGAACAAGAAGTTCCATGGCTACATCGACGCCCATGCCCCGGCGCCGCTCGGCGCGCGGCCCGACATGTGGGCCAACCTGATCGAGAGCGAGGCGCGCGACGGCTACGGCTTCATCCTGAAGGGCAGGGTGAACGACATCGGCTACAAGTCGATCTGCGCGCCGGCGAATCTCAAGATGTACTACGAGGCGCACAAGGAGCACGGCAGCCTGCCGTGGTCGCGCATCGTCGAGCCCGCCATCGCCTGGGCCGAGAGCGGTTGGACCGTGCGCCCGCATGTCCACTACTGGTGGTCGGACGACGGCGCCTTCGGCCGTGCGCCCAACCACGAGCGCACCGGCTTCACGCCGGCCGCCCGCGCTCTGTTCTGCCGCGCCGACGGCAGCCCCAAGCGCGTCGGTGACCGCGTCGTCAACCGCGACTACGGCCGGGTGCTGCGCACCATCGCCAAGGACGGCGCCGACGCCTTCTATTCAGGCGAGATCGGCCGGGCGATCGCCGAGGACATGAAGAAGAACGACGCGCTGCTTTCCATCGAGGACCTGAAGGCGTGGAAACCGGTGCGCAATCCGCCCCTGTGGGGCGACTATCGCGGCTATCGCGTTTCGACCAACCAGCCGCCGGGCGGCGGCGTCATGCTGCTCGAGATGCTGAACATCCCGGAGAACTTCGATCTCGGCCGACTGGAGCACAATTCCGCGGAATATCTGCGCATCGTCAGCGAGGCCATGAAGCGCGCCACCATCGACAAGGACGCGCATGTCGGCGACCCGAAGTTCGTCGACGTGCCGGTCGAGCGCCTGATCTCGAAGTCCTACGCCAAGACCATGGCCGGCGAGATCATGCGCGGCGTCAAGGCCGCGGTGCCGCGCTTCAACTCGGGCGCGGTCTCCAAGGACACCACGCACATCTCCGTCCTCGACGAGGACGGCAACTGCTTCACCATGACCCATTCGCTCGGCATGCCGTCGGGCGTGGTCACGCCGGGCCTCGGCTTCATGTACAACGGCTGCATGGGCGTGTTCGATCCGCGGCCCGACCGGGCGGGGTCGATCGCACCGGGCAAGGCGCGGTTCAGCTCGGTCGTGCCCTCGATCATCTTCAAGGACGGCAAGCCGCATCTCATCATCGGCGCGCCGGGCGCCACCCAGATCGCCATGGGCGTGCTGCACGTCGTGCTCAACGCCCTCGACTTCGACATGACCATGGTCGAGGCGGTGAGCGCGCCGCGCTTCTCGGCGACGTCCGACACGATCGACGTCTCCAACCGCATCCAGTTCAGGGTCGAGCGCGAGCTGCAGGGCCTGGGCTACCCGGTGGTGCGCAGTCCCTACACGTTCGGCTTTGCCGCCGTGCACGGCATCCGGGTGCACGAGGATGGTCTCGATGGCGGCGCCGACCCCGGTCATGACGGGGTGGTGATCGCGGTCTGACGCGAGGGAGCAGACGCATGAGCACGCGCGACATGACGCAATGGGAGACCGCGATCTGCAAGGTCGTGAGCAGGGACGGCGAGGAGGAGATCGTGGTCCGCGGCCATCGCCTCAGCGAGCTGGTCGGCCGCGCCTCCTTCGCCGAGACGATGTTCCTGATGCTGCAGGGCCGGCTGCCGACGCGGGACCAGGCGCGCGTGCTGGATGCGCTGCTGGTCGCCTCGATCGAGCACGGCATCGCGCCGCCGTCGATGATCAGCCGCTGCTTCGCATCGTACGGCACATCGATCCAGGCGGCGGTTGGCAGCGGCATCGCCGCCTTCGGCGATCGCATGGGCGGCCTGGGCGAGCAGCTGGCGCAGCTGATGGCCGGGCGCCTCGCGCCGTTGGGCGACCCGGCAACGATCGGCGAGGAGCAATTGCGCGTCGTTGCCCGGGCCATCGTCGACGGCGCACGGCGAGACGGAAGTCGCGTTCCCGGTTACGGTATCCCGTTGCACGGGGCCGATCCGCGTGCGCCCAGGCTGTTGGCGGTGGCGCGCGAGCACGCCATCCACGGAGCCTATTGCCGATTGGCCGAATTGATCGAGGCCGAGCTTACGGCGGCGCGCGGCGGCAAGGCCGTGCCGATGAATCTCGACGGCGTCGGGGCGGCGATTGCGCTCGACCTCGGCTTCGACTGGCGGGCGACTCGCCTGTTCCTGCTGACGGCGCGCAGCGTCAGCATGGGGGCGCACTTCCTCGAGGAACAGGCCCAGGATACGACCTGGCGCCATCTCCGGGCCGACCAGATCACCTACGTCGGCGCCGAGCCGGACCGGAGATAGGCCTGCGTGCTACAGGTCCGTGGCGTGTGGTAATTGCCACATAACGGGGGCCCGCCCGGGCCTAGCCTCCCCGCAGTTTTTGCGTTCAGGGAGGCGTTCATGTCGGTCATGGATGCGAGCCGCACCGTCCCATCGGCTGCCAAGGGCAGCGAGAGGAAGCGCTGGCGGACTCTGCAGAAACGCATCGAGCGGGCGCGCGACTTGCGCCGCGCGGGCAATCAGGCCGAGCAGGCGATGTGGGAGCTGCTGTGCACTCGGCCTCTCGGTGGGGCGCGTTTCCGGCGCATGCAGCCGATCGGGCCGTATCTTGCCACTTTCGTCTGCACGACGAAGAAGCTGGTGGTTGAGATCGACGGCGAGGACGATGCCGTGCGCACCCAGTTCATGCAGCTGCTCGGCTGGCGGGTCGCGCGATTTGCGCCGAAGGACGTGCTCGACGACCCGGAGGAGGCCTGGCAGGAGATATTCAGCCTGTTGAAGGCGCCTTCGAGCCCCGAGACCGGCCAGATGACCTCACCCTGAGGAGCGGTCCGTAGGACCGCGTCTCGAAGGGTGGGTACGAGCACCGCGTTCGTTGCCCACCCTTCGAGACGCGCACTGCGTGCGCTCCTCAGGGTGAGGCTTCGAAACGGCAAGCGCGCATGTGAATGCGCGTAATTGCGCCTCCTCAGGATGAGGTCATGCTCTAAACCGGCATCGTCCGCTTCTGGTGCGCCCGGCCTATCCTGGCCACTTCGGGATTGTGGCCGGAGATGATGCGCACCCCTTCGTCGAGACTGGCGGCGATCTTCTCGGGCGTGGTGCCCTCCAGGAAGGCGAGCTTGTTCCATTTGCAGGCGGAAAAGACGCGGGCACGGGCCCGTTCCATTTCCGGCGGATAGGGACGGCGCTGCAGGCTGGTGTAGCCCAGCGATAGACCCAGATCGCCCGGCCCCAGCTCGGCGAAGCCCAATCCAGGCACCGCCAAGATCTCCTCGCAATGCTCGACGCCGGGTGGGCTTTCGATCTTTACACCGAGCAGAAGCTCGCCCTGTGGATTGAGCGGCCAGGGCTCGCAGCGGGCAAAATACTCTTGCTGATCAATGCCCCAGACGGGTGTCGCGGTCGGCTCCGAACCGCGGCCGCGGCTGCCGATGCCGATCTTCTCGACACCTGTCTTGTGATGCGGGAAGCGGCAGGCGCGTACGAACTCCTTCACGGCGTCGGCCGACTCCGCCTGGCAGAGCAGGATGCCGTGCACGCCGCGTCCCAGGATCTGGCGGAACTGCCAAGCGTTGTAGGCGACCGACGGTCCGTCGATGCCGTTGACCGGCGCCTCGACAATGACGGTGGGCGTGCGATGGCCCGAGTTGGTCGGCCCGCCATCGACCAGGCCGCGCATGTAGTCCGACAGGCCCTTCATGTCGAAGTCGCCGTGCTCCATGCCGACGTTGATGTAGTCGGCCCAGGTCTTGGCGTCCTGGCGGCCCTGCTCGTAGGTCAGCACATGGCCGGTGTGAGGGCCGTCATAGTAGAGGGCCTGACCCGCTTCGAGCAGTTCTACGGCGCGATTGATGCGTTTCGCCATCGGGGCTTCCTCCGTTTTCTTAGGGTCAGCATAGCCCTAGAGTGGCGGGGTAGGGAGGAAACCATGAAGAACCTTGGCCGCCGCGGCGTCGTGGCGGCGGGCGCGGCCTTGGCCTTATCGCCGGCTGTTCGCGCCCAAGGCGCTTGGCCCGACCGGCCCATCAAGTTCGTGGTCGGATTTCCCGCCGGCGGCGCGACCGACGTCGTAGGTCGCCTGCTTGGCCAGGCCGTCGGCGAGCGGTTGAGTAGACAAGTCATCATCGAGAACAAACCCGGGGCCGCGGGCAATATCGGCTCGGCGTTGGTCGCCGATTCCAAGCCCGACGGCTACACCTTCCTGGTCGGCAACTCGATCATGAGCATCGTGCCGGCCCTCTATGACAAGCTGGGTTACGACCCGGTGAACAGTCTCGATGCCGTGGCGCACTTCACCACCGTGCCCATGATCATCATGGCCCCGGCCGGCGGCGTGAAGTCGCTGGAGGAGTTGGTGGCCTTGCTGCGCAAGGAGCCGGGCAAGCACTCCTATCCATCGCCGGGCAACGGCAGCCTGATCCACATCAGCAGCCTTTTGTTCACTCAGCGTGTCGCTGCCGAGGCGATGCACGTTCCCTACCGCGGGTCGGCGCCGGCCACCCAGGACACCCTAGCCGGCCGCCACAGCTTCCAGATCGACGCCCCGGGAAGCGTCAAGGGTTTCATCGATAGCGGCCGGCTCACCGTGCTTGCCGTCTGCGCCGAGAAGCGGTTGTCCTCGCTGCCGAGCGTTCCCACGGTCGAGGAGAAGCTCGGCTTCCCGTTCAACGTCAGCACCTGGAACATGATCTTTGCGCCTGCCGGCACGCCGCGGCCAATCGTCGACAGGCTCAATGCGATCATCAACGAAGCGATCCAGAGTCCCGAGCTGATCGAGAAGGCCAAGCCGCTGGAGATCGAGTTCGTGCAGTCGACGCCCGCTTCGGCGAAGGCCTTCTATGAGCGCCAGATGGCGTTCTGGGTGCCGATCGTGAAAGCGTCCGGTGCGAAGGTCGAGTAGGAGAGGCCCATGGTTCTGTCACGACGCGTCACGCTTGCGGGCATCACCGCCTCGACTCTGGCCGGCGGTGCGCTGGCCCAGACGGGCTACCCCGATCATGCCATCCGCTTCGTCGGCGGCTTCCCGCCGGGCGGGCCGGCCGACCTTTCGGCACGCATGCTGGCGCAGGGCCTGGGCGAAATCTTGGGCCAGCAGGTGGTCGTCGAGAACAAGTCGGGCGCCGCGGGCAACATCGGCTCGCAGATCGTGGCCGAGGCCAGGCCCGACGGCTACACGCTGCTGGTCGGCACCTCGATCATGAGCATCGTGCCGGCAGTCTACGACAAGCTGCCGTATGACCCGCTCAAGAGCTTCGTCGCTGTCGCCCATTTCACCACCATCCCGATGGTGATCGTGGTGCCGGCCGACGGGCCGAAGACCCTGCAGGAGCTGATCGCCCTTTTGAAGAGGGAGCCGGGCAAGTCCTACGGCACACCGGGCAACGGCAGCCTGATCCACATGGGCAGCCTGCTGTTCTCCCAGCGCATCGGCGCGGAGACGCTGCATGTGCCCTATCGCGGTTCGGCGCCGGCCATGCAGGACACGCTGGCCGGACGTCACGCCTTCCAGATCGACACGCTGGGCAGCAGCAAGGGCTTCATCGACGGCGGCCGGCTGCGCATCCTGGCGGTCTGCGACGACCAGCGCATGTCGGCGCTGCCCGACGTGCCGACGGTCAAGGAGATCACCGGCTTCTCGCTGAAGGTCGTCACCTGGTACCTGATCTTCGCGCCGGCCGGCACGCCGCAGCCGATCGTCGACAAGCTGAACGCTGCGATCAACCAGGCGATCAAGTCGCCGGTGATCATCGACAAGGCCAAGGCGCTCGGCATGGAGATGGTGCAATCGACGCCGGCCTCGTCGCAGAAATTCTATGAAGAGCAGATGGCCTACTGGGCGCCGATCGCCAAGGCGTCGGGCGCCAAGGTGGAATAGGGGGAACGATGATCCTGACGCGACGCGGCGCGCTCGCCGGCCTGACGGCGGCGGCGCTTCCGGCCCCGGGCTTTGCCCAGGCCAACTATCCCGACAAGCCGATCCGCATGGTCATCGCCTTCGCGCCCGGCGGGCCGACCGACATCGTCGGCCGCATGATGGCGCCGCGGTTGAGCCAGATCCTGGGCCAGCAGGTCGTGGTCGAGAACAAGCCGGGCGCCACCGGAAACATCGGCACCGCCATGGTCGCCGACGCCAAGCCCGACGGCTACACGATCCTGTTCAGTGCCTCGACCATGGCGATGGCGCCGGCGCTCTACGGCAAGCAGGTCGGCTACGACGCGGTGAACGGCTTCGAAGGCATCGCCTACGTCGCGAGCGTGCCCCTGATCGTGGTGGTGCCGATGGATGGCGCCAAGTCGATCACCGAACTCGCCGACATGTTGAAGAAGGAGAAGGGCAAGTACTCCTATCCGTCGTCCGGCAACGGCGGCATGATCCATCTCGCTGGCTACCTGTTCGTCGAGAAGGTCGGCGGCGAGGCGTTGCACGTGCCCTATCGCGGCTCGGCGCCTGGCATGGTCGACCTGATCGCCGGTCGCCACGCCTTCCAGATGGACACGCTCGGCACCAGCAAGGGCTTCATCGACGGCGGCAAGGTGCGCGTGCTGGGCGTCGCCGCCGACAAGCGCCTGCCGCAACTGCCCGACGTGCCGACCGTGCAGGAGGCGCTGGGCTTCGCGTTCTCGATCAACACCTGGTACGCAGCCTACGCACCCAAGGGCACGCCGCGGCCGATCATCGACAAGCTCAACGCCGCCTTCAACAAGGTGCTGAAGGAGCCCGAGGTGAAGAAGTGGGCCGACGACCGCGCCATCGAGCTGATCCAGGATTCGACGCCGGCCTCGGCCAAGAAGTTCTATGACGACCAGATGGCGTTCTGGGATCCCATCATCAAGCAGTCGGGGGCGAAGCCGGAGTAGGGACGCCCACGCGCGTGTCATCCTCCTCCCCCGTCTTACGGGGGAGGCCGGGAGGGGGAAGGCCACGCAAAAAATGCATGCCTATAAGGCGATCTGATCTGAAACGATCGACATCAAGAGTGAGGCTCTCCCCCTCCGCCCGCGATTACGCGGGCACCTCCCCCGATGACGGGGGAGGAGAAGAAGGCGGGCGGCCTCTTCCTACAACGAGGAGAACACCCAATGATCAAGTTCTACTACAACCTCGCCCCCAACCCGACCAAGGTCGCGCTGTGCCTCGAGGAGATGGGGCTGAAGTACGAACTGGTGCCGGTCGACACGCGCAAGGGCGAGCAGCACACGCCCGAGTTCCTGGCGGTCAATCCCAACGCCAAGGTGCCGGCCATCGTCGACGACGGCGTCACCGTCTTCGACAGCAACGCGATCCTGCTTTATCTCGCCGAGAAGACCGGCCAGTTCCTGCCCGGCCCGTCCGCCAAGGCGCGCGGCGAGATGCTGTCGTGGCTGATGTTCGTGGCCTCGGGCATCGGACCCTATTCGGGGCAGGCGGTGCATTTCCGCACCTACGCGCCCAAGCCCAACGACTACGCCGTCTCCCGCTACACGTTCGAGGCCGAGCGCCACTGGAACATCCTGGAAGCGCGGCTCGGCAAGCATCGCTACATGTGCGGCGAGGCCTACACGATCGTCGACATGGCGGTGTGGGGCTGGTCACGCCTGATCCCCAACGTGATCGGCCCGGAGGCGGCGGCGAAGCTTCCCAATCTGCAGCGCCATCTCGCCGAGATCAGCGCCCGTCCCGCCGCACAACGCGCACTGGGCCTGAAAGACAGGCACAGCTTCAAGACGGAGATGGACGAGGCCGCGCGGCTCTCCATGTTCCCGCATTTGAAGGTCGCATAGCCGGAGTTCAGGTCGTTCCTCCCTGCGCGCAGCGCCTGTCGTATTCACACATCTCAGTTGCGAGGGAGAGAGAAGCTCGATTCTCTGTCTGTCATGATGGCAGCTGGAGGTGTGGATGTCAGGGCACGAGTACGGGCTGGGCCGGTTTGGCGACCGTCGCCTGGAAAAAGG
>JACPOB010000151.1 GCA_016185145.1 Rhodospirillales bacterium | reverse complement strand
GTTCAAGATCGCCAACGAGAAGACGACCTTCGCCGACGCCTTCAAGATGGCCGACGACGTGCTGCACATGGGCGTGCGCGGCGTCACCGACCTCATGGTCATGCCCGGCCTGATCAACCTCGACTTCGCCGACATCCGCACCGTCATGGGCGAGATGGGCAAGGCGATGATGGGCACCGGCGAGGCCGAGGGCCAGGATCGCAGCCGCGTCGCGGCCGAGAGCGCGATCTCCAACCCGCTGCTGGAAGATCATTCGATGAAGGGCGCCAAGGGCGTGCTCATCAACATCACCGGCGGCCTCGATATGACCCTGCACGAAGTCGACGAGGCGGCCAACCGCATCCGCGAGGAAGTCGACGCCGACGCCAACATCATCTTCGGCTCGACCTTCGACGCCACGATGCAGGGCCGCATGCGTGTATCGGTGGTCGCCACCGGCATCGCCGCCATGGCGAGCCAGCAACCGGCGCCGAACTACCTGTCGCTCGACATGAACCGCCCGGTGCAGACCGGCCAGCCGGCGCTCAGCCGTCCGGCCGCGCCGCCGATGGGACGCGTCGCCATGCCGGCCGCCGCGGCTGCGGTCCCCGCCGCTCCCGTACCGGCAGCACCGCCGATCACGCCCATGGTCGCCGCTCCGCCGGCGATGGCGCCTGCGGCGGCTGCTCCGGCTCCCGCGCCGGTCGCCGCGCCCATCGCGCCGCCGCCGGTGGCGCCGATGCCGGTCGCGGCCGAGATGCCGATTCCGGTTCAGATCGTTGCGGCGCCGGAACCGGCGCCCGCACCGGCTCCCGTCATGGCGCCGGCGCCCGTCGCGCCGATTGCACCTGCCGCGCCGCCGATTGCGGCTTCCGCCGCCGCGCCGGCGCCCGCCGCTGTGCCGCCGCGTCCGCTGGTCGACGAGAACGACTGGCGCGTCAGCCGTCCGGCGGCCAAGCCGGCGGTGCGGGCCACCGAGCCCATCGCGCGACCGGTTGCCGCGCGTCCGGCCAGCGAGAGCCGTGCGCCGAACCTGTTCCAGCGCATCACCGGCGCGTTTGCCGCACCCAAGCCGGTGGCGCCGCCTCAGGTCGAACCGGTGGCACCGCGGCCGGTGCCCGAGAACGTCGTGGCGGTGGCTCCCAAGCCCGTGCCGCGGCCGGCTCCGGCGCAGGCCTCGATCAATCTCGACGTCACCGAGCGCGCCAAGCCTGCGCGAGATGACGACGACCTGCAGATTCCCGCTTTCCTGCGTCGGCAAGCCAACTGACGTAGGCCTGCAAGTTCTCCACGCATCACTTGAGGGGCCCGTCGCGGCCCCTCTTTTTTCTGCCCCGGCGGTGATATAAACGCGCCGGCGCAACAGGTTTCGAATGGGTATGTGGAAAGCGGTTTTCACCACTGGATTTGCCTTGGCGGTCGCGACGCTCACGCTTTCCGGCTGCGGTTCCTCGGACGACGACAAGAACTATGTCGAGCAGCCGGTGGAGGTGCTGTACAACCGCGCCCTCGATGACCTCGGCACGCAGAACTACAAGGCTGCTGCGAAGGGCTTCGAGGAAGTCGATCGCCAGCATCCCTATTCGGTTTGGGCGACCAAGGCGCAGATCATGGCTGCCTTCGCCTATTACCAGTCGAACAAGTACGACGAGGCTGTCATCGCGCTGGACCGCTTCATCCAGCTCCATCCCGGCCATCGCGACATCCCGTACGCCTACTACCTGAAGGCGCTCTGCTTCTACGAGCAGATCTCCGACGTCGGCCGCGACCAGCGCATGACGCAGCAGGCGCTGGACGCGCTCGCCGAGGTGGTGAAGCGCTTCCCCGAATCGCCCTATGCCCGCGACGCGCGCCTCAAGGTCGAGCTCGCCATCGACCATCTCGCCGGCAAGGAGATGGCGGTCGGCCGCTACTACCAGAGCAACCAGCAATATGTCGGCGCCATCAACCGCTATCGCGTGGTGATCGAGCGCTACCAGACGACCACGCACGTGCCCGAGGCGCTGCACCGCCTGGTCGAAAGCTACCTGTCGCTCGGCGTGAAGCAGGAGGCGCAGGAGACGGCCGCGGTACTGGGCTACAACTTCCCGGGCAGTGAATGGTACCAGGACAGCTACTACCTGATGACCGGTGAGGGCACGCCTGCGCCATCCGACGAAAAGCGCGGCTGGTTCTTCGGCCTGTTCTGACCCTGCATGCTGGTCTCGCTTTCGATCCGCGACTTCGTGCTGATCGAGAAGCTCGACCTCGACTTCGTGCGCTCGCGCGGCGGCGGCCTGGGGGCGCTGACTGGCGAGACCGGCGCCGGCAAGTCCATCCTGATCGATGCGCTCGGCCTGGCGCTGGGCAACCGTGCCGAATCGGCGGCGGTGCGGCGCGGCGCGGCGCAGGCCTCGGTGGCGGCCTCCTTCGACCTGCCCAAGGATCATCCGGCGCATGCGGTGCTGGCCGAGCAGGGCCTGGAGGACGATGACGTGCTGACCCTGCGGCGCCTCGTCGGCGCCGACGGCCGCGGCCGAGCCTTCGTCAATGACCAGCCGGCCTCGGTGGCGCTGCTGCGCCGTTTGGGCGACACGCTGGTCGAGATCCAGGGCCAGATGGAACAGCACGGCTTGCTGGATGTGGGCACGCATCGCGCCTCGCTCGATGCCTTCGCCGGGCTCGAAAAGCAGGCCGACGCGGTGCGCGCGGCCTGGCATGCCTGGCGGGCCGCCGAGCAGGCGCGCGCCGACGCCGAAGCGGCCGCCGCCGCGGCGCGGCGCGACGAGGATTTCCTGCGCCACGCGGTGAAGGAGCTGGAGGCGCTGTCGCCCAAGCCTGACGACGAGGAAAAGCTCGCCGAGGAGCGCCAGCTCCTGCGCGCCGGCAGCGCGCTCGGCGAGGCGGTGACCCAGGCGATGGCGGAGCTCGAGCACGGCCGTGGTGCGGTCGGCGCGCTGCGCAATGCGCATCGGCTGGTCGAGCGCAATATCGACAAGGCGATGGGACGGCTCGATACCGCGCTCGCGGCGCTCGACCGGGCGCTCAGCGAAGCGACCGAGGCGCAGGCCCAGCTCGAAGCGGCGCAGGCGGCCCTGGACTTCGAGCCCACGCGGCTGGAGAAGGTCGAGGAACGCCTGTTCGCGCTGCGCGCGGCGGCGCGCAAGCACAATGTCACGGTGCCGGAGCTGGCGGCGCTCGCCGAGCGCTTCGTCGCGCAACTGGCGGCGCTGGACGACGGCGAGGCGGGCCTCAAGCGTCTCGCCAATGAGGCAAAGGTGGCGCGCGCCTCCTACGTCGCCACAGCCGAGGCCCAGTCCGCCGCCCGGCGCAAGGGTGCGGCGCGGCTCGACAAGGCGGTCGCCGCCGAGCTGGGACCGCTCAAGCTGGAGAAGGCCAAGTTCGTCACCGATCTCGCGCCCCTGGCCGAGACCGAATGGTCGGAGAACGGCACTGACCGCGTGCAGTTCACCGTCGCCACCAATCCCGGCACGCCGCCGGCGCCGATCGCACGTATCGCCTCGGGCGGCGAGCTGTCACGTTTCCTCCTGGCGCTGAAGGTCTGCCTGGCCAAGGTCGGCGATGCGCCGACCATCGTGTTCGACGAGGTCGATTCGGGCATCGGCGGCGCAACGGCGGCCGCGGTCGGCGAGCGCCTGAAGCGGCTGGCCAAGGACGTGCAGGTGCTGGTGGTCACGCACTCGCCGCAGGTCGCGGCCGTGGCCGACAGGCACTGGCTGATCCGCAAGACCACGACCCGGAGTGCGGCCAGCACCGATGTGTTGGCCCTGGACGCCAAGGGCCGCCGCGAGGAGATTGCCCGCATGCTGTCGGGAGCGGAGGTCACGGCCGAGGCGCGCGCCGCGGCCGACCGGCTGCTGGCGGCGGCAGGTTAGGAGCAAACGATGTCTCGTGCCGCCAAGGTCGTCGCTGCCGTCGCCGTCGACGATCTCACCCTGCGCCAGGCGCGCGGTGAGCACAAGCGGCTCGGCGAAGAGATCAAGCACCACGACAAGCTCTATCACGAGCAGGATTCGCCCGAGATCTCCGACGCCGACTACGACAAGCTGCGTCAGCGCCTGAAGGCGATCGAGGCGCGCTTCCCTCAGCTCGTCGACCTGCTCAGCCCGACGCAGCAGGTGGCGCCGACGCCGACCACGGCCTTCGCCAAGGTCCGCCATGGCCGGCCGATGCTGTCGCTGGACAACGCCTTCACCGACGAGGAGCTGCAGGGCTTTCTGGACAGGCTGCGGCGCTCGCTGGAACGCGAGACCGACCTCAAGCCCGACGACGAGATCGCGCTCGCCTGCGAGCCCAAGATCGACGGACTGTCGATCAGCCTGCGCTACGAGGACGGCGTGTTCACCGTCGGCGCCACGCGCGGCGATGGGACGACCGGCGAGGACGTCACCGCCAACCTCAAGACGGTGAAGGACATCCCGCACAAGCTGAAGGGCAGGTTCCCCACGGCGTTCGACGTGCGCGGCGAGATCTACATGGAGCGCCATGCCTTCCAGGAGATGAACAAGCGCCAGGAGGCGGCCGGCGAGAAGACCTTCGCCAACCCGCGCAATGCCGCCGCGGGCTCGCTGCGCCAGCTCGATCCCGAGATCACCGCCAAGCGGCCGTTGCGTTTCTTCGCCTATGCCTGGGGCGAGGCCGAGCCGCGCTCGTGGAAGACCCACAGCGAGTACCTGAAGCTGCTCAAGGGCTGGGGCTTCCACGTCAACCCGTTGTCGCAGCTCTGCCGCACGCCGGAGGAGGTGCGGGCCTTCTACAAGAAGATGGGCGTCGAGCGGCCGTCGCTGCCCTATGACATCGACGGCGTCGTCTACAAGGTCGACCGCATCGACTGGCAGGAGCGCCTGGGCTTCGTCAGCCGTGCACCGCGCTGGGCGATCGCCCACAAGTTCCCGGCCGAGCAGGCGCGCACGCGGCTGAACGGCATCTTGATCCAGGTCGGCCGCACCGGCGCGCTGACTCCGGTGGCCGATCTCGAGCCCGTCAATGTCGGCGGTGTCATGGTGGCGCGCGCCTCCCTGCACAATGCCGACGAGATCGAGCGGCTGGACGTGCGCGTCGGCGACATGGTCGTGGTGCAGCGCGCCGGCGACGTCATCCCGCAGATCCTGGGATTCGTGCCGGAGGAGCGGCCGAAGAAGACGGAGAAGTTCCACTTCCCCACCCATTGCCCATGCCCCCTCGAGACCAAGGTGGCGAGCGAGGAGGGCGGCGTGGTGCGGCGCTGCTCGGGAGGGCTTGAATGCCCGTTCCAACAGGTCGAGCGGCTGCGCTACTTCGTGTCGCGCAACTGCTTCGACATAGAGGGGCTGGGCGGCACGCACATCGAGAACTTCCATCGCGACGGCCTGCTCAAGGTGCCGGGCGACATCTTCCGGCTGCCCGGAAAGATCGACGAGATAAAAAGGCGCGAGGGTTGGGGCGACCTCTCGGTGCGCAACCTGATGTCGGCGGTCGAGGCGCGCCGGACCATTTCGCTCGACCGCTTCATCAACGCCATCGGCATTCCGCTGATCGGCGAGGCCACCGCCAAGATCCTGGCGCAGGAGTATGGCGACGTCGATGTCTGGCTCGATGAGATGCTGAAGGCCGCCAAGGAGCGCAAGAAGAAGCCGGACGACGTCAAGAAGGAGAAGGCCGCGGCCGAGGTCGGGGAGAGCTACGGAAGGCTGTGCAATGTCGAGCAGATCGGCGTCACCACGGCCGATGCGATGTGCGCCTTCTTCAGCGAGGGCCACAACGTCGAGGTGATCCGCGACCTGCGCAAGCAGCTCACCGTCGAGGCCGTCGCGCGCCGCGTCGTGGCGGCCGACGCCAAGCTCAAGGACAAGATCGTGGTCTTCACCGGCGAGCTTTCATCGATGACCCGCGACGCCGCCAAGGCGCGCGCCGAAGAACTCGGCGCCAAGGTCACCGATTCGGTGTCGAAGAAGACCAGCCTGGTCGTGGTCGGCGAGAACGCCGGCTCCAAGGCCCGCAAGGCCGCCGAACTCGGCGTCCAGATCCTGACGGAAGAGGAATGGGTGAAGCTGGCGGGTTGATCGGAGCGCGGACCTCCAGGTCCGGAAGAGCATGAGAAGACGCGCCACTGGAGTGGCGCGCCCCCAGCAAAGAAAACGGCCGGGCAATGCCCGGCCGTTTCCGTTCCGAAATCCCGATCGCCTACTGGACGACGATCTCGACGCGGCGGTTCTGCGGCTCGCGCACGCCGTCGCCGGTCTGGACCAGGAGTCCCTGCTCGCCGCGGCCGATCACGGTGATCGCCTGCGCCGGCACACCCTCACGCACCAGGGCGTCCTTCACCGCGTTCGCGCGACGCAGCGAGAGCGCCATGTTGTAGGCCTCCGGGCCCGACGTGTCGGTGTGGCCGGTCGCCGTGATGCGGGCATTGCCCTTCTGCTTGAAGGCATCGGCCGCCTGCCTGATCGTGGCCAGCGCCTGCTGGCTCAGGTTCGAGCGGTCCCAGTCGAAGAACACCATGAACGACGGCGGCGCAACGGCCGGCGGCGGCGGCGGCGGCGGGGGCGGCGCCGAACCGAACTTCACCTGCACGGCTGCGAGCAGGGCGATGTTGTTGTTGGTCCACGAAGTGCCGGCGACCTGCGGGTTGGTGGTGCCGATATAGCGGCCTTCGAGGTTGAAGCGCAGGTTAGGCGTGGCGTTGTAGCCGACGCCCAGGATGCCTTGGTAGGCGAAGGTCGTGCTGCCGAGGTTATAGTCGGAATCGATGAAGCCGACGCCGGCGCCCGCGCCGATGTAGGGCACAATGGTGCCCGTGGCGTTGAAGTCGTAGAGGAAGTTGGCCATCGCCGTCACCTGGCTGATCTGCCCCGTGATCGCGCGGCCGCCGAAGAAGTTGCCGTTGTTGTTCTGGCGATAGAGGCCTTCGACTTCGACGCGCGGGCCGATGAAGTCGTAGCCGAACTTGCCACCGAGCGCCCATCCCGTCTGCGGAGAGACGTTCTGGCCGAGGACGGTGGTGTTGAACAGCCAGTTCAGGCCGCCTTGCACGCCGAAGTAGACGCCGGGCGTTTGCACATCTTGAGCTTGAACAGTGGCAGGCAGTGCCGCGATGGCAGCCACCGCAATCAAGACCTTCTTCATGCGTATCTCCTAGTGGGGGACTTTCAGAGAGGTTTGCTTCGCGTTTGGGCTGAGGCAATTGCGTAGCGTCCAGACTCTACGCTTCGCGAATTTCAGTCGCCACCAATTGGCGCCTCCAGCGACGCATTCCCGCCTCAGTGTGGTGTCGCGGTAACAGACTGTGTCCATGCTGTGATCTTCGCGCGACATCACCCTCGTGAAGGGCCACGGCGTACGATTTCGCACCAACTGATTTCTCATCGACGAAGAAGGAACCACGCTCGACTCGGTGTGCGCACTTCGTGAGGTGAAGGTCATGGTTGTATATATTATACAATACGCACGCAAAGCGTGCCGGAAGTCCACATAGCCGGTGGCTTTCTTCGAGCCCGGCGGAATGCTAGAGCCAGCACCGCCTTGCTGGAGTGCTCGAATGGATTTGTCTCGTTTTCCGCGCCGTCGCTATACGCATGCCCCGACACCAATCGAGCCACTTCCACACTTCACCAAGGCCCTTGCGGCAAGCTGCCCGGGCGGGATCGGCCCGGAAATCTGGATCAAGCGGGACGACCTGCTGGGCCTCTTTCCCGGTGGCAACAAGACCCGCAAGCTCGAATTCCTCGCTGCGGACGCGCTGGCGCAGGGATGCGACACCCTGATCACCTGCGGCGCGCCGCAGTCCAACCACTGCCGCATCACGCTGTCTGCAGCGATCAAGGAAGGGCTGAAGTGCCGGTTCGTGATCGAGGAGCGCGTCCCCGGCAGCTATAAGAAGGAGGCTGGCGGCAACAACTTCATGTTCGAGCTGATGGGCGTCGAAGCCATCACCGTGGTGCCCGGCGGTTCGGACATGGGGGCGGCCATGTCGAGGATCGCGCAGGAAGTCGCCTCGCTCGGTCGCAAGGGCTACGTCATCCCGGGCGGCGGCTCGAACGCCATCGGCGGCCTGGGCTACGTGGCCTGCGTGCAGGAGATGCAGGAGCAATGGTCGGATATGGGCCTGGCGCTCGATGCCGTCGTCGTCGGCTCGGGCAGCTCGGGCACGCATGGCGGCATGGTCACAGGCTTCTTCGGCAACCACATCAAGATCCCGCTGATCGGCATCGGCGTCAGCCGTGATCCCGCCGACCAGGAGCCGCTCGTCTACAAGGAGGCGCAGGCCGTCGCCGACCTTTTGGGCATCGGCAAGGTGCCGCGCGAAGCGGTCAAGAGCGTCGGCGGCTACTGGCAGCCGAAATACTCCGTGCCCAATGCCAAGATGGTGGAAGCCGTGCAGATGCTGGCGCGCACCGAAGGCATCCTTCTCGACCCGGTCTACACCGGCAAGATCATGGCGGGCCTGATCGGTCTGGCGCGGCAGGGCCACTTCAAGCCCAATGCCAAGGTGCTGTTCATGCACACCGGCGGACTGCCGTCCCTGCACGTCTATGAGGACGTGGTCCTCGGACGGACGGCGTTGAACGACTAACGATTTGCCTCACCCTGAGGAGCACTGCGAAGCGGTGCGTCTCGAAGGGTGGCAACAACGAGACTGTGGCCCACCCTTCGAGACGCGGCCTTACGCGCATTCACATGCGCTCAGGCCGCTCCTCAGGGTGAGGTGGTTCAGATCTCGCGCGTCGCCTCGGCAAGCCACGCCTTTGTCGCGTCGTCGACCTGCGGCGCCACGGTCTCGCGCACACGTCGATGATAGTCGTTCAGCCATTGCCGCTCGACCTCGGTCAGCAGGTTGGGCTCGACGCCGGCGAGATCGATCGGAGCGAGCGTCAGGGTCTCGAACTCGAGGTAGCGCC
The DNA here is from genome assembly GCA_016185145.1 of Rhodospirillales bacterium. Classification (GTDB taxonomy): domain Bacteria; phylum Pseudomonadota; class Alphaproteobacteria; order Reyranellales; family Reyranellaceae; genus Reyranella. Next base: position 27,187 of record JACPOB010000151.1, on the reverse strand, counting down.
GGTCGGCGCCATCGATCCTGGCCTCGCGCACGGCGACCAGGTTCTCGATGCGGATGCCGTAGGCATCGGTCTTGTAGTAGCCGGGTTCGTTGCTGACGATCATGCCGGGCTGCAGCGCCACGTTGTTCGGCATCTTGGAGATGCGGTGCGGCCCCTCGTGCACCGAGAGATAGGCGCCGACGCCGTGGCCGGTGCCGTGATCGTAGTCGAGGCCGGCCTGCCACAACGCATAACGCGCCAGCGCGTCGAGCTGCGAGCCCGTCGTGCCGGCCGGGAAGCGCGCCATGGCGAGCGCGATATGGCCCTTGAGTACGCGCGTGAAGCGGTCGCGCATCTCGGGGCTCGGTGTGCCGATCGCCACGGTGCGGGTGATGTCGGTCGTGCCGTCGCGGTACTGGCCGCCTGAATCCACGAGATAAAGGCTGCCCGTCTCGAGCGTCCGCTCGGTCGCCTCGGAGGCGTGGTAATGCACGATGGCGCCGTTGGGGCCCGCGCCGGAGATGGTGTCGAAGCTCAAGTCGCGCAGCTTGCCGGTCTCCTGGCGCAGCGCCTGCAGCCGGTCCGACGCTTCGATCTCGCGCAGCTTCCCGCCCTTCGATTCGCGCCCCAGCCAGCCCAGGAAGCGACTGACGGCGGCGCCGTCGCGGCGGTGGGCATTGCGGATGCCGTCCATCTCGACGGCGTTCTTGCAGGCCTTGGGCAGCGCCACCGGATCGGCGTCGCGCACCATGGCGACGCCGGCACCCTGCAGCCGATTGGCGGCCCAGATCGGCGCCGTCGCGGTCTCGATCAGGACCTTCTTGTTCACCTTGCCCAGCGTGTCGAGGGCGGCGCCAAGCTCGTCGGTCGGCGCCAGGGTCACGGCGTTGCCCAGCCAGCTGAGCGTGCGGTCGGGCACCTTGCGGCGATCCATATAGAGGTCGACATGGCCGTCGCTGTGCAGCAGGGCGAAGCCCAGCGCGAACGGCGTGCGCGGTACGTCGCCGCCGCGCACGTTCAGGAGCCAGGCGATCGAATCGGGTTGGGTGATCAGCGCCACGTCGGCGCCCTTGGCCTTGACGATGCCGGCAATGCGAGCGCGCTTGGCGGCACTGCTCTCGCCCGCGAACTCGTCGGGATGCGGCAGCACCGGCGCCAGCGGCGCCGGCGGCCGGTCGCGCCATACGGCGTCGACGGGGTTGGAATCGACCGGCACGAAGTCGCCGCCGGCGCGCTGGCAGGCGCGGGCGAAACGATCGTAGCCGTCGACCGTCACCAGCCACGGATCGAAGCCGAGCTTGCCGCCCTTGGGCAGGTTCTCGGCGATCCAGGTCTCGGGCGATTCCTCGGGGATCTGGTGCGGCACGAAGGCGTTGGTGTCGACCTGCGCGCGCACCGCCAGCGTGTAGCGTCCATCGATGAAGATCGCCGCGCGATCGGCCAGCACGATGGCAAGGCCCGCCGAGCCGCGGAAGCCGGTGAGCCAGGCCAGCCGCTGCGAGCGCCGCGGCACGTACTCGCCCTGATGCTCGTCGGCGCGCGGCACGACGAAGCCGTCGAGGCCGCGTTGCCTGAGCTCGGCACGCAGCGCGGTCAGGCGCGAGTTCGGCGCCGGCGAGGCGCCGAGGCCGTCGTCGGCCTGCGCCAGCTCGGCGCGCCAGGTCTTGAGCGCGCGTGTCAACTCGGCATCTGCGCCGGGGTCGACCAGTTCGACCCATTCGGGGCCGGCCAGGCCCTCCGGGGCGGCAGCGACACCGCGCATGAGGGAATCGAGAGCCGAGGGGTCGGGGTTGCGGCCGCGTTGGCGCAACAAGTGAAGAACGTCGTCTGGAGAGGAAGTCATATTGGCGAGACCCTACGCGGCGAGGTTGGAGGAGGCAATTCGAGCAACTTTCTTTCTCTCGCGAGTGCGAAATGCGCAATCGGAATACAGCATGCGTGCAACGCATATCAGTCGTTCCAAGCCTTCACTTATCGTTGCAACTCAACGCTCTATATTGGCTATGTGCAACGCAACATCGATTGCCGCGTCGCACAATAGGAGCAGAACATGATGACCCAGCCGATCCAGATGTTTGAAAATCTGACCAGCGAAACTTCGCCGGCGGGGGGAAACGACATTGCCAAGACGACCCTGTCCTTTGAGGACAAGCGGATGCTCGAGCTGCGTGCGCGCTACGCCCGCGCCGAGCTGGTCGCCAACGGTCTGGCCGACGCCCTGCTGTGGCTTGGCCGCCAATACAACCGGCTCGTCGGCGCGATCAAGGCCGACTTCAAGCTGCGTGCCGCCGAGGCCCAGCTCTTCCGCATGACCGACCGCGAACTGGCGGACATCGGTCTGTGCCGCGGCGACATCCATTTCGCCATCCGCGAGCCGGCGGCGGAAGGCATCGTGCCGGAGATCGCCCATACGCGCGCCGTCCCGGTGGCGAACGAGAATTTGCGTCGCGTCGCGTAAGCAACAGTAACGTCAGTAGCGTAAGCGTAAGCGTATGAGGGCCGGCGAAAGCCGGCCCTTTTTCTTCGCTCGATCGATACTAAGCCCGGTTGGGCGGACGCCGCTTTGCCCATGGTCGTGCCTGCTCGAAGGCTGCGGCGGCGGTCAGGACCGTCGCGTCGGCGCGATTGCGGCCGACGATCTGCAGGCCAGCCGGCAAGCCGCCGGGCGACCAGCCTGCCGGCACGCTGGCGGCGGGTTGTCCTGTGAGGTTGAAGGGGAACATCGCCGGCATCCAGCAATCGTCCTCGACCGCGTGGCCGGCAATGCTGCCGGGACCTTCGCGGTCGATCGCAAACGGGAACAATGGCGCGGTCGGCGTCAGCAGCAGGTCGTAGCGCTGCATGAACAGGCGCATCGCTTCGACCATGCGCTTGCGCTCGGTGAGCGCGTCGGTGAATTGCCGCCATTCCCATTCTGTCGACAGCAGGCCGCGCACCGGCCCCGACAGCTCGGCCTCGCGCCCGGCCGCCAGCTTGCGCAGGCCCGAGATGTCGGTTTCCAGCGATATGATGGCGCGCCGCGTGGCGACCAGGCCCGTCACCGGTGCGTCCACCGTATCCACTGTGCAGCCCAGCGCTTCGAAGGCGGCGACGGCCGCATCGATGAGCGTCCGCACTTCGGGATCAACCGGCACGTCCTCCCATTGCGGACAGTAGGCAACCTTGAGGTCCAACCGCTCGGTCGGCCGTGCAGCAGCCTGCCAATCCAGCCCGTCGGCGGGCAGCGACCAGCGGTCGCGTGCATCGGGGCCGGCCATGACGCTCAGCATCAGCGCCGCGTCGGCGACTGTGCGTGTCATGGGGCCGATATGCTCGATCGATTCCCAGCCCGAAGCGCCCGGCCATTGCGGATCGCGGCAGCCAGGCCAAACCGGTACGCGGCCCATCGAGGCCTTGAAGCCGAACAGGCCGGTGAAGCCCGCTGGAAGGCGGACCGAGCCGCCGCCATCGCTGCCGACTGCGAGCGGACAGACGCCCGCCGCCACTGCGGCAGCCGAGCCTGCGCTCGAGCCACCCGGCGTAACGTCGAGGTGCCAGGGGTTGCGCGTGGTGGGCAGCAACGGATTGTGACCCACGGCGCTGTAGCCGAACTCGGCGACGTTGGTCTTGCCGATGACGATGGCACCCGCCGCCTTCAGCCGCTCGACGACGATATCGTCGTGTTCGGGTACGAAGTCCGCGTACAGACGCGAGCCGAAGGTTGTGCGCAGCCCCTTGGTGAACAGCAGGTCCTTGATGGCGACCGGCACGCCGGCCAGCGGCCCGGCGGCGTCGCCGTTGGCGAGTCGCGTCTCCAGGGCACGGGCATCAAGGCGCGACTGCTCCGGCGCAGGCGTGGCGAAGGCATGCAGCTGCGGCTCGGTCGCTTCCATGGCCGCCAGCGCAGCCTCGACGGTCTCCACCGGCGAGACGGAGCGGCGGCGGACCGCGTCGGCGATCTCGTGTGCAGGCTTGAACACGAAGTCGCTCATGGCCATCACGAAGCCTTTCGCAGCAGCAAGGTCCGCCACTGGGCGCCACCGGTCTCGAGGTCGATGTGGCGCTCGAGGCCGAAGCCCCGGCGGTGATAGACGGCGAGCACGTCGTCGGCCTGTTCGAGCAGAAGGCCGCTCAGCAGGGCGCGGCCCCCCGGCCGGACCGCCACCGAGAAGGAATCCGACAGCTCCATAAGCGGGCCCGCCAGGATGTTGGCCACGATGAGGTCGTAGGGCCTGAGTGCTTGCAGCGCGTCATGCTGGAGGCCGATGGCGTGCTCGAAGCGGCAGAGATCGCCGACGCCGTTCAGCACGGCGTTCTCGCGGGCGACCTCGACGGCTTCCGCATCGTTGTCGCCGCCGATCGCCGGCCGGCGCCACAGCTTGGCCATGGCGATCGCCAGAATGCCGCTGCCGCAGCCGACATCGACCGCATTGGTGGTATCGCGCGCATCGAGCGTCGCGAGCATCTCCAGGCAGCCGCGCGTCGTGGCGTGCGTGCCGGTGCCGAAGGCCATGCCGGCATCGATACGCAACGGCAGCAGGCCCGCCGGCTTGCCGCCGCCATTGTGCGAGGGATGAACCCAGAAGGGCCCGACGGCGAACGGCTGGAACGAGCGCTGGTTCTCGGCGACCCAGTCGATGTCGGGCAGCGTCTCCCATGACCACGAGGGCTCTGGCCGGCCGAGAGCATGCGCTACTGCACGGATCGCCTCGGCGACTTGCCGATCCTCGGCCTCGCCGAACACTTCTATGCACCATGGCCCATCGCGCGAGATCTCGCAGCTCGTGACGACGAACCCCACTTCGGTCAGCCGCTCTTCCAGCGCGCTTTCCCAGGCGGCGCGTTCGGCAGCAGGTGCGACGAAGCTTGCTTTGGCGGTCATATGGCTCAGCCCGCGAGATAGAGGGCGCGCTCGGGCGCCAGGGCGATACCAACCGTGTCGCCTACGGCGTGAAGGTCACTGCCCGACTGGAACGGCGCATCGACCAGGATCTCGCTGTCGGCCACCTGCACGCCGTAGCGCACCGTGGCGCCCAGGAATTCGCGATGCACGACCGGGCCGCGCAAGGCGCCGGCGGTTGACAGCGTCGCATGTTGCGGCCGGAACACCAGCTTGGCGCCGGCTGGCATGGTCGTGCCGGTGGGCAGGGGCAGGCGCGCGCCCGCAACCTCGAAGGCGCCGTTCACGGCCTTGCCGTCCAGGATGTTGGCCGAGCCGAGAAAGCCCGCGACGAAGAGATTGTCGGGCCGCTCGTAGAGCTCCATGGGCGTGCCGACCTGGCGGATGGTGCCGGCCTCGATGACGGCGATGCGGTCGCAGATAGTGTTCGCTTCTTCCTGGTCGTGAGTGACGAAGATGGTCGTCAGCCCCAGCCGCTGCTGCAGGGCGCGCAGGTCGCGGCGCACGCTGACCCGCATCTTGGCGTCGAGGTTGCTGAGCGGTTCATCGAGCAGCAGCACCTTGGGCTCGATGGCGATGGTGCGGGCGACGGCGACGCGCTGCTGTTGGCCGCCCGAAAGTTGCGCCGGCCGGCGGTCGGCGTAGGCGGAGAGGCCGACCAGCTCCAGCGCCTCGGCTACCTTGTGCTCGATGTCGCGGCGCGGCAGGCGGCGCTCCTCGAGCCCGAAGGCGACGTTCCTGGCCACCGTCATGTGCGGCCACAGCGCGTAGCTCTGGAACACCATGCCGACGTCGCGCTTCCAGGGCGGCAGGCCGGCGACGTCCTGGCCGTCGAGCAGCACCTGGCCGGCCTGCGCCTGGGCAAAGCCCGCGATCAGGCGCAGCAGGGTGGTCTTGCCGCAGCCGGAGGGGCCGAGGAAGGCGAAGAACTCGCCGGGACGGATCGACAGGTCGATGCCCTTGAGAACGTGCGTGGCGCCGTAGCTCAGGTTGACGCCGCGAATGTCGATGCTGACCGCCTTGGACATCGTGCCGCTCATATAGCGAGACCGCGGGCGCGTTGCGAGCGGTCGACGGCGAGTTGCGACAGGCCCATGCAGATCGCCACGATGACCACGGCGATGACGCCCATGGCTGCACCGGCGCCGCGGCCGGCCGGGGTCTGCATGAGCACGTAGAGGCCGTAGGATAGCGGGGCGTCGGAATTGTTCTGCACCAGCATCAGCACGGCCGAGAGCTCGACCGCGGCGGTGGCGAAGCTGGTGACGAAGCCGGCCAGCAGCCCGCCGGTCATCAGCGGCACGACCACGCGGCGTACCGTGCGGGACTTGGTGGCCCCGAGATTCTCCGCCGCTTCCTCCAGCAACACCGAGATCTGCTGCAGGGCGGCGTAGGCGGCTCGCAAGGCGTAGGGCAGGCGGCGGATGGCGATCGCCAGCACGATCATGATCCACAGCGTCGCCAGCGGCACGCCGCCCGGCAAGGTGACGCCGTAGAAGGCGCGCAGATAGCCGATGCCCAGAACCACGCCGGGAACGGCCAGCGCCGCACCGGCCAACCAGTCGAGCATGTGTCGGCCGGGCAGCCGCGTGCGCAGCACCAGGTAGGCGATGGCGCCGCCGACGGCCACGTCGATGGCCGCGGCCAGGCCAGAGTAGAGCAGGGTATTCCTTATATAGAGCGAGCTGTCGCCCAGGACGCGGGCGTAGTGCGCCAAGGTGAAGCCGTCGGGCAGGGGGCTGAACGACCACACCGTGGCGAACGAGAGCAGCAGCAGGCCGACATGCGGCGCCAGAACCAGGGCCAGCACCAGCAGCACCACGGCGTAGGCGATGGCCGACTGGCCTCGCGTCAGGCGTCGCCGCGCCAGCCCGCCGCCGCCGCGCTGCACGGTCGCGTAGTCCTTGCCCTTCAGCACCCGGGCCGAGCCCCACATGGTGACGACGGCGATGGCGATCAGCACGACCGAGATGACGTAGCCCATGGGATCGTCGATGCCGATCGAGGTGATGCGGAGATAGGCCTGCGGCGCCAGCATCTCCTTGACGTTGAGCAGCAGCGGGCTCGCCACGTCGTCGAACACTTTCACGAACACCAGGCTGGCGCCGGCGACGTAGCCGGGCATGGCCAGCGGCAGGGCGATGCGGCGGAACAGGCGGAAGCCGTGGCTGCCTAGATTCTGCGCCGCCTCCTCCATGGCGCGGTCGATGTTGCGCAGCGCCGCCGACAGGTTGATCAGGATGAAGGGGAAATAGTGAATGGCCTGCAGGAAGATGACGCCGCTCAGCCCCTCCATCACGCCGATCTTGAAGCCGAACCAGTCGTCGAGCAGCAGGTTCACGGTCCCGTTGCGTCCGAACAGGAGCTGCATGGCCACCGCGCCGACAAAGGGCGGCATGATCAGCGGCAGGAAGCCCAGAGTCTGCACCAGCGCGGCGCCGCGGAACTCGAAGCGCGTGGTCAGGTAGGCGAGCGGCAGCGCCAGCACCGACGACCACACGACGGTCATGGCCGAGACGTAGACCGAGTTCCAGAACGAGCGCACGAACAGGTCGGTGCGCGCGAAATCGAGGAAGTTCACCAGGGTCGGCGCGCCCGTGCCCTTCTCGGTGAAGGCGACATAGACGACGGCCGCCACGGGCACGGCGAGGAAGACGATCAGGAACAGCGCGATCGCCAGCGCAAGAATGGTCGGGCCTGAGATCAGGCTTCCTCCCCTTCGCGGAGTTTCATGTTCCTCTCCCCCGACAGGGGGAGAGGCTAGGTGAGGGGGCGACGACGTGCGCATCCCCCTCACCCAACCTCTCCCCCTATCGGGGGAGAGGAGCATGAATTGGCGGGCTGCGGCACGATCTTCAACGAACCAGCTTCAGCGCCTCGTCAGCCTTGGCCTTGGCCGCCGTGTACTTCTCCTTGGCGAAGGCCGCCCATTGCTGTTCCAACTCGGCCTGGCGCGCCGTCTTCTGCTTGCCGCCGGTGAAGGCCGCGCGCATCTCCGGTGAAGCGGCCTGCGCGTCGGTGATGGGCATGGCGGCGATGAGGTCGCGCGCTTCCTTGGCAAGTGCGCGGGCCTGGGCGTTGTCCTTCTTGGCCAGTGCAGCATCGACCTCGTGCAGCGTCTTGGTGGCGGCCTTCAAGGGCTCGAGCTGGAAGGTGATGAGCTGATCGAACAGCACGTCGACCGCCTCGTTGCGTTTCTCCGACAGCTCGGCATTGAAGGTCAGCAGACCCTGCAGGTTCTTGTCCTTGAAGGGATTGGGATAGTCCGGTGGCGCCTTCTCGTAGGTCGCCGGCCGCACAGGCAGGCGGCGGATGGTGGGCTCGAGCAGCGATTCCTGGCCGGCCGGCGAGAGCAGAAACTCGATGAATGCCTCGGCGCCGGCCTTGTTGGGTGCGTTGGCGACGATGCCGATGTTGGCGGGAACGAGCGTCGTCACCGAGGGATAGACGAACTTCACCGGGAAGCCGCTGCCCTGCGAGGAGAAGGCGAAGAAGTCGATGACGATGCCGTAGCCGACCTGGCCCGAATTCACCGCCTCGGGCACGCCGAACGAGCGGTCAGTCACCTGGTGCAGGTTGCCGGCGATCTCCTTGACCGTGCGCCAGCCCTTGTCCCAGCCCTCGCCCTGCAGGATCGTCTCGATGGTCAGATGTGTCGTGCCCGAGCGCGACGGCGCCGAGATCGAGACGTGATCGTAGTAGGGCGCCTGCGCGAGGTCCTGCCACTCCTTGGGCGTCGGCAGCTTCTTCGCCTTCACGTAGCGGTCGTTCCACATGATGCCATAGCCCGAGGCGGCGAAGCCGGAATAGAAGCCGTCCTTGTCGTTGACCGGATACGAGCCGACCTTCTCGGCGATGCCCGCCGCCTTGGGCTTATAGGGCTCCAGGAGCTTCTTGCCCTTCAGCACCTCGAAGGCATCGGGGGCGGAGGCCCAGAACAGGTCGACCTGGTTGTTGCCCTTGGTCTCCTCGAGGAACTTCACGCCGGCGTTGGTGTTGCGGTTCTGCACTTCCAGCGTCGTGCCCGGGACCGCTTTCTCGAAGGCCTTCTTGATCGGGTCGGTGACGTCCTTGGAAAAGGACGTCACGACGGTGACCTTGCCGCCCTGCGCCCAGGCGGCTGACGCGGCGAAGACGAGGCCGAGCGCGACGGCGATCGCACGAAACATGGCGTTACTCCCCCACACTGACGAGGCTCAGGCGGCCTCGATGAAACTGTCCAACACCTTCTTGGGCCCGGCCTTCTCGAACTCGATATCGAGCTTGTTGCCGTCGACCGCGACGATGCGGCCATAGCCGAACTTCTGATGGAACACGCGCTGGCCGACGCTGAGATCGGGCTTGTCGCCCTCGACGGCGCGGCGGTCGTCGAACGTCTCGTCGCGCCACCGGGTGCGCGCCCGGCCCATGCCGGTGACGCCCAGGCTCTCGTAGTCGAAGCCGCTCGCCTGCTCGCGCAGCCCGCCATGATGGCCGGCCGAATAGGTGGCGTAGAGCCCGGCGTCGCTGCTCTCGGCGAGCTGCTCCGTCGGCAGCTCGCGCAAAAAGCGCGACGGAATGGCGGCCTGCCACTGGTTGAAGACGCGCCGGTTGGCGGCGAAGGAAACGTAGGCGCGCCGGCGCGCCCGCGTCAGGCCGACATAGGCCAGTCGCCGTTCCTCCTCGAGCCCGGCCAGGCCCTTGTCGTCGAGCGCGCGCTGGTTGGGGAACAGGCCTTCCTCCCAGCCCGGCAGGAACACGGTGTCGAACTCCAGACCCTTGGCGGCATGCAGCGTCATGACGCTCACCATGTCGCTGCCGGCGCGTTCGGCATTGTCGGTCAGCAGCGCCACGTGCTCTAGGAAAGCGGGCAGGGTGTCGAACTCCTGCAGCGCGTTGGTCAGCTCCTTCAGGTTCTCCAGGCGCCCCTCGGCCTCGGGCGAGCGATCCATGCGCAGCATGTCGGTGTAGCCCGACTCGTCGAGGATGGTCTCGACGACCTCGACGTGGTTCATCCCGTCGAGCATGGCGCGCCAGCGATCGAAGCTCCTGATGAGGTCGCCCAGCGACTTGCGCTGGCGGCCTTTCAGCTCGTCGGTCTCGAGCGCGCGCCGCGTCGCCTCGAACAGCGATACCTTCTGGGCACGCTGGATGATGCGCAGCGAGCGCAGCGCCGATTCGCCCAGCCCGCGGCGCGGCGTGTTGTAGATGCGCTCGAAGGCGAGGTCGTCGTCGGGTTGCACGGTGACGCGGCAGTAGGCGAGCGCGTCGCGGATCTCCTGGCGTTCGTAGAAGCGCGGTCCGCCGATCACCCGGTAGGGCAGGCCCATGGTGATGAACCGTTCCTCAAACTCGCGGGTCTGGAAGCCGGCGCGCACCAGGATGGCGATCTGGCTGAGCGGATGCTTGTCGCGCTGCAGGGCCTCGATCTCCTCGCCCACGGTGCGGGCTTCCTCGTCGCCGTCCCACACGCCGCGCAGCGAGATGCGCTCGCCCTCCTTGAGATCGGTCCACAGGGTTTTCCCCAGCCGGCCTTCGTTGTGGGCGATCAGATGCGAGGCGGCGGCCAGGATGTGCGGCGTCGAACGGTAGTTGCGCTCCAGGCGGACGATGGTGGCGCCGGGGAAATCCTTCTCGAAGCGCAGGATGTTGCCGACCTCGGCGCCACGCCAGCCGTAGATCGACTGGTCGTCGTCGCCGACGCAGCAGACGTCCCGGGTGCCCTGCGCCAGGAGCCTCAGCCAGAGATACTGCGCCACGTTGGTGTCCTGGTACTCGTCGACCAGGATGTGGCGGAAGCGGCGATGGTACTGCGCCAGCACGTCCGGGTGCTGCTGCCACAGGGTCACGCAATGCATCACTAGGTCGCCGAAATCGACGGCGTTCACCTCGGCGAGGCGCGCCTGGTACTGGCGGTAGATCTCGACGGCCTTGCCATTGGCGAATTCGCCGGCATCGTCGCCCGAGACTTTGTCCGGCGGCAGCGCGCGGTCCTTCCAGCGCTGGATGATGCCGGAGAGTATGCGGGCCGGCCATTTCTTGTCGTCGATGCCCTCGGCTTGCAGGAGCTGCTTGATCAGCCGGGTCTGGTCGTCGGTGTCGAGGATTGTGAAATTGCTCTTCAGCCCCACCAACTCTGCATGGCGGCGGAGCACGCGCACGCCGATGGCATGGAAGGTGCCGAGCCACATGCCGTCGGCGGCGCCGCCGATGAGGCTTGCGACCCGATCGAGCATTTCGCGCGCCGCCTTGTTGGTGAAGGTGACTGCAAGAATTTGTGAAGTGCGGGCCCGGCCGGTGATCAAAAGGTGGGCGATCCGGGTGGTCAGCACGCGCGTCTTGCCCGTGCCGGCGCCGGCCAGCACCAGCAGCGGCCCGCCTTCGTGGACGACGGCCTGCCGTTGCTCCTCGTTCAGCCCCTCGAGATGGGCATTGGGCACGATGGCGCGCCGGGCCGGCTGGGGGTCAGTCGGCACGGGATCGTCGGTGATTTCGAACGGATCCGCGGAGGGCGCCATGTACGGTCATATAGCAATCGCCGGCGCGGACGCCTATCTTTGACGTCCGGGGGGAATGTGCCGGTGCCGTGCGCGCCGGAGGTGGAGGTTGCCGATGGCCCGAGGGTTGAACGGTTCGGCGAACGGGTCGGGTGGTCATGTTCCGACCGGCCGGGAGGCTGTCGAGGCGCGGCTGCCTGGCGTTTCCAATCTGCCGCCGGCGGTGGCCGGCGCGCTCGCGGCGGTGGTCGGCCTGCGCACCACCGTTCCCAAGGACCGCCGCTCGGCCCAGACGCTGGGTACCGAGCGAGAAGGCTTTGGCGCCCTGATCGGCGACGACGGCCTGATCGTCACCATCGGCTACCTGATCATGGAAGCCGACACCATCACCATCACCGACATCGATGGCAACGGCTGGCCCGCCTACATCGTCGGCTACGACTACGAAAGCGGCTTCGGCCTGGTCCGTACCGAGCAGCCGATCCGGCTGAAGCATATGACGTTCGGCGATTCCGATTCGCTGGAGCTGCGCAGCGAGGCCTACGTCGCGGGCCTCGGCGGCGAGAAGGCGACGCTCAAGGTCAAGGTCGCCGGCCGCCGCGAGTTCGCCGGCTACTGGGAATACCTTCTCGACAACGCGATCTTCACGGTGCCGGCGTATCCAGTGTGGGGCGGCTCGGCGCTGATCGGCCACGACGGCTCGCTGCTGGGCATCGGCTCGCTGCTGGTGCAGGAGGCTCTGGGTCCGGGCGCACCCGCCTTCCCCGGCAACATGTACGTGCCCATCAATCGGCTGAAGCCGATCTTCCAGGAACTGGTGACGAAGGGGCGGCTGGCGACTCCGCCGCGTCCCTGGCTCGGCCTGATCACGCTCGAACACATGGGCCAGCTCGTGGTCGGCGGCATCTCCGACGGCGGCCCGGCCGATCGCGCCGGCCTGCAGCGCGGCGACATCCTGCATGCGCTGAACGGCGACGTGCTCGACGATCTTGCCGACTTCTATCGCAAGCTGTGGGCAAGCGGCCCCGCCGGCACGGCCGTGAACCTGCGCATGGAACGCGACAACGACGCCTTCGAGGTCACGGTGCGCACCGGCGACCGGGCGCGCTATCACAAGTTCGGCTCGGACTGAGCTATACTGTCACCCCGGGCGTAGCGAGGGGCCTTTCCGTCGCGATGAAAGGTCCCTCGCTGCGCTCGGGATGACAGCTGTTCAAGGAGACAGAACGATGGCCCGGGCCTTCGCCTCACAGGCGGATTTGGCGGAGAAGAAGATCACCTTCAGCCGCCTGTCGGAGCATGCTTACGCCTTCACCGCCGAGGGCGATCCCAATACCGGGATCGTGGTCGGCGACGACGCAGTGCTGGTGGTCGATGCGCAGGCGACGCCCAAGATGGCGCACAAGGTCATCGAGTACATCCGCACCGTCACCGACAAGCCGATCAAGTACGTCGTGCTGTCGCATTACCACGCGGTGCGCGTGCTGGGCGCCTCGGGCTTCGAGCCGCAGCACATCATTTGCAGCGAAGCCACGCGCGAGATGATCGTCGAGCGCGGCGCGCAGGACTACAAATCCGAGCTGCAGCGCTTCCCGCGCCTGTTCGATGCCGCCGAGACCATCCCCGGGCTGACCTGGCCCACCATCACCTTCGCCGACCGCATGTCGCTGTGGCTGGGCAAGCTGCAGGTCGACATCATCCATGCCGGCCGTGGCCACACCAAGGGAGACACGATCGTCTGGCTGCCCGAGGAGCGCACCCTGTTCAGCGGCGACCTCGTCGAGTACGGCGCCACACCCTATGCCGGAGACGCACACTACAAGGACTGGCCCGAGACCCTGCAGAAGCTGCGCGACCTCAAGGCGCTCGCCCTGGTGCCGGGCCGCGGCGATGCGTTGATGGGCGAAGCGGCCGTCGAGGAGGGCATTGCCGGCACGCAGGCCTTCCTGAGCGAGCTCTACAAGGCCGTGTCCAAGAGCGCCGAGGCCGGCGATACGCTGAAGCAGGCCTACGACAAGGCGATGGCCGCCCTGCAGCCGCGCTACGGCAACTGGGTGATCTTCGAGCACTGCATGCCGTTCGACGTGTCGCGCGCCTACGACGAGGCCAAGGGCCTCGACCATCCGCGCATCTGGACCGCCGAACGCGACATCGAGATGTGGTCGGCGCTGGAGAAGGCGTGACCATGCTCTTCTGGACCGCGAGCCTCCGGCTCGCTCATGAGCTTGAGCGAGCCGGAGGCTCGCGGTCCGTAAGACAATGAGTTCATACGAGTACCGCCACTATCCGTACCGGCGTCCGCCCGAGCTCGACGGCAAGGCAGCACGCCGTCCCGTCGTCGTCGTCGGCGCCGGCATGGCGGGGCCGACCCTGGCGCTGCAGCTTGCGGCGCGCGGCGTGCCGACGGTCGTGCTCGACGAGGACGATACGGTGAGCGTCGGCAGCCGCTCGATCTGCCAGGCCAAGCACAGCCTCGAAGTGTGGGACCGCTTCGGCATTTCGCAACGCATGGTCGACAAGGGCATCACCTGGGAGCAGGGCGAGGTCTATCTCCGCGATCAGGCCGTCTACCGCTTCAACCTGCAGCCCGAACCCGGCCACAAGTTCCCGGCCTTCGTGAACCTGCAGCAGTACTACGTCGAGGAATTCCTGTACGAGCGCTGCCTCGCCGAGCCTGCGATCGAGATGCGCTTCCGCAACAAGGTCATAGGCGTCGCGCCGCACGACGATCATGTCGCGGTCGAGGTCGAGACGCCGGACGGTCGCTATACCCTGGAGGCCGAATGGCTGGTCGCCTGCGACGGCGTGCGCAGCGCTGTGCGCCACATGCTCGGCCTGGCGTTCGAGGGCGAGGTCTTCCATGACCAGTTCCTGATCGCCGACATCCGTCTGCTCGACGAATTGCCCAAGGAGCGGCGCTTCTGGTTCTATCCGCCGTTCCATCCCACCAACTCGGTGCTGCTGCACCGCCAGGCCGACAACGTGCTGCGCGTCGACTTCCAGCTCGGCCGCGACGCCGATGCCGAGGAGGAGAAGAAGCCCGAGAACATCGACCGCCGCCTGCGCATGATGTTCGGCCCCGAGGCGCGCTGGGAGCACGAATGGAGCAGCGTCTACACCTTCACCTGCCGCATGATGCAGCGCTTCGTCGAGGGCCGCGTGATCTTCGCCGGCGACGCCGCTCATGTCGTCTCCCCGTTCGGCGCACGCGGCGGCAACGGCGCGATCGCCGACGTCGACAATCTCGCCTGGAAGCTCGCCCTGGTCATCGGCGGCAAGGCGCCCGTGGCGCTGCTCGACAGCTACGACCGCGAGCGCCGGGCGGCGGCGCGCGAGAACATCCTCAACTCGACGCGCAGCACCGACTTCATCACGCCCAAGTTTCCGGCGTCGCGCGCCTTTCGCGACGCCGCGCTCGCCTTGGCGCGCGATTTCCCCTTCGCCCGCGCCCTGATCAACAGCGGCCGCCTGTCGGTGCCGACGCTGCAGCCCGAGTCGTCGCTCGACACGCCGGACCGCGACGGCGACTGGGCCAGCGGCCCGGGGCCCGGGCGCGCGATGCTCGATGCGCCCGTCGGTAACGGCTGGCTGATCGACCGGCTCGGCCGCGACTTCGGCCTGCTGACGTTCGGCGAGCGCCAGGTCGAGCCGCCGGACGGCGTCGCCGGCATCGCGGTCGGCGGCAATGGCCTGGCCTGGCGGCGCTACGATGCCCGTCCCGGCACGACCTATCTGATCCGCCCCGATCGCTACGTCGCGGCGCGCTGGCGCAACCATGATCGCGCCGCCGTCACCGCCGCCCTCGAGCGGGCCCAAGGACGTGACACGGGCAGGAGCCACGCATGACGGCTTTGCGACGAACCTTGAACCTCGCCCGACCCGACGACGTCTACGACGCCATCGTCGACGCCCATAAGGGCATGAGCGACGAGCAGTGCCGCGACTTCGACGCGCGGCTGATCCTGCTGCTGGTCAATCACATCGGCGACGAGGCCGTGATCCGCGAAGCATTGAAGGAGGCCGCCGCGACATGAACGACAAGGCACCCGTTGCCGCTGCCACCGTCCGCCTGGCGACGGTCGACGATGTCGAGCTGCTGCATCGCTTCTCGGTCGATCTCGCGAACTACGAGGACGAGCCCGACGCCGTCACCGCGACGCCGCAGTCGCTGGCGCGCGACGGCTTCGGCAAGGACCCGCAGTTCGCCGCCCTGATCGCCGAGCGCGGCGGCGCGCCCGTGGGCTTCGTGCTCTACACCTTCAACTACTCGGTATGGACCGCCGCGCGCGGCATCTTCATCGAGGACATCTGGGTGGTGCCCGAGGAGCGCCGCGGCGGCGTGGCGCGCGCGCTGATGCAGGCGCTGGCGCAGGAGTGCGTTGCCAAGGGATGCAAGCGCATCGACCTCAACGTGCTCGACTGGAATCCGGCGCGCGGCTTCTATGAGCGCATCGGCTTCAAGTGGATCCGGAATTGGCTGCCCTACCGCCTGAGCGGCGAGGCGCTGGAGAAGCTGGCGCAGGGGTAGCTGGGGGCGCGCCACTCTCATGCTTTTCCGGACCGCGAGCCTCCGGCTCGCTCTTGTTTCATGAGCGAGCCGGAGGCTCGCGGTCCGGAAGACTACCTTTTCGCCAACCCCATCACCCGCCCCGCCTTGGCCGGCCGCGGCAGGTCCTTGTGGGCCTCCCACAGCTCCTCCAGCCGCGTCGCCACGGGGACCGGCCAGGGCGCCGAGCGGCGGCTGGCATAGTCGATGTTCATCACGATCGTCTCGTTGGTCGCCGCGAGATAGCCCTGCTCGCCGTGATGCATCTCGTGGAAGAGATGGACCTTCTTGGCGTCGCGCGCCAGAAGCTGCGTCGTGAAGCGCATCGGTGCGCCCTCGCGCATCTCGCGGTCGTAGGTGACGTGGGTCTCCAGCACGAAGGTCATGCCGAGCTTGCCATCGACGTAGCGCCGGCCCAGCCCCATGTTGCGCATGAAGGCGCCCGAGGCCTGGTCGAAGGCGGTGACGTAGAAGGCCACGTTCATGTGGCCGTTCCAGTCGACCCATTCGGGCAGCACCTTCGATGTATGGGTGTCGAGCGGCGCCCGGGTGACCAGCTCGGGCAGCTCGTAAGGCAGTGAATCGAGCATACGCTACTTCTTCCTCTTGATGCCGATCAGACGGCCGGCCTGTGATGGCGCCGGCAGCTTCTTGTGCGCGGCCGCGAGCTTGTCGATGCGTTCCATCGCCCATTCGGGCCACGGCGCCGAGCGCCGCGTCTCATAGTCGATGTGCATCAGCATTAGCTCGTTGGTGGCGGCGAGATAACCCTCGCTCTCGTGATACATGCAATGGATGAAGTGGAGGCGCTTGGCGTCGTGGTCGAGGATCTGCGTGGTGATGCGCAGCGGGTCGGCCTCCTTGACCTCGCGGTCGTAGGTGACGTGCGCCTCGAGCACGAAGGTCATGCCGATCTTCTCGCGCGTGTATTCCCAGCTGCAGCCGAACTGGCCGCACAGCGTGTCGGTCGCCTTGTCGAAGGCGACGACATAGAAGCCGACGTTCATGTGGCCGTTCCAGTCGATCCACTCCGGCAGGACGGTGGCGCGGTGCTGGTCGAACGGCGCCGACAGATCGAGTTCGATCATGGGGTAGGGAGGTAGTTTCATGCGGGCGGACCGTAGCGAAGCCCCTGCCTGCACCGCAAGTTCCTCGCAGCTTGGTGGTCGCGAGGATCGATATGGCGATAAAAAAGAAGGCAGTCGTTCTGGGCGTCGGTGCGGAAAAGGGCCTGGGCGCCGCCGCCAGCCGCCGCTTTGCGAAAGAGGGTTACCATGTGCTGGTGGTCGGCCGCACGGCCGCCAAGATCGAGAAGGTCGTGGATTCGATCCGTGCCGCCAACGGTTCGGCGACCGCGGTGACGGTCGACGGCACCAGGGAAGCCGAGGTGATCTCGCTGTGGGACAAGGCCATGGCGGACGATGCCGACGGCGCGCCGACCGATCTCGCCGTCTTCAACCGCAAGGAGAAGGCCGGCGCCGACGGGCTGCTGAACATCGCGGCCATCGCCGACAGCTACTGGTACCTGCACACCCAGCATCGCAGCGCCTGGACGCACGAGATCGATCCAAGGTCCTACAAGGAGCCGTTCTAGCGCTGGGGGCGCGCCATCCAGCACCACCTCACGGTGAGGTGGTGCTGGGTCAAGCTGTCTTCATGACGCGCCACTGGAGTGGCGCGCCCCCAGCGAAGATTCGTACCAGCGCGACATCAATTCGATGGCGATCCAGGTCAGGATCGAGCAGGCCAGCAGCACGTAGAAGCCGTTGTGCCAGCCGATCTGGTCGACGATCAGGGCGAACAGGGCCGGCGAGAAGGCGTTGACCAGCAGGATCGGCGTGGCGATCAGGCCAAGAACGGCGCCGTAACCCTCGGCGCCGAACAGCGCCAGCGGCACGGCGCCGCGCACGATGGTGATCACGCCCTGCGAGGCGCCCAGCAGCAGGGTGAAGGCGACCAGCCGCCAGAGCTCGCCCTGCGCCAGCATCAGCAGCACCAGGCAGGGCGGCAGGATGCCGATGGCGATGCGCGCCACCGTCATGGCTTTCAGGTTCTTGGCGAAGAAAATTTCCACGAGCCGACCGCCGAACTGGCCGTGGCCCTTCAGCGAGGCGACCCACACGGCGACCGCACCCGCCAGCCCTGCCGCTTCGAGCAGGGGCACGAGCTGCAGCGAGATCACGCCGAACACGAACCCGTTCAGCGACATGATGAGGGCGAAGAGGGCGATGCCGACGATGCGCTGCCGGCCTCGCAGCGCCGTAGGTTCGGACGGCGACGCGGTGGTCTTGGCCGTCGAGGTCGCCGTGCCCGTCTCGCGCCAGGACAGGCCGAGCCAATTCAACGGCAGACAGATCACGAGATTGATCGCCGCAAACAGCATCAGCGTGCCACGCCAGCCGTGGGTCTCGTTGAGATAGTGGCCGACCACCCAGAAGACCGTCGAGGCATAGGCCCCGTAGAGCGTGAGATAGGAAATCGCTGCCCGTCCGCGGCTCGGCACGACCTGCACCAGGGCGGCGAAGGCGGCGTCGTAGAGGCAGCAGCGCATGCCGATCCCTACCACCACCCAGGCCGCGAAATACAGGACGACGTCGTGAACCTGCGCCAGCGCAAACAGGCCGAGCGAGACGATCACCGTGCCGACCGACATGATGATGCGTGCGCCGATGCGGTCGATCAGGCGTCCGACCGACGTCGAGATCACGCCCATGGTCACCAGCGCGACGCTGAAGCCCAGGAAGATCGTGCTGGTCGCCCAGCCGGTCTCCGCCGCGATCGGCTTGGCGAGCACGCCCAGGCAATAGAAGCTGGTGCCCCACGCCGTGATCTGCGTGATGCCGAGAGCATTGACTGCGATGGCGAACGGGCTGCGCATCGCTCAGCGCTTGCGCTCGGGAATCTCCGACAGGTCGCGGAAGATGCGCTTGCCCAACCGCTCGCCGGTCGCGATCATGTCGTCGGCGCCGGCCGACGGCCCGCCGATGCGCAGCACGGCATCGCACTTGCCGACAAGCTCGCGCGCCACCGGATGGAAGATCTCGTCGAACACCGCGTCGCCGGTCTTCTTCGAGCCGGCGTGCTTCAACAGCGGCAGGGCGAACCACTCGCCCAGCACCGGCAGGTGGCCGCGCCGGAACACTTTCAGCGCCATGTCCTCCATGGCATCGACGTTGCGCTGGATCAGCACGGGATCGTCGTTGGTCCCGGAGCGGTAGGGACCGGCAATCAGGATCATCAGTTGGTTCGTCATTGCACGATGACCTCACCCTGAGGAGCCACGCGCAGCGTGGCGACTCGAAGGGTGGGCAAGCGAAGGGACTGTGGGCCACCCTTCGAGACGCCACGCTGCGCGTGGCTCCTCAGGGTGAGGTGGTGTGCGCATGTGGTCATCGCGGAACCTCCAGCAGTTCCTTCGCCACCAGGTCGGGCGCGGAGATGATGCAGTTGTGGCCGGCCTCGATCGGCCGGTAGCGGATGTGCGGCATCGCCTGGACCTTCTCGTGCGTGCCGGCCGACACCGGATAGCGCGGCTTGGTGCAGGCGATGTAGGTGATCGGCCGGCCGTTGCCGGCGGGGTTGTTCAGGCGGATCGGCTTGGTGTAGCAGGCCACCGGATGCGGCGTGAGCTGGCGATGCGTCCACGCCGCCAGCTCGGGATCGTCGATGATCAGGCTGCCGACCGGCGCGAAGGGCAGGACCTCGGTGCCGTTCACCACCGTCACCAGCTTCCTGCGCTTGGCGACGATCGCAGCCGGAATGCGGCCGAAGATCGACTGGCCGTCCTGGGCGATGCCGCCGTCGATGATCACGAGATGGGCGATGCGTTCGGGCACGCGATCAGTCACCAGGCTGGCGATCAGGCTGCCGAAGCTGTGGCCGACCAGGACGATGTCTGAAAGGTCGTCCCGCTCCAGCGCCGCCACGGTGTCGGCCACGAACACGTCGTTGTCGAGCTCGGGCGACAGCTCGGCCGCGCGCTCGCCGACACCGCGAAAGGGCAAGGCCCGGGCGTCATGCCCGGCGGCATGCAGACGCTCCACCACGAATTGCCACGACCAGGCGCCCATCCAGGCGCCGGGCAGGCAGAGATATGTTCGTTTCATTGCGCCGGTCTTAACCGGCTAGTGCATGAAGGTCGAGAGGTGGGAGTTACGCTGGATGAGAAAGCTCTCGAGGCGAGCCTCGTAGTCGGCGCCGATCGCATGCCGGATCGACGGCCTCGCCGCGAGGGCCTTGCGCCAGGCGGCCACCTTGGGCTTGCCGGCCAGGATGCCGAACTCGCCGATGCGGTCGAAGACGTCGAAGTAGCGGAACACCGGCCCGAACACAGTATCGACCAGCGAGAAGTCACCGTCGAACCACGGACCGTCCCCCAGATGGCTCTCGAGCCGCGCGAACTTCGCTGCCAGCGTTTCGGCCTTCGCCGCGAAGGCAGGCTCGTTCTTGGCCGAATAGAGTCCGGCGATGTCGCCCAGGACGGCCGAACCGAACTCGATCCAGGCGCGATGCTCGGCGCGCTGCAGGGGATCGGCGGGGTGCAATGGGTGCGGCCGCGTCTCCTCGAGATACTCAAGAATCACGGCGCTCTCGAAGATGGCGCGGTCATCGACCTTGAGCACCGGCGTCTTGCCGAGGGGCGAGAGATCCAGGAACCAGGCCGGTTTGTCGGCGAGATCGACATAGACGCGATCGAACGGCACCGACTTCTCGGCCAGAGAGATGGCGGCCCGCTGGACATATGGGCAGAGGTGATGGCTGACCAAGGTCAAGGTGGGAGGCATTCGCAACTCCATGCAGTCGCATCTAAATGGATGCAGTTGCATGTATTGTCAAGGACCGGTAGGTTGAATCATGAGCGACAAGCCGTCCGAGCCTACGATCCGGGCGTGGGCCCGCCTGATGAAGGCGCAGCATCGGGTGCTGGGCGCGATCGAGGGCGCGCTGAAGGCGGCAGGGCTGCCGCCGCTCGGCTGGTACGACGTGCTGCTGGAGACCGAACGCGCCGGCAAGGACGGCCTGCGGCCCTTCGAGCTCGAACGGGCCATGCTGCTGGCGCAGTACAACCTGTCGCGCCTGGTCGACCGCATCGAAGCCGCAGGCTACGTCGAACGGCGGCCGTGCGCCGATGATGGCCGCGGCCAGCTCATCGCCATCACGGAGGCTGGCCGCGCGATGCGCCGGCGGATGTGGCCGGTCTATGCCCGCGCCATCGAGGCCGCGGTCGGCCGGCGTCTGTCGGCCGGGCAGGCGGCGACGCTCGGCGAGCTGCTGGGCCACCTTATCGACGAGCCGGCATGAGGTTCCTGTTCTTCACCGGCGGCTCGACCGTCGGTGGCATGGAGACGGCGTTCCTGTCGCTGATGAAGGGCCTTGTCGCGCGCGGCCATCAGGTCACGGCGATCGTCAGCGGTTGGACGGACGGCGAGGTGCCGCGTCTCCTCGACCAGGCGGGCATCCCGCAACACGAAGTGCCGCTCGGCCGGTTCTATGTCAGCAATCCGGTCTTCACCTGGCATACATTGCGCCGCATGCCTGCGGCGCGGCGCCAGCTTCGCGACATCGCCGCCGATGTGCGGCCCGACTGGGTGATCTCGCCCGACGTGCAGACGTTGCTGCTCTCGGCCTCGATCCTCCGCACCCGGCGCGCGCTCTTTTTACAATCGCTGCCCGAACGCCTGATGCAGCATCGCTGGGCCGTTGGTCTGCTCGACCGGCGGCTCGATCGCGTGCTGTGCTGCTCGCAGTTCATCGCCGAATGTGCCCGCAGCACGCCCGTCGATCCCGCCAAGCTTGCGATCGTGCCCAACGGCGTGCCCATGCCGGCCACGCCATCCGTCGCCCAACGGACGCCGCCGCGGCTCGCCATCGTCGGCCGCATCGTCGCGCAGAAGCAGCACCTGGTGCTGCTTGAGGCCTGCGCGCTCCTGAAGCGGCGCGGCGTCGACTGCCGGCTCGACATCGTCGGCACGAAAGGCGGCGACTTCTCCGACGCCGTCGAAAGGCGCATCGCCGCACTCGGGCTTGCCGGGCAGGTGCACTGGAAGGGCTTTGTCGCCGATCGCGACCGGCTGTACGGCGATGTCGACATCCTGGCGGCGCCGGCCGTCGACGAGCCGTTCGGCCTGACCGTCGCGGAAGCGGGCGCCTATGGCTTGCCGGTCGTGGCGGCGCGTTCAGGCGCCTTCCCCGAGCTGATCGAGGACGGCCGGACCGGCGTGCTGTTCGCGCCAGGCGATGCGGCCGACCTGGCGCGCAGCCTCGAGCGCCTCGTGGTCGACACCGATCTGCGCCGGCGGTTGGGTGCAGCGGCCCGCGCGCGCGTGGCGTCGACCTTCACGATCGACGCGATGACCGAGTGTTTCCTGAAAGCCTGCGCTACATCGCGCTGAGATCGGCGATCGCCGACATGATCATGCGCGTGCCGATCGCCATCAGCAGGATGTCATTGGCGACCCGCACATACTGGTAGCCGGACGGCGGTGGCGTGAGCTGCATCAGGAGCGGACCGGGCAGCGGATAGAACACGACCGTGCCGGGTAGCGGTTGGCCGATCGCCCATAGCTTCTTGGCCTGGCCCGGCGGCAGGCAGCCGTTGTTCTTCTTGGCCAACCCCGGCGGGCAGTTCCCGGCCGCGAAGTCATTTCGGTAGTAGGTGTAGACGGCATTGCGGTCGCGATCGGCGACGACGACGTTGGCCGGTGCCCCCGGCTGGTTGCCGCGTGCACCCTGGCCCTGTCCTTGTCCTTGGCCGGGGGGGCCGTTGTCGTTGCCTCTGCCGTGCATGGCCTTGTCCGGGCCGCCGCCGCGGCCGGGTTTGTCGTCCTTGTCCTTCTGCGCCAGTGCGGGCTGGGCAAAAGCAGTGGCGATGAGGGCAACGAGAACGAGAGAGAGCTTCAAGACAGGCCTCCTGGAGACGTGCGATAAACGAACGCCGGCCGCAAAAGTTCCACAGACAGACTATCGGAGACCGAGAATGACGAACACCAATCGCCGCGTGCTCTTGAAGTCGCGCCCGCAGGGCGAGCCGACACCGGCCAACTTCGATATCGTCGATGCGCCCTTGCCCGAGCCGAAGGACGGCGAGTATCTGTCGCGCACCATCTGGCTGTCGCTCGATCCCTACATGCGTGGCCGCATGGCCGAGGCGAAGGGTTATGCCGCCAACGTCAATCTCGGCGACGCCATGGTCGGCGGCACGGTCGGCCAGGTGATCAAGTCGAAGAACCCCAGGTTCAAGGAAGGCGACTACGTCGTCGAATATTCGGGCTGGCAGAGCCACGCCGTGTCGAACGGCGCCATGTCGATGAAGCTCGACCCCGACGCCGCACCCTTGTCGGCGGCGCTGTCGGTGCTCGGTATGCCGGGCATGACGGCATGGTGGGGCCTGATGAAGATCGGCAAGCCCAAGGCCGGCGAGACGGTGGTGGTATCGGCGGCCTCGGGTGCGGTCGGCTCGGTGGTCGGCCAGCTCGCCAAGGCCCATGGCTGCCGAGCCGTCGGCATCGCCGGCGGCAAGGACAAGTGCGACTACGTCGTCAACGAGCTGGGCTTCGATGCCTGCGTCGACTATCGCGCGGCCGGCGCCAACCTGTTCAAGGAGGTCCGCGCCGCCGCCCCCAAGGGCATCGACGTCTATTTCGAGAATGTCGGCGGCGCCGTGCAAGCCGCCGTCGTGCCGCAGCTCAACGACTTCGCGCGTGTGCCCCTGTGCGGGCTGATCGCGCATTACAACGAGATGCAGCCCAGCCCCGGTCCCGACTGGCGCCTGTTGTTGATCAAGCGCGCCACCGTTACCGGCTTCATCGTCTCCGACCACTTCGCCGACATGGACGGCTTCTGGAAAGAAGTCCCATCGCTGGTGAAGGCCGGCAGGATCAAGTACCGCGAGGACATCGTGAAGGGCATCGACAACGCCCCCGAAGCCTTCATCGGCCTGCTCAAGGGGCGGAACTTCGGCAAGCTCCTGGTGCAGGTGTCGGACGATCCGACGCGGCGCTAGCCATGTTCCTCTCCCGCTAACGGGCAGGGTTGTCGCGTGTGGCACTTTTCGTCGTCTCGACCGGAGCGCGAAGCGCGGAGCGGAGAGACCTTCTCCCCACGACAAGCGGTTTATCGTGGGGAGAAGGTCTCTTCGCTCGGCCCTGCGGCCCTCGGTCGAGACGACGGTAACCACAGGCGATCGCCCTGCCCGCTAGAGGAGAGCCTGCCGCAGCGCGCCTGACGCCTCGAAAGGTTGCTCGGTTGCGGGTGCGGTCGCACGTCGCAAGCGCAGTGCCTCGGTGGCATTTGCCACAGAGTCACCACCTCGTGGCGCGTATGCAGGCGGCTGGTTCAGGACACCGGCCAGTCTCACGTGTGGCATGGACGCCACGGCTTTTGCCGGCATGTGCCGGTTCCTTCTTGGCCACAGAGCCGCGCCGAACGATCGGCGTTATCGCTTGTGTGCTTGGGAGCGTGAGATGATCGATGACGTAGCCGCAGAGGTCAGGGATATCCTCGTCTTCCATCTCGGTGCCGACGAACGGCGTCTCACCGACGACGCCCGGCTGGCCGAGGATCTCGGCGCCGACAGCCTAGACGTGGTCGAGATCGTCATGTCCTGCGAAGAGCGGTTCGCCATCGCAATCCCCAACCGGGTCGCGACACGACTGACCACGGTGGGCGAAGCGGTCCGCTTCATCGAAGCGGAAGTGGCCGTACGCTGAACCGACCGATGCTCGATGGCTGCACCTTCTTGCCTGACAGAAGCAGCTAAATGCAATAATAACATTAGCAGTGCAATTTTCTTTGTTTTCAGGCACAACCCAAAAATAGCCGGTGCTTCTGGCCTAGGCGCCGGCGATTTGTTGGGGGTGAAGAGTGCTCAAATATTCGTCGAGGCACCTTGCGCGTCTCGCAGGGGCGGTCGTGTTCGCGCTGGCCGGAGTGCCCGCCCAGGCTCAGTGGAACTTCTACGGCAACGGTTCGACGTTCTACGTGCCGCTCTACACCACGGCCAACCCGAACGATCCGCCAAACCCGAACGACGCGCAGAGCTCGCGCTACGTCTCGTTGACGATGAGCGGCGGCGTCACGCAGCGCTACCTGGTGGATACGGGCTCGCTCGGCCTCGTGACGACGCTCGGCACCTATTTCAGCCCGGGCAGCGGCGACGTGCAGGTCGGCACCGGCTCCATCACCTACGTCACCAGCGGCGTCAACCCGGCGGGTCCCATCTATCTCACCAACGTGACGATCAACGGCGCCAACGGACAGTCGGTCGTGGCGCGCGTGCCGGTGCTGGCCTCCACCACCACGACCACCTCCCAGATGGGCATCGGCTTCGACCGCGGCGGCATCCTGTTCAGCAACGGCACGCCGCTCTCCAGCGCCTACAATCCCAATCCGCTGCTGGGGCTTGTCAGCGGCCCGGGCGTCAGCACCATGCAGCCGGGCTACATCATCGGCTTCAACGGCTTTTCGAACCTCGGGCTCGGCCCCGGCATCCTCCTGGGTCTCAACAACCAGAACACCAACGGCATGTCGTTCGTCCAGCTGGCGTCGAACGGCGGCCTGCCGTCGTACTGCAGCACGCCCGGGTTCAACTGCCCGCTGAGCTGGAGCTCGGCGGGCGGGTCGATATCGATCACGCCGCCCGGCGGCGGGGCGACGACCACCCTGGGCCCCTTGAGCGTGCTGCCCGACAGCGGCATCGGCTACATGTTCATTCAGTATCCGAACGCCGGCCTCAATCTTGTCTCGGCCAAGTGTACGGCCGGCCAGCAGACGACGGTGGGCAACTGCCTGCCGACGGGCACGACGGTGCAGGTCTTCCTGCCGGGCCAGACCCAGGCGGCGGCCTACACCTTCGTGGTGGACAACGGCGGCACGTCGCCCAATCCCAGCACGCCGTTCGGCGTGCAGGTCTTCCAGGGGGCGAACGAGTCGACCTTCAGCAATCTCGGCCGCACCTTCTTCGAGAATCTCACCTACCTCTACGATCCGATCAACGGCTTCGTAGGCTACCAGGTCGCCGGCACCAGCGGCACGACGGCGACGGTGATCCCGATGCTGGCGCTGGAGGGCAACCTGACGTTGCCCAGCGGGTTCCTGTCGAGCTTCACGACGTACCTGATGGGCGGCCTGACGCTACAGCAGACCGGCTCCGGCACGTTCAACGGCCCGATCATCGGGCCGGGCGGGCTGACGCTGCAGAGCGGCAGCGTCACGCTCGGCGGCACAAACACCTACTCGGGCGGCACGGTGGTGAACGGCGGCATGCTCACCCTCGGCGGCAACGGATCGCTCGTCGGTAATGTCACGGTCAACGGCGGCGGCTTCACCAACAACGGCACGGTCGGCGGCAATGGCCTGCTCACCGTCAATGCCGGCGGCAGCTTCGTGAACAACGGCACGGTCAACACGCCCCTCCAGTGGCAGCTGAACCAGGGCACGTTCGCCAACAACGGCGCGTTCAACGGCAGCCTCGCCAACACCGGCACGGCGACCAACAGCGGCACGCTCACGGGCTCGGTGATCAACAGCACGACCGGCACGTTCAGCAACACCGGGACGATCACCGGCAGCGTCGCCAACATGGGCAGCTTCGCCAACAACGGTGCGATCGGCGGCAATGTCTCCAACATGGGCGTGCTGAGCGGCACGGGCACGATCCAGGGCGGCGTCGCCAACAGCGGCGTTCTCGCGCCCGGCAACTCGATCGGCACGATGACCGTCTCCGGCAGCTTCACCAATGCCGCCGGCAGCACGTACGCAGTCGAGGTGGGAGGCGCGGGCCTGAGCGATCGCATCAATGTCGGAGGCACCGCCAACCTGCAGGGCGGCGCCGTCACGGTGACGGCGCTGCCGGGCATGACCTTCGCCCCCAGCACCACCTACACCCTCGTGAATGCGGCCGGTGGGCTTACAGGCGCCTTCGCCTCGGTGAACGAGCTCTATCCGTTCCTGCTGTCGAACCTGAGCTACGATGCCAACAACGCCTATCTCAACCTGGCGATCGGCGGCTTCGCCGCCGCCGCAGCGACGCCGACGCAGATCGCCGTCGGCACCGTGCTCGACGCCAACGTCAACAACGCCAGCGGCGACTTCGCCACCGTGCTGGGCGCCATGGCCTTCAACACGACCTCGAACGCCCAGGCGCAGGCGACCTTGCAGGCGATCTCGGGCAACAACTACGCCGGCTTCTCGACCTCGATGGTCCAAGGCATGCAGCTCTTCATGAACAATTTCAGCAACCAGACCGGTGGTGGTGGGTCGCCCATGTCCAACCGCGTCGCGTTGGCTGAAGCCTGTGACGTCGCTTGC
>JACPOB010000150.1 GCA_016185145.1 Rhodospirillales bacterium | reverse complement strand
GCGGCGAGACCCAGCGCGAGATGTCGTACCGCGTCGGCGTGAACCTGGTGATGCATGCGCTGACCGGCAACTACAAGGACGACATGGTCCACATGCAGGACATCATGCAGAGGCTGCGGCGATGAACCCGACCTCCGCCGTTTCCGTCGCCTTCGACCCGTTGCTGAGCTGGGAGATCCTGGCCGGCCTCGGCGCGATCGGCGTCGTGCTGATCGGCCTCAGCCTCGCGGCCCGCGCACGCGGCACCTTGTGGCGGCTGGGCACGCTCGCCGTCGTGCTGCTGGCGCTCGCCAACCCCTCGCTGATCGAGGAGCAGCGCAAGCCGATCGCCGACGTGGCGCTGGTCGTGGTCGACGATTCCGATTCCATGGCGATCGGCGATCGCCGCATCCAGGTCCAGGCCGCTCGCGAGGCGCTGAAGCGCAAGCTCGGCCAGCAGGAAGGCCTCGAAGTCCGCGAAGCCGTGCTGCCGCCCTCGCACATCCAGCTCGGCAGCGAGCGCCCGGGGGGCACGCGCCTGATCGAGACCATGCGCTCGGCCCTGGTCGAGGTGCCGCCGGAGCGGCTGGCGGGCGTGGTGCTGTTGACCGACGGCCAGGTGCACGACGTGCCGGCCATCGAGTCCAGCAAGAGCCTGCCGCCCGAGCTCGGCGGCGCGCCGGTCCATGCCCTGATCGCCGGCAAGAAGAACGAGCGCGACCGGCTGATCGTGCTCGAGCAGGCGCCGCGCTTCGGCGTGGTCGGCCGCGAGGTCACCGCCAAGTTCAAGGTCGAGGATCCCGCCGGCGGCACCGCGCCGGTGACCCTGTCGGTGAACGGCGACATCGTGCGGCGGGTCGACGTGCCCGTCGGCAAGTCGGTCGAATTGCCGATCACGGTCGGCAATCCCGGGGCCAACGTCGTCGAGCTCGAGGTCGCGCCCGGCCAGAACGAGCTCACCCTCGACAACAATCGCGGCCTGTTCACCATCAACGGCGTGCGCGACAGGCTGCGCGTGCTGCTGGTCTCGGGCGAGCCCTACCAGGGCGAAAGGGCGTGGCGGAACCTGCTGAAGAGCGACCCGGCGGTCGACCTCGTCCACTTCACCATCCTGCGCACGCCGCAGAAGGACGACTTCACGCCGGTGCGCGAGCTCAGCCTGATCGTCTTCCCGATGCGCGAGCTGTTCGAGCAGAAGCTGAAGGAATTCGACCTCATCATCTTCGACCGCTACGAATCGGGCAGCCTCATCACCCGCGAGTATTTTCGCAACATCGCCGAGTACGTAAAGGGCGGCGGCGCGCTGCTGGTCTCGGTCGGGCCGGTGTTCGCGACGCAACGCTCGCTCTACCGCACACCGCTCGGCGCCGTGCTGCCGGCGGCGCCGCTGGGCGACGTGCTGGAGACGCCGTTCAAGCCCAAGGTCACCGAGATCGGCCAGCGCCATCCCGTCACCGCCAACCTGCCGCAGGCCGGCGATCCCGGTAAGGATCCCGACTGGGGCCGCTGGTTCCGGCTGGTCACCTCGCGCACCGAGCGCGGCAACGCCGTGCTGTCGGGCGCCGACGAGCGGCCGCTGGTCATCCTCGACCGCGTCGGCGAGGGCCGTGTCGCCCAGCTGATGTCCGATCACCTGTGGCTGTGGAACCGCGGCATCGACGGCGGCGGGCCGCAGCCCGAGCTGGTGCGCCGTGTCGCCCACTGGCTGATGAAGGAGCCTGACCTCGAGGAGGAGGCGCTGCGCGCCACCTCGGTCGGCGGCCGCATCGAGGTCACGCGCCGCACCCTCGCCGCCACCTTCCCGCAGGTCACCATGACCGCGCCCGACGGCAGCACCAAGGCGATCGAGCTGCGCCAGACCAGCCCGGGCCTCGGCCTCGGCGTGGTCGACGTCGACAAGCCAGGCCTCTACCGCTTCGACGACGGCACCTTGCGCACCGTGGCCGCGGTCGGCAATCCCGACCCGCTGGAATTCTCCGACGTGCGCGCCACCGACGCCAAGCTGAAGCCGCTGACCGAGGCCTCGGGCGGCTCGACCATGTGGCTGGCCGACAGCAGCGACCCCGACATCCGCTCCGTCCGCCCCGGCCGCGCCGCCGGCGGCTCCGACTGGATCGGGCTGCGCCGCAACGAGGGCTACACGGTCGCCGGCATCAACCAGCTGCCGCTGCTGCCCGGCATCCTGGTGGCCATGGCCTTCCTGCTGGCGATCGGCAGCGCCTGGTGGCGCGAGGGGCGGTAGGCCTTTCTTTTCCCCGTTTGACGTTGCAATCAGCGTCCCTCCCCTTCGCGGAAGCCGCGAAGGGGAGATGTCCGCGAAGCGGACGGAAGGGTCATAGGCAACCGCAAGGCTGTTCATGACCCCTCCGTCCGCTTCCGCGGACACCTCCCCCAAGCGAAGCTTGGGGAGGAAGATTCATGCTCAATCCTCTTCCAGCCGCTCCAGTTCATCCGCGGCATCCAGCAGAGCGATTTCTTCAGCGATGGGATCATACTTGTGCTGCGGATCGCCGCTCCACAGGTCGCGCCGGCGGTTGCGCAGCCAGAAGATGCAGGCCTGCGTGTCAGGCGGATGCTGCACCGTCACGTCGATCTTCTTTGCGTCGCCGCGCAGGACCACGACGCGTTCGACCGACTGGCGATAGCCCACCGCCCGCTCATAGAGCGACCGCGCCACCCGCCCGTCGGCGATCGCCCGACCGTCATGCACTGCCTTGGCGAAGCTCGGTATGTCGGCGATCCAGCGATCGACGGTTCGCTCCCCGACGCCGAGCAGCTCGGCCAGCCCGGCGTTGGTGGCGCCCAGCAGGCAGTGATTATGCGCCTGATCGTCGTATTCGGGCTTGTAGAGAGATAAGCGTCCAGAGGTCATGCCCGCATGATAACCTGAGTTACAAAACGGTGCAAGTAAATAATCATCTCAGTTATTAAAATTCGGCAGGGAGCTGTTTTTTGGCGGACCAGAGAGCGCCAAAAAAGTGCCAGCAGTGCAGTCACCCGGCCGACACCCAACGCTGCTGCGTCTTTTTCAAATATCCACGGAGGGCCTCTCAGAAATCGGCCCTGCGTCTCCGGAGCCAGTTCGCGAACCCATGGCAGGCAATCGACGCGAATCCCGCGGCGTAAGCATCGGCCGTCATCGGGGGATTCCTCAACCTCAATCGGATGGCGCGAACGCTATCGAGGACACCGACCTCGTCATCCTTGACGACCCTGAGCAGGGCCTCGTCCGGCGTCATCGCGGTCAAGCCCCGCGATTCCGGCGCCGACTTTGGGAAGTCTGAAATATTGAACGTCACAATGGCGCCAGACACAGCGAACGCGGCACGGGCGACGTGCTCATCCAACGGATCGGGTAGGCCGAAGGCAACATCGGGCAGCTGATCGCCGGGAATGTACGACAAGGGGAAGGCCGAGCGCATCGTCGCGACGGTACGTTCCACCAAGCCAGCGAGTTCAGGCCGTGTGCGCGAAACGGCGGCCATCCACTCGGCCTCTATGGCATCCGTCCACAGTACGCGCACGACACCAGCTTGAGAGAGCTGGAGCCAGAGGTCGCGCAGACGTGCCGAGAAGAGGACGTTGGCGCCCAGAACGACGATCGAGGGTATGCCTCAGTCGTAGAGGCCGGCCCGCTGATTGTCGGCAACCATCTTGTCGAGTGCCGCCTGCTGCCCTGCGCGCTCGTGCTCGAGATAGGCCACGACCTCGGCGGCCTTGATGCGCCGATGCACGCCCAACGTCCGGAAGGGCAACGCTCCCTCCTCCAGCCGCTTGACCAGCGTGGGCCGCGAAATGCCGAGAAGATCGGCCGCTTCCTGCGTCGTGAGCTCGGCGTCGAGCGCGATCACAGCGACGCCATCACCTCGGGCCATGGCTTCCAGGACGCGCTCGAGCGCCGCGGCCGCCGCGGGAGGAACGGCTTTCATGCCGCCGGTCAGTCGACCACGCCGAAGGGCCCCCAAGGCGCGGCGCGCCTGTTCAACTTCGGCTCGGCTGGCTGGCCGGTCGATATGGGCATTGCTCTTGCTCATGGCGGAACGATATCAGAAATCGAAAAAATCGAAAACCGCCCGCCAGGAGGTAAGGCTCCTGTCTTACCTCCCTTTATGCGTGGCCGGTCGCCTCCGGTTCAGGTCACCGTGATCTTCATCACCAGATCGTTGTAGTCCCAGTCGCCGCCCTTGGTGTCCTCGAAGCCGAAATTGCTCTGTCCGTAGACGCGGATGTGCTCGCGGCCGTCGACGTTGGCGGTAGCGCCGATGACGAACGTGTCGCCGCCTTCGGTCGTCAGGACCGGCGCGTAGTAGCCGGCCTTCGAGGCGGTGAAGCTCTGCGTGTCCTGGAAGTTGCCGCGGCCGCCCGATGCCGAGTAGCCGGTCTCCCAGTTGGCCTGCACGGCCGCGCGGAAGGCGTCGGTGTTGCCCCAGGCGACGCCGCCCACGGTCCAGCCCGCGCTGTTGGCGGGATCGGAGGGATCGGTATCGATGTGCACGAAGTGGAGCGTGTTGTTGTTGTAGGCGCTGCCGGCGACATCGACCTGCACGCTCTCGCCCTTCGTGAGATAGACCCAGGCGCGGTCGAATTCATGCTGGGTGAGCGCGAGGGCGGTGTTGGGACCAGGAGACGTGTCGATCACGGCGCTGAGGTTGAGCACGCCGCTCGGGTCGGAAACGGAAACGGACAGGGTCCCCGTTCCGCTCACCTGGATGTCAGGCAGCGCCTTGATGTCGCCGTTGCCGACCTGGATCGCGAACTTCATCACCATGCCGGTCGGCAGGTAGATGGACTGAGTGCCGTTGAACATCGACGCGCCGCCGTCCGTCTTGACCAGGCCGATTTCCCCCCTGATGGCGTCGTGCAGCGAGGTCGTCACGCTGTCGCTGCGGTCCAGCAGCTTTCCCGAGCTGTCGGTGAAATAGACGAACAGCGTTCCGTTGGGCAAAGTCGACGTTGTCGAATCCAGGCGCACCCAGGCGCCGTCGCCGCCACCATTGTAGGAGATGCCGCTACCGTCGCCGCCGGAGATCGAGCCGCCGCCGCTCGTGCCGTCGATGGTGAACACGATGCCGTCGCTCGCCTTGTTGAGCGGCGTCGTGAACTGCTTGTCGTCCGGGGCGTACTCCATCAGCACGGCCTTGTACGTGCCGTCGACGAACAGCGTGTTCTTGGTGGCCCAGACGCCGTCGAGGTCGGCCGTCACTGTGATCGGCGCGTGCTTGGTGTAGGTCCCGGACGCATCGCTGAGGACGAAGTCGATCATCGCGACGTTGAGCGCGCCGACCTTGTTGGTGTACTGGCCCTGGACATAGCCTGTCGACAGATTGGCCGGATTCCAGCGCGACACGCTGCCGGCCGACCCGTCCCAGATGATGTCGCTGGTCAGGCCGTGGTCGAGGACCGCGTCCTGATTGGCGTTCGTGGCGACCCACTGCGAATCCGCCGCCCACCAGCTGAAGGCGATCTTGGCCTTGGTGACCTCATCGGCCAGCGTGTAGGTGACGAGGTTGTTGGTGTACTGCGCGCCGTCGGGAAACACCGGCGTCTGCTGGGCGATCACCGAGGTCGGGTTGACGCGGCCGAACGAGTCCACCTGGTAGGCGTTGGGCGTCGGTCCCACGGTGTAGACGCCGGGGGTCTTCATGTAGTTCGTGAAGGCACCGCTGCCGTTGACGGAGCCAACCACGGGCGCAAAGGGCGGGGTGTAGGTGGCGTCGCCCGAATTGGCGATCGACTCGGTCGTCGCATTGCGCTTCAGCACCGACGAATCGAGGCCGTAGCCGGCGCTGGTGAGGAATGCCCAGGTCACGCCCGAGACGCTCTGCGGCGGGTTGGGCGTCGCCTGCGCCTGCGCCACCACCAGGCCGTCGCCCTGCAGGGCATTGGCCTGGTTGGCGCCGGTGTAGTTGGGATTGAGGAACAAGCCGCTGCCGTCGGCCTCGGCGTAGAGGTTGAAGGTCTTGCTCCAGGGCTTGCTGCCGTCCGTGGTGGGAGGACCGGTCACGACCATCTGGTACCAGCCCCACGTGCCGGCGGCCGCGACCGGCAGGCCCGTGATGCCGATCGACCCGGGCGTGCTGGGATTGGTCGCCGGGCTGAACGAGTAGGCGCCGCCCGTATTGATGAGGGTGTAGGTGTTCCAGAACGACGTCGCCGTCGTCGGTACATCCACGTAGACGAAGTTCGCGAGCGTGCCGTCGGGCGAGAAGCCGAACTTCAGCGTGGAGTGGGTATCGAGGAAGACGTTGGAGCCGCCGAAATTGAAGGTGAAGCTGTTGCCGCTCTGGAAGGAGGTCGCGCCTCCGATGTTCGACGCGCCGGGGTAGTTGTAGATCACCTGTTCGGTAAGACCCATGCTGCCGAGCAAGGCGCCCTGGAACTCGGCGGTCGAAGGCGTGTCGGAGTCGGCGTAGAGGGTGATGGTGAGCGGCGTGTTGACCTGGGAATTGTTGTTCCACAGCGTCATCAGCGGGCCGACCGACAGGGCCTTCGTCAGGTTGTCGGAATAGCCCGCACCGTACGAATTGGTTTGCTGGAAGAAGAGCTCAGCGTACTTGTCCCAGGTCGCGCCGGCCAACGGGTTCGCCTGCGCGAGGTTGCTGCCGAACGCGTAGGTCGGATCCCAGTTGGCCGAATTGTAGAGATCGATCCCCGTGGTGATGCTGGCGTTCGGCGACTTTCCGGTCTCGCCGTAGTAGCCGCCGGTGAAACCGGTGAGGAGATTGGTGAAGACCTCGCCCCACTGGTTGTTGGCGCCGACATTCATGTTCGCCAGGTAAGGCGTCGCGTCGGTCTTGTTGAGGAAGACGTCGGCGGTGCCCAGGGTGGCGTAGATGCTGTTGGCCAGCTGGTCGGGGGCGATCCGGATGTAGCCCTTGATCTGGCTGTTGCCCGACGGGCTGAGCCAGAAGTAGCCGCCCTCGAAGCTCAACTGATAGGAGTAGTAGCCGGCGTCGTGCCAGACGTTGTTGGCATCGGGCGCGCCGTTGAACCAGCCGGAGATCTTGACGTTGGAGGCCACGGCCTGGAGCGAGGTCACGTACTGGCTCCAGTCGGTGTACTTGAAGGCGTCGCTGCCCTGCGACAACGCCTCGGCCGGCGAGAACATCATGCGCTGGTCGCCGTTCAGCGGGCCGGCATTGTACTGCAGCGTAGCCGTCGTCTGGGC
Source organism: Rhodospirillales bacterium (assembly GCA_016185145.1). Classification (GTDB taxonomy): domain Bacteria; phylum Pseudomonadota; class Alphaproteobacteria; order Reyranellales; family Reyranellaceae; genus Reyranella. The sequence goes on along the minus strand of JACPOB010000150.1, from coordinate 52,112 downwards.
GCTCGGCGTCGTGCTGGCGTTCTCGATGTCGCCGAACATGGCGGCGCCGCTCTGGGCGTAGCCGCGACTGCCGTTCGTCGAGAGGCCGTTCGAGATCGACATCGGCAGGCCGAAGCCGTTGACGTCGGTCAGATTGGCGACGTCGTTGCTGTTGCCCTTGACCGTCAGCTCGACGCTGTCGAAGCGGAAGTCCCAGGTCTGGGCATTGGTCCAGTTGAGCTGCGATTCCTGCGTGATCAGCGTCGTCAGGTCGTTGCCGCTGCCGCTCTGGACCAGGAAGTAGATCTTGCCCGAGGTGTAAGGCGTCTGGATCGTGATATCGGTCGACGAAGCGGGTGTGCTGCCGCTGCCGTCCGCCAGCGTCGTCCAGTTCGCGGTGCCGTCCTGGAAATAGACGGCATAGGCGTACACGCCGGCCTGGTTCAGCACGCCCGTGCCGCCGCCGAAGCCGGTCAGCGCATCGCTCAGGTTGACGGTCACTGTTATGGACATGACGGCTCCTCAGGCAGGAACGGCAGACGGGCCACGGACTGGCGCTTCCTCCCCAGCGAAGCTGGGGAGGTGTCGCCGTCATACGGCGACGGAGGGGTCATAAGCGCCAGGACCGGGTGCTCATGACCCCTCCGGCCCTGCGGGCCACCTCCCCACGCAAAAGCGTGGGGAGGAAGCGGTTCGCGTGCACCGCTCACGTCTAACGCCCCCGGAACGCCCGCTCGACCTGATCGCCGAGCGGCTTGACGAGAAACGACGCCACGGTGCGCGGCACCGTCTGGATGAAGACCTCGACCGGCATGCCGGCGCGCAGGTCGTGGCCCTCGAGACGGGCGAGCTCGCCGTCGGCCACGCGGATGCGCGCCACGTAGTAGTGCTCGCCGGTGCGGTCATCCTGTGCCGCGTCGGCCGCGACGTGCACGACCTCACCATTGAGCTCAGGCGTCGTGCGGCTGAAGGCGGAAAAATGCAGGACGGCCTTCTGGCCGACATGGACCTGGTCGATCTCGTGCGCCGGCACGCGCGCCTCGACGACCAGCGAATCGTGCTCGGGCACGATCAGCATCACGGGCTCGCCGGCCTGCACGACGCCGCCCACCGTGTGGACGCTGCGCTGGAACACCCGGCCGTCCTGTGGCGCCACCAGGTCGATGCGCTTCAGCTGGTCCTCGGCGGCGACACGGCGCTCGGCGAGCTCGGCGCGCTTGGCCCGGATCTCGGCCAGCTCCTTGCCGACCTCGGTGCGCAGGTCCTCGTCGACCTGCAGGACTTTCAGCCGGATCTCCGAGATGCGCCCCTTGGCCTGCGCCACCGACGCCGTGAGCGCACCGCGCTCGCCCTGCAGGCGCGCCGCGTCGCGCTCCAGCGTCGTCACGCGGCCGAACTGGACCAGGTTCTGCTTCCACAGGCCGCGCACGCCCTCCAGCTCCTGGCGGTTCCAGTCGAGCTCCGTGGTCTTGGCGGCGATCTGCTCGTCGGTGCCGGCGATCTGCTGACGAAGCTGGTCGATCTGCTCGGTGAGCTGCGCCTTCTGGCCGTCGCGCGCCGAGCGGCGCAGCTCGAACAGCCGTTGCTCGCTCGCCATCGCCTGGGCGACGTCGGGCTCCTTGTCGCGCGCGATCAGGTCGGCGGGAAAGGCGACCTTGTCGGCGCCGTCGCGCTCGGCCCTGAGGCGGGCCTGGCGCGCCTCCATCTCGTCGAGCGCCTTGGTGACGATGGCGAGGCTGGTGCGCGCCTGCGTGCCGTCCAGCCGCACGACCACATCGCCCTGCCGCACCCGGTCGCCGTCCTTGGCCAGCAGCTCGCCGACCACGCCGCCCGTCGGGTGCTGCACCTTCTTGACGTTGCTGTCGACCACGAGCTTGCCCGCCGCGATCACCGCGCCCGAGATCTCGGTCGTGGCGGCCCAGCCGCCGACTCCGACCACGAGCAGCGCCGCCGCCGCGAAGCCGACTGCCAGCGGACGGCGAGCGGCGCTGAGCGACGGCGACGTCATGAGGGCCTCCCGCCGGCCAGGCGTCCGGCGACGGCGGCGGGCCAGGATGCCGGCGCGGAGGAGGGCGCGGGCTGCGGCGCGGCGGGCGGCGCCACCTTGAGCGCCTCGCGGAACACGGTCTCCTTGGGTCCGAAGGCCTTCTGGCGGCCGCCTTCCATCACCAGGATCTGGTCGACGCCCGCGAGCGCGCTCGGCCGGTGGGCGACGACGATGACGATGCCGCCGCGGGCACGCACGCCGCGGATGGCTCCGGTCAAGGCCTCGTCACCCTGCAGGTCGAGGTTGGCGTTGGGCTCGTCGAGCACGACCAGGAACGGATCGCCGTAGAGGGCGCGGGCGAGCCCAATGCGCTGGCGCTGCCCCGCCGACAGGAGCGTGCCGCCCTCGCCCATCTCGGTCTCGTATCCCTTGGGCAGGCCCAGGATCATCTCGTGCACGCCGGCGGCGCGCGCCGCCGCCAGCACCTTGTCGGCCGGCGGCGCGGGATCGAGCCGCGCGATGTTCTGGGCCACCGTGCCGGCGAACAGCTCCATGTCCTGCGGCAGGTAGCCGACATGCGCACCGAGCGATTCGCCCGGCCATTGGTCGAGGCGCGCGCCGTCGAGCCGCACCTCGCCCTGCACCGAGGGCCACACGCCGACGATCGCGCGCACCAGCGAGGACTTGCCCGAGGCGCTGGGACCGATGACGCCGAGCGCCTGGCCCGCCGCGAGCGCGAAGCCGACCTGCTGGACGACGATGCTGCGGGTGCCCGGCGGCGCCACGGCCAACCCCTCGACCGCAAGCCGTTCGCGCGGCGCCGGCAACGCCATCGCCGGCTTGTCGGCCGGCAGCCGCGCCAGCAGCTCGGCGAGGTGGCGCCAGCCCTGGCGGGCGCCGACGAACACCCGCCACTGCGAGATCACCACCTCGATCGGCGCCAAGGCGCGAGACGACAGGATCGAGCCCGCGATGATGATGCCGGCCGTGGCCTGGTTGTGGATCACCAGCCAGGCGCCGACCGCGAGCACCGCCGACTGCAGCATCATGCGGAAGGCGCGCGACAGCCCGCCCATGCCGCCGGTGACGTCGGCGGCGCGCTGCTGGGCGGCGACATGCTCGCGCGTGTTGGCGGACCACAGGTCGGCGAAGCGGCCGACCATGCCCATGGCATGCAGCACCTCGGCGTTGTTGTGGCTGGTCTCCACCAGGCGGCTGCGCCGTGCCGCCATGGCCGAGGCCTCGAGCGTCGGCCGCCGGAGCTTGAACTCGGTGAGCGCGGTGAAACCGACCAGGATCAGGGCGCCGACCGTGGCGGTGAGACCGATCAGAGGATGAAACAGGTAGCAGATGCCGAGATAGAACGGCAGCCACGGCAGGTCGAACAGCGCCGCCGGCCCGCCGCCGGCCATGAACAGGCGCACCTGCTCGAGGTCGCGCGCGGGCTCGGACAGGCGGACGCCCGTCCGCAGCGGCAGCTTGACGATGAGGTCGTAGACCCGCCGGTCGAGCTGCTCGACGAAACCGCCGGCGACGCGGGTCAGCACGCGGTTGCGCGCGACGTCGAGCACGGCCTGGAAGCCGTAGAGGGCAGCGGCGAGAACGGCGAGCGCGATCAGGGTCGGTACGCTGCGGCTGGGCAGCACGCGGTCGTAGATCTGCAGCATGAAGAACGAGCCCGTGAGATAGAGCGCGTTCAAGAGCGCAGTGAACACCGCCACACCGATGAATGCGGATCGGCCCGCTGACAGCGCAGCCGAAAGCTCCGATGAACGACGCAAGGACCCCGCTCCCACGGCGACCCGGTGGACTGGCGCCAGCAGGCCCGCCAGTCGTTCGGGACGCCCTCCCTTATTTTTCTGCCCCTATTCTAAGTGGGTACCATTGCTTCACGGTGAGTTCAAACTGAACTCCATGCAACCTTCATGGCTATTTGGATTTCCGGGCCGCTTTCGTTTTCCCCGGCGCCTGCTGCTCGGCGAGCTTGATGTCGGGCAGCGAGTGGTCCTCCTCCTTCACCGGCGCCGCCTCGACGAACGAAATCGGATCGCTGCCGGGAAAAGTGCCCTTCAGGGCGTCATCGAGCTTCTTGTCCAGCTTCTTCTTCGGGTCCGTCGGTTGGTGGTCGCTGCCGCTGTCGGGCGCACGTCGGGCCTTTTGCTCCGCCGCCAGATACGCCTGCTCGATCAGCTTCAGGTCCGCCTTGTCCTTCTCGGTCGCGCCCGGCGCCGTCGCGGCCTCGCGGGCACTGCTGAGCTTCTGCTCGAGGTCCTCGAGCTCGTGTTGCATCGGATCGGGTACCGGCATGTCGACTCCGCAATGAGTGGTGTCACCACCGCAACGCTGACCGGCAGACGGCGGTTGCTGCCCGGCACCGTCAGGAACGCAGGGAACCATCGACCAGCTCGAAGCCCTTTTGTCTCATGCACTGCGTGTAGAAGCCGTTCTCGGCAGCAAAGCGGTCGGAGTCGGCGACCACATCGCTTGGTGACGGCGCACGGCTTCGCGACGGCGAGTCCGGCGGCGCGCGCGGCAAGCGCAGCTCGGCCTGACGTCGCGCCTGATACCGGCAGTCGGCTGAATCGACGACAGTCGGCGCCGTACCGTCACCCCGGCTTTGCCAGCGCGACGATGGTGCGGCGGCGCAGCCGGTGCCAAGGAGCAGCAGCGCCAAAGCGACGGTGAGTCGGACAGCCAAGCGGTGCATGGTCCGCCGCCCTCAGCGGTAGCGGCTGTCCGCTTCGAGGTTGGCGGCAAGGACGGGTTCCCAACGGTCGCCGTTCGCGAGCAGCTTTTCCTTGTCGTAGTAGAGCTCCTCGCGGGTCTCGGTCGAATATTCCTGGTTGGGGCCTTCGACGATGGCATCGACCGGGCAGGCCTCCTGGCAGAAGCCGCAATAGATGCATTTCACCATGTCGATGTCGTAGCGCGTGGCGCGCCGGCTGCCGTCCTCGCGCGGCTCGGCCTCGATGGTGATGGCCTGCGCCGGACAGATCGCCTCGCAGAGCTTGCAGGCGATGCAGCGTTCCTCGCCGTTGGGATAGCGGCGCAGCGCATGCTCGCCGCGAAACCGCGGGCTGGTCGGCGTGCGCTCGTAGGGATAGTTCACCGTCACCTTGGGCTTGAACATGTACCGGAGCGTCAGGGCGAAGCCTTCGACGACTTCCAGAAGCAGGAACTGGCGGGCGGTTCGATCGAGACGCATGATGCTTCTCCGTCGAACCTTCAAGTTCCCGGGCGGGCAGAGGTTGCCGGTACGTTAGTGAACATTATACAGCCCCGCTGTCATCCCGAGCGCAGCGAGGGACCTTTCCTGCGGCCTCAAAGGCCCCTCGCTTCGGTAAGCGCGGGGTAACCCCCGCGCCGGGTGACAGACGAACGCTGTCGCCGGGTAACGCGCCTGACACAATGCGCTGTTATCGTTCGGCGACGTGCCTGCATATCCAGTTCCCGAGCCATCCGCTCCCATGAATGGCCGTCCCGTCTGAACATCCCCGGTCGTTGCACGCTGTCATCGCGCGCAACAGCTCGACGCTGTCGTGCGCCCTGCTGATCCTGTCGGTCCTGCTCGGCGCCGCCCTCGATCTCAGCCTGCCGCTCGCGGTCTATCTGCTGAGCTTCTGGCACTACTACCTCTACTGGCTCGCCTTCGCCTTTGGCGCGATCCCGTTCGAGGTCTTCAAGCGCGATGCCGTGGCGATGAAGACCGTCTCGGTCGGCCTCCTGGCGACGGTCTATCTCGCGGCGCCGATCGACGCCGTGTCATTGATCGTCATCGGCGGCGGCATCCTGCTGAACGTCCGCGCCGCCATGGTCCTCGGGGTCGACCGGACCTACTACGGTCACGAGGTCGCGGGCCTGCCGCCGCAGAGGATCACCGCCTTCCCCTATTCGCTGACCAGCCATCCGATGATCCTGGGCAACGTCGCGGCGTTCGGCGGAACGATGATCAATCCGGCATTCCGGGAGCAGTGGTGGCCCTTGGCCTGCCTGCACGTCGCCCTGAACATCGGACTGCTCGCCATGGAACTGGCCGGCACGCGCCGCCGCGCCGTGCGGATCGGCGGCGTCCTCGTCTTCGCCGGCGCCATGGTCGGCGCAGCCGTCGCTGCCAGGGGGTCCAGCAGGACCCTGACCGTGCCCATCGCGCTGGCGGGCCTGGCTGCCGTCACCTGCGCCTGGACCTTGTACCGCTGCTACGCGCCGCCAGTGTCGACACCGAGAGAAACCGCAAGGAGAACCCCATGAGCATGCTGAACGACGTCGAGGGAAGCGCCGCGGCGCGGCCGCAGGTCCATGCGTCGCGGCGCTTTCCCGCGACCATCGGACGGTTCGACGAGCGCGCCGACCGGGCAGCGATCGACGGCCTGACGCGATGGATCGAGGATCGCTATCGCGCCGACCTGGCCGAACGGCCGTCCAAGCATGTCTATGTCGGCACGCTACCCGACCCGGTGATCGTCGAGATCGACCGGCTGCGCGACAGTCCGCTCATCCGCTCCCTGATCGCGAGCCGGGTTGCGCCGGGCAGCGTCATCGCGCCGATGAAGCACACCGACGAGCTCTACATCTCGCACTACAACAAGGATCGCGGCGGCGACCAGGGCCTGTTCGACAAGCACTACGACGGCAACCTGCGCTTCCTGGCGTCGAGCGTGGTCGTGCGGGCGCTGATCTACCTGCAGTCCGACGCCACCTACAAGGTCGTGTTCGACGACAGCCGCGTCGAGAAGGCCTTCGAGACCTACGATTTCGGCCTGCTGGACTTTCACCGCGAGCTGCACTGGGTCGAAGGCCAGTACAATCCGGCCGACCGCCAGCGCATCCTGCTGAAGTGCAACTACCTGGTCACGCCGCGCAACGCCGCCGTCGCCGGGCGCGTGGCGCTGGCCGCCAACACCGCCGTGTTCTACGTCGTCAAGGCGGCGATGGAGTACTCCAAGAGCCCGCGCACGCCGGCCGAGCGCGCCGTCGGCTTCCTGTGCAACCTGTTCCGCCGGCTGAACAACATCCATCCGCTGATCCCGCTCGCGCTCGTCGCCGGCGCGGCCGCGGCAGCGCTGTCGGCGGCGATCTGGGGCGTCTCTTTCCTGTAACTGGAACGCGGTACGAAGGTCACTCTGTCTGGCTGCGTCACCGGAAACAACAAGACTGCTGAAAGTGCCCCCTCGCATCGGTCCAACGCCCGCCGGCAAGGACCGAGCCTCACGCCTTCCGCCGACCCAGCGCCGGGTCGCTCCGCCTCCCGGCCAGCGACGGCGAGTGGCCGCGACTCCCCCTCCATCGACAAGGACAGCGCTCATGAGTGGCTTCTTCAACGAACTGAAAGTGCAGCGTTGGGACGACCACCGCTACTACCACCACAGCAAGGTCAACCAGTCGCTTCATCTGGTCAGTGCGACGAGCTTCCTGTTCGCCTACGTGGTGGCGTTCTCCGATCCCGCCATGGCCGCGCTGATCGGCTGGCTGGTCGCCATGACCACGCGCCAGGTCGGCCATCTGTTCTTCGAGCCGCGCGGCTACGACCAGATCAACCAGGCGACCGACGAGTACAAGGAAGAGATCAAGGTCGGCTACAACATCAAGCGCAAGCTGGTGCTGCTGGCGGTCTGGGCGGCCTCGCCGCTGCTGCTGGTCGTCGATCCGACCTTGCTCGGCCTGTTCACGCCGCACGCCGACTGGTCCGAGTTCGTGACCCATGTCGGCGAGCTGTGGCTGGTGGTCGGACTCTCCGGCATCGCCTTCCGCGTCGTGCAGCTCTTCCTGCTGAAGGACCTCCAGACCGGCCTGGTGTGGGCGACCAAGATCGCCACCGATCCGTTCCACGACATCAAGCTCTACCACCGCGCGCCGTGGGAGCTGGTGACCGGCCGTTACACGAGGCACACCGCGCAGGCCGTCGCCGCGCCGATCATCCCCGACGAGATCATTCCCGACCTCGGCGAGGAGATCGCCGAGGAGGTGCCGGTGCCGGTATCGAAGACGGGCGTCTAGAGCGTGCATTGCCTCCCCATCGCCTTGCGATGGGGAGGTGGCCCGAAGGGCCGGAGGGGTCATGGGCTAGGGCGCGGTAGGCGCGGCGCTTCCGACCCCTCCGTCCGCTTCGCGGACACCTCCCCAGCTTCGCTGGGGAGGAAAGAATTGGCGCAGCATCTCGCGCAGGATCCGTCGCTTGATGGCCTTGTCGGTGGCCAGTGCCCCGGTCTCCCACCAGCCGTCGCGGCGCATGGCTTCGGCGGCGGCGAGGAAGCGCTCGGCCACGGCCGCGAAGTCGGCGTCGCTGAAGTTCAGGCTGAAGATCAGCCGGCCGGTGCCGATCCAGCTCAGCGCCAGGCCCTCGGCCCTGAGATAGTACTGGAGCATCCAGTTGTAGCGCGACGAGCGCGTGTGGCAGACGGTCCAGACCGTCGACAGCGCCGCGATGTGGAGCGGCAGGCCGCGCTCGGCGAGCCGGCGGTTGAGCGAGGCCGTCCGCGCCGCCCAGGTCGCCTCGAGATCGCGATAGAGCGCCTGCATTCCGGGGCTCTCGAGATGAACCAGGAACTCGTTCATCGCCGCCATGACGTAGGGATGGGAATTGAAGGTGCCGCGGGCGAAGCAGATGTCGACGGGGCGGTCGTCGCGATAGCGCTTCATGAAGCGGTGCTGGCCGCACACCACGCCGATGGGAAAGCCGCCGCCCACCGTCTTGCCGTAGGTCACGATGTCGGCGGTGACGCCGAAATATTCCTGGGCGCCGCCGGGCGCCAGGCGGAAGCCGAGGAAGACCTCGTCGAAGATCAGCACGATGCCGCGCTCGCTGCAGACCGCGCGCAGCGCCTTCAACCAGGCGGTGTAGGCGGCGCGATCGACGCTCTTGTCCGGACGGCTCGCGACCAGGGTCGAATCGGCGGGGGCGGCGATGTTGGGATAGAGCGCCTGCACCGGATTGACCAGCACGCAGGCGATGTCGCGGCGGCGGCGCAGCACGGCGAGCGTCTTCTCGGACATTTCTGCCAGGGTGTAGGTATCGCGGGCGGGCTCCGGATTGCCGACGCCGGGCTGAACGCCGCCCCACCAGCCGTGATAGGTGCCGCAGAAGCGCACGAGATGGGAGCGCTTCGTGTGATAGCGCGCCAGCCGCACGGCCTGCATGACCGCTTCCGTGCCCGACATGTGGAACGAGACCTCGTCCATGCCGGAGATGCGGGCCAGCCGCGCGGCATTGTCGGCAATCAGAGACGGGTAGGAGCCCAGCACCGGGCCGAGCGCATCGACGCGCCGGGCGCCGCGCTCCATGCAGCCCTTGTAGAAATCGTAGCCCAGCAGGTTCACGCCGTAGGAGCCGCTGAGGTCGTAGGCGGCGTTGCCGTCGAGATCGGTGACCTGGACGCCGCTCGACGAGGCGACGAAGGAGCTCGCCGGCAGGGCCGCCTTGACGCGCGGGCTGAACTGGAAGGGCACGCGGTAGCTTTCGGTGAACTGCAGGTCCGAGATGTGCGCGGCGGCCTCGGCGGTGCGGCCGAGCGTGCGCGCTGCCACGAGCCGAAGCTTGCGCGACAGTTCTTCGAAGCCGGCACGGCGTCGCTCGGCGACCTCTGCGCCGGCGTCATCGGCACGGAAGAACTGCGCCTCGTCGTAGGCGTAGCGCGGCACCAGCGCGGCGATGCGGCGCGAGAGGCGCGAATGCCCGGCGAGCGAGCGATGCTTGGCGCGCGACAGGGCGAGTCGTGCCCGCAGCTTCATTCCCGGCACGACCACCAGCAGGCCTGCGGCCAGCAACGCGGCAATCGACCAGCCATCCAGCATCACAGCCATCTCAACACCCCTCTCAGCTCTCCATGACCCTGCGTTCGGAACTCGCCAAAATCGTCCAGCAGGAGGACATCAACTTCCTGCTGACCAACCGGATTCCCCGGCGGCTCGCCACGCGCTTCCTCGGATGGCTCAGCCAGATCGAGAATCCGATCGTGGCGCGGGCGTCGATCGCCGCGTGGCGCCTGTTCGCCGACCTCGATCTCAGCGACGCCAAGCAGAAATCCTTCAAGAGCCTGCATGCCTGCTTCACGCGCGAGCTCATGGCCGGCGCTCGGCCGGTCGATGACGATCCGCGGGTGCTTACAAGCCCGTGCGACGCCATCGTCGGCGCCTGCGGCAGGGTCGACGGCACGCAAGTGCTGCAGGCCAAGGGGTTCCCCTACGCACTGCGGGACCTGCTGGTCGATCCGGCGCTGATCGAGACCTATCGCGACGGCGAGTACGCCACGCTGCGGCTCACCTCGAGCATGTATCACCGCTTCCACGCGCCCCATGACGGCACGATCGAGCGCGTGACCTACATCTCGGGCGACACCTGGAACGTCAATCCGATCGCGCTCAGGCGCGTGGAGAATCTGTTCTGCAAGAACGAGCGCGCCGTGATTCGCACCAGGCTTGCCTCTGGCAAGGGGGGTCATCTCGTGACCCTGGTGCCGGTCGCCGCGATCCTGGTCGCCAGCATCCGCCTGCACTTCCTCGATGTGACGATGAACATGAACTATCGCGGTGCCGCTGAGATCGAGTGCGATACGCCCATCAGGAAGGGCGACGAGCTCGGCTGGTTCGAGCATGGATCGACGATCATCGTGTTCGCGCCGCCGGGCTTTCGCCTGTGCGACGGTATCGGCGAAGGCACTCCCATCCGGATGGGCCGCGCGCTCATGCACCTGCCATGACGATCCTCGATTCTGTCTTGTGAATCGAAGCCGTTGCGCCGTCGTTACCCTGTTGTGTCGATTGAATGACGCGCGCGGCCGCTCTTTGGGGCTAACCGACGCTTAACCTCACCCTGAGGAGCGCCCCCCTCGAGTACCTCGGGGTAAACTCAGGGCGCGTCTCGGTCGCGCGGAGTAACCTCCGCGCGTTGGTGGCAACACCGAGACTATTCCCATCCTTCGAGACGCCGCGCTCCGCGCGGCTCCTCAGGATGAGGTTATGCGCTCCCCTTGCCTTCAAAACGCCCAAAAGCGCGCCTTGAAATTCGCTATTTCTAAGATATATCCTAGACATGTCTAAATATAGAAAGACAATGACAATGAGATTCTCCCACCCAACACACAGCCATGAAGTGAGTCGGCGCCACTGGCACGCCAATGACGGCCATCATCGTCGCGGCTTCGGACGGCGCTGCAGGAACGACGGATCGGACGAAGCCGATGCGCTGGAACTCTCCGGCGATCGCGGCCCGCGCGGACGCCACTTCGGCCATCGCGGTCGTCACGGTTTCGGTCGCGACGGCGAGCACGGCGAAGGACGCGGCCGGCGGCGGCGCGTGTTCGATTCCGGCGAGCTGCAGCTCGTGCTGCTGAAGCTGATCGCCGACCAGCCGCGCCACGGCTACGAGCTCATCCGGGCGATCGAGGAACTGACGGGCGGCGCCTACGTGCCGAGTCCCGGCGTGATCTACCCGACGCTCACCCTGCTGCAGGACATGGGCCGCATCGAAGAGGCGACGGCCGCCGGACCGCGCAAGCCGTTCGCGGTGACAGCCGACGGCACCGCCGAACTCGAGGCCAAGAAGCAGGACGTCGAGATGCTGTTCGCCCGTCTGGCCCAGCTTGCGTCGATGCGCGAGCGGACCGACGGCGGCCCGGTGCGACGCGCCATGGGCAACCTGCGCACCGTGCTGCTCGACCGCCTGGGCCGCGAGGGCGTGCAGACCGAAACCATGCACGAGGTCGCGGCCATCCTCGACGAGGCCGCCCGCAAGATCGAGAGGCTGTAAAATGACCTTCGACAGCAGCGTGCGCGTTTCCACCGGCAAGGCCAGCCGTTACCTCCAGCAGCTCTGCAAGCACTGGAGCCACAACCTCGCCGTCGAGTTCACCGAGCAGAAGGGCGCCGTGATCTTTCCGCGCAACGCGCGCGGCGCCGACTGGCCGGGCGACGCCATCCTGATGATGCAGGCGCATGACGACGGCCTCGAATGCCGGCTGGAAACGAGCGCCGCCGGTCAGCTCGAGGCGCTCAAGGGCGCCGTCGCGCGCCATGTCGACCGCTTCGCCTTCCGCGAAGCGCCGCTCACTTTCGACTGGCAGGACGCGCCGCCGCCGCAAGGCTGAGTGGATCGCCACGCGACACGGCCGGGCCGCCCGCGCTTGCGCATGCTGCACGGCCGACAAAAAATCGCGGCATGTCCTCTTCTCATCCTTCGGTCGACGCGGTCGTCGTCGGCGCCGGGTTCGGCGGCCTCTATGCCCTTCACTGCCTGCGGCAGATGGGCTTCAGCGCGCTCTGCTTCGAGGCCGGCGATGGCGTCGGCGGCACCTGGTACTGGAATCGCTATCCCGGCGCGCGCTGCGACGTCGAGAGCATGCAGTACTCCTATTCGTTCTCCGAGGAACTCGACCAGGAATGGACCTGGTCGGAGAAATACTCGCCGCAGCCCGAGATCCTGGCCTACGCCAACCACGTCGCCGACCGCTTCGACCTGCGCCGCGACATCCGCTTCGAGACGCGAGTCGTCGCGGCGACGTTCGACGAGGCGCGCGCGCTGTGGACGGTCGAGACCGATCGCGATGATCGCGTCGAGGCGCGCTTCGTGATCATGGCGGTGGGCTGCCTGTCGGCGGCCAACAAGCCGCCGTTCGAGGGCATGGACGACTTCAAGGGGCCGATCTACCACACCGGCGAATGGCCCAAGGAAGGCGTCGACTTCACCGGCCAGCGCGTCGCGGTGATCGGCACCGGCTCGTCGGCCATCCAGTCGATCCCGCTGATCGCCGCCGAGGCCAAGGCGCTGACGGTGTTCCAGCGCACGCCGTCGTACACGGTGCCGGCCTACAACGCGAAGCTCGATCCCGACTACGTCGCCCGGGTGAAAGCCGGCTATCCGGCGCTGCGCGCCAAGGCGCGCTCGCGGCCGACCGGCTTCTACTTCCCGTTCAACGCCCAGCCGGCGCTCGAGGCCACGCCGCAGGAGCGGCAACGGCAGTACGAGGAAGCCTGGGCCAGGGGCGGCCTGCCCTTCCTCGGCGCCTACGGCGACCTGCTGTTCAACAAGCAGGCCAACGACACGATCGCCGACTTCGCGCGCGGCAAGATCCGCAGCATCGTCGAGGACCCGGCGACGGCCGCGCTGCTCAGCCCCGACAACGTCTTCGGCTGCAAGCGGCTCTGCGTCGACACCGACTATTACGCGACCTTCAACAAGCCGCACGTCAGGCTGGTCGACGTATCGAAGACGCCGATCGAGCGCTTCACCGCGGAGGGCGTCGTGGTCGCCGGCAGGACCTATCCCGCCGACGCCGTGGTCTGCGCCACGGGCTTCGCGGCGATGACCGGCTCGTACGACAAGATGCGCATCACCGGGCGCGGCGGGCTGACGCTCGCGGAGAAGTGGGCCGCCGGACCGCGCACCTACCTCGGCGTCGCCTCGGCGGGCTTCCCCAACCTGTTCATGGTCACCGGGCCCGGCAGCCCCTCGGTGCTGGCGAGCATGATCCAGGCGATCGAGCAGCATGTCGACTGGATGGTCGACCTGATGGCGCACATGCGCGACGTCGGCGCGAGAAGCTTCGAGCCCAAGGTCGCGGACGAGGACCAGTGGGTGGCGCACGTCAACGAAGTGAGCCAAGTGTCGCTGCGCTCGACCTGCAGCTCGTGGTATGTCGGCACCAACGTGCCCGGCCGGCCGCGCGTGTTCATGCCCTATATCGGCGGCTTCCCGGTCTATGTGCAGAAGTGCAACGAGGTCATGGACACGGGCTACGACGGCTTCGTGCTGGACGGCACCGAGACGACGGGCAACGCGCCGCCCGAAGTGCGGCTCACCAAGCGCTGGCACGTGCCGCTCGACATGGACGTGATCTCGCCCGCCATGCTCGCCGCGAAGCGCGTGCCGGTGGTGTAGCGGTCATAGTCATTCCTCCCCAGCGAAACTGGGGAGGTGGCGCTGTCATACGGCGACGGAGGGGTCATGAGCATCAACGCTGTCGCTCATGACCCCTCCGTCCGCTTCGCGGACACCTCCCCACGCGTTAGCGTGGGGAGGAAACATCTCCTCACACCAGCAGGTCGTCGGTGCGGACGCTGAAGATCATGTCCTGGAAGTCGTTGTCGCCGGTGGCGCTGGGCGGGTCCTCGAAACCCATCAGCAGTTCCAGGCCGCCGCGCGAGACGCCGGACAGCACCTGATTGGCATCGCCCGGGTTGAGGGTCGCGACCGAATGGAAGACCGGCGCATTGGTCAGGTTGCCCATCGAGGCGCTGCGCAGCACCGGCGGCACGCCGGTATCGATGTCCGCAGGCGACGTCGCCCCCGGCGTCACGAACGACAGGTTGTCGGGCAGTCGGCCGTAGGCGTCGAAACCGTCCTGCACGAGGAAGAAGGCGAACTTCTGGCCGTCCGCCAGCGTTCCGAGATTCACCGTCCGAGCCGAAGCCGGCACGTTCAGCGTGTTGTCGATCAGCACATGGACGTCGCCGATCGTGCCGTCGGCGGCGATCTTGTAGTAGCCCAGCGTGTTGGCGTGTGCCGACACGCCCGACTTGAACTCGAAGGTGAAGTTCGTCAGGCCGTCGCCGCTGAGGAAGAGCTCGTTGGTGACGCCGTTGATCTTGGCCGGATCGACGCGCACGCCTTCGGTCAGCGTCGGCAGCAGCGGCTCGAAGGTCACGATCGTGTGCATGTCGGCGCCGGTGCCGCGGGACACCGTCATGAAGTCGCCCTGCGAGAAGTCGCCGACGAGGGTGAAGCTCTTGTCGCCGATGGTGACCAGCGTCTGCCCACCCTGCGCGGTGAAGCCGATCTGGCCGCGCTCGAAACGCGTACCCATGATGTCCAGCACGTCGCTCATTCCGAAGCCGGAGATCCTGTCGCCGTTCAGGTCGTTCACGGTGTCGCGCAAGACGTCGGCGCCGTCGCCGAGGTCGATGTTGTCGGCCCCTGCCCCGCCGCTCACCGTGTCGTTGCCGCCGCCGGCGTCGATCGTGTCGGGGCCGGCCGTTCCCATGATCGTATCGTCGCCGTCGCCGGGCGGATGCGGCTCGGGATGGCCGCCCGTGTCGGTGTCGGCGAACACGCCGTCGGCTCGGGCGTTGAGGTTCTGGATGCGCGTGTCGAGGCTCTCGGCCGTGTCGACCTGGTCGTAGGCCGTGGCGGTCGAGGCGTGGAAGGCCTGCATGTAGGCGGCAAAGGCCGCCTGCTCACCCATCGCATTGGCCGGCGTGTTGGCGGCCAGCGTGAAGTCGAGCGCCTCGTCGACTGCGGGGCCGAGCGAGCCGTCGGCCAGCAGGAAGCGGAAGTTGCTGCCGTTGGCCTTGATGGGATAGCCGTCACCGCCGTTGGCGGTGAAGCTGGTGGTCGACACGGTGATGACCGAGGGCGCGCCCGCCGCCACCACGCCGTTCTCCACCACGCGCGCGATCACCCGGTCGTGCTCGTCGACCAGGGCGACGTTCAGGATGCGGCTGCCGGCCGCGAAGTCGGGATCCCACGAGAAGCGCAGGCCGCCGACCTGGCCGAAGCGGCCCTGGTTGAGGCCCGCCGCC
This sequence comes from Rhodospirillales bacterium, assembly GCA_016185145.1. Classification (GTDB taxonomy): domain Bacteria; phylum Pseudomonadota; class Alphaproteobacteria; order Reyranellales; family Reyranellaceae; genus Reyranella. Next base: position 36,637 of record JACPOB010000150.1, on the reverse strand, counting down.
ACGCTGTGCTCGAGGATGGCCTTCAGCCCCGCCGCCGTGGTGTCGAAGACCATCAGCTTGTTGTCGAAGCGCAGCGCGTTCTCGACGTCGAGCTGGGAGACGCCGCCCTCGGCCTTGCCGGCATCGGCATTGGCGACCGGCGCCACCTTGTCGCCGTTGTGATCGATGCTGCCGATCTGAGCACGGATGCCGCCGCCGTTGCGCAGGCCGACGATGAACTGGCCCTCCGCGGCGGCGCCCAGCGCCTCCTTGAGGGCGAAGATGCCGGTATCGGCCGACAGGTCGCCGAGATTGGTCTCCTGCGAGCGGATGAAGGCGCGCTCGCCCTCGAGATAGACGTCGGTGAAGCCGTAGACGTTGCCGTCCTTGGCCGAGATCACGGCATCGACCGCCCGGGTGATGTCGCGCACCTGGTCGCCCTTGGTGCCGTCGGCGAAGGCCGTGGCCTCGAGTTGAGCCTGCGTGACGCCCCAGGCCTCGGCGACGTTCTCCGCCGTCGAGGCGTAGGCGCCGTTGATCGCCCGGTTGTCCGCCAGGGTGTCGAGGATGATGTCGCCCTCGGCGTCGAAGCCCACGACCAGGCGGCCGAGATAGGTGTACTCGCCGTCGGTGTTGACGATCACCGTGGTCTTGCCGTCGGCGCCATGGGTGACGATGGGATAGGTGTCGGCGAAGGTCGCCTCGTGGCCCGGGAAGGCCACCGCCTCGTCGTCGGCGTCGCCCAGCCGCGTGTTGGAGCCGGCCGACAGGATGATGTCGACGCCGCGCAGCTTGGTCGCCAGCAACTGCTCGTTGGCGATCTGCTGCAGATGCGACATCAGGACGATCTTGTTGACGCCCTCGGCGATCATCTCGTCGATGATCGGCTGCAGCTGGGCGGCCAGCAGGTCCATGTTGTCGACCTCGCCGTTGGCGCCGGCGCCGGTCGGGAAGCCCTTGACCTCGGTGCCGTTGGGCGAGGAGATCGATTCGATCAGCTGGGTGGTCGCCGCCACCAGGCCGATCTTCTCGCCGTTCTCGGTGACGACGGCGGCCGGCGCGATGCGGCCCTTGAGCGTGTTGGCCTCCGGGATGAGCGTGCCGGTGCCGCCATCGACGGTATTGGTGAAGCGCGGGTTGAGCGCGCTGTCGCCGGAGAAGTCGAGATTGGCCGAGAGATAGGGGAACTGCGCCCCGACCCAGGCGCCCGCGGGCGTGAAGGTGTCGCGGAAGGCCGTCGAGCCGAGGTCGAACTCGTGGTTGCCGATGGTCGACGCGTCGACGCCCAAGGCGTTCAGCATGGCGAGGTCGGGACGACCCGGCGCGGTGGCACCGATGCCGGCGACACCGTTGAGCGACGGATCGGTGCCGGCATTGATGAACGGGCCGGGCAGGAAATTATCGCCGCCCGCCAGGATCAGCGTGCTGGCGAAGTCGTCGTCGAAGGCGTCGAGCAGCGCCGCCAGGTAGGGCGCCGTGTCGCCGGCCAGCAGGCCGGCCTCGCCGTCGGAGAAGTGCAGCAGCTGCAGCGTGAAGGCCGGCACCTCGTTGACCTCGAACACGGTGAGGGTGTTGCTGGTCTCGTTGCTGGTCACCAGCAGGTCCTGGCCGGTCGGCGAATCGGCGGCGGCGATGAACAGCACGCCCTCGGGGGCGACGTCGCCGGCGTTGCGGGCCGCGCCGGCATAGCTGACATGGCCCGGATCGGTGATGTCGAAGGCGAGCGTGATGTTGGAACGCTCGAGCGCCACGAAGGCGAAGGTCTTGTCGCCGACCTTGCCGATGGTGAGGCCTTCCGGCTCGGGCCCCTTGTTGTCGCTGCGGCTGTCGTCGAACAGCGACGGGAACTGGTCGACGATGATGCGCTCGATGACGTCGGCGCTGTCGAACACCCGGTTGCCCTGTGAATCGACGATCGAGAAGGAACGCGCGCCGTAGGTCAGGATCTGGTCGATGTCGCCGTCGCCGTCGGTGTCGCCGCGCAGGCCTGGCGCGTTGGACACGGTGTGGCGTCCCAGCTCGGCATTGGCCTTGAGCGCCGCCTCGTCGGGGAACAGGCCGTTGTCCAGGTCGTAGTTGGCGTTGCCGACGCGGATCGTCTCGTCGGGCGCCAGGAAGTCGTCGCGATCGTCGCCCTCGTTGGCCATGACGTAGTAGGTCTGGCCGCCGACCGAGTAGGCCGCGATGGCGTCCGGCATGTACATGCCGAAGAGATGTGAATCGGTGACCAGGTTGATGCCGCCGTCCTGGTCGCTGACGTCGAGCTGGAGCCCGGTCCAGTCCTTCAGGCCGAGCGGCACGATGTCGGTGAAGGTGGCGGTGGCGAGGTCGAGGATGGCCAGCGCATTGGCCTCCTGCAGGGTAACCATGGCCTTGGTGCCGTCGGGCGAGATCGCGATGTATTCCGGCTCGACGTCCTGCGACACGCTGCGGCCGGCGAAGATGCGCACGCCCTCGGCGCGCAGCGCGTCCTCCTGGCCATTGAAGGCGGTGAAGTCCGCGGTCTGCACGGTCGCCGCCGCGACGCCGCCGCCGAGGTCGATGATGCTGACCGTGCCATCACCGTCGTTGCCGGCGAAGCCGTTGCTCAGCACCTCGCCTTCGTTGGCGACCAGCACCTTCAGGCCGTCGGGCGTGAAGGTCACCATGTCGGGATGCACGCCGACCTGGACCGAGCCCATCACGGTGTGGGTCGCGGCGTTGACGAAGATCACGTGTCCGGGCTGGGACTTGTCGGTCGCCAGCAGGGCCACGGCGACGATGCCGTTCTTGGCCGCGACGCTGGTGACGTCGGTCGAGCCGAAGCCCAGCGCCGTGAAGTCGAGGGTGGTGATCAGCGACGGCGCGGCCGGATTCGAAAGGTCCACCACCTGCAGGCCGGCGTTGGATGTGACGAACAGGCGGTCGCTGCCGGGATCGAAGGCCGAGATCTCGGCGCCGGCCAGGGTCAGCGTGCCCTTCACGTCGATGTCGAGGACGCCGGTCGGCGTGGTCGAGAGGCGGGGCGTCATGTCGAAGCTCGCGACCAGGGCGTCGTGATCGCTCGCCTGGTTGGCGAACTCGGCGTTCATGTGGACGATGTCGTACTGGGCGCCGGCGCGGGCGGCGTTGGTGACGTACATCTGGTCGAGCGACTGCGAGCTGCCGTCGAACACATAGTCGTAGCGCTGGTTGACCGGCAGCATGTCGGACATCGACAGCAGCACCTGCGTGCCGCCCGCAACATACTCCGGAAGGGTGTCGGCATCGGGTCCGTCGACGTAGGTCGCCTTGCCCGAGAGGACCTGCATGGGCTCCTCGAACTCGAACTCGTTGAGGTCGCCCGAGACCACGACGCGCGCGTCGGGATTGGCGGCCAGCAGCGAATCGACGTAGGTGTTCACCGCCTGGGCCTGCGCGGCGCGCGCCGGCTCGGCGGAATTGAGCGGCGGCTGGTCGCCCATCAGGGCGCCGCTGCCGGTCTTGGACGAGAAGTGGTTGTCGACGACGGTGATGGTCTGGCCGTTGAAGGTGAAGTCGGCGACCAGCGGCGGGCGCGAGGCGAAGAAGGGATGGCTGGCGTCGGCATTGCCGCCGACCGTCGTGGTGGCCGCACCGTTGGCGTCGATGGTCCTGAGCGAACCGTCCACCAGGTCGACGCCGCGGTCGACGCGATAGAGGAAGGCCACCCGGATGTTGCCGCCGGGCTCGCCGCCATTCAGGTCGTCGCCGATGAAGGGATTGTCCTGGAAGGCGTACTCGACGGTGTTGCCCGACGCGGCCTTGATCGCGTCGACCAGCATCTGCAGGGTCGTCGAGGCCGAGGTCGTCGAATCGTTGGTGGCGCCGTTGTTGTCCTGCACTTCCTGCAGCGCCAGGATGTCGGGCGCCTCGAGGTTGGTCACGATCTGCTGCGCCAGCGTGTTGAACTTGGCCGCGCCGTCGGAGGGGTCGAGGTTCTCGACGTTGTAGTTGGCGATGGTCAGCCGCTGCGCGTTGCCGGCGAGCGTCGTCACCTCCGGCGTGAGCGTGCTCGGCGTCACCACGCTGTAGGCCTCGGTCGCGATCACCTCGTAGTTGCCGAAGCCGTAGCTCATCACACCAGTGACGTCGCTGAGGGTGGCGCCGACGCTGACGCTGGGGCTCGGGCCCGCGATGCCGTCGTCGATCTGGATGCGCTCGGGGTTGAAGTCGCCGCCCACCGTGTTGGTGTTGCCGAACGAGGACTGACCGCCGCTGATGCCGACGCCGCCGCGTGCGGTCTGGCTGTTGGTGTTCAGCCCGTTGGCCGGGTTGTCGTCGTTGTCGACGATGGTGAAGATCTCGCCGAAGCCGTTGGTCGGGCTGACCGCCACGGGATTCTCGACCCGGACGAGCATGCCCTCGACGCTCTCGAAGAAGTCGATACCGTCATTGACGGGGTCGAACGTCGTGAGGCCGTCGTCGTCGAGGTTCGAGGTCGGCGGCTTCAGGCCCGCCGAGCCACCGATCTGGGTCGCGGCGATGGCGGGACCGACGCCGAGATCGGTGACGACCGGGCCGGTGATCTCGGTGATCGACAGGCTCCCGGGCGCGGCGGCGGCGGCGGTGAACTCGGCGACGGTGCCCTCGACCTGCACCAGATGGCCGACGGTCACCGAGGGAGCGCTGCCGGTGAAGACGAAGATGCCGTCGGAGGTCGCGGCATTGCCGTCGCCGGTGGCGGCCTGGATGTAGAAGCCGTTGCCGGCGATGGCGGTCACGACGCCTTCGGTGGCGACGCCCTGGCCGGCCAGGGCCGACGTGTGTCCGGCGCCCTGGATCGTATAGATCGGCGTGATCGCAGCGGGCGCCGGTCGCGTGGTGAAATTCAGGGCGCCAGCGCCGAGCCCGGCATGGTCGTTGCCGGCCGCGTCTTCGATGACGCCGGCAGCGAAGGTGACATTGTAGGTGGTGTTGGGATTGAGGTTGTTGGCCAGGTTGATGACGACCCGATTGCCGTTGAACGTCACCGCGCCGTCGGCGTCGGCGCCGCCCAGGGTGATGGTGCGGATATCGCCGGCGCCATCACTGATGACGATGTCGCCGGTTCCCGCCTTAACGGCTTCGTCGAAATTGAGCACGATGTCGGACGACACGACGACGCCGGTGCTGTCGTCGGCCGGCGTGGAGGATTGCAGGACCGGCGCGGTGGCGTCGCCGCCGCCGGTAAAGGGCACGCTCGAGACGACGATGTCGTCGATGCCGACCCATTCGTCGCTGCCGCCGGCATTGGTCGTCATGATGCGCACTTCGACCTGGGCGTGGTTGTTGGCGGCCGCCGGCAGGGTGACGTCGACCGTCGTCACCTGCGTGGCGCTGCCGCCCGTCGTGACGTCGGAGAAATAGCCGTTGGCGACGTTGGTCCAGGCGCCCGAGGAGCCCAGGCGATATTGCACGTTCAACTGCTGTTGGGCGTTGTCGGCGGAGCCGTCGATATCGCGGGCGTTGAACTGCACGCGCACGCCTTCGCGGCCGGTGGCGTCGAGATAGAGCACCAGCGAAGGCGCATCGGCGGTCCCCGAGCCCTGCAGGGCCACCGTCGGGTCGGTGATGGCGAACTCGGCAACGCCGCCGCTGGTGTTGGTATCGGGGTTGCCCTGATTGGCGATGACGTCGATGTTGCCGACCGCCGCGCCGGTCAGCATGCGCGGATCGACGCTGGTCGGGGAGCCGGCATCTATGTCGCCGATGTAACCCGTGATGCTCGGCACGCCGGACCAGTCGTCGTTGGTCGTGATCGACGCCGCATCGGCCCAGTTCTGCGTCAGATTGCCGGAAGCAAGCGAGTGATACGTCGTCGACATGAAGCAACCTCCTCCTCGGTCCGACGCGTCATCGTTGCGCCGTGACATTCCTGTGACGTGCTCGAGCGATCCGATGATCGCGCTCAATGCATCGCAGACAATCGCAGACACTCGGCGGTGAAGCGGCCTGCCGACGGTCTTCCCTTAGGAGCGATTGCTTACGAGTTGATGTCAGCCGCGTGGGATGGATCGCGCTTGGCGATTCTTTTCTGCCGTTGCGATGAAGCGGTCCGATCGGCGCTCGAACTGACGCCGCGAATTGTTCGCAGTCTGCCCTGCGCAGGGCGGTCGTCCGCGATCGAACGGAAGTCGAGCGCGGGCAACGAATCCGCCGCAGCCGACGTTGCAGCTCCGCGATCCCTTCTGAGTTCGGGCCCTTCTGCGTTCGGGAATGCCATGAGATTGCAAGGCCTGCCGACGCACGACACTGCTCACTGTGCCGCTGTTGGCGGAGGCGTCGATGCGGGCGGCTCCCCGCGCATCGAAGTCCGCCAATGAGTGTTCCGCGCTTCCATCATGTCTGGGCGATGGCCGTGATGGGCTCGGCGATGCTGCACGCGACGGCGCTGGCCGCGCTGCTGCCCGAGGTCCTGCCGCGCCAGGAGCGGCTCAGCGAACAGGCTATCGAGCTCACGCTCGAGCGGCCGACGGCGCCGTTCGAAGCGCCCGCAGTACCGGCCGCCGAGCAGGCAGCGCAAAGGCTGCCGTCCGGCGCATCGGCGTTCCAGTCCGTCGCCGCCCTGGCGCCCGGGCCGTCGGAGGCGGCGTCGGCTCCCCTGCCCGCCCCGACCGAACCGCATATCGCCCAAACGTTGCCCTCCGCCGAGCCGCCGCCCGCGGTGCTCGCGCGTGATTTCGGCACCAGCACTACGCCAACCGCGGCAGAGGCCAGGCTGGAGACGATGCTGCCCGGCGTCGACGTGCCGCCGCTGGTCAACGGCCAGGACTTTGCGCGTACGGCGCCGAGCGCGCTCGCCAGGTCGTCGATCCTGCAAAGCCGACCGCAGGCGCCACCACCACAACAGGTCGTGCGGCAGGCCACCCCGAAACGGGCATCGCAGCAGAACGAGTCCGACCCTTTGGGTGGCCAGGCCCCCGGCGCCCCCTCGCCGGTTGCCCGCACGGCCACCAGCTACAGCGCCCATCAGGCACAGCAGGATTATCTGCTGCAGGTCGTGCGAAAGCTGTCGCAGGAGCGGTTCACGCCGGCGACGCGGGAACAGCGTGAGCGCGGCCTGGTGGTCGTCCAGCTGACCATCGGCCGCGACGGCAGGCTGGTCGACGTCGCCCTGTCCCGGCCAAGCGGCTCGCCCGCCCTCGATCGCGGCGTCCTGGAAACGGTCCGCAGGGCCTCGCCCTTCGCGCCGCTGCCGACGGAACTCGCTGCCGGCAGCCATACGTTCATCGTGCCGATCAACTACGCGCAGGAACGGTAGAGCGCTGCGGCCTTGTCGGCGACCGATGGAAACAATACTGTCGATGGTGAATGAGACGGCTCTCTACCACCGTCCTCACCGCGCTCGCCGCGGCGACAGCTGCAGCGGCAGCGTCGTGCCGCTCGCGCAGCCTGACATCCATGTCGGCACGGCCGACGACATCACGCAGGCCGATCACGTGGTGAACATTTCCGACGCCTGCAGCCTGTGAGGACGACCGATGCCGCTCAAATGGGAAATCTTCCACGACGAGAAGCTGGTGCACATCATCGCCGAAGGGCGCGTGACGCTGCCGGAGATGGAGGAGCATTTCGACGCGCTGGCCGTGGCCGACGTGCTGCAATACGGCAAGCTGTTCGACGCCACCAAGGCCGATCCGATCTATACCGACGAGGACGTGATGACGATGGGTGCCAGGCTCAGCGCCTACACCGCCACGCTGAAGAGCGGACCGCTCGCCGTCGTCGGCTTCGATGAAAAGGCACGCAACGCCTTCCGCCGGTTCGTCAACATCTCGCCGGCCAAGCGACCCGCCCGGCTGTTCAAGACGGAAGCCGAGGCGCGCGCCTGGCTGAGGACGGTGGCCGACCAGATCGACGACCAGCGCACCCAGCCGTTCCACGCGCCCGGCGGCTGAATCTCAGAGGTCGACGCGTTCCTCGGCGACCGCCTTGCGCTCGGTCATGTTGAAGCGGCCGGCATAGATCGGCCGCTCGCCGGTCGACGGGCCGGGATACTGCACGATCATGATCTCGCCGCCGGTCGCGGTATGGAACTCGCCCTCGAAATGCGGGTCGGGGTGATAGAGCATCGTGCCCGGTGGGCAGAGCCGGCCGTCGATCGTGAACTCGCCCTTCAGGATCAGCCAGACCTGGGCGAAGCCGTGATAATGCTCGGGATGATGAGCGCCGGGCTCGAGCCGCAGGATGCCGGCGTTGGGCGCGGTCGGCTGCTCGGGCGTGGGATGGAACAGCATCTTGCCGGTCTCGCCGGGCCAGCGGATGGTCTCCCACTCGACCTCGTCGAGATGGCGCACCTGATAAGGCAGATGATAGCGCCGCGAGGCCTCGCGCGCGGTCTGGAGCGCGGCATTGGCGATGGCCGTGTCGGGAATGTGCTTGCTCATGGCCTGGCTTCCTCCTTCTCGGTCGTTGTTGCGAGATGCCACCAGTCGGGCACGTCCGAGGCGTCGGCCGGACGCGCCACGGTCATCAGCACGTGCGCCTGGCCGCGGCCGCCGTTCTCCGCGCGATGCGGCAGTTGCGAATCGATCAGGATGCCGTCGCCCGGCTTCAGGCGGTGGGTCGCGCCGTCGACATGGAACAGCACCTCGCCCGACAGCACGTAGCAATGCTCCTGGCCGGGATGAGAAACCATGGCCGACATGCCCTTGGCGCGCGGGAAGACGAGATGGAAGACCTCCAATCGGTCGAGCGGCGCGCCACCGCCAAGATGGCGAAAGCGATAGCCCGTGGCGGCGACGTCTTTCATGCCGCCAGCGTCGCCGCGGTGAACGGCGACCCGCGTCCGCGCCGGCGCACTGGCGCTCTGGAAGAGCTCATGCAGCCCCAGCCCCAGCGCCTCGGCGAGCTGGATCAGGTTGGCGATCGACGCTACCGCCTGGCCGCGCTCGAGCCGGGAGAGAAAGCTTTCGGACAGGCCGGCCTGGCGCGCCACCGACGCCAGGGTGGCGCCGGCGCCGATGCGCGCCGAGCGCAGGCGATTGCCGATCTCCCTCGTGGCCTCCGCGACCTTGTCCATGCCTGGAGCATGATGGGGACTTTCCTTACATGCAAGTCTTCTTTCTCTGACAGAAAGCCAGCAAATGGGCCGCGATGAGCTACAAGGAGCGCCACTACTCTCTGCGAGCTTTGCTTGGGCGATCGGATGCGCAACACGACGGTTACGACACGACGATCTTTCCTGGGACAGGCGGGGGCCGGCGGCCTTGCGCTCGTTTCCGGATCGGCCTGGGCCACCCCGACCGTCGAGCTGCCCCTCCCCGGGGGGCCGCGCGAGCGCGCGCTGACGACGGCCTTCCCGCAGAAGGCCACGATGATCCTGCAGCGCACGCGACCGCCGCTGCTCGAGACGCCGTTCGAAGTGTTCGATCGCGGCGTCTTCACCCCCAACGACCAGTTCTATGTGCGCTGGCACTGGGCCGTGATCCCGACCGAGATCGACGTCGCGAGCTTCCGGCTGTCGGTGAGCGGCCACGTCGACAAGCCGCTGTCGCTCAGCCTCGAGGACATCGTCGACGGCATGCCGCGGGTCGAGCTGGCGGCGGTCAACCAGTGCTCGGGCAACTCGCGCGGCTTCTCGCAGCCTTCGGTGCCCGGCGCGCAGTGGGCCAACGGCGCCATGGGCAACGCCAAGTGGATGGGCGTCAGCCTGAAGGACGTGCTCGACCGCGCCGGCGTCAAGCCGGGAGCCCTGCAGGTGCGGTTCGCCGGCCTCGACCAGCCGGTGGTCGATGGCGCGCCGAAGTTCATGAAGTCGCTCTCGCTCGACCATGCGCGCGACGGCGAGGTGATGATCGCCTACGCCATGAACGGCGAGCAGCTGCCATTGCTCAACGGCTTCCCGCTGCGGCTGGTGGTGCCCGGCTGGTACTCGACCTACTGGGTGAAGATGCTCGATCGCATCGAAGTGCTCGACACCCCGGACGAGAATTTCTGGACCAGGAACGCCTATCTCATTCCCGACACGCCCGGCGCCGACATGACGCCGGGACAGGCGGGCGTGAAGATGGTGCCGATCAACAGGATGGTGCCGCGCTCGTTCGTCACCAGCCTCAAGGATGGCGCGACGCTCAAGGCCGCCGTGCCGACGGTCGTACGCGGCATCGCCTTCGGCGGCTCGACCGGCGTCGGGGCCGTCGACATCTCGCTCGACGACGGCGCGACCTGGCGGCCGACGACGCTCGGCCGCGACGAGGGCAAATACAGCTTCCGCCAATGGCAGACCGAGATCGCGCCGGCGGCCGGCTCCGTGTCCCTCATGGTCCGCTGCACCAGCAGCGACGGGCTCTCCCAGCCCAAGGCGATGAACTGGAACCCGAGCGGCTTCATGCACAACGCCATCGAGACGCTCCACCTGACGGCGGCATGAGGCGCCCATGACCATCAATGCCGCTCAAGTCGGATTCGGCGCCGCCGTGCTGGCGGGCGTGGTGCTGGCGATCATCGGCCACCCCGGGCCGAAGGACCTGTTGCCGCCTGCAGCCTCCGCGGCCCCGTCGACGCCGACCTTCGCGCTGAAATCGGTGTCGGTCGAGCTGCCGACCAGCGACGTCACCTTTCCCGGCGGGGCGGCAGCGGACGCGATCAATGCCAATTGCCTGTCCTGCCACTCCGCCGGCATGGTGCTGACCCAGCCCAGCTTCGCCAGGGCGACATGGGCCGCCGAAGTCGACAAGATGATCCATGCCTTCAAGGCGCCGATCGACCAGGCCAATGCGGCGGCGATCGTCGATTATCTGACGGCAACCAAAGGCGCCAAGTAGGAGTAGACCATGCCGCTCGCTGTCGACGCTCTCGACCATCTCGTCATCAACGTGCGCGACGTCGAGGTCGCGGCCGCCTGGTACCACCGCGTGCTCGGCATGACGCGCGAGGATTTCGATCCTGGGCCGGGAAAGGTCCGGCGCACCTCGATGAAGTTCGGCCGCCAGAAGATCAACCTCCGGCCGCTCTCGGCCAGCAAGGAGGAGTGGTTCACGGCCGACCACGAGAAGGCCGGCAGCGACGATCTCTGCTTCCTGACCAGTGCGTCGCCCCAGGCGGTGGCCGATCACCTGCGCGCCTGCGGCGTGACGATCATCGAGGGGCCGACCGACAAACGTGGCGCCAGGGGCACGATCGTCTCGGTCTATTGCCGCGACCCCGATGGAAGCCTGATCGAGATCTCGTCGTACAAGTAAACCACTTCAGCCGCCGCCACGGGCCATCGTATACGAGAGGCGATGCCGAGTGACGCCGCCGCTCACCCTCTCGCGTGGCGCCGCCTGATATCTTCATTCCGTTGCGGCTGTACGGCACCCAACGCAGCGGCGCAGGCGGAGACAGCGATGTGGTGAGCACGCGAGCAGATGCATATCGGATGCTGAGATTGACGACCCCGGCCTTCGAGCCGGTCGCGCCGCCTTAACGGGCCCGGCGGGCCAGCAGGCCGCGGATCACCCAGCGGGTGACCCACCACATCGCCAGCATCAGGACCGGGCCGCTCAGCAGCACCATGGCCAGGCCCAGAAGCATGCTGCCGTTGGGCCAGTCGACATGGGCCGGCGCGTCGCACCAGGGGGCGAACCAGAAGGCGCAGGCGAGCTGGAGATTGTAGAGCCAATAGCCTGCCCACAGGAGCGAGGCGAGCAGCCACAGCCGGACCAGGCCGCGCCGCCAGTTCCAATGCAGGGGATTCCACCAAGGGATGATCGCGTAGCCCTGCTGCCCCGGCCAGAACCCCGTGGTCGGAGCCGGCCGGAATGCGCGGCCGCCACCTCGTGGGGAAGCCTGGGAAGTCGCCTTTGGCTTGCGTCTTGTCGTCTGCCGACCTGCCACCTCGACCAGTCCTCTTCCTGCCCTCGCTCCCGCCCACCCCCTTATACCTTGAGTGGGGCATGGCGATGAAGGGTCGCTTGGTCGCTGGAGCGGGTGCACCGTCCGGCGACGCCGGCGCTGGTCAGACCAGCCAGTGATGACCGGAGGCGCTGGTGAAATCCAGCTGGACGACGAGGTCATTGTAGTCGCGATCGCCGCCGCCGTACGTGTCCTCCCAACCCCACGTATTGAGGCCGTAGTTCCACAAATGGCCGACTTTCTGGCCGTTGACGACCTCGTTGGCGTTGGCGAAAGCCCAGAAGACAGCGCCGGTCGTCTGATTGTCGAGCCGCATGGCGATGATGTCGCCGGCATCGATGCCCTGAAGCATCGTCTGGCCGAACTGGCCGTAGCCCGGCCCGTTGATGGTGCTGGCGCCGGACGTGGTCAGGTAGGCACGGCCCTGCGCCGCCGCGGCGTAGGCGGGATGGCCGGGCGCCAGTCCATCGATGGTGCCGGCAAGATCGTCGACCTTGTTGACAGTGAGCTGCAGGCTGTTCTCGCCGCCCTGGCGCATGCGCAGGACGGCAACCTGGTCGTCCTGGCCGCCGACGGTCTCGGCGATGGCCACGGGCCGGGCCACGCGCACCTGGTCGCCGCCGCCGAAGAAATCGGCGAAGCCGTAGGGATTGCTGAGGCTGGCCTGGGTGGCCTGGCCCGCGACGCCGTCGATGGTGACACCGACGGTCTCGCCGTTGGCGACCCGCGCGTAGCTCACCGCGCCTTGCGCCTGCTTGTCGAACAGCAGCACCAGGCCGGGATCGAAATCGGACTGCAGCGACTGCTGCGCCAGCCGGCTGGTCCAGGAATAGCTCGCCGACGCGCCGCTCGAGAACAGCATGGCATGGTCGCCGAGATCGAGGTGGACAGTGGCGCCGTTGCCCATTGTCTGGAACAGGAGCGCCTGGTCGGCACCACTGTCCCAACCTGACCCGTCGACGTCGAGCATCGGTGGGCTGGTGCTCGGGCTGGTGATGGAGGCGACCTGCGAATGAGCGATGGCGGAGAGCGCGCGCGCCAGCAGCAGGCCGTTGGGCGTGCCCAACCCGCTCGCCAGATCGTAGCCGGGCATCGCGGAGTAGCCCTCACCGGTCCCCGCCACGTACAAGTGGGGAATGTAGGACGACGTGTAACCGGTCGGCGTCGTCGACGTGAAATAGCTGTTGTCGTTGTTGCCGAGCTGCACGTCGTTGAACGAGCCCGGCGCGATCACCGCGGCGGTGTAGAGCAGATCGTTGTAGTAGCCGAGCCTGGGCAGCCCCTGGTCGACGAAGACGGCGTTGAATTGCGTGGTCAGCGACGCCCACAGCGGCGCGGCCGCGCTGGTGCCGCCGTCGCCGTGCCACAGCGTGGTCGACGTGCCGTTCACATAGTCGGCAGCCAGGACGGCGTAGAAGGTGTCGCCGGACGACAGCGCCGCGACATCGGGCATGCCGCGATTGCCGTTGGTCAGCGTGGAAAGGCCGAAGGCCTGTTGATAGGCCGGAATCGACCAGCCCGTCGCCACGCCGCCCGATCCGGTCTGGTGCGAGCCGAACGATACCGAAGCGGGCGGGCCGGACTCGAGCGAGATCGACTGCCAGACCGTCTCGAACATCGTCGTCAAGACTGTCGCCATCGCGGCCGGCGCCGCGGCGGAGAGGTTCGACGGCAGTGTCTTGAGGCCGGCAGCGACGAGCGGAAAGATGGTCGCCGGATCGCCGGCCACGGCGAGCGCGGCCATTTGCTCGATCGTCTGGTCGTTCTGGGCGGTATAGAGCCCGGCGATCGAGGTGCCGCCGACCAGCAGCGTGAAGGGCGACGAGTGCGTATGGGCGACGTTGACCGTGCCGTTGGGGAAGTTGGCGCTCGCCCCTTCGTCGCCCGCCGCCATGTGCACCGAGACGTTGGCCAGTGCACCGTCCTTGAACAGCTCCTGCCATGCCCAGTCGAAGACCGACCCGGCACTCGCCTGGCCGACCGCCGGATAGGACGAACTGATCACCGAAGGATGGTTCGTCGCGTCGAAGAAGGCCTGCTGATAGGCGCTGAAAGGCGTGCTGTTCGCGTTGTACGGCCAGGTGTTCAGGAACGAATAGAGGAGCTGGGTGCTGTTGGGCACAGCGCCGGCAACGACCGAGATATCGAGCGTCAGTTCGGGAATCACGCCGCCTTGAGGATCGGTTGCGCCCGACAGCACCTGGAACTGCGCCTGCGTGACCGGAGACAGGCCGACCTGTTGGCGATACAGGTTATAGGCCGCGAACAAGCCTGCCTGATTGTTGACGTTGTTTTCGACCAGCGCGATCGGATCGGTCGGCACGTCGGCGCTGAGCGGGAAATTGTAGTTGGCCGCCACGGCCGCCGGCGTCGCGACCGTCTGGGCGGGAGTACCGTTGGCGCCGTTGCCGATGCCCGGCAGCCCGGTCAATGGCACGGTCGCGGTGTTGACCAGAGTGGGCGTGACGATCGAGACATCCTGGTCGACCCACAGGCCGGAGACACTACTGGGAAGCGTCAGGCTGCCCGCCCAGGCGACGAAAGTTGCTTGGCCGGAATTACTGTTCGGCATGACGACGTAGACGTCGGTCGATGCGAGACCGAAAAACTGCGCGAACTCTGCAACGGTGAAGGTGGCCCAGACGGTCCGGTCTTGGGCGGAGGACAAATAGCCGAGCTGGTTCGCCAGCAGAAGGGCATCGCTGGGAACGCTTCCCTGCACTGTGTTGTAGTCGCCGGTATTCGCGCCGTAGGTAGCCCAGAGATCGGCAGGGTTGGAGTACTGCTCCAGCGCGGCCTGGCGCTGCGCCCAGGTGCCGGAGAGCAGCGGGTCGGCTGAAATGTTGTTGTTGCGGTCGAGAACGAGTCCGACAGTCACGTATGTGGAGCTCGACACGCTCGATGAGCTCGCACTGGTGATCGATGGCGCGTGGTCGCCGTAAGAAAAGAGCGTGTTCAACACGCCCACGGCCGCGGCAGAGTCCCCGGTCTGGGAGAGCGTCTGATATTGCTGCGATGTGCCGAGACCGGCGCCGTACGCGTCGAGAAAAGTACTGCTGGGCATGCCGGCGTCGGCCTCGGGGTGGCTTCGGCGCCTTCCTACCGTGGGCGGCGGCGACGCACAACGCACGGAGCCTGCAACTCAGCGTGCAAAGACTGCAACTAGATGAAGTGTAGGCGTTTGCTACTGGCCCTGGAACAGCTGCTGGGTGACCTCCCCGCATGGCACGTCCTTGGCCGTGCCGATCACCGGCGTCGGAATCGGGAAGATGCGGCCCAACGAGACATACGGCTGGCGCAGCTTGCCCTGGACGATGACGGCGCCATGCAAGTCGAGAAGGTCGAACTGCTTGGCGTCGGCGTCGACCTCAGCCCTCACGGCCTGGTTGACCAGGGAGGCCTGGCCCTGCACGTGCAGAACCGACTTCTGGGTGTCGAGCAGGGTACGGTCGAAGGTGACGGTGCCATGGTGGAAGTTCAGACGGCCGACCGCGCACTTGATGGGAATACGGTTGTCGCCGGTGACGTAGAGGATCAGCGCATCGAAAATCTGCAGGCCCGCAAGACTGACCATCAGGCTCGACACGGATCCGCCGCCCAGTGCAGCCGCGAAGTGGCCGTCGGCCGTCGCCATCACCTGGGCGAGCGAGCGGCCGGTGCCGGCCAGCACGACGCGGCCCTGTACCTTGCCGTAGGTCGCATCGACGTACCGCGAGTTGCGGAAGAAGTTGCGCAGCTCGATCTCGCTCAGCACCAGGCTGGTGCGCGCCTTGGGCGTGTCGGTCTTGGCGTCGACCACCAGCTCGCCCGCGATCTTGCCGGCGCTGGCGCTCTGCCCGTCGCCCAGCAGGATCAGGGTGAGCGGCTTGGCCGTCGCCACGCCGTCCTGCACCACGACGCGGAAGGACAAGGCCTCCACCGGCAGATAGCTGGGCGCGATCACGCGCTTGGCGTCGAGCGTCACGTCCATGTTCATGGCGCGCAGCTTCTCGACCTTGAGCGGTACGTTGGGGAAGAGATCGCCGCTCACCTCGAGCTGCCGCTGGGTCTGGCGCTGCTGCGGCGAGACGTTGCCGCCGGGCTTGTCGGGCGGCGCGCCGACCAGCGGCGCCAGATCGGCGAAGACCAGCTTCTGCGAGACGAGCTTGGCCGTGAGATGGCCGGGCTTGCGCCGCGTGTCGACCAGCACGTCGCCGGTGAGATCGCTGTCGCCGACATGCCATCTGCTCTGAACGAAATTCCAGACGCCCGATTCGCGTAAAAGCTTGCCGCTGATGTTGTACGGCGGCGTCGGCGGACCGGGGATGCCGAGCAACGGATAGATGTCGGCAAGGTCATGGCCCGAGAGCGACAGCTCGACATCGGCACCGGTCCATTTGAAGGGATCCATCACCGTGCCCTTGGCTTTGAGCTTGGTGGCGCCGAAGGTGACGTCGAGGTCGAGCGGGTAGGGCCGATCGGTATCGCGCAGCATGATGATCGAGCCGCCCACGAAGCGAAGGGCAAGCGGCCGGCCCTCGAGCTTGCCCTCGAGCTCGAGCTTCGCCTGCGGTTGGTCGCCCGCGGTGCCGGTCGCCGTGGACACCGTGCCATCGAGGTCGAGCTTGCGCTTGGGATCCCGGTAGCTGAGCTTGCCGTCGGTGATTTCAAGGCGGCCGATCACCGGCGTCTCGAAGCGGTTGTTCGGCTCGACGACCTTCTTGGTCACGGCGGCAGCGGCCGGCGCCTCGCCCAGCTCCCAGTTCAGCCGCTCGTTGTCGCCCTTCTCGATCACGATCTCGGGGCTGCGCATCACCAGGCTGGGCAGCACCAGATCGCCCGTGAGCAGAGGCCACAGGCGGATCTCGAAATCGACCTGCTCGACCTTCAGCATGTGGGGCTCCTTGGCCCACTCGGCATTGGCGAGCTGAACGCCGCTCAGATGGACATGCGAGGTAAAACCCCAGTCGATCGCGACGTCGGCGATCGTGGTCTTGCGGCCGGCGAGCGCGCTGGCTTGGCCTTCGACCCGGCCGCGGAAATCGTCGGACGTGACATAGCAATAGACGGCCCCGATCGCGACGGCGACCAGGGCGACCAGAACACCGGCCGTCCAGGCCAGGATCCGGAGCGTGCGGGCCATGCGCTGGGAACGATCCGGTCCCGCGTTTGTTCCCGGTCGGCCCGGCCGCCAGCCACAACTCGATCACTCGCCGCGACCGGCCCCGCCGCGGGAAACTGCGGCATGCGTACGACCCGACGGAGGTTCCTGGCCGCGGCATCAGCGGGCGCCACGGTCGTTGCCGCCCCTGCCCTTGCCCAGAAGAAGGAAACCGAGGCGGCAGGCTTCGAGGAAGCACTGCGCGCCAAGTTCGCCGACGGCGACGTGCTCGACTGGCGCGGCGGCAATGTGCGACTGCGCCGGCCGATCGTGATCGAGCTGACGTCGAACCTGCTCGGGCCGGGACTCGATCTCAACGGCGCCAAGCTGATCGCCGACTTCAACGACGCTGCCAAGCGCGCCATCACCATCCGCATTCCGCCGCGCGCCAAGAACATCGCCGTGCGCGGCATGAAGATCGTGAACGGCACGATCGTCGCCGCCAGCCCCGCCCAGGACGCGATCGGCCTGGAATGCCTGACCAATCACAGCTGGCTCTACAGCTGGAAGCTGATGAACCTCGACATCGAGCACTTCGCACGCGACGGGCTGCACTTCGACGGCAGCGTGTTCGAGGGCGAGTGCCATGCCGTCACCTGCGCCGATAACGGCCGCAACGGCATGACCTTCCGCAACAACGGCTCGATCGGCGACATCGGCATCGTCTCGGCCATCGCCATCTTCGGCGGCCAGCTGCGCAAAAACGGCAATGCCGGCATCGAGACGCAAAGCACGATCCCGTACCAGGAGCCGCGCGACCTCAATATCTCGCAGACCTACTTCGTCGAGAACAAGGGACCGGGCCTGCTTGCCACCAGCGGCTTCTCGATGGCCATGGGCTGCGGCTTCGAGAACAACGGCGGTTGCGGCATCAAGCTGGCCAACGAGGGCCGCCTGTTCGCCTGTCGGGCCAGCACCTACAAGTCGCAGCCCTATCTGGTCGATGCCTTCCTCAACGGCGGCAGCATGCTGCTCGACGGCTGCCGCATCGAGGGCTACGGCGGCTTCGAGGGCAAGATGAAATACGCCAAGATCAGCGGCAAAGGCTCGGTGCTGCTGCGCGCCTCGGGCGACCGTTCCAATGTCGACGTCTCGGGCGACATCGCCGTCAACGTCGTCTGACGCTTCCGCTCTTTACTCCTTGCATGATTGCAGAAATTATCCTGCATGGAATTCTCTATCCGGCGCGCGGCCCTGATCGGCCTGTTTGCGATTGCGTTCTCGGCATCTGCCTGGGCACAGGTCCAAGTCATGGACTCCCAGCCCAAGGCGCAAGCCGTCATCGGCGAGCCTGGCAGCTCGTTCTACGTGCGCTTCGACCGGCCGGTCGACCACATCCATTCGAGCCTGTCGATCTGGCGCGACGGCCAACTCGTCGAACATCTGCAGCCCAGGCTGGAATCGGCGCCCGAGGTGCTGTTCGCGCGCGCACCGACACTGCCGCCCGGCAAGTACGTGCTGCGCTGGGCGGTACGCACCATGCAGGATGTCAAGGTCGTCCAGGGCGACATTCCGTTCACGATAAAAACCCCGCCCTGAGCGACAGCGGCAACCAATTGCCCGGTGAGATCGTTGCGACATCTGTAGCGTATCCCGGGCCAGGGCCGGCGGGATGCCGAGCGAGGGATCCCGATGAGAATCGCCCAGGTCGCACCTCTCATGGAAAGCGTGCCGCCCCGGCTCTATGGCGGCACCGAGCGAATCGTCTCCTACGTCACCGAAGAACTGGTCGAGCAGGGTCACGACGTCACGCTGTTCGCCAGCGGCGATTCGCGCACCCGCGCGCGCCTGGTGCCGTGCACGGCCAAGGCGTTGCGGCTGAGCGACGTCAAGGACCCGATTCCCTATCACCTGATCATGCTCGACGAGGTGCGCCGGCTGGCCTCGTCGTTCGACGTGCTGCACTTCCACGTCGACATGCTGCACTATCCCGTGATCCGCGACTTCGCCTCGCGCACGGTGACGACCCTGCACGGCCGGCTCGACCTGCAGGACATGCATCCACTCTACAAGACCTTCAGCGAAGCGCCGCTGGTGTCGATCTCCGCCAACCAGCGCAAGCCCATGCCGCCGGTGAACTGGGCGGGCTGCATCCATCATGGCCTGCCGCAGGATCTGCTGAAGCCGCCGGCCTCTCGCCGCGGCGACTATCTCGCCTTCCTCGGCCGCATCTCGCCCGAGAAGCGGCCCGACCGCGCCATCGAGATTGCCGTGCGTGCCGGCCGCGAGCTTCGCATCGCCGCCAAGGTCGACAAGGTCGACCACGATTACTGGCGCGAGGAGATCGCGCCACTGGTCGAGCGTCATGCCAACGTCCACTACATCGGCGAGATCGGCGATGCCGAGAAGGCGGATTTCCTCGGCAATGCATCGGCGCTCCTTTTTCCAATCGACTGGGCCGAGCCGTTCGGCCTGGTCATGATTGAAGCCATGGCCTGCGGCACGCCGGTCGTCGCCTGGAACAGCGGCTCGGTGCCCGAGGTCGTCGATCCCGGTGTCACAGGGTTCGTGGTCGACAGCATCGAGGAGGCGGTATCGGCGGTCAGCCTGATCGGCAACCTCGACCGCGGGCGCATTCGCGAGATCTTCGACCAGCGCTTCACCGCGGCGCGCATGGCTCGCGACTATGTCGCGATCTACCGCCGCCTGCTCGATGCCGGCGCGCAACTGTCGCGGCCCGTCGACACGCGCCACCCCGTCGAGCTGAGCGCCGCCGAATGAAGGACGACGCAGCATGAAGAACGCCGGACAAGTGGCCCACGCCCCTGCTCCCGCCGGCCCCGGCGTGCCGACGGCGCAGTTCTTCATTCCGGCCGCCACCTCGCTGCAGGAACGCCGGCCGCGCACGCTGAAGCACGGCGACAGCTTCGGCGTGTTCGATCCCAACGGCGACGCGGTCGCCGGCCCGGGCAGTCCCGAAGGACTCTACTATCGCGACACGCGCTATCTCTCCCATCTGCTGGTCACGCTCGACGGCCAGCGGCCGATGCTGCTGAGCTCGACGCTGCGCGACGACAACGCCATGCTGACCTGCGACCTCACCAATCCCGACCTGTACGACACGAAGGGACGGTTGGTGCTGGAGCACGACATGGTGCATCTACGCCGCATGCGCTTCCTGTGGGAGGCGGCCTGCCACGAACGGCTGGCGGTGCGCCATTTCGGCCGCACGCCGCAACGGCTGCGGCTTGGCCTCACCTTCGCCGCCGATTTCGCCGACTTGTTCGAGGTCCGCGGCACAAGGCGTGAGCGCCACGGCCTGCGTCATCCCGGTTCGGTGGACGGTCACGCGGTGACGCTGAGTTATACCGGCCTCGACGGCCTGACGCGCCGCACAGTGCTGAGCTTCGCCACGCCGCCCGACAAGCTCACCGTCGACGGCGCCCTCTTCGATCTCGTCCTGCAGCCCGGCGAGACGCGCAACATCGACCTGACGATCGATTGCGCCGCCGGGGAGAACGCGCAAGACCAGGCCAAGCCGAGCTTCCTGCAGGCGCTGCGGCGATCGCGGCGCTCGCTCCGCACCTCGGCCGGACGCGCCGCGACGATCACGAGCTCGAGCACCACCTTCAACGAAGCAATACGCCGGTCGGTCTGCGATCTCCACATGCTGCTCACCGACACGCCGGACGGTCCCTATCCCTATGCCGGCATTCCGTGGTTCAGCACGGTGTTCGGCCGCGATGCATTGATCACAGCCATGCAGACGCTATGGCTCGACCCGGCGATCGCCTGCGGCGTGCTTCGTCACCTGGCGCGCCATCAGGCGGTGACCACCGACGAGGCGGACGACGCCGAGCCCGGCAAGATCCTGCACGAGATGCGACAGGGCGAGATGGCGCTCCTGGGCGAGGTGCCGTTCCGGCACTACTACGGCAGCGTCGATTCCACACCGCTGTTCGTCATGCTGGCCGGCGCCTATCTCGAGCGAACGGACGACATCGAGACCGTGCGCCGGCTGTGGCCGAACATCCTGGCGGCGCTCAAGTGGATGGACGAGTCGGGCGATCGCGACGGCGACGGCTTCATCGAGTACGGACGGCGGCGCGACACCGGCCTGATCAACCAGGGCTGGAAGGACAGCCACGATTCGATCTTCCACGCCGACGGGACGCTGGCGCACGGACCGGTCGCCCTGGTCGAAGTGCAGGCCTACGCCTTCGGGGCCTGGCAGGCCGCCGCGCAGATCGCGCGCCGGCTGGGCGACGACGATGGTGCCGACGGCTACGCCGAGCGCGCCAGGCGTCTGCAGCAGCGCTTCGATCACGCCTTCTTCGACAAGGCGCTCGGCACCTACGTGCTCGCCCTCGACGGCGACAAGCGGCCTTGCCGCGTGCGCGCCTCCAACGCCGGCCATGCGCTGTTCAGCGGCATCGCCCGGCCCGAGCGCGCCGAGGCGGTGGTGAAGACGCTGACGTCAAACGCCTTCTTCTCCGGTTGGGGCGTGCGCACGGTCGCCGTCGGCGAGGCGCGCTACAATCCCATGAGCTACCACAACGGCTCGGTATGGCCGCACGACAATGCCCTGATCGCCGCGGGCTTCGCGCGCTACGGTTTCCGGCGCGAGGCGGCGCGCCTGTTCGGCGGGCTGTTCGCGGCCTCGGCCTACATCGACCTGCGCCGCCTGCCCGAACTCTTCTGCGGCTTTCCGCGCGAGCGCGGCCATGGTCCGACCTTCTATCCCGTCGCCTGCTCGCCACAGGCCTGGGCCGCGGCGACGCCGCTGTCGCTGGTGCAATCCTGCCTCGGGTTGCGCTTCGACACGACGCGCGGCTCGGTGGCGCTCGACAAGCCGCTCTTGCCCGATTTCGTCGATGACGTGACGCTGCGTCGCCTGTCGCTCGGCGATGCGGCGGTCGACGTGGCTTTGCATCGCCGCGGGCAGGATGTCTCGATCGAAGTCCTGGGCCGCCGCGGCCGGCTGGGCGTCGACCTTTCCTGAGGCACGGGCGGACGGACGCCGAACATGGCCGATCCTGCCTGGTGGCGCCGCGCCGTCCTTTACCAGATCTACCCGCGCTCCTTTCAGGACGGCGATGGCGACGGCGTGGGCGACCTCGCGGGCATCCGCCGGCGGCTCGACCACCTGGTCGATCTGGGCGTCGATGCGCTGTGGCTGTCGCCGGTCTTCCCTTCGCCGATGGCCGACTTCGGCTATGACGTCGCTGACTATTGCGACATCGATCCGCTGTTCGGCACCCTGGCCGACTTCGATGGCCTGCTGGCCGACGCCCACGCGCGCGGGCTCAAGGTCATCCTCGACCTGGTGGCCAACCACACCTCCGACCAGCATCCCTGGTTCCAGGAAAGCCGCGCCGCGCTGGGCGCGGCCAAACGCGACTGGTACATCTGGCGCGATGCGGCGCCCGGCGGCGGGCCGCCCAACAACTGGCTGTCGGAGTTCGGTGGCGGAGCGTGGGAATTCGATGCCGCGAGCGGCCAGTACTACCTCCACACCTTCCTCGCCTCGCAGCCCGACCTCAACTGGCGCAATCGCGAGATGCGCGAGGCCATGCACGAGGTCGTGCGCTTCTGGCTGAAGCGCGGCGTCGACGGGTTTCGCGCCGACGCCATCCGCCATCTGATCAAGGACGAGGCGTTTCGCGACAACCCGGCCAATCCCGCCTATCGCGACGGCGATCCGCCGGACACGGCCGTGTTGCCGCTCTACACGGCCGATCGGCCGGAGGCCCACGACGTCATCGCCGGACTGCGCGGCGTGATCGACGCGTTTCCCGATCGTTTGCTGATCGGCGAGCTCAACCTGCCGTTCGAGAAGCTGGTGGCCTACTACGGCCGCGACCTCGGCGGCCTGCACCTGCCGTTCAACTTCGCTCTCCTCGGCGCGCCGTGGAAGGCGCGGCATCTCGCCGGCCTGATCGACCGTTATGAGGCGGCCTTGCCCGACGGCGCCTGGCCGAACTGGGTGCTGGGCAACCACGACAAGCCGCGCATCGCCTCACGGGTCGGCGACGCCCAGGCCAAGGTGGCGGCCATGCTGCTGCTGACCTTGCGCGGCATGCCGACGCTCTATTACGGCGACGAGATCGGCATGCGGCAGGTCAAGGTTCCGCCGAACCGCGTGCGCGATCCTTACGAGCTGAACGTTCCCGGATTGGGGCTGGGTCGCGACGGCTGTCGCACGCCCATGCAATGGGACGCGTCGGACAAGGCGGGCTTCACCACGGGGGAGCCCTGGCTGCCGCTGGGCCATGATCATCGCCAGCTCAATGTCGAGAACCAGCGCGCCGACCGCACCTCGATCTTCACTCTGCACAAGCGGCTCATCGCGCTGCGCCGCGCTCATCCGGCCCTCGCGCTGGGCGACTATCGGCCGATGGCCGCCGCCGGCGACCTGCTGCTCTACCAGCGCGCGCTCGGCCGCGAGCGCTTCGTCGTGGCGCTCAATCTCGGCGCCGAGCCCATCGAGGTCGACCTGGCCAAGGGCGACGTCCGCGGCCGCCTCATCCTCTCCACCCATGGCGATCGTAACGGCGAGGCCGTCGCCGATGCGTTGGCCCTGCGCGACAACGAGGGCGTCGTGGTCCAGTTATCATGATCTTCCGGACCGCGAGCCTCCGGCTCGCTCATGAATCATGAGCGAGCCGGAGGCTCGCGGTCCGGAAGACTATGAGCTCTTGCCCAGCCCGCGCACGACGAAGGCGTTGAGGCGGCGGGCGAAGGCCGCCGGATCGGCCGGCACCTCGCCGTCGAGGATGTGCGCCTGGTCGAGCAGGAGGTTGGCGAGCTCGGCCGCCTCGTCGTTCGGCGCCGCGCCGATCGCCTTCACGAGGTCGTGGCGCAGGTTGAGCTCGAGGATCGGCTTGGCGCCGCTGCCGCGGTTGGCGCGCGCCAGCAGGCGCTCGAGCTCGCGGTCGCGGCCCATGGCGCCGGCGACCAGGCAGGCGGCGCTCTCGGTCAGGCGCTGCGAAGCGCGCACGTCGGAGACCTTGTCGCC
The DNA here is from genome assembly GCA_016185145.1 of Rhodospirillales bacterium. Lineage (GTDB taxonomy): Bacteria > Pseudomonadota > Alphaproteobacteria > Reyranellales > Reyranellaceae > Reyranella. The sequence continues at coordinate 12,743 of JACPOB010000150.1, read as the reverse complement.
CAGCGCCTCCTTCACCGCCTTCAGGATGGCCGCATCGTCGTCGCTCGAGGCCTTGTCCTCGGCCTTGGCCGTGTCGTCGAGCAGCGGGACCAGGCCGAAGTCGACATCGCCCTGGCTCAGCGAGCGCAGCGGCTTGCCGTCGAACTCCTGCGGCATGGCTGTCCAGAAGGCATCGATCGCATCGGTCAGCAGCAACACCTCGACGCCGCGGGCGCGCGCCGCCTCGAGCTTGGGATTGGACTTCAGGCGCTCGGCGCTCTCGCCCACGAGATAGTAGATCTCGGTCTGGTTGGGCTTGAGATCGGCGACGTAGTCCTTGAGCGACCGTGGGCTGTCGCCGGCCGTGGTGGCGAAGCGCGCCAGGGCGAGAAGCTGGCTGTGTCGTTCATGGTCCTCGTACAGGCCTTCCTTGAGGACCGCACCGAAGGCGTTCCAGATCTTCGTCCAGGTCTCGGGTTCCCTGGTCGCGCAGCTCTCCAGCTCGCCGATCACCCGGCCGGTGAGCCCATTGCGGATCTGCGTCACCTGCGGGTTGTTCTGCAGCATCTCGCGCGAGAGGTTGAGCGGCAAGTCCTCGCTGTCGACGACGCCGCGCACGAAGCGCAGCCAGGACGGCAGGAGCTCCGCATCGTCGGTGATGTAGACGCGCCGCACATAGAGTTTCACGCGGCCCTTGCGGCCGGGATCCGCCAGATCGAAGGGCGGCGTGGTCGGCACGAACAGCAGCACGGCGTAGGCCTGTCGGCCTTCGACCTTGTAATGCAGCGTGAGCGCGGGCTCGTCGAACGCCATGGCGATCGAGCGATAGGCCTGAGTGTAGTCCTCCGCCTTCAGCTCGGACTTCGACCGCTGCCACAGCGCGCTGGCGGCATTGACCTGCCGCGCCTCGCCCTTGTCGTCCACGAGCTCGATCGGGAACAGGATGTGCTCGGAGTAGGTGTGGATCACCCGTTCGAGCTCGAACGGCTGCAGGTAGCGCGCCGCGTCGTCCTTCAGGTGCAGGACGATCTCGGTGCCGCGCAGCACGCGCGTCGCTTCCTCCTCGGTGGCGGGCCGTACCTCGAAGCCCGCGCCGCCGGCCGAGGTCCATACCCAGGCGTCCGATGCGCCGGCGCGCCGGCTGGTCACGGTGATGCGGTCGGCCACCATGAAGGCCGAGTAGAAGCCGACGCCGAACTGGCCGATCAGGCCGAGCCCGTCCTTGGCGTCCTGCAGGCCCTTGAGGAAGGCTTTCGTGCCCGAGCGCGCCACGGTGCCGAGATTGTCCATGAGCTCCTGGCGATCCATGCCGATGCCAGTGTCGGCGATGGTCAGCGTCTTGGCCGTCGCATCCGGCTTGAGCTGAATGGCGAGCTTGTCGGCGCCGGCCAGCAGCGCGGGGTTGGAGATCGCCTCGTAGCGCAGCTTGTCCAGGGCGTCCGAGGCGTTGGAGATCAGCTCGCGCAGGAAGACGTCGGTCTCGGAATAGACCGAGTGGACCATCAAGCTGAGAAGCTCGGCGACCTCCGCCTGGAACTGATGTGATTGTGTGCCTGCGTCTGCGTTCATCCGCGTCCGTCCATTGGGTTCGTCTGGGCGGACCGCCTATAGCCCCGGAAAGACGCGCGGCCAAGGCGGCGGTGGCGGTGAAACGAACAGGGGCTCCTGCTCTTCCGCCGGTGGGTTGGGGATTGGCTGGCTTTTTTCGGCAGAATCAGCCGGCGGGGCCTTCGGGGAGGCCGGTGGCTGGGGTTGCAGATCGCCAATTTGCATCATCACGTCCTCCGCAGAGCAACATGCCGAGACAAATGTGCGGGCCCGTCGAAGACGACCGCGGCGGTCGATTTGGGAGCGCCTGGGAGAGTTTCAAGGGGGAAGCCGGGCCTGATACCGGCTCCAGCCGTTGGCGCGCAGGCGGCAGGCGTCACAGGTGCCACATCCCAGGCCCCAGTCATGACGGTGCGTGCGGTCACCCAGGTAGCAGGTGTGGGTCTCCTCGACGATGAGGTCGACCAGCGTCCGCCCCCCGAGTTGGTCCGCCAGCCGCCAGGTATCGGCCTTGTCGATCCACATCAGCGGCGTTTCCAGCACCAGCCGCGCTTCCATGCCGAGGTTGATGGCGACCTGCAGCGCCTTGACCGTGTCGTCGCGGCAATCCGGATAGCCTGAGAAATCCGTCTCGCAGACGCCGGCGACGACGTGCTTCAGCCCACGCTGATAGGCGACGATCGTGGCAAAGGTCAGGAAGACGAGGTTGCGCCCGGGCACGAAGGTGGCGGGCAGCCCGTCGGGCCGCGTGCCCATCGGCAGGTCCGCCGTGAGCGCGCTCTGGCTGACCGAGCCCAGCACGTCCAGCGACACGACGCGGTCGGGGCCGAGCCTCTGCCGCCAGTCGTCGGACAGCTTGGCGATGGCGCGACGCACCGGCTCGCGCACCTCCATCTCGACGGCGTGCCGTTGGCCATAGGAGAAGCCGATGGTCTCGACCCGCTGGTAGCGTGACAGCGCCCAGGCGAGGCAGGTCGTGGAGTCCTGGCCGCCTGAGAACAGGACCAGCGCGGAGGAAGGATCGAGGGTCATCGGTCACCAGTTCGGCGGGCGCTTCTCGTTGAAGGCGTTGAGGCCTTCCTGCGCGTCATCGGTCTCTATGATGTTGCAGATCGTCTCGACCACGTTCTCGATGGCGCGGCGATACTCGAAATCATTGGCGCGCATGAAGGAATCGCGCGCGAGCTGCATGACCAGCGGCGACTTGGCGGCGAAGTCGCGGGCCATGCGGCGCGCTTCCTCCTTCACCTCGGCGGCAGGCACGACCTTGTTGACCAGCCCCATGGCGCACGCCTCCTCGGCCGACACCGGCTTGCCGCTGAACAGCAGCTCGAAGGCCTTGTGGCGGCCGATCTGGCGCGGCAGGTGGACGAAGTGCATGGCCGGGATCACGCCGACCAGGATCTCCGGATAGCCGAGGCTTGCCGTGTCGGCGGCGATCAGCACGTCGCACGAGACCGCGAGCGTCACGCCGGCGGCGCGCGCCGGGCCGGTCAGGGCGGCGATGGTCGGCTTGCCCAGGCGGTACTGCAGGTCGTGCATCTCGAAGTAGAGCTTCTCCAGGTAGCGCCGCAGGTCGAGCCCGCGCCTGTTGCGGATCATCGCAAGGTCCATGCCGGCGCTGAACGAACGCTCGAAGGCGCTGGTGAGGATGACGGCCCGCACCTCGGGATCGGCCTTGGCCTTGCGGTAGGCGTTGTTGATGTCCTCGATCAGCGCATGATTGATGGCGTTCACCGGCTCGCGGCGCATGGTGATCTCGGCCACGCGGTCGACGACGGCGTAGTCCAGGTTGGCGAATTCCATTCTTCCTCCTCGGGTGCCGCACGATAGCCGCTTCTGCTAGGCTTGGCCCATGCCGCAGACGCTTTTCACCAACGCCCATATCGTCGTCGACGGCTTCGCCGATCTGCAGCAGGGCTTCAACGTGCTGGTGCAGGACGGGCGCATTGCCAAGGTGTCGGGGTCGGCGATTGCCGCGGGCGGCGCCAAGGTCGTCGATGTCGGAGGCCGCACCCTGATGCCGGGCCTCATCGACGCCCATGCCCACATCACCGGCCTGTCGCTCACGCCCAAGAACATCGCCAATCCGGCGGCCGACATCGCCATCGCCTCGGCCAACTACCTGCGCAACTGCCTGATGGACGGCTACACCACCATCCGCGAGGCGGGCGGCGCCGACCATGCCACCGCCCGGCTGCTGGCAGAGGGCCGGATCATCGGGCCGCGGCTCTATTACTCCGGCCGGGCGCTGACCCAGACCGGCGGCGGCGCCGACTTCCGCACGCCCGACGAGGAGACCGATCCCTGCGGCCATGTCGGGCCGTTTTCGATCATGTCGGTGATCACCGACGGCGCCGATGCGGTCCGCAAGGCCGCGCGCGAAGAACTGCGCCGCGGCGCCACGCAGATAAAGCTGTTCGCCTCGGGCGGCGTGGTGTTTCCCGCCGAGGGCCATGCGACGCGCTACGAGTTCACGCCGGCGGAGCTGCGGGCGGCGGTCGAGGAAGCGGCGGCGCGCGGCACCTACGTGATGGCGCACGTCTATACCGACGAGGGCGTGCGGCGCTGCCTGGAGGCGGGCGTGCGGTCGATCGAGCATGCCAATTTCGTGAGCGAAGAGACCGTGGCGATGATGGCCGAGCACCGCGCGTTCTACGTGCCGACGTTCATTTCCCTGGTGCAGCGGATCGAAAGTGCGGGCCACGAGCACCTGTCGCCGACCATCGTCGGCAATCTCGAGCGCACCATCGAGCGCGGCCGGCAGGTCTATGGCTGGGCGCGCAAGCACAAGGTGCCGATCGGCTTCGGCACCGACCTGTGGGGGCCGGAGGCGCAGAAGTGCCAGCTCCGCGAGTTCGAGATGCGCCGCGACCTCGACAGGCCGGCGGATATCCTGCACTCGGCGACGGCGGTCAATGCCGAGCTGCTGATGGAGAAGGGCATGCTGGGCGTCATCGCCGAGGGCGCCCATGCCGACCTGCTGGTGGTCGAGGGCGATCCGCTGGCGGACGTCGACGTGCTGCTGCACCCGCAGCGAAACCTCAAGCTCATCATGAAGGCCGGCGAGATCTACAAGAACGAGCTCGCCTGACACACTCATGCTCTTCCGGACCGCGAGCCTCCGGCTCGCTCATGAATCATGAGCGAGCCGGAGGCTCGCGGTCCGGAAGACGAAGATCATGATGCCAACTACCGCGGCACCAACGTCGCCGGACTCTCCGGATGGTGGGGGATGTCGGGGAAGGTGAGCCAGTCGTGCTTCGTCCGCGTAAAAACGGTGCGCACCGGCGGCGGGAAGTGGGGATCGGCGAAGGCGCCGACCGCAACGCTGACGATGTCGGGTAGCCGCTCGTTCTCCTAGAAGACGGTCGAGCCGCATTTGGGGCAGAAATGGAAGGCGAGCCAGGCGCCGCTGTCGGCCTGGCGCCGATAGGTGCTGCGCTCCCCTTCGATGGCGACGATGGCGGCGCGCGAAAAGAAGGCCTGGGCGCCGAACGGCGAGCCGGTGCGCCGCTGGCACTCCAGGCAATGACAGGACGACACGACGCTTGGCGCACCTGTCGTGCAGATGCGCAGCTGGCCGCAGCTGCAGGCGGCCGTACGCACGGCGGGTTCAGTCATGCGCCGAGCTTGCCACCGATTGGTCTCACAGGCGAGGCGGCAGGATGCCGACAATCGCCCGCGTCTTCACCCACCGCGGGAGAGCGGCACATTGGCAAGGCGATCCAAGCTGCGCGTCGGCCCGACGCTCGCCATCGGCGTGCTCACGCTGATGCTGTGCCTCGGCATCAGCCTTCTCTATGTCGGCTGGCAACCCGGCTCGACCTTGAGCCTCATCGGCTACATCGCCATGACGCTGGGCTTGCTGGCGGCCATCGTGCTCGGCGTCGGGCTCGCGCTGCTGGTTCACAGCAAGCGCGACGACTGAAACGCCCCTAACTTGCCTTGGGCCGGAGCCGGCCGAGCGACCGGCCGATGCGCTGCAGCCAGCTCTCTTCGGGCACGCCGCCGGGCCTCTCGGCAAGGAAGGCTTGCAGGCTCTGGCGCGTCCCGGCCTGCAGTTCGGCCTCGGTCGGAAAGTGCGGATACCAGCCGCCCAGCCCGGCATCGACGACGTCGAAGCTCGTCTGTCGCGCCGGCACGATGTCGAACTCGATGGTCGGCCGCAGCGCCACGCCCGAGATGGGCTGATGCAGCACGACGCTGTTCTCGAACAGCACCCAGATCGGCTTCTCGCTCTCCAGCGTGGACTCCTCGCCGTTGCGGAGACGGAACCAGGTCGTGCTCGATCGCTTCCCGCAGCCCTGCGGCAGGATGAAGATCTTGCGCATGGCGACCGGCCAGCCGTCGAGATGCCGGTCGGCGAGCGGCCGGTTGGGCACGAGCTGGAACTGCCGCGTCGAGGCGATGCGGAAGGGATGGCCGACGGCCGATTCGACCATGGGGCCGGCGATCGACAGGAACTCCGCCAAAAGCGCCCGGGTGGCGGGCGTCAGCTCGCGATACTGGTTGCTGCTGTTGAGATAGTCGCACTGCGCGAAGCTGGTGCTGACATAGCCGAGGGCGAAGTCCTTGCGCCGCATCTTTACGCGCGGGCTGGCAAGCAGGTTGTCGAGCAGGCGGCGGGCGAGGCCTTCTTCCAGCGGGAAGACCATCACGCCGACCTTGGCAAGCGGACCGCTATCGCAGCCGAGCTGGTCGGTCAGGGATTGCCAAGCGTCGCGCGACAGGTTGGTGCGCAGGCGGCGGAAAAGGTCGAAGTCCGCATCGTCGTCGGCGCTCCGTGCCTCCACCTGATGGATGCGCTCCGACAGCGCGCGGTCTGACAAACCAAGGAATTCCGGCCTCATGCCGGCAACGTAGCGCTCCTGGCGCCGCGCCGCCATCGTCATGCGCCCTTCTTCTCGACCACAGGTAGATCAGGCGGTAAAACGGTGCGTCCGGCTTGCGATCGAAATCCCGCCATCCGTTAGGACCCGCCATGGCCGAAATCCTCGCCCTCGGGATCTCCCACTATCCCCCGCTGCACGGGACCGACGACCGGATGTCATGGATCCTGAAGCGGATGCTGCAGAATCCGCAGCTTCCCCGGGAGTTGCGCACGCCGGCGGGTTGGCCCGCGGCGATGCGCGCCGAATGGGGCAATGACGAGGGCGCCTCGTCGGCCGCTCGCCATCGCGCCGATCTCGTCGCCTGGATGGACAGGACTCGCGCTGCCCTCGACGCCTTCAAACCGGATTTCGTGCTGATCTGGGGTGACGATCAATACGAGAACTTCAAGGAGGATGTCGTCCCGCCCTACTGCATCAGCGCCTACGAGCACTTCAAGTTTGCCTCGCCGCCGGGCAACGTATGGGGCGAGACGGACAAGACCTTCGAGCTGCCGGGCCACCGGCGCGCCGCCAAGATGCTGGCGACGCGGCTGCTCGAGGAAGGCTTCGACACGGCCTACGCCTACAAGCCGCTGCATCATCCGCTGGGGCACGCGTTCACCAACGCGATCATGTATCTCGACTACCATCGCAAGGGCTTCGACTATCCGATCGTGCCCTTCGCCATCAATTGCTACGGCCGGCGCGTGCTGGCGCAGCGTGGCGGCCTGCCGGTGTTCGATCGCGTGGTCGGCGAAGACGAGCTCGACCCGCCGGCGCCCACCCCGCGCCGCCTGTTCGACATGGGCGCGGCGACGGCGCGCGTGCTGGCGGCGTCGCCATACCGCGTGGCGCTGCTCGCCTCATCGGGCTGGAGCCACGCCTTCCTCACGGCGAAGAACCACTACCTCTGGCCCGACACGCCGTCCGACCGCCGCATGTACGAGGCGTTGCGCGCGTGCGACTGGCAGACCTGGCGTGGCTATACGGGAGCGGCGGTCGAAGACAGTGGCCAGCAGGAGATCCTGAACTGGGCGTGCCTTGCCGGCGCCTTGAGCGAACTCAACCGCAAGCCCGAGGAAACGGGCTTCGTCGACACCTGGATCTTCAATTCCTCGAAGGTGTTCCTGATCGCGCGCCCCTGACGATGCCGCTCGTCAGCATGCGCATCAGCTGGTCGGCGATATCGTCGGGCGTCATGGCGCCTGCCGGGTCGTACCATTCGGCGACCCAGGTCAGGGCGCCCATGGCAAGCATGCGCACGACCGAGGGGTTGAAGCCCGGTTGAAGCAAGCCCTCGTGTCCGGCCTCCGCCAGGAGGTCGGCGAAGATCGCCGCATAGTCGCGCTCCTGCTGCAGGTGATGGTCGCGCAGGCGCTTGGGCAGGCGGTGGATCGACCTCAGCCGCGAGGAAAAGTGATGCCGCAGGGTGAACTCGAGATGGGCGCCCAGCGCCGCCCGCAGACGCACCAGGGGAGAGCTGTCGGCCCCCGCTTCGGCGATCGCCGCCAATACCTCGGCGCGCGCGTTGGCGATGCCGCCCTCCAGCACGGCGCGCAGGATCTGATCGCGCGAGGTGAAGTGGTAGTAGATGCTGCCCGCCTCGATCTTCGCCGCGGCGGCGATGCGGCGCACGGTCACCTGGTCCGAGCCATGATCCTGGAAAAGCCTCGTGGCGACCTCGACCAGGCGCGCTCTGGTCCTGTCGGCCTTGGTGATCTTGTCCTTGCCGGACTTTTGACGAACCATCGGATCAGGATAAGGCATGCTCTTCCGGACCGCGAGCTACCAGCTCGCTCATGATCAGGAGCGAGCTGGAAGCTCGCGGTCCGGAAGAGCATGAGGCGAGGAGAAGCAATGAGTACGCCCTGCTGCGCCATCGACGTGCACACGCATATCGTGCCGGCACATTTGCCGGACGAACGACCCGAATTCGCCGGCCTGCCCTGGCCGTCGATCAGGCACACCGACGCCTGCCACGCGCAGGTGATCATCAGCGGCAAGAACTACCGCGCCATCGACGACGCCTGCTGGAGCGTGCCGCGGCGCGTCGAGCAGATGCCCGGCATGGATGTCGGCACGCAGGTCCTGTCGCCGATGCCCGAGCTCTTGTCCTACTGGCTGCCAACCAAGGCAGCATCGGTGCTGGCGCGGCACGTCAACGAGACCATCGCCGAGATGGTGCGCGCCGTCCCCGACCGTTTCCATGGCCTGGGCATGGTGCCGCTGCAGGACATGGATGCGGCGCAACGCGAGCTCGAGCACGTCATGCGCCAGCTCGGCCTCAAGGGCGTCGAAATCGCGACCAACATCAACGGCGTGGCGCTGGGGCATCCCTCGCTGGAGCCGTTCTTTGCCGCCGCCGAATCCCTGGGCGCGGCGATCTTCGTGCATCCGCTGCGGCCGGCCGGCATGGACCGCCTGGTCGGGCCGGCGAACCTCGAACAGGTCGTGGCCTTTCCCTGCGAGACCGCGCTCGCCATCGCTTCGGTGATCACCGGCGGCCTGATGAAGCGTCATCCCCGCCTGCGCATCGGCTTCAGCCATGGCGGTGGCGCCTTCGGCCAGGTGCTGCCGCGCATGCAGCACGCCTGGACGGCGATGGCGCCGATCAAGGCTGCCATGGACGAGCCGCGCGCGACGGCGAGAAAGCTCTTCTACGACACGCTGGTCTATGACGAGACCGCGCTGCGCTTCCTGATCGATTCCTATGGCGCGAGCCAGCTCATGATCGGCAGCGACTATCCCTTTTCGATCATGGACCGACAGCCGACGGCGCGCCTTCGAGCCCTCGGCCTGTCCGAATCGCAGCAGGATCAACTGCTCTACAAGAACGCCCGGCGTTTCCTCAGTCTCGACGCATAAACCTTGAAATCAGCCTCTTTCCGCTTGGTCCGCGCGTCGGCATCACCTTAGGATCGCGCCGCCGCTGCAGGGACGGCAAGCGACTCGAGTGCGAGGGCAAGCATGAAAAGACGCGAGTGGGCTGCCGTGTCCGCGGCATTCCTTGTCGCCGGCATCGGCCGTTGGTCGGGAGCACAAACGCCGCCGCCAGCCGCGGAGCAACCGCAAGCCGCTGCAGCGGATACAAGCAAGACCTTCACCGCGGCCGAGCTCGACCAGCTCCTGGCGCCGATCGCGCTCTATCCCGATCCGCTGCTGGCGCAGATCCTGATGGCGGCGACCTATCCCTTGGAAGTGATCGAGGCGGCGCACTGGTCGAAGGACAATCCCAAGCTGACGGGCGATGCCGCGCTGGCCGCGGTCAAGGACAAGGGCTGGGACGTGAGCGTCACCTCCCTGGTCGCCTTCCCGCAGGTCCTGGCGATGATGGACAGCAAGCTCGAGTGGACCCAGAAGGTCGGCGACGCGATGCTCGCCCAGCAGCCCGACGTCGCGGCCTCGATCCAGCGATTGCGCGCCCAGGCGCAGGCCGCGGGCACGCTCAAGACCACGCCGCAGCAGACGGTGTCGTCACAACCGCCGAGCACCGGCGCGCCGGACGGAACGCCGGCCGCGATCGTCATTCAGCCGACCAATCCCGATACAATCTACGTGCCGACCTACGATCCCAACGTGGCCTACGGCCCGTGGCCTTATGCCAGCAATCCGCCCTACTACTATCCGCCGGCGAGCTACGGCTGGAGCGGGCCCAGCACCCGGGTCGGCGGTTTCGGCTTCGGCCTGGGCTTCGCGGTCGGCGGCGCCTTCTTCGGCGGCTGGCACTGGGGTGGCGGCTGGGGCGGCGGTTGGGGATGGGGCGGCTGGCACGGCTGGGGGCGCGGCAACAGCTACACCACCATCAACATCGACCGCGCGACCTATATCAGCAACACCTTCAATCGGAACTACTACGACCACGGCCGCTGGAACCACGATCCGGCGCATCGCCATGGCGTGCCCTACCGCGACCGCGGCAGTCGCGACCGGTACAACCAGCATCATGCCAATGCCGACGGGCGCAACGGCTACCGCGGCCACGATGGCGATCGCGGCGACGACGGGCGCGGCGGCGATGCAGGCCGCGGCAATGACGGACGCGGCGGCGATGCAGGTCGCGGCAACGACGGACGCGGCGGCGACGCAGGTCGCGGCAATGATGGACGCGGCGGCGATGCAGGGCGCGGCAATGATGGACGCGGCGGCGATGCAGGGCGCGGCAATGACGGGCGCGGCGGCGGCCACTCGGATCAGCACCGCAATGCCTTCCACGGCGCCGATCACGGGCACCAGGTCCAACACGAGGCCCAGCGCGGTCGCTCCTATGCCAATCATGGCTCCCATGGGGGCTGGCATGGCGGCGGTGGTCATGGCGGCGGTGGTCACGGCGGCGGACATGGTGGTGGCGGGCATGGAGGCCGGCGATGAGCAGCATGGTTCGGCGCGGCCTGCTGGCTGCCTTCGCGGTGTTGATGCTGGCCGTCGGCGCGACGGCGCAACAGCCACCCTCGATCGGCAAGCAGCAGAGCTTTCCGACGCCCGAGGCGGCAGCCGACGCCTTGAACGATGCGACGAGGCGCGGCGACGGCAAGGCGCTGGAAGCGATACTGGGCGCCCCGTGGGACGCGCTGACGCCGCTGCAGAGCAACGGCTTTAAGCGCGACCTCGCCGCCTACTTTTCCCAATGGGACAAGCAGCACAAGGTCACGATCGATCCGGCCAGCAACGGCACCAAGGCGATCGTCGAGGTCGGCACGACCGGCTGGACGCTGCCCATGCCCATCGTCAAGGACGGCACGGCGTGGCGCTTCGATTCCATCGCGGGCTTCAACGAGATGTTCGCCCGCGAGCTCGGCCGCAACGAGCTCGGCACCATCCAGACGATGCTGGCGATCGGCGACGCCGAGCGCGACTACGCGGTGCTGGATCCGATGAAGACCGGTGGCACGGCCTATGCGCGTCGCCTGTTGAGCTCGCCGGGCAAGAAGGACGGGCTCTATTGGCCCACCGCGCCGGGCGAACCTAAAAGCCCGCTCGGCGCCGAGGTCGCGCATTCCCAGGCCGACGGCAAGTTTCCGGGCGACCATTACGGCTACAACTTCCGCCTGCTCTACGCCCAAGGGCCGGCGGCGCCGGGCGGCGCGCGCGAGTACATCATCAGAGGCCGCATGATCGGCGGCTTCGGCGCCATTGCCTGGCCGGTACGCTACGGCGAGACCGGCATCATGAGCTTCATCATGGGACCCGACGGCGTCGTCTACCAGCGCGACCTCGGGCCCAACACGGCTGAGCTCGCAGCGTCGATTGTCGCCTTCAATCCCGACAAAGGCTGGGAAAAGGCCGATTTGACGCCACCCTGAGCAACGCCAACCTGCGGTCACCAACCAGAAACTTGATCCCTCGCCTGCACAGGCCATCTTGGCGGCAAGAGGTATCAACCAATGATCGAACTCAGACCCTTCGAGAAACTCGGCAAGTCGGACCACGGCTGGCTCAACGCCAACTTCCATTTCAGCTTCGCCGAATACCGCAATCCCGAGCGCGTGCACTGGGGTGCGCTGCGCGTGTGGAACAACGACCGCATCGCGCCGCAGTCCGGCTTCCCGCCGCATCCCCATCGCGACATGGAGATCGTGACCTACGTCATCAAAGGCGCGATCACCCACCAGGATCACCTGGGCAACCAGGGCCGCACCGAGGCGGGCCAGATCCAGGTCATGAGCGCGGGCCAGGGCATCCAGCACGCCGAGTACAACATGGAGCAGGCCGAGACGGAGCTGTTCCAGATCTGGATCCTGCCCAACAAGGAAGGCGTGCCGGCGCGCTGGGAGACCGTGCAGTTCCCGGCCGATGGACGCGACGGCAGGCTGGTGCCGCTGGCCTCGGGCCGCGGGCATGAGGGGGCGATCCCGCTCTATGCCGACGGCGCGCTCTATGCCGGCACGCTGAAGGCGGGCCAGACGATCCGCCAGAAGCTCGACGGCAGGCCTGCCTACCTCGTGCCGGCCAAGGGCAAGATCGAGGTGCGCGCGGCCGACGGCTCGCCGGTGACCGCCAAGGCGCGCGATGGCGTCGCCGTGGTCGACGTGCCGGAGATCGAGCTCAAGGCCGTCGAGGACGCCGAGATTGTGCTGGTCGAAACCGACAAGTTGAACTGATCCGACGTTTCGTGTTCATCCTCCTTCATGCTCCTCTCCCCCTTGGGGGAGAGGCTGGGTGAGGGGGTGATGCAGGAGATGATTTTCGCGTTGCACCCCCTCGCCTAACCTCATATGGGTCACTGTTCGTCAAGGGCATCATAGTATCCGGGCAGAGTTTCTTTGTTCGACCATGGAGCCGTTTCTTCGTCCCGACCTTGCAGGCGAATGGCAGGCGCTGGGCGGAGCGGCGGTCAAGGCTGGC
>JACPOB010000130.1 GCA_016185145.1 Rhodospirillales bacterium | reverse complement strand
TCGCAGCAAAGCCTGCCCCCAGACCCATGCAGCCTCGCTGTCCCTCCCATCACGCACTGCTCCATCGCAGCGCGATGAAAAAGCTCGTCCCACGCCTTGAACTATCGGACATAAGAGGATGAGGTCATCTGTGAATCACCATTCAATGAAAGCAGGTACTAGGCCAGTCGGCCGACCATATTGACGAACAGCGTCGGCATGTAGGTGCGCGACACCGGCAGGCGCTCGGTTGCCTGGCGGGCCAGCACGGCGCGGTTGTCCTCGTGGTCCAGCACGAGCTGGAAGAGGCCCTGTTCGACCGCTCCCGATCGCGGATCGAGCTCAGGCTTGCCGTCGCGCACGACGCGGTAGGCGACGTCGAGGCCGACATCGCCGCCGCTGTAGAACGCCGCCACGATCTCCAGCCGCCCGAACAGGCGCATCAGGCCGCGCACCGAGAAGCGCCACAGATCGTCCGGCGTCGCGTGGAAGGCCTGCGACCAGGCGGCCGACACGAAGACATGGCCGCCCCGTCTCAGCAACCCCTCGATGTTGCGCGCCGCCCGCCAGGGATCGCGCGTATGCTCCAGCACGTGGCAGCACAGGACGAGGTCGAATGCCTCCTCGCCCAGGCCGGCCTTCAGGCTGCCCTCGGATTCGCAGATATCGAGCACCCGGTCGACGTTGGCGCCGTCCTCGAGATCCATGCCGAGGAAGCGGCTTTTGCCGCCGAATCGCCTGCTCACCAGGCTGCGCCAGTTGAGAACATTGCGATCCGAAACCAACGTGCGCGAACCGACTTGGAGCACACGAGGCATCCGCCGACCGACCGACGCCGCCACGCGGTCGAACAACGCTTCGGTCTCGTGCGTGACAGTCGTGCCGACGATGCGCAGTTCCTTGCTTTCCGAAGGGCGCGCGTCGCCGGCCGGGTTCATTCGCGCACCACCACGATGTGCATGCGCCGCGGCCCATGGGCGCCGAGCTCGATGGTCTGCTCGATGTCGCCGGTGCGCGAGGGGCCGGTAATGGTGTTGACCGTACGTGGCATCTGGTTCTTGCCGTAGCGCGCGCGCAGGCGCACCCACACGTCCTCATAGCCGCCGACGATATCGCCTTCGCGCAGCACGACGATGTGCGTATCGGGCAGGAGGTTCAGCGTCACCGGATGGTCGGGGCCCGATGCCGTCACCAATGTGCCGGTCTCGGCGATGCCGGCAAAGGCGCCGGTGATCGAGACATGGTCGCTGCCCTCGCCACGCCCGCGGCGCAGCGACAGCATCTTCTGGCTGGCCCAGTCGTAACCGTCGAGCGCTGCGCCCGGCGCCATCGCCGCCTCGGCCGGCAGATTGCTGCGCGCCAGGTAGTTCGCGACTTCAGCCGGCACGTCGGCCGCCGCCACGCGCGCCACCGTAGCGTTGTTGGCTTCAGCCCACTGGCAGAACAGCGCCACCTTGTCGGGCTGCGGAAGGTTGGCGCGCGCCACCGCCGGACCGCGCGGCGGGTCGGCCAGCCGGGCCTCGGCAGCCTGGCGCTGGGCGCCCGAGAGCTCGCCGCGATGAAGTGAGCGGCGGATGCTGTTCAGGATCGTGGAGCGGGCGTCGTTCATGGTTTCCTGCGCTTCCATTGAGCATGGAACGTGCCGCCCGGCTGCGGCGCGGGAAAGTCGCGAAAGCGCGTCCAGCCGCCGGCAAGCGGCAGAGCGCCGTAGCGGCCGTCGGCGCGGCCGAACAAGGCGAGCATGCGGTTGGCGAGGCCCGTGAGGCGCTTGTAGAGCCATGGCCGTCGGGCGGCGAAGCTCCATAGCGCCAGGCCCTGGCGCACGGTCCTGGGCGTGAGATGCCGCTCGAACTCGCGCTCGCGCCAATGCCGCATCAGGCCGGGCAGGGGGATGCGCACCGGGCAGACGCTTTCGCAGCGGCCGCAGAAGGTCGAGGCATTGGGCAGGTTGGACGCCTCCTCGACGCCCAGCAGCTGCGGCGTCAGCACCGCGCCGATCGGGCCGGGATAGACCCAGCCGTAAGCATGACCGCCGATCGCGCCATAGACCGGGCAATGGTTCATGCAGGCGCCGCAGCGGATGCAGCGCAACATGTCCTGCATCTCGGTGCCCAGCACCGAAGAGCGGCCGTTGTCGAGGATGACGACGTGGTAGTGCTCCGGCCCGTCGAGATCGCCCGGCCGCCGCGGCCCGGTGTTGAGGGTCGTGTAGGACGACGATTCCTGGCCGGTTGCCGAGCGCGCCAGAACGCGCAGCAGCACGGCGGCGTCCTCGAGCGTCGGGATCACCTTCTCGATGCTGGCCAGCACGATGTGCATCCTGGGCAAGGTGTTCGACAGATCGGCATTGCCTTCATTGGTGACCAGCATCGACGAGCCGGTCTCGGCCACCAGGAAGTTGGCGCCCGTCAGCCCGACGTCGGCGTCGAGGAACTTCTGGCGCAGGACGTAGCGCGCCTCGGCGACAAGATCATTGCGCTCGGTCAGGCGCTTGGTGAAGCCGAGCTTGCGGTGGGCCTCGAGGAAAGTGTCGGCGACCTGGTCCTTGGTGAGATGCACGGCGGGCGCGATGATATGGCTCGGCGGCTCGTGGCGGAGCTGGATGATGTATTCGCCGAGATCGGTCTCGATCGGCGCGATGCCCAGCGCTTCCAGATGGTCGTTGAGGCCGATCTCCTCCGACACCATCGACTTCGACTTGGCCACGGTCCGCGCATTCATGCTGCGGCAAAGGTCGGCGATGATGCGCCGCGCATCGGCCGCCGTCGGCGCCCAGTGGACATGGCCGCCGAGGCCCGTGACCTTGCGTTCGAACTCCTCGAGATAGAAGTCGAGATTGGCCAGGGCGTGGTTCTTGATGTCGCGCGCGCGATCGCGCAGCGCCTCGAATTCCGGCAACCGCTCGGCCGCCTGTCGACGGCGCTCGGAGAAGCCGACCTTCAGCTTTGCAAGCGAGTCCTGCAGGTCGGGATCGACCAGCGCCGCATGGGCATTTTCCTTGAAGTCGTGCGCGGTCGATTGCATCAGTGGGCCCCCGGTTTGCGAGCGGAGGCCTCGCCGATGGCGGCGATGTCGCCCATGTCGGCCAGCACCTCGGCGACGTGGCGCACCTGCACCGGGCTGCCTTCACGCTGCAGCTTGCCCGCCATGTTCATCAGGCAACCGAGATCGCCGGCGAGCAGCGTCCCGGCGCCGACGCTCGCGATGTCGGCCGATTTCTCGCCGACCATGGCGTTGGAGATCTCGGGATACTTCACGCAGAACGTCCCACCGAAGCCGCAGCACACCTCGGGCGATTTCATTTCGCGCAGGCTGAGCCCGTCCACCGATCCCAACAGCCGGCGCGGCTGTTCCTTGACCCCGAGCTCGCGCAGGCCGGAGCAGGAATCGTGATAGGTGACGACGCCGTCGTAGCGCGCCGTGACCTTGGTGACGCCCAGCACGTCGACCAGGAACGCCATCAGCTCATAGCTGCGGCCGGCAAGGCGTTCGGCCCGCGCCTTCATGACCGGATCGTCGTCGAACAGGCCCGGATAGTGATGACTCAGCATGCCGCCGCACGAGCCCGAGGGGGCGACCACGGCGTCGTAGCCCTCGAAGGCGTCGATGACCTGAGCCGCGATCGCCCGGGTCGTGGCCCGGTCGCCGGAATTGTAGGCCGGCTGGCCGCAGCAGACCTGCAGGGGCGGGACCTCGACCGTGCAGCCGGCGTCCTCCAGGAGCTTTACGGCGGCGAAACCGACCGAGGGTCGGAACAGGTCGACCAGGCAGGTGACGAAGAGCGCCACGCGGCGGGGCCGCGAACGCGACGATTCGGAAAACGATTTTGACACGGCAACCACATTGGCAGCCGCGAAAATGGCGTGCAACGACGATGCTACCTTGGAAGAAGTCTAAGCTGTCCGGTGAACTCCTGCCGCATGGCGCGAGCCATCGCCGTCCCCAGCCGCGCGACCGCTGCACCACGAAGCGCGGACGTGAGGATGGCGATGCCCCACCGACTCGATCAGCCCTTTGGAGGCAGATCGATCTTGGCGTCCTGGAGCGCCTTCTCGAGCGCGGGAATGCCGCTCGTATCGCCCGCCTTGCATTTCTCGACGCCCGCCCGCGCCTCGGCGCTCTGTGGCTGGCGGCCCCGCTTGGAGTCCATGTCGAGATAGTGCTCGTACTTGCTGACGAGTGCCGTGCAGTAGGACGAGCCCGCCGCCTGTGCGTGCACGCCGTGTCTTGACACGAGCACCATCGCGACCACTCCCAACACAATCATCGTCTTGGTCATTTCGGTCTCCATCGCTCGCTGCGAGCACTGTCATCTGAGGATGCAACCGCAGCAGAATTCTGTTCCGCCCGTTTCATCGCGCTTACGAGCGAAGTGCAGGGCGACTCGTCAGGACCGCGTAAACCCGCGGCCGTCTCGTCGCCTTCTTCTCGGCCGATCTTCCAGTCGCTCAGATCGTTGAGCGATGGAGAGAATCATGAATGCCTTCTCGAAGGGATTGATTGTGGTAGCCGCGATTTCGTTGCCGGCTCTCGCCCAGGCACAGTCGAGTGACGCTGCGTATTGCAAGGCGCTCGTCGACAAGTACGAACACTACCTCGACATGGGTTCCAAGCGCGGCCGCCAGCCGCAGAGCCTCGAGTCGAGGATGTCGATTGCCCAGTGCCAGGCAGGCGATCCGAGCGGCATTCCGGGCCTCGAGAAGGCGCTCGCCGACGCGAAGCTCGGCCTGCCTTCTCGCACGGTCGAGCCTGAAAAGGCTGCGGCCTCCGTTGGGGACTGCGGCATCGAGGCCTGGTCGACGGACAAGATGATGTACGTCGGCATGCCGTGCAAATGATCGGCGCGCGATGCGATGAACCTTGGGCGGCTCAACGGAGATCGCAAATGGCCAAGAAGCGTCGCCTCGGCTTCTTTGATCGCCTGGAATGGGTTCTGTTCCTGCTTTCCGCCAGCGTCTTTTCGTGGGCGCTGTACTCGGCAATCGCAGCTGCCACGAGGTGAGGCCATTGGCGGGCGGCAATTCGACAAGCGCCGAATTGCCGCCCCGGTGACGGATTTCAGGCCCGGTCGAAGCGGTCGAGGTTCATCACCTTGACCCATGCTGCGACGAAGTCCGTCACGAATTTCGCCTTGGAGTCGGCCGAGGCATAGACCTCCGACAGCGCGCGCAATTGCGAGTGCGAGCCGAAGATCAGGTCGACGCGGGTGCCTGTCCACGTTACCTCGCCGGTCTTCCGATCGCGGCCCTCGAACACGCCGTCGGCGTTCGCGGCCGGCTGCCACTCCGTGGCCATGTCGAGCAGGTTGACGAAGAAGTCGTTCGTCAGCGTTCCCGGTTTCCTGGTGAAGACGCCATGCTTGGACCCGCCGGCATTGCCGCCGAGGACACGCAAGCCGCCGACGAGGACGGTCATCTCGGGTGCCGTCAGCGTCAGCAGCTGGGCGCGATCCACCAGCAGCTCCTCGGCCGACAGGCGAGCCGGCCTGCCGCGCAGATAATTGCGGAAGCCGTCGGCCATGGGTTCGAGCGGAGCGAAGGAGTGGACGTCGGTCTGCTCCTGCGATGCGTCCGTGCGTCCCGGCATGAAAGGCACCTTCACGTCGTGCCCGGCATCCTTGGCGGCCTTCTCGACCGCTGCGGAGCCTGCGAGCACGATCACGTCGGCGAGCGAGACCTTCTTGCCGCCGGACAGCGAGGCGTTGAACTTCTTTTGGATCGCCTCGAGTTTCTGCAGCACCTTGGCGAGCTGGGCCGGCTGATTGACGTCCCAGTCCTTCTGCGGCGCCAGACGGATGCGGCCGCCGTTCGCGCCGCCCCGCTTGTCGGAGCCGCGGAAGGTCGACGCCGACGCCCAGGCCGCCGAGACCAGCTCCGGGATGGACAGGCCGGAGGCGAGGATCTTCGCCTTCAGGGCTGTGACGTCCTGCTCCGCGATCAGCGGATGATCGACGGCCGGGATCGGGTCCTGCCAGATCAGCTGTTCCTTTGGAACGAGCGGGCCCAGGTAGCGGGCGACCGGTCCCATGTCGCGATGCGTCAGCTTGAACCAGGCTCGCGCGAAGGCGTCCGCGAACTCGGCCGGATTCTTGTGAAAGCGCCGCGAGATCTTCTCGTACGCCGGATCGAAGCGCAGCGAGAGGTCGGTTGTGAGCATGGAGGGCCCATGCTTCTTCGACGGGTCGGCGGCATCGGGGAACTTGCCGGCGCCGGCATCTCCCTTGGCCTTCCATTGATGCGCGCCGGCGGGGCTCTTGGTCAGTTCCCACTCGTAGCCGAACAGATTGTCGAAGAAGTCATTGCTCCACTTGGTCGGCGTGGTGGTCCAGGTGACTTCGAGGCCGCTGCCGATCTGGTCACCGCCCTTGCCCGAGCGGAAGCTGCTCTTCCAGCCCAGCCCCTGCTGCTCGATGGGCGCGGCTTCTGGTTCCGGGCCGACCAGGGCCGCATCGCCGGCGCCGTGGGTCTTGCCGAACGTGTGGCCGCCCGCGATCAGCGCGACGGTCTCCTCGTCGTCCATCGCCATGCGCGCGAACGTCTCGCGGATGTCGCGCGCCGCGGCGAGCGGATCCGGCTTGCCGTTGGGGCCTTCGGGATTGACGTAGATCAGGCCCATCTGGACGGCGCCGAGCGGATTCTGCAGGTCGCGATCGCCGCTGTAGCGTTCGTCCGCCAGCCACTTGCCCTCGGGACCCCAATAGATGTCCTGCTCGGGCTCCCAGGTATCGACGCGGCCGCCGGCGAAGCCGAACGTCTTGAAGCCCATGGACTCCAAGGCAACGTTGCCGGTGAGGATGAGCAGATCGGCCCACGAGATCCTGGCGCCGTATTTCTGCTTGATCGGCCACAACAACCGCCGGGCCTTGTCCAGGTTGACGTTGTCGGGCCAGCTGTTGAGCGGCGCAAAGCGCTGCTGGCCGCCGCCGGCGCCGCCGCGGCCGTCGGCAATCCGATACGTTCCGGCGCTGTGCCAGGCCATGCGGATGAAGAGCGGCCCATAGTGGCCGAAGTCAGCCGGCCACCAATCCTGCGACTGCGTCATCAAGGCCTGGAGATCCTTGATCACGGCATCGAGATCGAGGCTCTTGAATTCCTTCGCATAGTCGAACGCCTTGCCCATCGGGTTGGACAGGGCGGAGTGCTGGTGAAGGACCTGGAGGTCGAGCTGGTTCGGCCACCATTCGCGATTCGTCGGAGATCGCTTGCCGCCCGAGAAAGGGCATTTACTGTCAGTCGCCATGGAACTCTCCGCTCGTGTTTGGACTTACAGAATATAGTTTAGAATGATTCTAATCAAGGGAGCAACAGTGATCCATTAGGGATGCATCTAATAGCTCGTCACAAAGGTTTTGGCGCAGGGTGCCGGACGGGACACCGGTTCCAGGTGGGAGCGGTCTGGCCTACGGTCGGAATGAACGATGCATAGAGCGACACGCTCGCACTCTACTGAGCACCAGCGTGCTTGTCAATAACTTCAGTTAATATCGGCGTGGTAGCAACCCGCCGGCGAGGCCAGTTTTTTTATTGCGACTTTTGAGGCTCCAGGAGCGGCCATATCTGGGTGCCGCCGCGACCATCATACCACGGCTTGCGTCGTTCGATCGATATGCAGGCAGTGCTGTCACCGAGGACGATCAACCCTCAAAACCTCCATGACGAGTGTCTCAAGGCATACGTTGACAGCAGCGAATTCATTCTCTCATGCAGCAAGTCTTCCGATGCGCGTCCTGATCGTCGAGGACAACGCGTCCACGGCCAATTGCCCGTGCAACGGCTCGAAAGAGCGCCGCCTTCAGGGGCCTTTCGCCTCGGCCAGCATGTAGCCGACGCCGCGCACGGTGTGGACCTGAACCGTGGCGCCGCAGTCGGCCAATATGCGGCGCAGCCGATGGATGTAGACCTCGACGGCGTTCGAGCCGACCTCGTCCGACAGGCCGAACAGGTGGTCCTCGAACAGGCGCTTGGGTGCAACATTGCCACAGCGCCGCAACAGGATCTCCAGCACCGCCGTCTCGCGACTGGAGAAGGGGCGCACGGTGCCCCCGACAGTCACCTGGCGGCCTTCGGTGTCGAGCGCCACGTTGCCCAACGTCAGGCACTGGCCGAGGAGATTGTTGGACCGCCGCAACAGCGCCCGGAGCCGCGCCACCAACTCCTCCATGGCCAACGGCTTCACCAGATAGTCGTCGGCTCCCGCCCTGAGGCCGGTGACGCGGTCGCTGACGCCGTCGCGTGCGGTGAGCACCAGAATGGGCGTCGAATCGCCACGGCTTCGAACGTCGCGCAGCCAGGCAAGTCCATCCTGGTCCGGCAGCCCCAGGTCGAGCACGACCGCCGCGTAGCGGACCGTGGCCAGCGCATGAGCGGCATCGCCGGCAGTCGCGACCGAATCGGCGGAGAATCCGCTGCGTTTGAGCCCACGCAGCAGCAACGAGACCAGTTCCTGATTGTCCTCGACCAGAAGGATTCGCATCGGCGCGTTTTCCATCATCGGCTCGCGATAGATTACATCTTAGCACGCAGATAGGGACTGGACCGCCATCTGACAGCTTCGCGTCAGGCTTCCGTAATCTGGACTGCCTAAGTTCCACGCGCCATGACTCGCCAGGATCAACCATCATCCGACAAGCGCCCGCCGCGCTATCGCCTGTTGCTTGCATTAGCCGGCATTGCGGGCGTCGCCGTCGTGGCGGGCTGGATGCTCTACACGCCGCCAGGCAATGCGCTCGCGCCGCCGGCGGCTCCGGTAGAGAGCGACGGTGCGTTCCGGCCGAGTGAAGCGCAATGGTTCGGCTTCAAGTTCGCCAAGGTCGAGGCTCTCGCCTTCCGCGAGGAGCGGGCGACGGACGGGCGCATCGCCATCAACGAGGACACGACCACTCCAGTCTTCTCACCCTATTCCGGCCGAGTCAGCCGCCTGATCGCCAAGCCCGGCGAGCGTGTCGAACGTGGCGCTCCCTTGTTCGCCATCGAGGCCAGCGAGTTCGTGCAGGGCCACAACGATCTCATCACGGCGGTGGCCGGCGTCGAGAAGGCGAAATCCAAGCTCGTGCTCGCCCAAGCGGCCGAAAAGCGTCAACGCGAGCTGCTGGCGATCCGCGGCGGCGCGCTCAAGGATTTCGAGCAGGCGCAGTCGGACCTGGTGCAGGCTCAGGGCGACCTCCGCGCCGCCGACATCGCGCTGGCGGCCGTACGCAACCGCCTGCGCATCCTCGGACGCAGCGACGAGGAGATCTCCGAGCTGGAGAAGCGTGACCGCGTCGGCGCGGAGACCATCGTGTCGGCGCCGATCGGCGGCACCGTCATCCAGCGCAAGGTCGGCCTCGGCCAATACATCAATGCCGGCGCCAACGATCCGGTCTACACGATCGGCGATCTATCGACGGTCTGGCTGGTGGCCAACGTGCGCGAGTCCGATGCGCCCCGGATGAGGGTGGGCGCACCCGTCCAGGTCACGGTGCTCGCCTTTCCGGGCCAGGTCTTCAACGCCAGGCTGTCCTACGTGGCGCCGGCGCTCGACCCCAACACGCGTCGCCTGCCGGTGCGCGCCGAGATCGACAATCCCAATCTCAAGCTCAAGCCCGAGATGTTCGCCTCCTTCCGCATCATCTCGGGCGACGACCGCTCGATGCCGGCGGTGCCGGTCGATGCGATCGTCTACGAGGGCGCCAACGCCCGCGTCTGGGTGGCGCGTCCCGACAGCAAGACCGTGGTGTCGCGCGCCATCGTCGTGGGCGACACCAGCAACGGAATGGTCGAGGTGAAGAAGGGCCTGGACGTCGGCGAGACCGTTGTGACGAGCGGCACGCTGTTCATAGATCGCGCCGCCCGCCGCGACTGACGGCGGCCGCCGAGCCGTAGATCAGAGCCGTATTCCCCATGCAAGCCGTCATCGCCACCGCCCTCCGGCAACGCGTACTCGCCGTCATTCTCGCGCTGGCGGTCATGGTTGGCGGCCTGTTCGCCTATCGAACGCTGAACATCGAGGCCTATCCCGACCCGGTGCCGCCTCTGGTCGACATCATCACCCAGAATCCCGGCCAGTCGTCCGAGGAGATCGAGCGCTACATCACCATCCCGATCGAGATCCAGATGGCGGGGCTGCCCTACGTCCAGGCGATCCGCACCATCTCGCTGTTCGGCCTGTCCGACGTGAAGGTGCAGTTCACCTATGACGTCAGCTATCAGCAGGCCTCGCAGATGGTGATCAACCGGCTGTCGCAGCTCGGGCCGCTGCCCAACGGCGTCCAGCCGGTGATCTCGCCGACCAGCCCGATCGGCGAGATCTTCCGCTACCGCGTGGTCGGTCCGCCGGGCTACACGGTGGCCGACCTGAAGACGATCCAGGACTGGATCCTGCAGCGCCGCTTCAAGGCGATCCCCGGCGTGATCGACGTCACGGGTTGGGGTGGAAAGACGAAGACCTACGACATCACCATCGATCTCGACCGCCTGCTGGCCTATGGGTTGACGCTCAAGCAGGTGCTGGACGGGCTGAACAACGCCAACATCAACGTCGGCGCCAACACCGTGAACATCGGCTCGCAGTCTGCGATCGTGCGCAGCGTCGGCCAGATCCGGACCATGGACGACATCCGCAACACCATGCTGACGGTGCGCGACGGCGCTCCGGTGCTGGTCTCCGACGTCGCCACCGTCGCCGTGGGCAACCAGCCGCGGCTGGGCATCGCCGGCCAGAACAGCAACGACGACATCGTCCAGGGCATCGTGCTCATGCGGCGCGGCGCGGAGACGATGCCCACACTGACCGGCGTGCTGGCCGAGGTCGACAAGATCAACAATTCGAGCGTCCTGCCCGCCGGCGTGCGCATCGAGCGCATCTACGACCGCAGCGCACTGGTCAACGTCACCACCCACACCGTGCTGCACAACATGGTGTTGGGCGTCGTGCTGATCTTCATGATCCAGTGGCTGTTCCTGGGTGACCTGCGCAGCGCCTTGATCGTCTCCGCCACGATTCCGTTCGCGCTCCTGTTTGCCGTGGTGATCCTGGTGGTGAGCGGCGAGTCGGCCAACCTGCTGTCCATGGGCGCCATCGACTTCGGCATCATCGTCGACGCCACGGTGATCATGGTCGAGAACATCTACCGCCATCTGTCGGAGGCCGGCCGGACCCAGGTCCGAGCCGGCCGGCGCCCCCCCGAAGGGCTGGACGGCAAGCTGGCGACGATCTTCTTCGCGTCGACCGAGGTGACGCAGGCGATCTTCTTCTCGGCGACCATCATCATCGCGGGCTTCCTGCCGCTGTTCACCCTGTCGGGCGTCGAGGGCCACATCTTCGGTCCGATGGCGCGCACTTACGCCTATGCCCTGTTGGGCGGACTGATCGCGACCTTCACCGTCTCGCCGGCGCTGGCTGCGCTGCTGCTGCCCGAAAGGGTGAGCCACGCCGAGACCCGTGCGGTGCGGGCCCTGCGCCGCGGCTACACGAAGCTGCGCGACGTCGCGCTGGCGAGCCGCCGTGCCACGGTTGCCGCCGGCGTGGGCGCCTTCGCGATCGCCGTGCTGGCCGGCAGCACGATCGGGCTGGAGTTCCTGCCCAAGCTCGAGGAAGGCAACATGTGGATCCGCGCCGTCATGCCGGCTTCGATCTCGCTGGAAGCCGGCAACGACTACGCCAACCGCATGCGCAAGGTCATCAAGGGCTTCCCCGAAGCCGAGACGGTGATCTCCCAGCACGGCCGGCCGGACGACGGCACCGATTCGACCGGCTTCTTCAACGCCGAGTTCTTCGTGCCGCTGAAACCCTTCGATCAATGGCGCAAGGGCGTCGACAAGGAGGGTCTGATCGCCGAGATCAACGATGCGCTGACGAAGGCCTTTCCCGGGGTCGACTTCACCTTCTCGCAATACATCCAGGACAACGTCCAGGAGGCGGCGTCGGGCGTGAAGGGCGAGAACTCGGTCAAGGTCTACGGGCCCGATCTCGAGACGCTGGCCAAGGTGGCCGACGAGATCAGGGACGCCATCGCCACGGTGCCGGGCATCGTCGATCTCGCGGTGTCGGCCTCGCTCGGCCAGCCGACCATCAGGATCGACATCGATCGCGGCAAGGCGGCGCGCTATGGGCTCGCGCCGGGCGACATCAATGCCACCGTCCAGGCCGCGATCGGCGGCCAGGCCGCGGGTGACGTCTACGAGAACGGCAGCGACCGCCACTTCCCCATGGTCGTGCGTCTCGCGCCGCGCTATCGCGAGAACATCGAGGCGATCCGGCGCATCCCGATCGGCGTCCAGGGCGACAAGGGCGTGACCCAGGTGCCGCTGAGCGAGGTCGCTTCCGTCGAGCTGGTGTCGGGGGCCTACTACATCTATCGCGAGCAGCAGGAGCGCTACGTCCCGGTGAAGTTCAGCGTGCGCGGCCGCGACCTCGGCAGCGCCATCCTCGAGGCCCAGGAGCGCGTCGCCGAGAAGGTCAAGGTCCCGGGCGGTTATCGCGTCGAATGGGTGGGCGAGTTCGGCAACCTCAAGAACGCCTTGCAGCGACTGGCCGTCGCCGTGCCGATCGCCATCGCCCTGATCCTGCTGCTGCTGTTCACCAGCTTCGGTTCTCTGCGCGACACCCTCCTGGCCGGCAGCGCCATTCCCATGGCGCTGGTCGGCGGCGTGCTGGCGTTGTTCCTGGCCGGCATGCCGTTCAGCATCTCGGCAGCGATCGGCTTCGTGGCGCTGTTCGGCATCGCCGCCATGAACGGCATCATGGTCGTCGGCTGCTACAATCGTCTGGTCGATGCCGGCCGCACTCCGGAGACGGCGCTGGTCGAGACCTGCTCGGTCCAGATGCGGCCCGTGCTCATGACCTGCGCGGCGGCCTGCGTCGGCCTGCTGCCGGCGGCGTTCTCGACGGCAATCGGCAGCCAGGTCCAGCGGCCGCTCGCCATCGTCGTGGTCGGCGGGACGTTGTTGGCGCCGTTGCTGTTCCTGACGGTGTTGCCGGCAGCGATCGGGCTGTTCTCCCGCCGCGCGGTGAGGCAGCCGGCGGCCGTCTCCGATGTCGCGGGAGCGCACTGATGGTCTGGCGCAAATTCGCAGCCTTTCTCGCACTGACATCCGTGCTGGGCGGCTGCATGGTCGGCCCCGACTTCAAGACGCCCAGCCCACCGGAAACCGACCGCTACGTTCCTGACGAGGGGACGGTAAACCTCGTCTCCGCCGGCATTGCAGGCGGTGAGGCCCAGCGCGTCGTCCACGGACTCGATATTCCCGGGCAGTGGTGGACGGTCTTCCAGTCGCCGCAGCTCAACGTGCTGATCGACCGGTCGCTCAGGGCCAATCCGGACATCGCCTCGGCCGTCGCGGCGCTGCGGGTGTCGCAACAGACGGCGCGGGCTCAGCGCGCGGCGCTCTTCCCCACGGTCAGCGTCGGTGGCACGGCTGCCCAGACGCAGGCGCCGACCGTGCTGTCGGCGCCGACCGCCGACGGCGACTTCGTGTTCGGCCTGTTCACCGCGCTCCTCAGCATCAACTACATCCCCGACGTCTGGGGCGGCACGCGTCGTGCCACCGAATCGGCCGAGGCGCAGGCCGAATCGCAGTGCTTCCTCCTGGAGGCCGCCTATCTGACGCTCGCCTCCAACGTGGTCGTGGCGGCGATCACCGAGGCGTCGCTGCGCAGCCAGATCCAGGCGACCCAGCGCATCATCGCCGCCCAGCGCGAGACGCTGGGCATCCTGCGCGGCCAGGCCAATCTCGGGGCCATCACCGGCGCCGACGTCGCGAGCCAGGAAGCCGCCCTGGCCCAGGCCGAGGCGACGATGCCGCCGCTGCAGAAGGCGCTGGCCCTGCAGCGCAACCTGCTCGCCACGCTGACTGGCAGCTTGCCGAGCTTCGAGTTTGCCGAGCGCTTCGAGCTCACCGACCTCAAGCTGCCGGCCGACCTGCCGCTCAGCCTGCCGGCCCGGCTGGTCGAGCAGCGGCCCGACATCCGTGCGGCCGAGGCCAACGTGCATGCTGCGGCCGCCCAGGTCGGCGTCGCGGTCGCCGCGCAGCTGCCGCAGATCAATCTTTCGGCGGTCGTGAGCTCCCAGTCCCTGACGCTCGGCACGCTGTTCAGCCCGATGGTCGGTCCGGCCGCCGTCGTCGCCAGCGGCGGGTTCGTGCAGACGCTGCTCGATGGCGGCGCGCTGCAGGCCAAGAGGCGGGCAGCGCAGGCGTTGTTCGAGCAGGCGCAGGCGCAGTACAGATCGGCGGTGCTGACCGGCTTCCGCAACGTCGCCGACACCCTGCGCGCACTCGAGCACGATGCCCAGCTCCTGAAGCTGGCGGTCGACGCCGAGCACGCCTCGTCGACCAGCCTCACCATCGCCCGCCGCCGGCTCGAGCTCGGCGACACCACTTATGTCGTCGTGCTGATCGCCGAGCTGACCTATCAGCAGGCGTTGCTGGTGCGCATCCAGGCGCAGGCCAATCGTCTGGCCGATACGGCGGCGTTGTTCCAGGCGCTGGGCGGCGGCTGGTGGAATCGCGACGAACCGACGAACCCGGCGCAGCGCATGGTATGCAAGCCGCCCAAGGCGGCACCCTCCAGATGACTCGCGGAGGCCAGCCATGACGAGATGGAAGGCGATGACCGGTGGCGCGATGATCGCGGCGATGGCGTCGGTTGGCGGCTGTACCTCGACCTGCATCGCCACCCCCGACAAGCTCGCGGCGCTCCATCGCGGCATGAGCCAAACGGATGCGGTCAGCCTCATGGGCTGTCGCGGCGCACCCGTGCTGCCGGTAAACCCCGGAGACGATGTGACGTCGCTCGAATGGCAGGGGCCGGGCCTGACAGCGGTCACCACGCAGCTCGATTTCCAGAACGACCGGCTTCTCTACTACGTGACCAAGCCTATGGGTGGCCTCTGAGTCTCGCCGGCAACTTTGCATAATATCTGAAGGGCACTTGTGTCGTAAGAGGCCTGTAAGGGAGGGGCCGCCGCTGGCGGCCGTCGTCCGGGCAGGTCGCAATGCAAGCAATAGTCGGCGCCGCTCTTCGCCAGCGCATCCTGGTGCTCATCCTGAGCGTGGCGATGATTGCGTGCGGCCTGTTTGCTTACAAAAACCTGAACATCGAAGCCTACCCGGATCCGGTGCCGCCGTTGGTCGACATCGTGACGCAGAATCCCGGCCAGTCGTCGGACGAGATGGAGCGCTACATCACCATCCCGATCGAGGTGCAGATGGCGGGGCTTCCCTTCGTGAAGTCGATCCGCACCATCTCGCTGACCGGCCTGTCGGACGTGAAGGTCCAGTTCACCTACGACCTCACCTACGCCCAGGCCTCGCAGATGGTGATCAACCGCCTGTCGCAGCTCGGGCCATTGCCCAACGGCGCGCAGCCGATCATCTCGCCGACGAGCCCGATCGGCGAGATCTTCCGCTATCGCGTCGTCGGGCCCGAGGGCTTCACCGTCACCGATCTCAAGACCATCCAGGACTGGATCCTGCTGCGCCGGCTGAAATCGGTGCCTGGCGTGATCGACGTCACGACCTGGGGCGGCAAGAGCAAGACCTATGACATCACCGTCGATCTCGACAAGCTCCTGGCCTACGGCGTCACGCTGAAGCAGGTGCTGGATGCGCTGACCGGCGCCAACATCAATGTCGGCGCCAACACCATCAATCTCGGACCGCAATCGGCGGTGATCAGGAGCGTCGGCCAGATCCGCACCATGGACGACATCCGTCACACCATGCTGACGGTGCGCGACGGCGCGCCGATCCTGGTGTCCGACGTCGCCACCATCTCGGTCGGCCACGAGCCGCGGCTGGGCGTCGCCGGACACGACGACTCTGACGATATCGTGCAGGGCATCGTGCTGATGCGGCGTGGGGCGAAGACCATGCAGACCCTGCGCCTGGTCGAGGCCGAGGTCGACAGGATCAACAGTTCGGACCTGCTGCCGCCCGGCGTGCGCATCGAACGCATCTACGATCGCAGCGTGCTGGTCGACATCACCACCCGCACCGTCCTGCACAACATGATCATGGGCGTGGTGCTGATCTTCGCCATCCAATGGCTGTTCCTGGGCGATCTGCGCAGCGCCCTGATCGTGTCGGCGACCATCCCCTTCGCGCTCCTGTTCGCCGTGGTCATCCTGGTGCTGAGCGGCGAGTCCGCGAACCTGCTGTCGATGGGCGCCATCGACTTCGGCATCATCGTCGATGCCACGGTGATCATGGTCGAGAACATCTTCCGCCATCTCGCCGAAGCGAGCGCCGGCCATCGGCCCCGCTACATGCAGCCGACGCCGCGCGGCATGACCGGCAAGATCGCCACGATCTATCACGCCTCGGGCGAGGTGACGCAGGCGATCTTCTTCTCGGCCACCATCATCATCGCGGGCTTCCTGCCCTTGTTCACCCTGTCGGGCGTCGAAGGCCACATCTTCGGCCCGATGGCCAAGACCTACGCCTACGCCCTGTCCGGCGGCCTTCTGGCGACCTTCACGGTGTCGCCGGCGCTGGCGGCGCTGCTTCTGCCCGAGAAGGTGTCGGAGAAGGAGACGATCATCGTGCGCGGCCTGCGCCGTCTCTACCGGCGCGTGGTCGCCGTCGTGCTGGCCCAGCGCGGGCTCACGGTCACGGTAGGCCTTGCCCTCATGGTCGCAGCCGGCCTGGCGGCGAGCACGGTCGGCCTGGAGTTCCTGCCCAAGCTCGAGGAGGGCAACATCTGGCTGCGCGCGGCGCTGCCGCCCTCGGTGTCGCTGGACGAGGGCAACGCCTACGCCAACCGCATGCGCCGGCTGGTCAAGAGCTTCCCCGAAGTCGAGACCGTGATCACCCAGCACGGCCGACCCGACGACGGCACCGATCCGGACGGCTTCTCCAACGTCGAATTCTTCGTGCCGCTGAAACCCTTCGACACCTGGCGGAAAGGGCTGTCCAAGGAGGACCTGATCGCCGAGATGGGCAGCGCGCTGCGCAAGACCTTCCCCGGCGTCACCTTTGCTTTCTCACAGTACATCCAGGACAACGTGCAGGAGGCGGCGTCCGGCATCGATGCCGAGAACGCCATCAAGATCACCGGTCCCGACCTCGCGACTTTGCGCAAGGTCGCCGTCGAGATCCGCGGCGTGCTGGAGAAGATCCGCGGCATCACCGACATCCAGGTGCCGCCTCTGCTCGGCCAGCCGACCATCCGCATCGACATCGACCGACAGAAGGCGGCGCGCTACGGCCTGTCGCCGGGCGACATCAACGCCACCATCCAGGCTGCGGTCGGCGGCCAGGCGGCGGGCGACGTCTACGAGGAAGGCAGCGACCGGCACTTCCCGATGATGGTGCGGCTGGCGCCGCGCTATCGCGAGAACATCGAGGCGCTCAAGCGCATCGCGATCGGCACTCCCGGACCCAACGGCAGTGTCGTTCAAGTGCCATTGGCCGAGGTCGCCAATGTCGGCCTGACGACCGGCGCCTTCTACATCTACCGCGAGCAGCAGGAGCGCTACATTCCGGTCAAGTTCTCGGTACGCGGCCGCGACCTCGGTAGCGCCGTGCTCGAGGCCCAGCAGAAGGTCGAGCAGGAAGTGAAGCTGCCGAGTGGTTATCGGCTCGATTGGGCGGGCGACTTCGCCAACTTCGAGAGCGCCATCGCGCGGCTGTCGATCGCCGTGCCGATCGCGATCGGCGTGATCCTGCTGCTGCTCTATGTCAGCTTCGGTTCGCTCACCGACACGCTGCTGGCCGGCAGCGCCATCCCGATGGCCCTGGTCGGCGGCATCTTCGGCCTGTTCCTGGCCGACATGCCGTTCAGCATCTCG
>JACPOB010000073.1 GCA_016185145.1 Rhodospirillales bacterium | reverse complement strand
GATGATCGATTCGGCCTCGCCCTTGGCGCGCGGCAGCACCTGGTTGCGGTAGGTGTTGGCCTCGTTGATGCTCTTCTCCTTGTCGGCGCGCGCCGCCTGCACGTCGCGGAAGGCCGCGATCACTTCCTGCGGCGGGTCGACACGCAGGAGCTGGACGTTGGAGATGCGCACGCCCAGCCCATACTCGTCGAGGATGCGCTGCAGCAGGTCCTTGGCGTCCTGCTCGATGCGGCTGCGGCCCTCGGTCTGGGCGTATTGCAGGTTCGACCGGCCGATGACTTCGCGCATGGCGGCCTCGGCGGCGGCGCGCACGTTCTCTTCCGGATTGCGCACGTCGAAGGCGTACTTGAGGACGTCCTTGATCTGCCACAGCACGGCGAACTCGATGTCGACGATGTTCTCGTCGCCGGTCAGCATCAGGTTCTCGGTCGAGGTCGGACGCGGGCCACGGTTGTAGGTCGTCGTGCGGTCCTGGCCGCCGCGCGAGCCGATGACGACGCGGCGCTGGTCCTGCACGTTCACCACGACGACGTTGCCGATCGGACTCGGCAGATTGTAGTGCAGGCCGG
Organism: Rhodospirillales bacterium; assembly: GCA_016185145.1. Classification (GTDB taxonomy): domain Bacteria; phylum Pseudomonadota; class Alphaproteobacteria; order Reyranellales; family Reyranellaceae; genus Reyranella. The sequence continues at coordinate 2,582 of JACPOB010000073.1, read as the reverse complement.
GCTCGACCGGCTTGCCGTAAGGCTTGCCGAACACGAGCTGGATCGCCTGCTGGTTGGGCTGCACGCGGAAGAAGCCGGTGACCAGCCAGATAACCACACCCAGCAGGACGACCAGCGCGATGCCCTTGAAGGAACCGAAGCCTCCGGGAATGAGGTTCTTCAGCCGCTCCTGCCCTTTGCGGATGACGTCTTCCATGTCGGGCGGCCGGCGCGAGCCGAACGGCCCGCCGCCACCGCCGCGATTGCCGCCGCCGCCCCAAGGGCCGCCGCTGTTGCCACCGCCACCGCCGCCGCCGCCCCAGGGGCCGCCGCTGTTGTTGTTCCACGCCATCTTTCACCTCAGGCCCGCAGGCCCCCTGCTCGGCATTATTGTCGGCTTTGATTTCAGGTCGCGCTGCATATATGTGACGGCAGCAACACCCGCAATCAAGCGGCGACACAATATTGCGATATGGCGGAAACGAGCCCAATGGCGGAAATTACCGAATCGGCCGTCCGCAAGGTCCTCGAGGCCGTTATCGATCCGGCCACGGCAAAGAATGTCGTGGCGCAGGGCATGATTGGCGGCATCGCCATACGCGGCGGCCATGTCGCGGTGACCCTGGATGTCGACCCCGCTCGCGGCACCGCCCTGGAGCCGCTGCGTCAGGCATGCGAACAGGCCGTGCGGACCATGCCGGGCGTGCTGTCGGCAACGGCGGTGATGACCTCGGAAAGGCCGGCCCCCGCCGCCCCTGCGTCTCACGTGCATGGCCATGCGCCTGGGCGGGGCGCTCCAGCCGCCAAGACCACCGGCGGCGGCGGGCGTATCGACGTGCCGGGCGTGAAGCACATCATCGCCGTGGCCTCGGGCAAGGGCGGCGTCGGCAAGTCGACCACGGCGGTCAACTTGGCGCTGGGGCTTGCCGCCAATGGTGTGGCGACCGGCCTGCTCGATGCCGACATCTACGGGCCCTCGATGCCGCGCATGCTCGACGTCAAGGAAAAGCCCGAATCGATCGACGGCAAGGCGCTGAAGCCGATCGAACGGTACGGCCTCAGGACCATGTCGATCGGCTACATCGTCAACGAGGACACGCCGATGATCTGGCGCGGTCCCATGGTGTCGAGCGCACTCGAGCAGATGCTGCGCGACGTGCAGTGGGGCGACCTCGACGTGCTGGTGGTCGACATGCCGCCGGGCACCGGCGATGCGCAGCTGACGCTCGCCCAACGCGTGGCGTTGGCCGGTGCGGTGATCGTGTCGACGCCGCAGGACATTGCCCTGGTCGATGCCCGCAAGGGCCTGAACATGTTCCGCAAGGTCGCGGTGCCCGTCCTGGGCTTCGTCGAGAACATGAGCTTCTTCCTCTGCCCGCATTGCGGCGAGCGGTCCGAGATCTTCGGCCACGGCGGCGCACGCGAGGAAGCCGAGAAGCTCGGCGTGCCGTTCCTGGGCGAGGTTCCCCTGCATCTCGACATCCGCACGACCTCGGATTCGGGCCATCCCATCGTCGTCGCCCAGCCCGACAGCCAGCACGCCCAGATCTACAAGAACATCGCCGGCCGGGTATGGAAGCAGCTCTCGGCCAATCAGCGTGGGCCGCGCGCGGCGCCGAGAATCGTGGTGCGTTAGTGGAGATCCGCCTCACCCTGAGGAGCACCGCCAAGCGGTGCGTCTCGAAGGGTGGGCCACGGTATCGTTGTCGCCCACCCTTCGAGACGCGCACTTCGTGCGCTCTTCAGGGTGAGGTCGTGCTGTAGAGCAGCGAGCGCAAAACGATGTCGCGGCCCGCAGACGAGGTGTTCGAGGATTCCCTCCTCGCCTCGCTCTACGACCACTTCAACGGCTGGGACGCCTGCGATGATTTCTATTTCTCCCTGGCGCGCACGCTGAAGAGCGGCGCGCACGTCCTCGACCTTGGCTGCGGCACCGGGCTGCTGGCATGCCGGATTGCCGCGGAAGGCTATGCCGTGACCGGCGTCGATCCGGCGGAAGGCATGTTGGGCGTGGCGAGAGCGCGGGCGGGTGGCGAGCGGGTTGCCTGGATCAAGAGCGCCGGCCAGATGATGCGGCTGCCGCAGCGCTTCGCTCTCATCTACATGACCGGCCACGCCTTCCAGGCCCTGTTGACCGACGACGATGCCGTCGCCGTCCTGCGAACGGCCGGCGACCACCTGGCCGCCGATGGTCTTCTCGCCTTCGAGACCCGCAATCCCGCGCGCAAGGCGTGGCTGTCCTGGACGCCTGATGGACGCCGCAGTGCCGACACGGCCGACCATGGCGAGGTCCAGGAGTTCTTCGAGGCGAGAGCCGACCCGAACACCGGCGTCGTGGACCTCGCTGCCCACTATCGGTTTGCCGACACCGGCAGGACGATCGTCGGCCGCAGCCGCATCCGCTTCATCGACCTCGATCACCTCGAGCGTTTGCTGGCCGCGGCGGGTCTGGCGCCGGCAGCGTGGTATGGCGACTGGGACCGCTCGCCGCTGACAGGGACGAGCCGCGAGTTCATCGTGGTGGCCAGGCCTTCATAGGATTCATGCTCTTCCGGACCGCGAGCCTCCGGCTCGCTCATGAAATCATGAGCGAGCCGGAGGCT
>JACPOB010000149.1 GCA_016185145.1 Rhodospirillales bacterium | reverse complement strand
GTGATCGCCCGCCTCGGCGGATGGACCGGCTACTACGGAAAGCCCGGCCCCAAGGTCATGCGCATCGGTCTCGCAGAGTTCCGCGCTATAAGGTATGGCGCCTCCCTGGTTGGTCACGATGTGTGAATCCGACAGACGCAAAGCGTGGGGAGGAAGAGCTTTGTGTTCTAGAGTGCCGACCACAACGAATGGAGTTGGAGGAATGGCACTCGATCCCGAATCGCAGCGCTTGATCGACTTGATGGCGGCGGCCAATCGACCGGCGTGGAACACATTGTCTGCTCAGGCGGCGCGCGACCTCTATCTCTCGCTGCGTCCGGCGGCCCAGGGTCCGCGCCCAGCGGAGGCCAAGGTCGTCGACCGCACCATTCCAGGTCCTGCGGGTGAGCTCGCGGTGCGAATCTACCGTCCGGCCTCGGCGCCGCCCGACGCCAAGCTGCCGTGCCTGGTCTACGCCCACGGCGGCGGCTGGGTGTTCGGCAATCTCGACAGCCACGATGTGCTCTGCGCCCAGTTCGCGCTGGAGGCCGGTATCGTGGTCTTCGCCATAGACTACCGGCTGGCGCCGGAAGCGCGCTTTCCGGGCGCGTTCGACGATGTCGTGGCCGGGCTGGAATGGGTGGCGGCCAACGGTGCCTCGATCGGCGTCGATACCGCCAAGCTCGCCATCGGCGGCGACAGCGCCGGCGGCAACCTCGCCGCGGCGGTCGCGATCTGGGCGCGCGACAGTGGCGGACCGAAGCTGCGTCTCCAGCTCCTCGCCTATCCCGTGACCGACGCGGTCGGCCGTGCGGAGTCCTATCGTCGCTATGAGGACGGCTACGGGCTGAACGCGGCCACGATGGAATGGTTCTTCGACCACTACACGCCGGACAAAGGCTCGCGCGGCGACTGGCGCGTCTCGCCCTTGCGCGCCAAGTCCCTCGCCGGCCTGCCGCCTGCCCTGGTGATCACCGCGGGCTACGATCCCTTGCGCGACGAAGGCCGCGCCTACGCCTTTCGCCTGCACCAGGAAGGAACCCAGGCCGACCTCGTCGAGTTCGGCGGCATGCTGCACGGCTTCTTGAGCTCGCCCATGCTGCTGCACGGCGCGCGCCGCGGCACGTCGCTCGCTGCAGCCGCACTGCGCGAAGCGTTGGTGCAACGAGCCAAGTGAGGAGGTAAAGCCGGGAACGTGAGCACCGCCAACCCATCGCCCATCGCAAAGCCGGTAGGCATGGCGTTGCCGGGTCTGGTGATCGCCGTCGCCATGATCGGCGACACGCTGCTCTATGCCGTGCTGCCGCTCCACCATCAGGATTTCGGCATCAGCCTCGCCATGGTCGGCGTGCTGCTGTCGCTCAACCGCTGGATCAGGCTTTTGGCCAATTCCGGCGTGGCTGCGATCGGCGAAAGGTCGGGCCGCACGCCTTGATGGTGATGGCCGCCATCGGCTCGGCCGTCTCGACCACGCTCTACGGCCTGGCCGACAGCGAAGCCGTCCAGATCGCCGCCCGCATCCTGTGGGGCATCTCCTACGCCTCGCTCAATCTCTCCACGCTGGCCTACGCCGTCAGCGACCGCGCCAACGCCGGCAAGCGCGTGGGCGCAAGCCGCGCCGCCATCGGCATCGTCCAGGCCATGTCGCTGGTCGGCGGCGCGTGGATCGCCGTCACTGTCGGATCGCGCGCGGTGTTCCTGATCTTCGGCGGCCTGACGCTGATCTCGCTCGGCGCCGCCCTCCTGCTGCCGCGCCTGCCGCGCGAGATCACGGACAAGAAACCCTTCCGGCTGCCGATCCCGCACCGCCTGGAGACCTGGGGCTTCATGCTGGGCTTCACCAGCGACGGCGTGTTCCTGCTCACCCTCTCCTTCCTGATGAAGGATTCGATCACCTGGGTGGCGCCGGTGCTGGCGACGGCCATCCTCCTGGCGCTGCGCTGGCTGATCGAGATCACCACCGGTCCGCTGGGCGGCTGGATCGGCGACCGCTTCGGCGCGGGGCGCATCTCGATCATCAACGGCACCCTGCTGGTCGCGGGCTTCGCGCTGATCGCCCTCGACCACGAGCTGCTGGGCGCGCTGGTCGTGGTCATGACGCGCGGCATGTTCAACACGCTGATCCCGGTGCTGGTGCTCGAGCGCGGCAAGTCGAGCGTGCTGAGCTCGCAGGCAAGCTACTCGACCTGGCGCGACTTCGGCGCCGCCGTCGGCCCGCTCTCGGCGCCGTGGCTGTTCCTCAATATCCCGCAGGCGCCGCTCTACGCCGCGCTCGCGGCGCTGCTCGGCATCAGCGCGTATTTCTGCCTGGTAAAGCGCTAGTCATACGCGTACCTAGGCGCATTCACATGCGCCCCGGGCGTCCCGCCCGCTCATGACTCATGAGCGGGCGGGACGCCCGCGGTCCGAATTATGAGTCGTCCAACCTACCGAAACACGTCCTTGCGATGGCGCACCTCGGCGAACACCGCGACCGGATCGCCGCTCGGCATGCCGACGGCGCGCTGCACGGCCGGCACGTCGGCGCGCAGGAACGGGTTGGTCGCCTTCTCCACGCCGAGCAGCGAGGGCACCGTGGCCTCGCCCTTGGCGCGCGCCGCGTCGATCGCGGCCGAGCGCTCGATGAGCTTGTCGTTGTCGGTCTCGACCGTCACCGCGAAGCGCGCGTTCGACTGCGTGTATTCGTGCGCGCAGTAGACACGCATGTCGTCGGGCAGCGCGCGCAGTCGGCTGAGCGACGTCCACATCTGCTGCGGCGTGCCCTCGAACAGGCGGCCGCAGCCCAGGGCGAACAGCGTGTCGCCGCAGAACAGCGCCTTCTGCTCGCGGAAGGCATAGGCGACGTGACCGCTGGTGTGGCCCGGCACGAAGAACACGTCGGCCTCGGCCTCGCCGAACCGGTAGCGCTCGCCGTCATCGACCTCGACGTCGATGCCGGGAATGCGGGCGCGGTCGCGGCGCGGGCCGACGATGGTGCAGCCGGTGGCCTCCTTGATCTCGCAGTTGCCGCCGACATGGTCGCCGTGATGGTGCGTGTTCAGGATATGGGTGATCTTCCAGCGGCGTTTGGCCGCCTCGGCCAGCACCGGCCCGGCCACGGCCGGGTCGACCACGCCGACCGCGCCGCTCTGCGGCTCGCGCATCAACCACACGTAATTGTCGTTCAGGACCGGGATTCTAACGATGTCTAGCGTCGTGCTCATGTTGCAACGTTAGCAAGGCTGCCTTGCCACTGCCATGGGCCGACCATGGCCGCAGCGGCGCAGTTTCTGCTAATATCGCCCCATGTGGACGGACGTCCTCGATCTCAACGACTTCTACAGCAGCACACTGGGTCAAATGACCGTGCGCCTGCTGCGCGCCCGCTTGCGCGATGTGTGGCCGAACGTGCGCGGCGAGACGGTGCTCGGTCTGGGCTATGCCACGCCCTTCCTGCGGCCGTTCCGCGAGGAAGCCGAGCGGACGCTCGCCTTCATGCCGGCCCAGCAGGGCGTGACGCGCTGGCCGCGTGAAGGCCGCAACCACGTTGCCCTGGTCGATGAGAACGACCTGCCGCTGCCCGACCGCTCGGTCGATCGCGTGCTGCTGGTCCATGCCGTCGAATGCACCGAACAGGTGCGGCCGATGCTGCGCGAGATCTGGCGGGTGATGGCCGACGGCGGCCGCCTGATCACCGTGGCGCCGACCCGCGCCGGCCTGTGGTCGCAGATCGACCGCTCGCCGTTCTATCAGGGCCACCCCTACTCCGCCGGCCAGCTCGCCGGACTGCTGCGCGCCAACATGTTCGCGCCGCTGCGCCAGAGCCGCGCCCTCTACATGCCGCCCACGAATTCGCGGCTGATGCTGCGCATGGCGCCGGCCGTCGAGCGCTTCGGCCAGCGCTGGCTCGGCCGCTTCGCCGGCGTGAGCGTCATCGAGGCCGGCAAGCAGCTCTATGCCGGCATCGCCGAGCGCCATAGCTCGCCCGAGCTCGCCGTCGTGCGACCCAAGCTCCGGATCGCGAGCTCGCGCGACACGCAGGCTGCGCGCACGCGCAACGCCGAGGACGGCGAAGCACCGGCGTCCTGATTTCCGACACATCATCGAGAGCATTCGCATGTCGCTGTCTCCGCGCGTGATCGCGCTGCTGGGCTTTGGTGAGGCTGGATCGGCCATCGCACGCGGGCTGTGCGCCGAGGGCGGCTGGCGCGGCACGCCGCGGCCCGGCGACAACGCCCCGCGCCGCGTCATCGCCATCGATACCGCGCTCGACCAGGACTCACGCGGCATCGCGCTCGGCAAGGAAGCGCGCCGGCTCGATGTCGCCATCGAAGGCCGTTACACGTCGGCCCTGAGCGACGCCGACCTGGTGATCTGCGCCGTCCAGGGCGAGCATGCCCTTGAAGCTGCGAAGTCGGCCGCGCCGCTGCTCAAGAAGGGCGCGCACTATCTCGACCTCTGCACCGTGACCGGCCGCATGTCCGACGAGGACCGCGCGCCCATCGAGGCGGCCGGCGGCCGCTACATCGACATCGCCGTCATGGGCGGCTTCTTCAAGCAGGGCATCAAGGCGCCCATGCTGGTGGCGGGCGGGGATGTCGAGCCGGTCGTGGCCTGGATGAATGCCAGCGGCTTCGCGGCCAAGGTGCTGGGCCCCAAGCCCGGCAGCGCCTCGTCGGTGAAGATGATCCGCAGCGTCCTGATCAAGGGCGTCGAGGCGCTGGGCGTGGAAGCCTACGTCACGGCCGAGCGCCAGGGCATCCTCGAGGAAGTCATGGACTGCATGGGCGACGTCGACCAGATCAGCTTCGGCCAGTTCGTCGGCATGCTGGTGCAGACCCACATCGTCCACGCGCACCGGCGCTGGGAGGAGATGGGGCTGGTCGGCCGGACCTTGCGCGAGACCGGCGTCGATCCGCTGATGACCGAGGTGATCGAGCGCAGCCATCGTCGCACCGTCGATGCCGGCATCGCGCCCGCCGACGGCAAGGTGCCGAGTCTCGACGAGGCGCTGAAGATCCTGTCGGAGAAGGTGGTCCGTGGCCGCTGACGTATTCGACCGGATCGTGGCGATGCTGGGCGAGGCCAAGGCCAGGTTCCGCGTCATCGAGCACGAACCCGAGGGGCGCTCGGACAAGATCAGCGCCATCCGCGGCAATCGCCCCGACCAGGCGGCCAAGGCCATGGTGCTGGACGTGCGCGGCGGCGGCTCCGGCAAGCGCCATGTGCTGGCGATCCTGCCGGGCAACCGCAAGCTCGACTTCACTGCCGTTGCAAATCTGTTCGAGGCCCGCAAATGCGGCTTCGCCTCGCCCGACACCGCGCAGGAGCTGACCGGCTGCGTCATGGGCTCGGTGCCGCCGTTCTCGCTCAATCCCGCGCTCGCGATCGTCGTCGAGGAGGATCTGCTCGGCAACGACACGCTGTTCTTCAATGCCGGCCGCCTCGACCGCTCGATGGAGCTCGACACCAAGGACTGGCTGGCCGTGGCGCGGCCGCGCATCGCCAAGATTACGGCTTAGGCTCATACTCTTCGTCTTCCGGACCGCGCGCATCCTGCGCGCTCATGAGCGCGCAGGATGCGCGCGGTCCAAAAGACATGAGCGGACCTGGAGGCCGCGCTCCGGTATCGCTGCCTTGGAAAGGCCGCAGGCCGAACTATAGTTCGACCATGGACAGTTCTTCTTTCCGGCAGCGCCTCGTCGGCTGGGGTCGCGAGCTGAAACCGGTCGTGCTGGCCGTCGGCTTCGTGCTGATCGTGCGTACCGTGTTCGCCGAGCCCTATCATGTGCCGTCACCGTCGATGGTGCCGACGCTTCTCACCGGCGACCAGCTGATGGCCAGCAAATACGCTTATGGCTACAGCCGCTATTCTGCGCCGATCGACCTGCTGCCGGGTTTCTCCGGCCGGCTGCTCGGCAAGGCGCCGGAGCGTGGCGATGTCATCGTCTTCCGCCTGCCGCGCGATCCCGCGACGACCTACGTGAAGCGCCTGATCGGCGTGCCGGGCGATCGCATCCAGATGAAGGGCGGGCGGCTCTATATCAACGACGCCATCGTCCCCCGCCGTCCTGTCGGCCCCTTCACCGGCGACGCCGGCGGCCGCGGCACCGCCACCCTGTATGTCGAGACGCTGCCCGGCGGGCGCGAGCACGAGATCGTCGAGATGTCCGACTCCGACCAGCAGGACGACACGCCGGTATTCGTGGTGCCGCCCAAGCACTACTTCATGATGGGCGACAACCGCGACAACTCGGTCGACAGCCGCATTTCCGCTGCCGACGGCGGCGTCGGCTTCGTGCCGGAAGACAACCTGGTCGGCCGCGCCGACCTCGTGCTGCTGTCGCACGATCCGGCGGTCGCATGGTCCGACGTCGCCGACTGGTCGCATTTTTTCCGGCCGGGGCGGCTTTTGGACCGCATCCACTAGCAGCGCTTCACGGGAGCGCGTTCGCCGCGGTCGCCTGAATTGCGGCAGGAACGACTATGCACGCTCCTTGGTGTGGACTGCACCCCTTGGGTGAGACAACAAAACCCCGGAAAGCTGGTTGGTCACTGCGACGAAGGCCAAGTGCATGCAATGCCGTCATCGCTGACGATTTTCCGGTATTCCCGGCATTTCCGACGGAGGTCGTAGCGTTGCCTTGGAAGCCGACCCACTACCGATGGGGGCTCCGGGCGAATTCGGACAGTTACGCAAGTTTCGCAATTGGTTTTTCGAATGCAGGAAAGGCCGGCACGGCGCCTGCCGTGCGCGATGGACTTCGGATGAACGATGCATAGAGCAGAGCCGCCGGAAGGCGAGCGCCAGATGAATATAACTTAAGTTTCCTTGTTGAGCAACTACAGTTTTTTTGGCGGACCGTAGAGCGCCAAAAAACCTGCCCAGGTGCGAGCATCGGTGCCAGCAGTGCCGGCAGTCTCATTTGCCCCGCACCGGCTCGTCAAAACCTCCCTGGCGAGCTACTAGGCAAGAGCATGACCACGACCTGGCGTTTCGGATCCGCCACCGAAGCTCACTTCGAGCCGCTGCTGGCGATCCGCATCGAAGTAATGCGCGAGCATCTGGAGCGCGTTTTCCGCTACCACCCGGAGCGCGCGCGGCGCATCTTCCGCGAGCATTTCGCCGAGCCCGGCCTGCGCCTGATCCTGGTCGGCGACGACATCGCGGGCTGCGTCGGCTTTCGCGTCGGCGAGGCCGAGATCAAGATCGATTCCTTCTACCTCGCCCGCCGCCATCACAATCGCGGGCTGGGCACGGAGATCCTGAAGGTCCTGATCGCCGAAGCCGATGCCATCGGCCTGCCTTGCGAGCTCGACGTGCTGATCGGCAGCCCGGCCGACCGCTTCTATGAGCGGCACGGCTTCGTGAAGCAGAGCCAGGACGATATCGAGGCCAACTTCCGGCGCACCGTCGGCTCCAGCGACCATTGACAGGCCGCGCGGGCCGGGACTTTCTGGCGCCAACGCGTCTTCGCAGAAAGGTCCCGCCATGGAGATCGTCATTCCCGGCGCCACGAACATCGGCCTGTTCCTGGGCGCCGCCCTTGTGCTGCTGCTGATTCCCGGCCCCGCCGTGCTCTACATCGTCGCCCGGTCGGCGACGCAGGGCCGGATGGCAGGCTTCGTCTCCGACCTCGGCATCCATTCCGCGACGCTGGTCCATGTGCTGGCGGCGGCACTCGGCCTGTCGGCGCTGCTCGCCTCGTCGGCGCTCGCCTTCAGCATCGTGAAGTGGGCGGGTGCCGCCTATCTCATCTGGCTCGGGCTGAAGAAGATCTTCGGCCGCGCCGAGGAGGTCGATGCCGACGGCAACCTGCCACGGCACAGCCATGCCCGCCTGTTCCGCGACGGCTTCATCGTCAACCTGCTGAATCCCAAGACGGCCCTCTTCTTCCTCGCCTTCCTGCCGCAGTTCGTCGAGCCCGGGCGCGGCCATCTCGCGTCGCAGATCGTTTTCCTCGGTCTGCTGTTCGCCGCACTCGGCTTCATCACCGACGGCTGCTACGCCTTCCTCGCCGGCACGGCCGGCAAGTGGCTGCGCCGCAACAAACGCTATCTCGAGGTCGAGCGCTATGTCAGCGGCACGCTGTTCATCGGGTTGGGCCTGACCGCGGTGTTTGCCGGCAATCAGAGGAAATAGGCCCTGTTGGCCCGACCCCTCACCTCATCCTGAGGAGCCGTGCGAATACGCGCATTCACATGCGCGCCGGGCGTCTCGAAGGATGGGCCACAGTATCGGTTTTGCCCACCCTTCGAGACGCGCCCTGCGGGCGCTCCTCAGGGTGAGGTGGTTCTGTTGCGCTAATCCCGCCGCAGCATGAACACCGCCTGCTCGCCCAGAAGATTGGCGAGCAGCGGCGGCAGGCTGATCGGCTTGCTGTTGCGGTCGAGCACGATGGCGCGCTCGATGCGCACGCCCATGTCGCGGCACAGGCCGCGGAAGTCGTCGATGCTGCAGAGGTGGATGTTGGGCGTGTCGTACCACTTGAAGGGCAGCGACGGCGTCTCGGGCATGCGGCCGCCGAACACCAGGCGCAGGCGCACCTGCCAATGCGCGAAGTTCGGGAACGAGACGATTGCGCGCTTGCCGACGCGCAGCATCTGGCGCAGCACCTCGCGCGGCTCGCGCGTCGCCTGCAGGGTCTGGCTCAGGATCACGTAGTCGAAGGCGTCGTCCGGATAGTCGCGCAGATCGGCATCGGCATCGCCCTGGATCACCGAAAGCCCGTTGGCCACGCAGGCGTTCACGCCGGCCTGGCTCAGTTCCATGCCGCGCGCGTCGACGCGCTTGAAGTTCACCAGATAGGCGAGCAGCGAGCCGTCGCCGCAGCCGACGTCGAGCGCGCGCGTCGCCGGATCGACCATGTCGGCGATGAGCTGCAGGTCGACGCGGATGGCGGCCGCGGTCACGGCACGTCCCTCAGGCCGCGCACCGCGGCGGCGCCCTTGAGGAAGCCGGCGAGCGTGCGGAACATCTCGGGCTCGTCGAGCAGGAAGGCGTCGTGGCCCTTGTCGCTCTCGACCTCGACGAAGGAGACGTTTGCCGCCGCGGCGTTCAGCGCATGCACGATCTCGCGGCTCTCGCGCGTCGGGAACAGCCAGTCGCTGGTGAAGGAGAACAGGCAGAAGCGCGTCGGCGTGCCCTTGAAGGCGTTGGCCAGCACGCCGCCATGCGCGGCGGCCAGGTCGAAATAATCCATCGCCCGGGTGATGTAGAGGTAGCTGTTGGCGTCGAAGCGGTCGACGAAGGTCGAGCCCTGGTAGCGCAGGTAGCTCTCGACCTGGAAGTCGGCATCGAAGCCGAAGCCCAGCGCGTCGCGGTCCTGCAGCGCACGGCCGAACTTGCGCTGCAGCGCCTGCTCGGAAAGATAGGTGATGTGCGCGGTCATGCGCGCCACCGACAGGCCGCGCGCCGGCACGGTGTTGTGCAGGCGATAGTCGCCGCCCTTCCACTCGGGATCCGCCATGATCGCCTGCCGGCCGACCTCGTGGAAGGCGATGTTCTGCGCCGAGTGGCGGGCGGCGCAAGCGATCGGCACGGCCGAGAAGACGCGGGCAGGATGGCTCGCCGCCCATTCCAGCACCTGCATGCCGCCCATCGAGCCGCCGATCACGCAGAACAGGTCGGGGATGCCGAGGTGGTCGAGCAGCGCCGCCTGGGTGCGCACCATGTCGGCGACGGTCACGACCGGGAAGCGCAGGTTCCAGGGCTGGCCGTTGGCATCGAGCGCCAGCGGCCCGGTCGTGCCCATGCAGCCGCCCAGCACGTTGATGCAGATGATGAAGTAGCGTGCCGGATCGAGCACCTTGCCCGGGCCGACCAGGCTGTCCCACCAGCCCTCCTTGCCGGTGACCGGGTGCTCCTCGGCGACGAACTGGTCGAGCGTCAGCGCATGACAGATCAGCACGGCGTTCGACTTGTCGGCATTGAGCGTGCCGTAGGTCTGGTAGGCCACGCGATAGGGACCGAGCTCGACGCCGCAGTCGAGCCGAAGCGGTCGCTCGACGCCCAGAACCGCGTAGCGGCACCGGGCCAGAGCCTTGCGCTCGGCGTCGGCGAGGCCGTCGAACGACGGATTCTCGATCGCAGCCTCCATGTCCTCTCCTGCGGCCAATGCACACGGCCAACAAAAAAGCCCCCGACCGACCAGGGCGGGGGGCTTTTTTGGAGCGCTCCGACCTTTTAGCGAGGTTTAACGTGGTCGCAAGCCGGTCGGCTCAAATTCCACGGAGACGCTTCTATACGGAGGTCGCCCGAATTGCGCAAGCGCCCGTCGGCCTGCCTGAGGTTTCTTGCCTTTACGGGGGCCGGCCGGACGTAGTATCGCCGCTGCCTCACAGGACCAACGGCTTCATGGACGCCCCCAGTCTCGACAGCTTGCGCCAGGAAATCGACGCCATCGACGGCGAATTGCATGGCCTCATCCAGCGCCGGGCAGCCCTGGTCGATCGCATCGCCGCCTCCAAGCCGCCGGGCGGGCTGGCGCTGCGGCCCGGTCGCGAGGCCAAGGTCATGCGCCAGCGGATCGAGGCGCACCAGAGCCCCTTTCCCGTCGCCGCGGTCTACCGCATGTGGCGCGAGATGATGTGCGCCTTCACCCTGATGCAGACGCCGGACATCAAGGTCGCGATCTGCCGCCCGCACGATCAGCCTGGCTACTGGGACCTCGCACGCGACCATTTCGGCTGCCAGATCACCTTCGTCGCCAACGACACGCCCGCCCAGGTGCTGGCGGCGGTGCGCGCCAATCCATCGACGCTGGGCGTCGTGCCCGCGCCGATCGAGGCCGACGCTGCGCCCTGGTGGCCGTTGCTGGCGGGCCGTGATGCCACGCTGCCGAACGTCGTCGCGCGACTCCCCTTCGTGGTCATGCCCAATGCCCGGGCACGCGGCATCTCGGCCTTCGTGCTGGCGCGCATGGAGCCCGAGGAATCGGGCGACGACCGCGCCTTGATCTCGATCGAATCGGCGGGCGGCCTCAGTCGCAACCGCATCTCCGGCGCCCTCGCCAAGGCGGGCCTCCCAGCCTCCACGTCGGTGCTGGACCAGGTTGCGGGCGGCGTGCATCACTATCTCGTCGAGCTGCCGGGCGTGATCGCCGATGGCGACAAGCGCCTGCGCTCGCTCGAGACCGCCCTGGAGCTGGAGAACGGCCGTGTGGCGGCGATCGGCGCCTACGCCGTGCCGGCGACCGCGCGGGCCTGACCAATTTAGGAGATCGCGATGAGCGCGCTTACCCCGCGTCCGGGCATCATGAAGATCGCGCCCTATGTGCCGGGCAAGGATTCGGTCGAGGGCAAGCAGACGATCGCCAAGCTGTCGTCGAACGAAGGCGCGCTCGGCCCCAGCCCCAAGGCCATGGCGGCCTACGCCAAGGCGGCAACCGAGCTGCATCGCTATCCCGACGGCGATTCCGGCGCGCTCCGCTCCGCAATCGGCCGGCATTACGGCCTCGACGCCAAGCGCATCGTCTGCGGCGCGGGCTCCGACGAGCTTCTGAACCTGCTGGTGCGCGCCTACTGCGGTCCGGGTGACGAGCTGCTCTACAGCCAGTTCGGCTTCCTGATGTATCCCATCAACGCGCTGGGCGTGGGCGCGACGCCGGTCGCGGCGGCGGAGAAGGACCATCGCTGCGATGTCGACGCGATGCTGGCCAAGGTCAGCAACAAGACCCGGGTCGTCTGCGTCGCCAATCCCAACAATCCGACGGGCACCTACATCACCAAGGACGACGTGCGCCGCCTGCATGCCGGGCTGCCGAAGAACGTCCTGCTGGTGATCGACGCAGCCTATGCGGAGTACGTCAGCCGCAACGACTACGAATCGGGCGTCGAGCTGGTCGACCAGGCCGAGAACGTCGTGATGACCCGCACCTTCTCCAAGATCTACGGGCTGGGCGGATTGCGGCTGGGCTGGATGTACGGCCCTGCCGGCATCGTCGACGTCATGAGCCGGCTGCGCCAGCCGTTCAACGTCAATCTGGCGGCGCAGGCCGCGGGCATCGCGGCGATGGCCGACATCGCCCACACCGATGCCAGCCGCACCAACAACGACATCTGGCTGCCCTGGCTCAGCACCGAGCTCACCAAGCTTGGCCTGACGCCCCTGCCGAGCGTCGGCAACTTCGTGACGGTGGGCTTCGGCTCCAAGGAGCGCGCCACCGCCGCCAACGACTGGATGATGAATGACGGGCTGATCCCGCGCATGATCGCGGGCTATGGCCTGCCGGAGTTCTTGCGCATCACCATCGGCACCGAGAGCGAGGTCAAGGCCGTGCACGCTTCGCTCAGCCGCTTCGTCGCCAGCAACAAATGACCAAGCCCCAATCGCAGCGGATCTTCGACAAGATCGCCCTGATCGGCATCGGCCTGATCGGCGGCTCGATCGCGCTCGCCGCGCGCCGCGGCGGCCTCGCCACCACGATCGTCGCCGCCACGCGCAGCGCGGAGACGGCGGCGACCGCCAACCGGCTGAAACTGGTCGACCATTGCGGCACCGATCTCGCGGCCGCCTGCGCGGATGCCGACCTGGTGATCGTCTGCACGCCGGTCGGCGCCTGCGGCGAGGCCGCGCGCGCGATCGCGCCCAGCCTCAAGCCGGGCTGCATCGTATCCGACGTGGGCTCGGTGAAGCAGGCGGTGATCAACGCCATGCAGCCGCATATCCCGGCGGGCGTACATTTCGTGCCGGCCCACCCTGTCGCCGGCACGGAGAATTCCGGTCCCGAGGCTGGCTTCGCCGAGCTGTTCGACGGGCGCTGGACCATCCTGACGCCGCTGCCCGGCAGCGATGCCGCCGCGGTCGACAAGCTCGACGCCTTCTGGAAGGGGCTGGGCAGCCTGACCGAGCGGCTGGATCCGGCCGATCACGACCGCATCCTCGCCATCACCTCGCACCTGCCGCACCTCATCGCCTACACCATCGTCGGCACCGCCGACGATCTCGCCGGCCATCTCAACAGCGAGGTGTTGCGTTTCGCTGCCGGCGGCTTCCGCGACTTCACGCGCATCGCCGCCTCCGATCCGACGATGTGGCGCGACGTATTCCTCAACAACCGCGAGGCTGTCCTGGAGGTGCTGGCGCGTTTCCAGGAGGACCTGTTCTACCTGCAGCGCGCCATCCGCTGGGGTGAGGGCGACAAGCTGTTCGACCTGTTCACGCGCACGCGCGAGATCCGTCGCGCGCTGATCCATCTCAACCAGGCGTGATCATGCTCTTCCGGACCGCGAGCCTCCGGCTCGCTCATGATCATCCGCGCCTATGAAGGCGCTTAAGCGAGCCGGTGGCTCGCGGTCCGGAAGAGCATGAATAAGAGTGCCCGTCCCTTCTGGGTCTTCGGCTACGGCTCGCTTATGTGGAACCCGGGCTTCGCCACGCCCGAGACGCGCGGGGCGCGGCTGCACGGCTGGCATCGCGCCTTCTGCATCTATTCGGAGCACTATCGCGGCACGCCCGAGCGGCCCGGGCTCATCCTCGGCCTGCTGCCCGGCGGCTCGTGCCGCGGCCTCGCCCATCGCCTGCCCGCCAGGCAGTACGACGCGGTGCGCCGCTACTTGATCCATCGCGAGATCGACAATGACGGCGTCTACGAGGAGACGATCCGGCCGATCCATCTCGACGATGGCCGCACCGTGCCGGCTCTGGTCTATCTCGCCGACCGCAAGCACCACCAGTTCGCGGGCAAGCTGCCGCTCGAAAAAGCCGTGGCGCTGGTCCGGAACGGACACGGCGCCACGGGCAGCAATCTCGCTTATGTCCAGAACACGGTGGCCCATCTCGCGGAGATGGGCCTCAGGGATCGGCCGCTCGAGGCGTTGGCTCGGCTGGCTATGCGCGAGCCACGCCGCCGCTGATCACGGCGCGGGCGACGAACGTCAGCTCGTCGCGCGCCTGCTCGACCGACAGGCCGAGCCGCTCGCGCAGGACCACCCAGCTCTCGGGCGCCAGCGCCATGGCGAGTGCGTTCAAAGTACGCTCGCGCGCGTCCGTCGGCAGCGCCGCCAGCTCATGCTCGAACCAGTTCGCGAGCTGCGCGCGGTTGGCCGTGTACATCTGCACGATCATGTCGGACGCCTCCGTGGAGCGTCTTTGCAGCGTCTCCGTGAAGGTCCACATCGGCAGCAGGCGCTCGCCGCGCTCCGAGCACTGGTTGATGATCATCGAGATGCGCTCGTCGAGCGGCCACGACGTGTTGAAGTCGACCTCGCCGAGAGCGGCCGCCAGCACGCGGCCGAGCACGGCGACATAGAGCTCGGCGGTGTCGGCGAAGTGCTGGAACACCGTGCGTGCCGAGACGCCCGCCATCTTGGCGATGTCGCGGACGATGGGCGCCACTTCGCCGGCGAGCGCCAGGGCGAGGGCGGAGCCGATGATGGCGTCGCGCGTTCGGGCAACGCGATCGCCACGGGCGGGAGTGGTCAACTGTTGCGACGGGTGGGCGAAGGTTTCGACATCCATTACACGGACTCCGGTTCCAGACCGAGACGATGGGACGGTTCGCGACACACAAGCAGACATCGGACATAAGGAAGTCCGGCCCGTTGCGGTGGCTGCATAGTAATGCATCTGCAACGGATGTGCGACGATGCGCTATAAGATCACGCGCATCTGTAAGAAACACGTAAGGTGCTGGTATTTCAATGACTAACAAGCCTTTCGCCACCTCTTCTCTCGCGGCGCAGGCCATGGGCTGGATCGACCCCGTCACCAAGGCCGTTGTGCCGCCGATCCACATGGCCAGCACCTATCAGCGCGATGAGGACAACGCCTATCGCTCCGGCCGCATCTATGCGCGGGCCGACAATCCGACGTTCGACCAGGCCGAGGCGACGCTCGCCGCCCTCGAAGGCGGCGCCAAGGCGCTGGTCTTTTCCTCCGGCATGAGTGCGGCGACCGCCTGCTTCCTGGCGTTGGCGCCGGGCGACCACGTCGTGGCGCCCAAGGTCATGTACTGGTCACTACGCAATTGGCTGGCGGGCTTCGCGCAGCACTGGGGGTTGAAGGTCGACTTCGTCGACGCCGACCGCACCGATGCCATCGCCGCCGCCGTCAGGCCGGGCAGCACCAGGCTGGTGTGGGTCGAAACGCCGGCCAATCCGACCTGGTGCGTGACCGACATCGCCGCCGCAGCCGACATCGCCCATCGCGCCGGTGCGCTGCTCGGCGTCGATTCGACCGTCGGCACGCCGGTGCTGACGCGGCCGATCGAGCTTGGCGCCGACATCGTCATGCATTCGGCGACCAAGTACCTCAACGGACACTCCGACATCATCGCCGGCGCCCTGGTCGGCGCGCGTGACGACGAGCACTGGCAGAAGCTGCGCACGATCCGCGCCCAGCTCGGCACCATCCTCGGCCAGACCGAGGCATGGCTGCTGATGCGCGGCATGCGCACGCTCTTCCCACGCGTCGCCTGGGCGTGCCGCTCGGCGCAGACGCTGGCCGAGCGCCTGTCCTCCCATCCGATGGTCGCGGAGGTGCTCTATCCCGGCCTGCCCGCCTTTGCCGGACACGCGGCAGCGAAGAAGCAGATGAAGGGCGGCTTCGGCGGCATGCTGTCGGTGCGCGTCAAGGGCGGCGAGCGCGCCGCCATCGCCTCAGCGGCGCGCGTGGAACTGTGGAAGCGCGCGACGTCGCTGGGCGGCGTCGAAAGCCTCATCGAGCATCGCGCCAGCGTCGAGGGACCGGGCACGCCCTGCCCAACCGACCTGCTGCGGCTGTCGGTCGGAGTCGAGGATGCGGGCGACCTGTTCGACGACCTCGATCAGGCGCTGCGCCGCGGGCATAACTCTTGAGTCATTCTCTTCCGGACCGCGAGCTTCCAGCTCGCTCATGAATCATGAGCGCGCAGGATGCGCGCGGTCCGGAAGAACATGAGACTAAAGGCCGAGAGAAAAGCCCTCCCTCAACGGATCGTCGTCGTCGAAGCGAAAGCGGGCCTCGCCGGTCTGATGGGCGCGGCCGCCGACTTCGACGATCATCGATCTGCGACCGCCGACAGGCGCTGCATCGCGCACGATGCGGCCGCTGAAGACCGCGCCGGTGCAGCTCTCGAACAGGCGTTCGTCGCCCAGCTTCGCCTCGCGCCGCGCCAGCTGCAGGGCCATGCGGGCGGTGACGCCGCTGCCGGTCGGGCTGCGATCGATCTGCCGGCCGGCAAAGATGCAGACATTGCGGCTTGGCCTGCCGTCGGCGCCGTTGCCGCCGTCGGTCAGGATGGTGCCGTAGAGGAAGGCGAGATCGGGCTCGTCGGGGTGCGCGATCGGCACGGCCTTGGCCGCCGCCTCGGCGATCTCCTCGCCGGCATCGACGATGGCGCGCATCGGCGAAGACGAAAGATCGAGGCCGATCGAATCGGCGGAGAGGAAGGCATAGAACGCACCGCCATAGGCGATGTCGACCGTCACCGGCCCCCAGGTCCGCGTCGGCGCAATGCGATCGAGCGCATAGGCGAAGGCCGGCACGCTCTCGAAGCGCACCGTGCCGTCGGACGCGACGCGCGCGGTCACCAGGCCGCACGGGCATTGCAGACGGACGATGGTTTCGGGCTCACGCCGCGCCACGCGGCCGCTGTCGACTGCCCAGCGCGCCAGCGCGATGGTGGCGTGGCCGCACATCGTCGAGTAGCCCTCGTTGTGCATGAACAGCACGGCGAGATCGGCCTCGGGATGGTCGGGCTCGACCAGCAGCGCGCCGTACATGCCGTCATGGCCACGCGGTTCCAGCATCAGGCCGCGCCGCAGATGATCGAAGCGCTCGCGCGCCTCGCGCCGCTTGTCGAGCAGGGTTTTGCCCGAGAAGCGCGGCCAGCCGTCGACGACGATGCGCGTCGGCTCGCCACCAGTATGCATCTCGACGGTGGAGAGGATCATCCGAAGACCTGCGGCCCAAATACCTGGGCAAGGCCTGCGCCGATGCGCTCGTTCATCATCTCGATCGAGCCGTCGGTATAGGCGGCGATCTTGGCGCAGGCGAGATGGCGGGCCAGCGGATATTCGGCGCGCAGGCCGTTGGCGCCCATCGCCTGGATGCAGTCGGCGATGCGTCTCAGCGCCATCTCGGTCGCGAATTTCTTGGCATGGGCCGCCGGCAACACGGCATCGCCGCCTTCGTCGATCAGGCGCGCCGCGCGATAGGTCAGCAGCCGCGCCGCTTCGAGATCGGTCGCGGCATCCACGAGCTTCCAGCGCACGCCCTGATGATCGAGCACCGGCTGGCCGAACGTCTTGCGCTCGCGCGTGTAGCGCACCGCCGTCTCCAGCGAGGCCTGCAGCATGCCGCAGCACATGGCCGCGACGTAGGCGCGCGCGCCGTTGATGCCGGCGAGCGCCGCCTTGAAGGCCTGGCCAGGCGGATGCAGCACCGCCTCGTCCGGCGCGACGTAGTCGACCAGCCGAAAACCGCCGACGCCGATGGCGTGGCCGCCGTGCAGGTCGAACGGCTTGTCGCGTACGAAGCCCGGCCGGTCGGCCTCGATGGCGAAACAGGCGATACCGCGATAGCCCTGGCTCTTGTCGGTCTGGGCGTAGGCGACCGAGAGGCCGGCGACGGCGGCATTGGTGATCCAGGCCTTGGCGCCGTTCAGCTTCCATCCGCCTTCGACCTTCACAGCCGACATCTCGAGCCCGCCGAAATCGCTGCCGACGCCAGGTTCGCTGAGCCCTGCGCAGCCTATGACCTCGCCCGCGATCATGCGCGGCAGCAGGCGCGCGACATGCGCCGGCTGGCCGTCGCGGGCGAACCGCGCCACTGCGTTGTGATGGTTGATCAGCGCGAAGGCGAAGGCGAAGTCGTGCCTGGAAATCTCCTCGAAGGCGCGCAGCTTGCAGGAGAAGGAGAGCCCCTGCCCGCCATGCTTCCTGGCAAGCTCGATGGTGTGCAGACCCTCGGCGCAGGCGGCCTTGATGGTCTCCAGCGGATAGCGCCGCTCCCATTCCCACCGCGCGGCATTGGGCGCGACCTGTCGCTCGGCGAATTCACGGGCGCGCGCCACCACGGCGCGCTCTTCGGGGGTCAGGACTTCGTCGAGCATCGGCGAAACTATCACGGATGGCCGGTGCTGACTCGCCGAAAGATCAGCCTTATCGTGAAGGCTGCAGGAACGACAGGACATGCCACCGGAGATTGCCATGAGCGAAATCGACGATCGGGACAAGCTTTCGATCACGGTCCTGCTGGCCGAGTATTCGGCCATGCGCAGCCAGGTGATCAGCCGAGGCGCTTCGCTGACCCAGCTGAGCTCCATTGGCATTGCGGCACTTGGGTTGGTGTTTCTGCGACAGGGGCCGCTCTACGTAAATGTGCTGCTCTTCCTCTTTCTGCTGTCGATCGTGGCGATGCTTTGGCGATTTATCTGGCGCGACATAGATCGTGAAGCTGCCCACGTCAGAGTTCTGGAAGGTCGAATTAACCAGCTGGCAGGAAGGGAACTCCTGACCTGGGAACGTCGCTTCGGTGGAGCCCAGGTGGGCTACACGACAGGTTTCTGGCAGTTTTTTCCCTTCACGGCCTTCAGGAGGTCGCCATGAATCAAAGCCCGCCACCAATTTCTCTGGCCACCGCGCGCGGCCTGCCCTGGAAGCCCGGCCGCTCGGCCGAGGCCTTCGTCGACGGTGATCTCGAAATCCGGTTCACGCCGCGGCCGACCAACGGGCCGCAGAAGCCGCATCAGCGCGACGAGGTCTACATCGTCGCAGCCGGCTCCGGCTTCTATCGCGTCGACGGCAAGCTGACGGCGGTCGGCCCGGGCGACATGTGCTTCGCTGCGGCCCACGCCGAGCACGGCTTCGAGGACTTCACCGAGGATTTCGCCATCTGGATCATCTTTTATGGCGCAGTGAAGTGAGCTCTTCCGGAGCGCGGACCTCCAGGTCCGCTCATTTTCATGCTCTTCTGGACCGCGCGCATCCTGCGCGCTCATGAAGCATGAGCGAGCCGGAGGCTCGCGGTCCGGAAGATCATGAGCGGGCCTGGAGGCTCGCGGTCCGGCAAGACACCTGTTTTCGTCGACCGGAGATTTGCCCTAGAATGGCAGCGATGCGGGTGTAGCTCAGGGGTAGAGCGTCGGCTTCCCAAGCCGTAGGTCGCGGGTTCAAATCCCGTCGCCCGCTCCAATTTTGTGTCGGGCAGGAAGCAGAACCAGACATGGATTCGGTGGTCTCGGCACCGGTCGCAAACGGCGACTTCGCGGCCGATGCCGCTCGTTTCTCTGCCTATTGGCTCGACGCCAAGGCGCGACTGGCCCGGCTGGGGGCCAAGCCCAAGCGCGATCCTGCCGCCTTCGACACCGCCGAGGCGATCAAGCAGGCGGCGCGCGACGCGCGCTTCGCCTTCCTGCGCCGCCATGCCCGCACGCTCTACGACCGGCTGACCGCCAACCGATCGAAGTTCGTGCGCATCGAGCGGCTGGCCTACGACGCCGCCGAGATGGTGCCGGGCCTCGTGCCCGGCGCCGCCGAGGTCGCGGCCGAGGCAGAGCTGCGGCAGGCCGACAAGGACGGCTGCGAGATCGACCAAGGCATCCTGTTCAACCAGTTCCTGGCCGACCCCGAGTGCGGGCTGCACCTCTGCCACGCCATGCTGCTGCCGCGCGAGGAATCGACCGAGGCGCTGGCCAAGTTCCTGCGCGACGGCCATCTCGATCTGGGCTTCGCCAGGGTCGAGCGCCGGGGCAAGGCGGCGGTGCTGCTGCTGGCCAACAAGCGCTTCCTGAACTCCGAAGACAATTCCACCCAGCCCGCCACCGAGATCGCGGCCGATGTCTGTATCCTCGATCCGCAGAGCCAGGTCGCGGTGCTGCGCGGTGACGTCGTGCCCGAGGGCAAGTATGCCGGCCGGCGCATCTTCAACGCCGGCATCAACCTCACGCACCTCTACTACGGCAAGATCCCGTTCCTGTGGTTCCTGGTCCGTGACCTGGGCTTCGTGAACAAGATGATGCGCGGCCTTGCCAAGCCGGAAGTGCCGCCCGACGAGGTTGCGGGCGATTCGATCGAGAAGCTCTGGATCTCGGCGATCGAAACCTTCGCCATCGGCGGCGGCTGCCAGATCCTTTTGGCGACCGACTTCAACATCGCCGGCCGCGACGCCTACATGACCCTGCCGGCGCGCAAGGAAGGCATCATCCCGGCGATGGCCAACCTCAGGATGGCGCGCTTCGTCGGCGACCGCATCACGCGCCAGGCGATCATGTACGAGCGCCGCATCGACTGCGATTCCGACGTCGGCCGCATGATCTGCGACGAGGTCATCGATCCGGCCGAGATGGACGCCACCATCGAGCGCGTGATCGACCGGCTGACCGGCTCGGGCGCGGTCGGCGCGATCGGCAATCGCCGCGCGCTGCGCCTGTCGGCCGAGCCGATCGATACATTCCGGAAATACGCGGCGCTCTATGCCCGCGAGCAGGCGCTGTGCCACTTCAGCCCGGCGCTGATCTCCAACCTCGAGCTCTTCTGGAACGCGCAGAGCCGGCGGGCGTGACCTTCCGACATTGTGACCTTCGCCCGCTTTCTTGGACCAATTTGGACTGGAAGATCCCATTTTGGCAGTCTGGCCGGACGAAGAATTTTCCGATGAAGAAGTCACGGTTCAGCGAGCCGGCGGATGGCCTCCCCACGCGCGGGCAAATCAGACCGGTCGGAGCCGACGGTCGATCCACCCCCTGTAAAATGCAATTAGCGCCAGCTCAGCCTTTTTCTCGCAGGGCCGATGTGCTCAATCTGCAGTGCATACGATTCAGGCAACGCCGTAAGGAAGTGCAGACAACTCCCGGTTCTAGGGGTGGGAGAAAATGCAGTCCGAAGAGTTCTCCACGTGCTCCTTGCCGGGCCCCGAACAACTCGAAGCTTGGCGTGCCTGGTATGGCTCGGTATTCGAAACGTCATCTCTTCAATTGGAGACAGGATTTTCAGCCAGCAACCTGAGCTGGAAGTTGGACGGGGTCGTTTTCAGTCGGGTGTCGGCGCCGGCGCTTTCTGTTGTCAGGACGAAAGGGCTGATACGCCGTGATCCGGTGGACCACTGGGCTATCACTGTTGCCAAGCGTAGTGAGACCACTCTTGAGCATCGCGGGATTTCACTGAAAGCTCCAGCGGGCACGCCCTTCGTGGTGTCGCTGGGAGAAGAAATGAGTAGTGCCCGGGCCCAGGACGAGCGAGTGCAGCTCTATCTGGCGCGCGATAGCTTCGGATCGGTAGCGGCGATGCTGGAAGCGGCGACAGCGACGGCTCTGACGACACCAAGCGGCAGGCTACTGGCGGACTTCATGCTTTTGCTGGACCGCAACCTTCCAAATCTCGACGCAGAGGATGTAAAGCGGCTTCCTGCCGCGATTCAAGGCATGATCGTTGCCTGCCTCGCGCCGCCCGCAACCCCGACAGCGGACGCTGGACCTCTGATTAGAGCAACCCTGATGGAGAGGGTACGGCGAGCCGTCAGCAGAAACCTGCAGTCGCCTTCGCTGAGAACGGAGACGTTGTGCCGCGAATCGGCGATGTCACGCTCACAACTTTATCGATTGCTGGAAGGCGAAGGCGGTGTAGCGAACTACATCCAGCGGCGGCGCCTCTCGGAAAGCTTTTCGCTGCTTTGCGACCACGCGAACGACCTGCCGATCGGTAGAGTTGCCGAGTTGCTCTGCTTTGCAGACGCTTCGACTTTCAGTCGTGCCTTTCGCCGCGAGTTCGGAATGAGCCCGAGCGACGTGCGCGCTGCCGCGGCTCACGGACTTGCTCCCTTTCCCCTGCGAAACAGGGTTGGCGAGTCCGATAGCGCCAGCTTCAGTAACAGCCTTCGCGCTTGATATTGCTTGCCGCCGCGACCTACGTGGCCGGCGCGGTAACCGGCGGTAGTCTGCTGGCCTTGGCACGCAAGTCGTATGGGGGATCGAAGCTGGGCGCGCAACGCTGACATTGACGGCAAGTCGGCGGATTCGGTTCAAGACCAAGAGCCGGGTCACTTGCAATCACCAGCTACATCGCCGCGTCATGCCAGTGCGCCTTGAACAATAATGCAATCGGCTAGCCACTAAGCGGTGCACAGATGTACGGGCCATGCTGCTCTCAAGCAGATTGCGTTCAGTGCACCGACATGGTCGAAGTGCTCCACACATCTTGCTCGTTTGACGCGTAGCCTCGCGAGCCCGGATATCTCACAGAGGCAGGTGCAGCAGAGAGTCGACTCTGGAACAGCTGTGGAAGGCCGCCGGGTGAAGGCGTCGTTCGACGGAGGATCGATCAGCTCGGGATGGGCGGCTGGTTCAACGTCGGCATAGATCGGGTTTGGAAGCTTCGATTGCAGAGCCTACACACTTTCCATTGCTCTCGCCCTCGAAGCAGGGCACAAGGCGCGCCTGCTTGTGAACATCGAGACCACCGCAAGATGCGTAAGCGTAAATGGCACAAGGCCCTTCTGTATCTTGGTCCGTCCAAGATCCACGGCATTGGCTGCTTTTCGGATACCAGGATCGAGAAAGGTGCGTTCGTCCGCGTCTGGTCGCCCGAGGACAGCCGATGGGTGCCGCTCGAGAAGGCGCATGCCTCACCGCACAAGAAGCTCTTTCAGCGCTTCGGCATCCGGACCACCGGCGGCTACTGGGCGCCGATCGACTTCCTGCGCATCTCGGTCGGCTGGTACATGAACCATTCCGAGACGCCCAACCTGAAGTCCGACGACGGTGACGTGACCTATTACGCCGTCAGGGACATCGAGCTCGGCGAAGAGGTGACGATCGACTACCGGCGCATGGACGACGTGCACGACAATCTCTCGCGCGACGAGGTCCTGCCCGGCCGGCAGCGGCCGCGGACGCCGAAGCCCGCGCTCAAGCGCCGGCCATCAGGTCGGCCAGCGTCGGATCGGCCGCAAGCTCGCCAGCAGCGCCGCGCCGCACGACCTGGCCGCGGCTGAGCACGACGCCGCGTCCGGCAACGCCGAGCGCCAGAGCCGCGCGCTGCTCGGCCAGCAGGATCGCCGTGCCGTCGGCCGTCATGGCCGCGAGACGCCGCAGAAGATCGGCCACGACCACCGGTGCGAGGCCAAGCGTCGGTTCGTCGAGCAGCAACAGGCGCGGCCGGTCCATCAGGGCGCGCGCCAGGGCCAGCATCTGTTGCTGGCCGCCCGACAGGAGCCACGCCCGGGCCTGCGGCCGTTCGGCGAGCATGGGGAAGAGCGCCAGCATCTCCTCGACCCGCCGGCGTCGCTGGAGCGCCGGCAGCGAGGAGGACGCTTCGAGGTTCTCCCGCACCGTGAGACCGGCGAAAACGCGCCGTCCCTCCGGTACGTAGCCGACGCCTGACTGGACGCGCTGTTCGACGGTGAGCGAACTCGCGTCGCCGCCGAACAGCACGACGCGGCCCGGGTGGAAGCCGAGCACGGTCTCCAGCAGCGTGGTCTTGCCGGCGCCGTTGCCGCCCAGCAGGGCCACGATCTCGCCGGCCTCGACCGAAACGTCGCCGATCTCGAGCACGACACTCATGCCGCGATCCCGTCGAGGCCGAGGAAGCTCGCGCGCACCCGCGGATCGGCGCGCACTTCGGCGGGCCGGCCGCTCGCGATGACGCGGCCGCGGTCGAGGCAGACCAGGCGATCGCAGGTGCGCGACAGAAGTTCTATGTCGTGATCGACGATCAGCACGCCGCGACCCGACTCGCGCAGCTTCGCGAGGAACGACTCCAGCGCCCGGCGCTCGGCATCGCCGATGCCGGCCGCCGGCTCGTCGAGCAGCAGGAAGGCCGCCTCCGTCGCCACCGCACGCGCGAGGTCGGCCGCCTTGGTGTCGCCGGCCAGCGTCAGCGACTGGAAGCTGCGGCCGATTCCGACGCGCGCCACGGCGTGCGCCGGCAGGTGCTCTATGTGCCGGTCGTCGAGCGAGATGGCGCCCCCGTCGGCGCGCTCGAGTCCGTTGATGACGTTCAGCAGCGTGGTCTTGCCCGAACCGTTCGGGCCGATCAATCCGACGATCTCGCCGCGATCGACCAGCAGCGACACGTCGGCCAGCGCCTGCACGCCGCCGAAGCGCTTCGAGACGCCGTCGATCGTCAGCCGTTGCGCCCCGGGCACGGGCGGCACCGATGTCGGCAAGCCGGGCGGGACCGGAAGGGCGCGGCGAGCGCCGCGCAGTCGGTCGATCAGGCCGGCGAGGCCTTCGGGCGCCCACAGCACGACGGCGAGCGTGGCGACAGCATAGGCCAGCAGCCAGGCGCCCTGCAGGTCGCGCAACAGCTCGGGCAGGCCGACCGCGAGGGCCGCGCCGATGGGCGCGCCCATCGGATGGCGTGCGCCGCCCAGCACCACCAGGGTGAGGCACATCACCATGAGCGGAAAGCCGGTGGCCTCCGGGGAGACGACGCCGCTCAAGGCGGCCGAACAGCCGCCTGCCAGCCCGGCCAGCGCGCCGCCGACGACGAACGCCACGAACCGCCAGGCGCCGCCGTCGACGCCGAGCGTAGCGGCAAGCAGCGGCGCTTCGCGCAACAGCTGCGCCTTCCTGCCCAGCGGTCCTTCGAACAGCCAGGCGTAGAGCAGCACGCCCGCGATCAGGCAGATCCATACCGTCACCAGCAGGGCGGCCCCGCGCGGCAACGCCGTCGCGAAACCGGCAAGACCATTGGCGCCGCCGGTCAGGCTCTCGGCATGCACCGCCAGAAGATTGACCAGCGAGGCAAGCGCCAGGGTGGCGAGCGCGAAGTAATGCGATTGCAGGCGCAGCAGAGGGCCTGCCACCAGCGCCGCCGGGATCGCCGCGGCCACGATCGCCACTGGCAGCGCGAGCGGCCCGAGGATGGGCGCCGTCAACGCCACCGCATAGGCGCCCAAGCCGAACAAGGCGCCCTGCGCCAGGTTGAGCGCGCCGAGCTGGCCGAACACGAGCTGGTAGCCCAAGCCCATCAGCCCATAGATGCCGGCCAGGATCACCATGCGCTGGCCGAACGGCGGCAGAGCGGCGAGCGCCACCACCGGCGGCAGCACCAGGATGACCAGCCAGAACGGCGAAAGACGCATCGTCAGGCGCGCCGGCCGACAGGTTCGCCGAACAGACCCTGGGGCCGGAACGCCAGCACCGCGAGGACGCAGATGTAGAGAGCGGCCGATGCCCAGGCGTCGCCGAAACGCGCGGCGACGAAAGTCTCGAAGAGGCCGATGCCGAGTGCGCCCAGAAGCGCGCCGGGCACGCTGCCCCAGCCGCCCAGGGCCACGGCGATGTAGGCCTTGAGCATGTGGCCGGCTCCTTGCGTGGGCGCGACCAGGAACTGGTGTCCCAGCAGGAAGCCCGCGACGCCCGCCAACGCGCCGGAAAGCGCCAGCGACAGGACGACGTATCGACCGACGGGAATGCCGACGGCGCGCGCCATGTAGCGGTCGGCGGCGACGGCGCGCATGCGCCGGCCCGTCTGGCTGCGCTCGAGCAGGAGCCATACGGCGGCGACCAGCACGGCGCCCAGGACGACGATGGCGACCGGCTGGCGGCCCAGCACGAAGCCCGCGACGTGGAACGAGCCGCTGCCGATCAACGGCGGCGCGGTGCGCGGCGCACCGGCCATGGCGATGGTGAGCGATTGTTCGATGATGGCGGCGAGCGCGATGGTGGCGACGAAGGTGGCTTCCGGCGGTCGCGTCGCCAGCGGCAGGATGGCAATGCGCGCGGCAAGGATGCCGACGATGCCGATCGCCAGTGCGACCAGCGGCAACAGCAGAACGCTGGGCAGGCCGAGCCACGCACCGACGAACACCGCGACAGCGCCGCCCAGCACCACGAGATCGCCGTGCGCGAAGTTCACCGCGCCGGCCGCGTTCAGCGCCAGGACGAAGCCCAGCGCCACCAGCGCATAGGCCATGCCCAGCGCCAGTGCATTGAGCAGGAGTTGGACGGTGATCAGTGCTCGATCGTTAATGTTCTCGGGGGGCGTGCTTGCCGAGGATGCGCTGCAGGGTGCGCCGATGCATGTTGAGGCGGCGCGCCGTCTCCGAGACGTTGCGGTCGCACTGCTCGAACACGCGCTGAATATGCTCCCAGCGAACGCGGTCAGCCGACATCGGATTGCTGGGCGGCGGCGGCAGCTTGCGGCCGTGCGCGGTCAGCGCCTGCTCGATGGCGTCGGCGTCGGCCGGCTTGGCGAGATAGTCGACGGCGCCTTCCTTCACCGCAGCGACGGCGGTGGCGATGTTGCCGTAGCCGGTCAGCACGACGATGCGGATATCGGGCCGCGCCTGGCGCAAGGGGCCGACCAGCTCCAGCCCGTTGCCGTCGCCCAGCCTGAGATCGAGCACGGCGAACGCGGGTGGCCGCGCGGTCTGCGCCAGCGCTTCGGCGACCGAGCCGACGGCGGTGACGATGAACCCGCGCTGCTCGAGCGCGCGCGCGATGCGGTTCCGGAACGCGGCATCGTCATCGGCGATCAGCAGCGTACGATCCTTGTTGGCCGTCGCGCCGGCTATGGCGGGCGACACGGGGCGGTTGGCGCCTGTGTCCTGGCTCATGGCAGCTCCTTCGACATGTGGCGCTATGTAGCCTTGAAGACCGGGTTTGGCCAGCGCACGGACACCAGCGCCCCGCCGGTCGTTCCCCGGCGGTTACCGAAAGTCACGGTGGCCCCGGTTCGTTCCAGTAGCGTCTTGGCGATGAACACACCCAATCCCATGTGGCCTTCCTCGCCCTGGCGCGTCGAGATGAAGGGCGTGCCGAGCTCGTCGAGCAGCGCCTCGGAGAAGCCCGGCCCGTCGTCGGAGACCTCGACCTCCGACCAAGCCGCCGTCCAGCGTGTCCTGATCTCGACCTCGTGGCGGGCGAACGACACGGCGTTCTGCACGATATTGCCGATACCCTGAGTGATCTCCGGGCTGCGTACCTGGATCGGCGCCGTGGTCGGCACGCCCTCGCCGACCGGCCCCGCCTTGAAGCTGATGGCGATGCCTTCGCGCCCCGAATGCTGCGCCGCCGCCTCGATCAGCGCCGGCAGCGGCACCAGCGTGTAGGCGTCGGACACGTCGCCCACCGGATCGACCGACAGGCGCGCCAGGATGGCGCGACAACGGTCGGACTCCGACGACAGCAACTCGACATCCTCGCGCAGGGGATCGTCGCCCTCGACCTCGCGCAGCATCTCCTTGGCGACGACGGCGATGGTCGAGAGCGGCGTGCCGAGCTCGTGCGCCGCCGCCGCCGCCAGGGCGCCCAATGCCGACATGCGCTGCTCGCGCTCGAGCGCGGTCTGTGCGGCGGCGAGCGCCGCCCCCATCTGGCGCTGCTCCTCGGCGAGCCGCCAGCCGTAGAGCGTGACCAGCAGCGTCGTGAGCGTGAGGCCCGCCCAGGCGCCGGCCTGGTAGATCTCCGGCAGCTCGGGCGGCGGGCCGCGCCACGGCAGGGGCTGATGGAACACGCCGAGCAGGCCGATGCTGACGATGGTGAGCAGCGACAGTGCCACGTTGCTCGCCAGCGACAGGATGGTGGCGCCGATCGCCACCGGCGCCAGCAGCAACAGCGAGAACGGATTGACGAGCCCGCCGGTGAGATAGAGCAGGACGGCAAGCTGCAGGATGTCGAAGGCGAGGAAGATGGTGGCCTCGCGGTCGTCGATGCGCGCCGACGACGGCCGGCCGAGGCTCACCGTGAGATTGAGCAGCGCCGAGAGCGCAATGGCGCCGCCCACCGCCAGCACCGGCAGGGTGAAATTGAGGCCCCAATGGACGACGGCGGCGGTGAAGACCTGGCCGGCGACGGCGGCCCAGCGGATCAGGACCAGTGTGCGAAGGCGCACGCCGCCGCGGGGCGGCAGCGTCGTGTTGGCAGCAGCCTGGGTTATCGGCCCAGGGGCGGACGTCGAGGCGGTGTCGGCGCGCCCCGCCATGCCGCTACTCCTCGAGCATCAGGTGCTTGCGATGCACCGTCGTGAAGAGAGGGATCTTGCGTTGGCGCTTGCGATTGGGCGGCTCCTTCACCAGCCGGCCGATCTCGCCCAGGATGAGCCCGGTGATGGTCGGCAACGGCAGCTCGCGCGCCTCGTCGAGCTTGACCCAGCGGATGTCGCCGAGCTCGCTGGAATGGCGGATGTCGCCCGTCGCATCCTCGGCGCGCGCCATGAAGAAGCGCGCATTGAAGCGACGCGGGCGGCCGGGCGGGGTGACGGCGCGGGCGATCAGGTCGAGGCAGTCCAGGGCGGGACCCATGCCCTCGTCCAGAAAGCCGTGCCAGTGCTCGCCGAAATCCACCTTGGGGGCGCCCTCCTTGAGCGGCTTGGCGAGCATCAGGCCAGTCTCCTCGAAGGTCTCGCGCACGGCGGCGACGGCAAGCGCCCGCGCGCGCTGCGCGGTCGCCGCCTTGCGCAGGCGCTCGTCGACGAAGCGGTCGAGCGGTGTCGCCACCGGCACGCGAGCGTCGGCCGGATCGACGCGGCCGCCGGGGAAGACATAGCGGTTGGGCATGAAGGCATGCTTGGCGTCGCGGCAGCCCAGCAGCACCTCGGGGACCTTGCCGCGCTGGCGCACCAGGATCAGCGTCGCCGCATCACGCGGCCGCAGGTAGGGGTATTTCTGGTCGACCTTCTCGACCGGCCGCTCGCTGCCCGGCTTCAGCACGGGCGCGGACGGCGAATGGTCGTAGCCTTTGTCGGTGCCGCGCACGACGGCGCCGGCGGGAATGCCTCTTTTAGCCATAACTCACGATAGCTCATGGTCTTCCGGACCGCGAGCCTCCGGCTCGCTCAAGTTCATGAGCGAGCCGGAGGCTCGCGGTCCGAAAGAGTATGAATCAGAAAGACCAACCGACCGGCGTATCGGGACGGAACACCACCACGCTCTTGTCGCCACCCGGAACGTCGATGCGTTCCGGGGCGTCGAGAGTCCCTGCTCGCAGAGTGATACGCTCCTCGTTGGGCAGGAGCCCGTAGAAGCGCGGGCCGTTGAGGGAGGCGAAGGCTTCCAGCCGGTCGAGCGCACTCTCCTCGGCGAAGACCTGGGTGTAGACCTGCATGGCGACCGGCGCGTTGAAGATGCCGGCGCAGCCGCAGGCGCATTCCTTGGTGTCGGCGGTATGCGGCGCGGTGTCGGTGCCGAGAAAGAACTGCGGACTGCCCGAGGTCGCGGCGCGGCGCAGCGCCAGGCGATGCTCCTCGCTCTTGGCGATCGGCAGGCAATAGAGATGCGGACGGATGCCGCCCTTGAAGATGGCGTTGCGGTTGTAGCTGAGATGATGCGGCGTGATCGTGCCGCCCATGCGCTGGCCGTTCGCTTCGACGAACGCCACGCCCTCCTTGGTCGTGATGTGCTCCAGCACGACCTTCAGCCCCTGATGCCGGCGCAGCAACGGCGCCAGCACCTTGTCCAGGAACACCGCCTCGCGGTCGAAGATGTCGACGTCGGCATCGGTGACCTCGCCATGGACCAACAGCGGCATGCCCGCCTTCTCCATCGCGTCGAGCCCCTTGGCGATGCGGTCCATCGAGGTGACGCCGTGCGCCGAGTTGGTCGTGGCATGGGCGGGATAGAGCTTGGCCGCGACCCAAACGCCCTGCTGCTTGCCGTTGGCCAGCTCGACGGGATCAACATCGTCGGTCAGGTAGCAGGTCATCAGCGGCTCGAATTCGAGCCCGGGCGGAACCGCTCTGCGGATTCTGTCGCGATAGGCCGACGCTTCCGCGATCCGGACGACCGGCGGCACGAGGTTGGGCATGATGACGGCGCGGGCGAACTGGCGCGCCGTGTGCACGGCGCAGGCCTGCAGCATCGGCCCGTCGCGCAGATGGACATGCCAGTCGTCGGGGCGGCGGAGGGTGATCGAGCCGGGCAAGGTCATGATGCGTTTTTCTACGCTTGCCCCCGGGCAGGCTCCAATGTTGATTGCGGGCATGAATGAACTGAAAGAGGCGATCGCCTTCGCCAAGGCTGCCGAGTCCAAGTGGCCCTCGAGCATGAAGATGCCGGACGGCCAGTTCGTGATGACCTTCGATTCGGGCGAAAAAGCCCCCGACAACGAGGTGCTGGGACCGGTGACGCCGCGCGGCGGCCACTCGGGCATCGTCTATCGCGGCGGCAAGGTCTTGGCCGAATGGGGTGACGTGGCGCGCCCCGACATGACCTTCAGCGTCGCCAAGAGCTTCCTGGCCTTGCTGGCGGGCCTCGCCGTCGGCGACGGGCTGATCAAGGACCTCGACGACAAGGCGGGTCCCTCGGCGCTCGATGACGGCTTCGCCAGCGAGCAGAACAAGGACATCACCTGGCGGCATCTCCTGACCCAGACCAGCGAATGGCAGGGCACGCTGTTCGACAAGGAGGACCGCATCGACCACAACCGCGTGGTCGGGCTCGCCGTCGCCGAGGCGCCCAAGGGCACGCGGCGGCAACTGAAGAAGCCGGGCACGTTCTATGAATACAACGACGTGCGCGTGAACCGGCTGTCGCTGTCGCTGCTG
This sequence comes from Rhodospirillales bacterium, assembly GCA_016185145.1. Taxonomy (GTDB): domain Bacteria; phylum Pseudomonadota; class Alphaproteobacteria; order Reyranellales; family Reyranellaceae; genus Reyranella. Next base: position 2,233 of record JACPOB010000149.1, on the reverse strand, counting down.
CAGCTCTTCAAGGAGCCGCTGCCCTCGGTGTTGAAGCGGCGCATCATGGATCCGATCGGCGCGTCGCAGGACTGGAAATGGGACGGCTATCGCAACTCGACGGTCACCATCGACGGCAAGCCGATGGTCTCGGTGCCCGGGGGCGGCCATTGGGGCGGCGGCATCGTGATCTCGGCGCGCGATCTCGCGCTGATGGGCCTGCTGGTCGCGCAAGGTGGAGTCTCGGACGGCAAGCAGTTGCTGCCCAAGGGCTGGACCGACGAGCTGGTGAAGCCCTGCCCCGTCGCGCCGTTCTACGGGCTGATGTGGTGGCTCAACACCAACAGGCGGCAGTTCGCGGCGGCGTCGGAGAAGAGCTACTTCGCCCTGGGCTGGGGCAGCCACATCGTCTGGATCGATCCGGACAACGACCTTGTGACCGTTCTGCGCTGGATCGACCGCAAGCAGGCGCCGGGTTTCGTCGAGCGGCTGTTGGGGGCTCTCGACAAATGAGCCTCGATTTCTCGGCCGTCCCGCGCATGCCGGACGGCCGCACCGCCGCCGAGCACATCGCCGCCGTCGAGGCCACCGCGTCGCGCAAGGTGCGCGTACCGATGGGCAATGGCGGCAAGATGATGTGGCACGTCTGGGGGGAGAATTCCGGCAAGCCGATCCTGCTGCTGTTCCACGGCGGCTCGGGCTCGTGGATCCACTGGATCCGCAACGTCCAGCCGCTGTCGCAGCACTTCACCATCTACGCCGCCGACCTGCCGGGCCTGGGCGACAGCGATCCGCCGAGCGACGTGCGCGACGTCTGGTCGGTGACGCGTTGCGTCGAGACGGCGATGAAGGAGCTGCTGCCGGCGGACAAGGGCTTCGCCATCACCGGCTTCTCGTTCGGCGGCATGGTGGCCGGTCATATCGCGACGCTGTTCCAGCCGCGCATCCGCCGCATCGTCATGGTCGGTGCGGGCGGACTCAAGGCCACGCGCAAGCCCGGCCCCAAGCTGCGCAAGCTGATCCTGATGCTGCACGATCCCGCCAAGGTCGATGGCGTCGCCATCCACATGCAGATCATGAACACCACCCGCGCCAAGACGCGCAGCCGCGACATGGGGCGGGCCTACAAGCTCAGCGAAGTGCTGCCGCGGGTGAAGACGCCGCTCAGCGGCATCTGGGGCGAGTTCGATTCGACGACCTATCCGCACATCCAGGAACGAATCGACCTGTTCCGCGCCCTGCAGCCGGACTTCCAGATGAACGTGATCGAAGGCGCCGGGCACTGGGTTGCCTACGAGGCGGCCGAGGCGTTCAATAAGAAGCTGATCAGCATTCTTTCGCCTTAGCTGGATCATGGTCTTCCGGACCGCCGGCTTCCAGCCGGCCTCATGATCATGAGGCGGGCTGGAAGCCGGTGGTCCGGAAGACATGAGGAGCCTCACATGCCCACCGACGTCTCCGAGATCGCCGACAAGATCTACCGCCTGTCGACCTTCATGCCGCAGATCGGGCCGAACGGCTTCACCTTCAACCAGTTCCTGATCGATGCCGACCAGCCGCTGTTGTTCCACTACGGCCAGCGCTCGCTGTTTCCGCTGATCTCCGACGCGGTGAAGCGCGTGATCCCGCTCGACCGGCTGCGCTGGACGACCTGCAGCCATGTCGAGGCCGACGAGAGCGGCGCGCTCAACCAGTGGCTGGCCGCCGCGCCCAACGCCACGCCGGCGCACGGCCAGATCGGCTGCAACATCTGGCTGACCGACATGGCCGATCGGCCGCCGCGCGCGCTCAAGAACGACGAGGTGCTCGATCTCGGAGCCAAGAAGGTGCGCTGGCTCGACACGCCGCACGTGCCGCACAACTGGGACGCCGGCGTGATCTACGAGGAGACCACCGGCACGCTGTTCTGCAGCGATCTGTTCACGCAGACGGGGCCGGCCGCGCCGACCACCGAGAGCGACATCGTGGGACCCGCGATCGCCGTCAGCGACCGCCTGCCCTACATGCCCCCCACGGCGCTGATCGAGCCGACGCTGCGGCGCCTGGCGGCGCTCAAGCCCACGACCATCGCGCTGATGCACGGTCCGGCAAGGGGGTCACGGCTCGCCCTTCAAGCCCAGCGACTCCAGATAGCTCCACCGCACCACGCCGTTCCTGAAGCGGATGCCGTCGAGATACTTGGCGATCGCGCGGTCGATCAGCGCCGCGTCGGGCTTGTCTGTCCGCGTGCCGTCGGCGAAGGCCACGATCTCGT
>JACPOB010000166.1 GCA_016185145.1 Rhodospirillales bacterium | reverse complement strand
CGCCGAGCCGCCGGCGCCGGTCTCGAACAGCCCGCCGCCCGCCAGCAACGGAACGATCGACAGCATCTTGGCCGACGTACCGAGCTCCATGATGGGGAAGAGATCGGTCAGGTAGTCGCGCAGCACATTGCCCGTGACGGAGATGGTGTCGAGGCCCTTGCGAATGCGATCGAGCGAGAACTTCATGGCCTCGACCGGCGCCAGGATGCGGATGTCCAGGCCCGATGTGTCCTCGTTCTTGAGGTATTTCTCGACCTTGGCGATCAACTGCGCGTCGTGCGCGCGTTTGGCGTCGAGCCAGAACACCGCCGGCGTGTTGGTCAGGCGTGCGCGGCGCACCCCGAGCTTGACCCAGTCCTGGATCGGCTCGTCCTTGACCTGGCACATCCGGAAGACGTCACCGGTCTCGACCGGCTGTGACAGCAGAACCGTGCCGTCATCGGCGACCACGCGCACCGTTCCGGCGGCGGCGATCTCGAACGTCTTGTCGTGCGAGCCATACTCCTCGGCCTGCTGCGCCATCAATCCGACGTTCGGCACCGATCCCATCGTCGTTGGATCGAAGGCGCCATGCTCCTTGCAGTCCTCGATGACGGCCTGGTACAGCGTCGAATAGCAACGATCGGGGATCGCGGCGATCACGTCGTGCAGCTTGCCGTCAGGGCCCCACATCTTGCCCGACTCGCGGATCATCGCCGGCATCGACGCGTCGATGATCACGTCGCTCGGCACGTGGAGATTGGTGATTCCCTTGTCGGAGTTGACCATGGCCAGGCCGGGCCGCTTCGCATAGGTCGCTTGGATGTCGGCCTTGATCGCCGCCTTTTCAGCCTCCGGCAACGTCTCGATCCGGGTCAGCATGTCGCCCACGCCGTTGTCGGGATCGACGCCGAGGCGCGTCAACGTCGCGCCATGCTTCTCGAACACGTCGGCGAAGAACACGGAAACGCAATGACCGAACAGGATGGGATCGGAGATCTTCATCATGGTCGTCTTGACGTGCAGCGAGAACAGGATGCCGTCCTTTTTCGCAGCATCGATCTGTGCGGCGTAGAAGGCGCGCAATGCCTTGCGGTTCATCACCGACGCGTCGATGATCTCGCCGGCCTTGAGCGGCACCTTCGCCTTCAGCACCGTGGCCGCGCCGTCGCTGCCGACCAGCTCGATTCGGGCATTGGTGGGCGCCGCGATGGTCGTCGCGACCTCCGAACCGTAGAAGTCGCTGCTCGACATGTGCGCCACGTGCGTTTTCGAGTCCTTGGTCCAGGCGCCCATCTTGTGCGGATGCTTGCGCGCGTACTGCTTCACGGCGCCGGCGGCGCGGCGGTCGGAATTGCCCTCGCGCAGCACCGGATTGACGGCGCTGCCGAGCACCTTGCCGTAGCGTGCGCGAATTTCCTTGTCCGCCGGCGTCGCATCGCTGTCCGGATAGTTCGGCACGTCGTAACCCTTGCTCTGCAACTCCTTGATCGCGGCCTTCAGCTGCGGGATCGACGCAGAGATGTTGGGCAGCTTGATGATGTTGGCCTCGGGGCGCAGCGTAAGTTTGCCGAGTTCGGCGAGCTCGTCGTTGATCTTTTGCGCGGGCGTCAGCTTTTCGGGGAAGTTGGCGATGATGCGGCCGGTCAGCGAAATGTCCTTCAGCTTCATCTTCACCCCGGCCGTCCCGACGAAAGCCTCGACGATCGGCAGCAGGGAAAACGTTGCAAGTCCGGGCGCTTCATCAACCTTCGTCCAGACGATTTCGAGATCTGACATACTTGCACCTCCGTGCGCCGCTTTCGCTTCGGCTGAGTTGATCAATTGCTGATTATGGCCTGTCTTGTTGCATCGCCGCGAGGCAAAGGCAATCTCCGGCACGGCGACGTCACCGGGGCACTCGGCCTATCCTTTTTCAAGCGTCCAGCTTGGAAGCGCGCGATCGCGCAGATCGGCAAAAGCAAGGTGCAACGCGCTCGCCGGCCGGGAAGGTTACATCCGGTTCGACCACGTCAGACGCGGTCCAGGCGCGGCTCGGGGCCGACTTCGCGCGGCATGGCGGCGATCGCGGGCAGGATCTCCTCGAAATCGCTCACGAAGGCCACGTGGTCGAGATGGCGCCGTTCGGCGAAACCACCTTCCACGACACCGCGCAGAAGGGCTGCGAGAGGCTGCCAGTAGCCGCCCTGGTCGACGATCACGATCGGCTTGGTATGGAGGCCGAGCGTGCGCCACGACAGGACTTCGAACAATTCCTCGAGCGTGCCGATTCCGCCCGGCAGCACGACGAAGGCGTCAGAGCGCTCGAACATCTGCAGCTTGCGCTCATGCATGGTCTCCACGACCACCGTCTCACTGAGCGCCGGGTGGCCGGCCTCGCGCTGCAGCAGGAAGCGGGGGATGATGCCGACCACCCGTCCGCCCGCCTTGAGGGCGGCATTGGCCACCAGCCCCATCAGGCCGACCCCACCGCCGCCATAAACCAGGGCTATGCCTTTGCGGGCCAAAAGCTCGCCCAGCCCCCGAGCGACCTCCCGACCTGCAGGATCGGTGCCGAAACGGGAGCCACAGAAGACGCAGAGGGAGGAGGGGGTGGGTTTCATTTTTCTACACGGGCCGGGAACGGACGGTTCTATTTACAGACGATCCGACGTCTTTCCGGACCGAGGCGACATGCTATCATTTCGCAGAGGTAGGTCGCGACGCCAATGGGGGCGGGAGTCGCACCGTCGGGAGGATGATGTCACGCACAGTTATTTGGCTCGTCATTGGCGGGGCAGTCGTGCTCGCGGCTGGCCTGGGCGTGGCGTGGCAGGTCCGGTTGAGCGAGCAGGCCGTCCTCGGCGGGACGACCCAGTCCACTGACGCCGTGCCGCAGGCGGCGCCGTCCCCGGCGCCGAATGCGACGCCGCCGGCCGCAACACCGCCTGCGGCGCAAACGCCGCAGCCTGCGCCGCCGGCCGTTGCCGTACCCACCTTCGATATCGCCCGCATCGGTCCGGACGGCCGCGCCGTCGTCGCCGGCCGCGCCAATCCAGGGGCCAAGATCGTGCTGCTGGATGGCGGCAAGGAGATCGCGCGCAGCGAAGCCGATGCGCGCGGCGAATGGGTCGTCATCGCCCAGGATCCACCGCTCAGCGCCGGCCAGCACGAGCTGCGCGTGGTGCAACACATCGAAGGGCGGGCGCCGGTGACGTCGGAGCAGGTCGTCGTGGCCGTCGTGCCCGAGCAACCTGCCGCTTCGGCGGCGCCTCCCGGCGTCGCCGGAAATCCGCCGCGCGAAGAGACGCTGGTGATGATCGCACCGCCCGGCGGCGGGCCCGCCAAGCTGGTGCAGGCGCCGTCGGCCGCCGGTGTGCCGCGATCGGGCGATCTCGCCATGTCGACGCTCGACTATGACGACGCAGGCCACGTGACGGTCACCGGCCAGGCGACGCCGGGCGTCGTGGTGCGCGTCTATATCAACGACAACATGGTGGCCGAGGGCGCCGCCGGCTCGGACGGCCGGTGGAAGCTCCAGCCGCCCGATCCGATCGGCCCCGGCAAGCACACGCTTCGGCTCGACCGACTGGCGAGCGACGGCAAGCCGATGGCGCGACTGGAACTGCCGTTCGAGCGCGTCGTGGTGCCTCCAGGCACCAAGGACACGCGCCGCCTGGTCGTGGTGCGCGGCGACAATCTCTGGAACATCGCGCGCGCCCACTATGGCCAGGGCTTTCATCACACGGTGATCTACGGGGCCAACAAGGAACAGATTCGCAATCCCGACCTGATCTATCCTGGCCAAGTCTTCAGCCTGCCCAAGGTCAACTGAGACCTCGGCAAAAGAGAACTTTTCATGCTGGCGAATTTCTTCGTGCCGATCCTCGACGACGGCTGGCGCTTCATCGCGATCTTCGCGGCGCTCACCTTTCTCGCGGCGCTGACCGGCGCGGCATGGCTGTTCTGGCCGTTGTTCGTACTGACGCTGTGGTCGATCTACTTCTTCCGCGATCCCTCGCGCGGCGTGCCGCAGGACGACGACCTGCTGGTGGCGCCGGCCGATGGGCTGGTGCAGATGGTGGTCGACGCCGTGCCGCCGGCCGAACTCGGCCTCGGCGACCAGCCGCTCACGCGCGTGTCGATCTTCCTCAGCGTGTTCGACGTCCACATCAACCGCACGCCGTGCGCGGGAACCGTCGATGTCGTCTCCTACCGGCCGGGCAAGTATCTCAACGCCGCCGCCGACAAGGCGAGCGAGGACAACGAGCGCATGGCGATCGCGCTCAAGCGCGCCGACGGCCGCACCATCGGCTGCGTGCAGATCGCCGGCTGGGTGGCGCGGCGCATCGTCTGCTACATCAAGCCCGGGCAGTCCGTGCAGGCCGGCGAACGCTTCGGTCATATCCGATTCGGCAGCCGCACCGACCTCTATCTGCCGCCCGGCACGCGACTGCTGGTGGCGACCGGCCAGCGCATGATCGGCGGCGAAACCGTGATCGCCGAACTCGATCCGGCGAAGACGGAACCTCGGCGGGTGGTCGAGTTTTAGTTTGAGGGGTTTCCTCCCCACGCAGAGCGTGGGGAGGTGCCTGCGAAGCGGGCGGAGGGGTCATGAAGCCTCACTGAGGCTCTTGACCCCTCCGGCCCTACGGGCCACCTCCCCAGCAGAGCTGGGGAGGAAGGAGGACAATCGATGGACAGCGACTTTCGCACCAGCCGTGGCCGGTTGCGGGGCTTCTCGATCAACCGGCTGATCCCCAACGTCTTGACGCTCGCGGCGCTGTGCTCGGGCCTGACGGCGATCCGCTTCGGCCTGCAGGGACAGATGAAGCTCGCGGTGATCGCGATCTTCGTCGCCGCGGTGCTCGACGCGCTCGACGGCCGCGTCGCCCGGCGGCTGGGCGTGACCAGCCGGTTCGGCGCCGAGCTCGATTCGCTGTCGGACTTCCTCTGCTTCGGCGTGGCGCCGGCGCTGGTGCTCTATTTGTCCTCGCTGTCGGGGGCCGGTTCGCTGGGCTGGATCGTCACCTTGATGTTCCCGATATGCTCGGCGCTGCGCCTCGCGCGCTTCAACACGGCACTGGTCGCCGACACGCCACCGCCCGCCTGGACCGGCTCATACTTCACCGGCGTGCCGGCGCCGGCCGGCGCGCTGCTGGCGCTGATCCCGCTGATGGTGAGCTTCGAGATCGAGGCGGCATGGCCCAGGCACGCGCTGGTCGTCGGCACGGTGCTGGTGCTGGTCGGCGGCCTGATGGTGAGCCGGCTGCCGACCTTCTCGTTCAAGAAGGGCAGGGTGCCGCGCCATCTCGTGCTGCCGGCGCTGCTCGGCGCGGCGCTGGCGATGGGCGTGATCGCAAGCTCGCCGTGGATCGGGCTGTCGCTGCTCGGCCTGGCTTATGTGTCGCTTATTCCATACAGCTGGATGACCTATCAACGGCAGGCGCGACAGGATCGTGCGGGCGCGGGTGCGGAGGTCGTGAACCTGCGCGCGGTCGATTCGGGGTCGCCGCCGCACGAGTGATTGCCCAGGCATAGATGCTCGATCCGCTCCTGAGGCGATGGATCGATCCATCGCTCAACCGGGCCGGTGCCTGGTGCGGCCGACGCGACATGTCGGCCAATACGTTCAGCCTCGCGGGTCTCGCCGTCGGGCTCACCACCGTTCCGCTGCTTGCCTGGGAACGCTACGACGCGGCGCTCCTCGTCATCCTGCTGAACCGGCTGATCGACGGCCTCGACGGCGCGATCGCCCGTCACGAGGGAGCCACCGCCTTCGGCGGCTATCTCGACATCATGTGCGACATGGCCTTCTACGCCGCCGTGCCTGTCGGCTTTGCCCTGGCCCGCCCTGATAATGCCTTATGGGCGGCGCTGCTGCTGGCGTCCTTCGTCTGCACGGCATCGTCGTTCCTCGGCCGGGCCGTGCTCGCCGTCCAGCGCAGTGAACCCGACGACGGCGCGCGTGGACGTAAATCCTTCTTTCACGCCGCCGGCATCGTCGAGGGGACCGAAACCATCATCGCCTTCGTCCTGTTCTGCCTGTTTCCATCGGCGTTTCCGTGGCTCGCGGGCATCTTCGCCGGCCTTTGCTTCTGGACAGCGGTCGCTCGCGTACTCGAAGCCAAAAAGTAATATTTTCAATAAACTATGGGTCGTCTTTAATGTTTTTATTGACGTTAGATTCAGCGTTGAGTACGTTTCTTCCCGTAACGGCTCCATCAGAGGGTCGGATCCCCCTTTGTAGAATCGGCCAGAGAGATCAATGCTGTCCTTCTTTCGACGTCTAATGAAGAACAACCAGGGCGCCACGGTCGTTGAGTACACGCTTATCGCTTCGTTGATTGCCGTGGCCGCGATTGCATCAATGCGTTCGGTCGGCACCAAGGTCTCCAGCGTGTTGGGAGCCGTCGGACCGGCAATCAACTAGACGATTGCCAGGGCGACAGAACTGTCGGGCGGCCCAGCCAATGGGCCGCCCTTTGTTTTGGGCCGCTATTAGAAGTATCCATTTTGGATTTTTTCCTTTAGAAATAATGCATTACCGCCTTGACTTGATGTAACACTGAAAATATCCTTCGTAACGATTTTATCTGCTGTCCTTTGTTTGTTCATTCGTTTGGAATTTAGTTGTTCAAGCTTATTTCCGCGGCCGTCTGTGCGGCCGATTCCAGACGAGTCTGAGGGCGGCGGCACGATGGGTATCGGATGTCGCTGTTTGCCTTTGTCCAGACCGGCTGCCTGATCGCCTTCGCGCTGCTGTTGCTGCTGGCGGCCTGGCAGGACTGGCGCACGATGCACATCGCCGACGGGATCTCGCTCGGGGTCGCCGCGCTCTTCGTCATCTGGACTGCAGCCGGCCTCGTCTCCGGCGCCTTCTCCCTGCTCGATCTGGCGCTGGCGCTGGCCTGCGCCGCCGGCATGTTCGGCGTGGGCGCGCTGGCCTTCGCGGCAGGCGCCATAGGCGGCGGCGACGTCAAGCTCGCGGCCGCGGCCGCTCTGTTTGCCGGCCGGGCCCTGATCCTCGACTTCATCACGGTTACCGCCGTGGTCGGCGGACTCCTGGGCCTGGCGATCCTCGCCGGCGCGCCGATCGGCCCGGCCGCCCCGGCGGGCGGCGGCACGGTACGCGCGCGCCTGCGCAGCAGCCTTCCATACGGCCCGGCGATCGCCGCGGGCGGCCTGTGGGTCGCCGCGGCCCTCGCCGTGGCGTGACGCAAAGAGGGGGAGCGTCATGAACAGCAAGCGCATCGTCTTCCTGTTGCTCGCCGTGATCGTCGCGGGCACCACGGCGTTCCTGGCGCGCGCCTGGCTGCAGGCCGAGCGCGCGGCGATGGCCGCCCAGATCGTGGTGGCGCCGAAGCCGGCGGCGGCCCCCTCGGTGCAAGTCCTGGTGGTGCGCAACGCCCTGCGCACCGGCCAACTCATCAAGCCCGAGGATCTGCGTTGGCAGGCATGGCCGCAGGGCGCGCTGCCGCAGACCTACATCATCGAAGGCAAGCGACAGATCTCGGACTTCGTCGGCGCCGTCGCCCGCACGTCGTTCCATGTCGGCCAGCCGCTCATCGAGACCGACATCGTGATGCCGGGTTCGCGCGGCTTCCTCGCCGCCGTCCTGCGGCCCGGCCTGCGCGCGGTCAGCGTGCCGGCATCGGCGACCACCGCGGTGTCGGGCTTCATCTACGCCGGCGATCGCGTCGACGTGCTGTTGACCCACAAGCTGAACAGCCCCGAAGGCCAGCACTCCGCCACCGAAACGATCCTGCGCAACGCCCGTGTCATCGCCATGGACCAGAAGCTCGACTTCGCTCCGGGCGACAAACCCGACGTCGCCAAGACCGCCACGCTTGAGCTCACCGCCAAGCAGACCGAAATCGTGACCCTGGCGGTGAAGATGGGCGATCTGTCGCTGGTTCTGCGCAGCCTGCAGGACGAGGACGAACGTGACGGCGAGGGCAGCGGCGAGGACGCCACGGCCGAGCTCGGCCAGAGCTATACCCACGACACGCAGGTCAGCCGGCTGATCAAGGAACCGGCGCCGCCCAAGCCGCCGGAAGCCGCCAAGCCCACGATCTTCGTCCTGCGCGGCTCCGGCCGCACCAAGCTCGAGCTGGACGGCAGCACCTTGCCCGATGGGCCGCCGCCAGCAGAAGCCGAGAAGCCCAACAAGGGCACCACCTTCACCCGCACCAATCCGAGTGTGCAGTAATGACCTCCTCATTCGCTGAGACGCTGCCTTCAATCTGGCGCCGTACTGGCTCGTCGGTGGTATTGGCCGCGTCGCTTCTGTTCGCGTTCCAGCCGTCGCTGCTGCTGGCGCAGGTACAGATGCGTGACCCCGACCGGGTCCAGACGACCAAGGCCAAGTCGCCGCCGCCGGCCAAGAAGGCGTCGCGCAAGACCGCGACCGACAATGTCTCGGACGATCTCAATCGCCGCGAGGCCGAACGCGCCGAGGCCGTCGTGCGCTCGATGACCGCGCCGGCTGCGGTAGTTCCCGCGGCGATGCCTGCGCTGATGGCGCCGGTCGATACGAAGCCCGCCGCCATTGCACCGGCCGCTGCACCGGCAATCGCGCCGGCCGATACGCTGTCGACGACCGCCGCTCCCGTCCCGCCGCCGCGCGCTCCGATCGCCAAGGCGGCGCTGACGCCCACCGTCGATATGGGCCAGGCCGATGTCGTCACGCCGCCGCCGCCGCAGCAGCAGCCGTCCGCGCCGCCGCAATTCGCCCAGGCGCCGACGCCTTCGCCTCAGCCGACGCCCATACCGGTGCCGATCCAGCCGCCGGCAGCCGGCATGCCCGCTCCGCCGGCGGTGACCGGTGCGTCCGGCCGGCCGTTCGCCCAGAGTCAGATCGTTCCGACTGAGGCGCCGACGCTGACGCTCGAGGTGAACAAGGGCACGGCCCTAAAGCTTCCCGGCCCGGCCTCCACGGTGTTCGTGGCGGCGCCCGACATCGCCGACGTGCAGGTGCGCTCGCCCAACATGGTCTACGTCTTCGCCAAGAAGGCGGGCGACACGGTGCTCTACGCCGTCGACGCGCAGGACCGCGTGTTGCTCAACACCATCGTGCGGGTGACCTCGCCGCTCAGCCGCATCAAGGGAGCGCTCGACCAGATCCATCCCAACAACGGCGTCATGTTCGACAACCAGGGCGAGACGATCGTGCTGACCGGCACGGTGCGCTCGGGAGTCGTCGCCGAGGATGCGCGCCGGCTGGCGGTGCAGCAGGTCAACGGCAACCCCAACAAGGTGATCAGCAACATCCGCGTCGATGCGCCGACCCAGGTGCAGCTGCGCGTCAAGGTCGCCGAGGTCAAGCGCGACGCCCTGAAGCGCGTCGGCATCAACTGGCAGAACATCAACAACATCGCCCTGTTCGGCACCGGCAATTTCCTGGCGGGCTTTGCCGTCCGCACCACCTCGCAGATCGGCGGCGCCGTCTCGACCGGCGCCCTGCAGTTCGCGACGCGCGACGGCAGCCTGAACACGGTCGTCGACTTCCTGGCGACCCAGAACCAGGCGACCATCCTGGCCGAGCCCAACCTGATCGCCATGTCCGGCGAGACGGCGAGCTTCCTGGCCGGCGGCGAGGTGCCGTTGATCGTGCCGCAGAGCGGCGCCAACGCCGGCACGGTCACCATCCAGTACAAGGCGGTCGGCGTCAGCCTCGCCTTCACGCCGACCATTATCGGCGAACGCATCAACCTCCGGGTCGCGCCCGAGGTCAGCGAACTCTCCGCCGTCGGCACGATCACCGTGCCGCTCGGCACCGGGACGGTCAGCATTCCCGGCATCCGCACCCGCAAGGCGGCGACGACCATCGAGCTCGGCAGCGGCCAGAGCTTCGCCATCGCCGGGCTGCTGCAGTCGACCTCGAGCCAGGACATCAACAAGTTCCCCTGGCTGGGCGACGTCCCGGTGCTCGGCACGCTGTTCAAGTCGGACGCCTACCAGCGCTCGGAGACGGAACTCGTGATCATCATCACGCCGTACTTCGTCGAGCCGACCAGCAACAGGCTGCAGACGCCGCTCACCGCCCGCGTGCCGCCGACCGACGTCGATCGCCTGCTGATGCAGCGCTACAACCATCCGACGCCGCCGCGCCGCCTCGCCGTCGGCCGCGAGACCGGGCCGGCCGGGCCGACCGCCGGCTTCAAACTGGACTAGGAGCTGCCATGCGATCCGCCGTCACGCTTCTCGCCGCGGCCTGCCTCGGCGCCTGTGCGCAGAACCCGGTGGCCCAGCAGGCCACGGTCGACACGCGCTACGACCCGATACGCGGCGATACCATGCTCGCCGTCAACTTCGCACCGAGCGCCGGCGGCCCCGACGGCGCCCAGGTGAGCGGCCTCAGGACGATGGTCGAGACCGGTCGGCGGGCGCAACGCGACGAGTTCGTCGTCGTGTCGGACGGCACCGGCGGGCCGATGCAGCAGGCGCGCGCGCAGCGCGTCGGCCAGGTCCTGTCCAATGCCGGCGCGCGCTGGGTCTCCATGTCGGTCGAGCCGGCGATGGCGATGGGCCCCAACACCGTGGTCGTGGTGCGTTCGGAATACCTGATGGGCGTCAACAACTGCCCGAACTACAACCCCGCCACCACCGCCAATCCCAACGAGGCGGCCATGCCGGGCTTCGGCTGCGCCGACGCCTACAACATGGGCCAGATGCTGTACCGGCCGCGCGATGCCGTGGTCGGCCGCTCGGGCGGGCCGGCCGATGGCACCGTGACCGCCGCCGCCATCGCCCGCTATCGCGACGGCAAGGTGCCGGCGCTGAACACCACGGGAATCAGCACGAGCGGCCAGGTCGGAACCGGCGCCGGCACCAGCACGGGCGGCGGTGGCGGCGGAGGCACCGGCTCGTCGGCCGGGGGCAGCTGAGGGCTTGGCATGTCGGCAACCGCAACCGCGCAGCGTCCGTCCTCCACGGCCGGCGAGGAGAGGCAGGCGCTGAGCGCCATGGCCTTCGTGTCGGACACGGTCACGCTGTCGCGCGTGTCGGCCGACCTGTTCAACATGACGCTGGGCAAGGCCAACGTCCGCGAAGGCACGATCGACAACGCGCTCGCCATCAGCGAATGGCCGCGCGACCTCGACCTGCTGATCGTCGATATTGGAAATACCGGCGACCCGGTGGCTGACGCCGCCGCGCTCAAGACCGCGGTGCCGGGCACCTCCCTGGTGATCGGCGTCGGCCGCATCAACGACGTGGCGCTCTACCGCGACCTGCTGGCCGTCGGCTTCAACGACTACCTGGCCATGCCGTTCGCCGAAGGCACGATGGCGCGCGCCGTCGAGCGCGCGCTGGAAGCGCGCGAGCGCACCGGTGGCGCCGTCGTGCAGAACGCCGCCGTCGCCAAGGACGCCAAGCCGCGCACGCTGTCGGTTCTCGGCGCGCGCGGCGGCGTCGGCACCACGACGGCGGCGGTCACCATCGCCGCCATGCTCGGCACGCGTCTCCAGGAGGAGGTGCTGCTGATCGACTTCGACCTGCACTACGGCTCGCTCATGCTGGCGCTCGACCTCGAGGCGATCGACGCGCTGCGCGAGGCGCTCGACCAGCCCGACCGCATCGACGCGCTGTTCATCCAGCAGGTCGCCCAGAAGAAAAGCGAGTATCTCTACGCCATGGGGGCGGAGGAGCCGCCGACCGGCGGCTTCCAGGCGCGTCCGCATGCGGCCAGCGACTTCCTGCGTTCCTTCCATCGCCGCTTCCGCTGGATCGTCGCCGACGTGCCGCGCGGCGATCCCGTGATCCAGCGCCAAGTGCTCGAAGCCTCGAGCGACATCCTGCTGATCACGGACCTCAGCCTGCCGGGCGTGCGCGACGCCATGCGCCTGCAGCAGATGGTCCACGAGGTCGCGCCCGGCGCCCGGCTCCACGTCGCCACCAGCGGCGCGGTCGACGTCCGGCGCTCCGCGGTCAAGGTCGCCGACGTCGAACGCACGCTGAAGCGCAAGGTCGACTGCCAGATCCCGGCCGATGCCGGCGCGGCCCTGTCGGCCATCAATTTCGGCAAGCCCCTGTCGGAAGCCGCGCCCGGCAGCGGCATCGTCAAGGCGTTGCGGCCGCTGGTCGCCAGCCTCGATTCGCCCAAGAGCGGCGGGGCAGGCGGAGGCGGCATCGGCGGCGCGAGCATCGCCCAGAAGGCATCGGGCCTGCTCGGCCGGTTCGGCCAGGGCCTGAAGAAGAAATAGCCGGCGATGTTCGGACGGCTGAGCAAGCAACCGCAGGAGGCGCCGGCCGCGCCGTCGGGACCGCTCGACCGCATCGGCCGGCGCACGTCGGGCGAGGCGCGCAGCGACACCGCCGTCGCGCCGGCCGACCGTGCGGCGCGGCTGGCGTCGGCCGCGGCGGCGCTGAGCGAGGCCGTCGAGCCGCGGCTGCGCGCCCTGGTCAAGGCCGGAGCGCCGGCCGGCGAGGTCACGCGCCAGGCGGGCCTGCTGGCGCAGGCGCATTTCCGCGCCAACGGCGTGCTGCTGGCGCCGCTCGAACTGCGCGGCCACGTCGCCGCCGTGCTGCGTCCGGTGCTGCCGGCGACGAGCTTCAGCGCGCCGACGACGCCCGACGCCGACGCGCCCGCGGCTGTTGCCGTGCCGGACGAAGCGCACCGCGCCGTGACGACGCCGGACCTGTCGGAGCGGACGGCGCAGGTCGGCCGTCTTGCCGCCACTCGGCCGGTCGAGCTCGCGCCAAAACCGGACGCAGGCGACAAATCGGCGAGCCGCCTGTCGCGCAGCAAGGTCGAGCAGGCGCGGCGCGCCGTGCAGGCGGGCGTCATGGCGCGCATCGATCTCGCCGCCGCCGTCAGCCTGCCGCGCAAGGAGCTGGTGCGCCAGCTCGAGGGCCTGGTCTCCGAGCTCCTGGCCGAGCACCGCCTGCAGCTCAACCGGCCGGAGCAGGACGATCTCATGGGCCCGCTCGAGCCGTTGCTCGAGGACGAGGCCATCACCGACATCATGATCAACGGGCCCAAGCAGATCTACGTCGAGCGCGCCGGCAAGCTCGACCTGACCTCGGTGACCTTCGAGGACAACGCCCATCTGCTCAACATCTGCAACCGCATCGTCAGCCGCATCGGCCGGCGCGTCGACGAATCGAGTCCGATCTGCGACGCCCGCCTGGCCGACGGCAGCCGCGTCAACATCATCATCCCGCCGCTCGCCATCGACGGCGCCTCGGTGTCGATCCGCAAGTTCGGCAAGCGCCAGATCGGCTTCGACCAGATGGTCCACCAGGGCAACATCTCGGCCGCCATGGCGACGGTGCTGCGCATCGCCTCGCGCTGCCGGCTGAACCTGGTGGTGTCGGGCGGCACCGGCTCGGGCAAGACCACGCTCTTGAACGCGCTTTCCGGCATGATCGACAACGGTGAGCGCGTGGTCACCATCGAGGACGCGGCCGAACTGCGCATGCAGCAGCCACACGTCGTGCGGCTCGAGACGCGGCCGCCCAACCTCGAAGGCAACGGCGAGGTCAACATGCGCGACCTCGTGAAGAACGCGCTGCGCATGCGGCCCGACCGCATCATCCTGGGCGAGGTCCGTGGACCGGAAGCGATCGACCTCCTGCAGGCCATGAACACCG
>JACPOB010000165.1 GCA_016185145.1 Rhodospirillales bacterium | reverse complement strand
TCATGATCATGAGCGCGCTGGAAGCGCGCGGTCCGGAAGAAAATGAGATGACGCGCCACTGGAGTGGCGCGCCCTCAGCAAAAAAGGCATCTTTCGGCGATGAACTACCGAACTGTCCTGGGCCTCGCCGCCCTCTCCGCCCTCACCGCCTGCCAATCCGCCGGCCAGATGGACCAGCGGCCGCCGACCTGGACGGCCGCCTACCAGGCGCCGTGGGAGCCGCTGGCGAACTGCATCGTGGCGCGCTCGCAACGGCCGCTGCTCACCGTCACCCCGACCTTCTCGCCGGGCCGTGCGCAGATCGTCGTCAGCAATGCGGCAGGCGGCGTGATGGGCACGTTCAACATCCGCAGCTTGCCCGGTGGCGGCACCGAGGTCGCCTATCGCAGCGTCTATGGTGGGCCGACCACCGATGCCGGCGGCGATGCCAAGGACATCGCCGATCGCTGCGCACGGCCGTGATGCCAAAGATCCGTCATGACGGTCAAGTTTGACCGTCAAACATCAGCTCGCTATAGCCGCGGCCGGCGACATTGCCGATGCGCTGGCGGTATTCGAGGGCGCCGCCGTAGTAGCCCAGCACGCGTCGCACCTGGCGGCCGTCGACGTTGCGGTTGACGCCGGTCTGCCAGGAGTTGACCTCGGCGAACAGCAGGCCCTCGACCGCCTGCTCGACCTCGGCGACCCAGGTGGCCACCTCTTCGGTGCGCGGCTCGACCCGCGACAAGCCGTGATCGCGCATGTGCTTCACGAGGCCGGTCAGCCAGTCGACGATCTCCTCGATGTTGCGCGGGATGTTGCCGCGCGCGGTGTGCGGGCCCAGCACCATCAGCATGTTGGGGAAGCCTTCGGCCATCATGCCGAGGAAAGTGCGCGGCATGCCCTTCCAGTCGTCCTTGAGCCTCCGCCCGCCGGGTCCGACGATGTCGATGCGATCATAGGGACCGGTGACGCCGTCGAAGCCCGTGGCATAGATCAGGATGTCGAAGGCGAAATCCCCCGCGCTGGTCCGGATGCCTTGCGGCGTGATGCGCTCGATCGGCGTCTCGTTGATGTCGACCAGCCGCACATTGTCCTGATTGTAGACCTCGAAATAGCGGGTCTCGAGCGGCAGCCGGCGCGTGCCGAAGCCGTGGTCCTTGGGGATCAGCTTGTCGGCGACCTTGGGGTCGCGCACCCGCTCGCGGATCTTCCTGGCCATGAAGGCGCTCGCCAGCGCATTGGCCCTTTTGTCGGTCAGCACGTCGGCGAAGTTGCCGACCCAGATGCCGAAGCCCGGCTCGCCGTAGAGCTTCTCCCAGAACGCCTCGCGCTCCTCGGCCGAGACGTCCAGCGCCCTGCGCGGATCGGTCTGGTGGATGAAGCAGGTGCTGGTCTGCCGGCAGCGCTCGAAGATCTCGCCGTACGAGGCCTTGATCTTCTTCTGCTCCTCCGCGCTGATGCGCCGGTTGTGCAAAGGCGCCGCCCAGTTGGGCGTGCGCTGGAACACCGTGAGATGGCCGACGTCCGGGGCGATGGTCTGGATGACCTGGATGGCGGTCGCTCCGGTGCCGATGATGCCGACGCGCTTGCCGGCGAGCGACACGCCCTCGCGCGGCCAGCGTGCCGTGTGGAAGGCCTGCCCTTGAAAGTTCTCGCGGCCGGGGATGTTGGGCAGCGTGTAGGCCGACAATGGGCCCAGCGCCGTGATCAGGAGCCGCGCGCTCGCCTGCTCGCCGTTCTCCAGCGTGATCGTCCAGCGATCGCCCGCCTCGTCGAAGCGCGCGGCGACGACGCGGCAACCGAAGCGGATGTCGCGGCGCAGGTCGAACTTGTCGGCCACGAAGTTGAGATAGCGCAGCGTGTCGGGCTGGGCGGCGAAATGCTCGGGCCATTCCCATTCCTGCAGCAGTTCCTCGGAGAAGGAATAGCCGTAGGACCAGCTTTCCGAATCGAAGCGCGCGCCGGGATAGCGGTTCCAGTACCAGGTGCCGCCGACGTCGGTGCCGGCCTCGAAGACCTGGACCTCGAGACCGAGGCCGCGTAGGCGGTGCAGTTGGTACAGGCCCGCGACGCCGGCACCGATGACGATGACGTCAGGTTGCATCCCGCAATGATAGGCGACGGACCCCGCCCCGTCGTCTGCGTCGTTGACCTGCTTTCGCTGCGCGCTGCCTTGGAATCCATCCAACACTTGGCATGCTTACAATTTCCTGTCTCGCATACCTGTAGCAAGGCTCCTTCCGTACGGCTGATATTCGGACCTGGTCAACGTGCTCTATCGTACGATGCCTTGGCCCGCCATCGCGCCGCTTCTAAGAGTTGCGCCGTGGGATCGAGGGGTGAACGCCATGGACGTGGCGTCGTTTCTGCATGAAATCGGGGAAGAACTGACGGACTGCAGGACCAGTGTACGAGACCTGGCTGCGCTGGCCTTCGAAGCCGACGGTCGCGACATCTCGATCCAGATCCGTCGTGACCTGCACGCACCCTCCTACCCTCCGCTTGGCGCCATCCTGGACAAGATCGGCGCCACCTGCCTGGCGCAGGGAATTGCCGTCGGCCAGCTCCGGCGCATCTCCTTCCTGGAAGGCGAGATACGGGTCGAGCTGGCCGACGACAGCGGCCAAACCAGCACCGTGCACAGCTATCCGATCGAAATGACGGTCCGCTCGCCGCTACTGCCATCCGCTCTCCTGCAGCAGCGTTAGGCGCGTCACGCCCGGCTACCAAAACCGTCGCGAGCCGAACAGCACCACCAGCGTACGTTCGTCGCGATGCCGTGCGCCGAGCGCCGCGCCGGCGCAGGCTGCCGCGGCGCCGATCGCCATCGTCGCTGCGGCCA
This sequence comes from Rhodospirillales bacterium, assembly GCA_016185145.1. Classification (GTDB taxonomy): domain Bacteria; phylum Pseudomonadota; class Alphaproteobacteria; order Reyranellales; family Reyranellaceae; genus Reyranella. Next base: position 41,291 of record JACPOB010000165.1, on the reverse strand, counting down.
GGAAGCCCGCGATCAGCGTCGCCCTGCGCGCCTTGTCGGCGGCATCGCGCGCCTTCTGCTCGGCCGCCTTCAGCTCGGTGAAGGCCTCGTCGACGCGCTTCTCGGCCTCGGCCTGCGGCAGGCCGGTGCGTTGGCCGACCAGGCTGGCGAGCCAGGCGCGATCGCGCGCATCGAGCTGCGGGTTGTCGAGGTTGGCCGTGAAGGCGCGCGCGATCGGAGCGGCAAGGTCGGCGCGCGAGCCGGCGACCGCGCCGGCCGCCGGCGGCGCGCCTGTGGGGCCCGGTGCCAGCAGGCGATCGACGGCATAGTCAGCGGGCTGCGCAGAGAGCTGTTGCAGTGCCTGCGGCGTCTGCGGGTTGGCCGCCGCACCAGCCGTGCCGGCCGCAGCGACCGCCGTGGTGGCGCCGGTCACGGCCTTGGCGATGCCGCCCGCTCCGGACAGGGCGAGCGCGGCGCCGACCACGACGCCCAGAGCCCACACTGCGAAGCCGTGACCGCCGTCGCGGAAGTGCCTCTCGACGGTATCGCTGGTCACCCAGGGCGTGCGCATGCGGCCAGCGAGGTAGCCGCCGGTGGCGAAGCTCGCGACATGGACCAGGGCGATGTAAAGGCCTGCGAGCACGGCCAGCGCCTTGGCCGAGAGTCCGGCATAAGGCTGCGGCGAGGTCACGCTGAGGCCGAGCGCGCCGCCGAAGGTCATCAGGACGACCATGATGGCAAGCGCGCCCAAGGTACCGAGGACGATCGGACCCCAGTCGACATAGCGCCCGGCCGGAAGGTCGGTCGCCACGGTGGTGGTATCGGCGGTGGCGGTGGTGGCGGCGGTGACAACAGCCATGATGTCCTCCCTCAACGCAGGCCGATGACAGAGAGGATGAACATGATGATGACGACCAGGCCGACCAGATAGATGATGGCGTTCATTGACGACCTCTCCTTCGTTCCCATTCGCGATGGCGAACGTGCATCCTGAAAGAAGGGTTCCCGTCAGCACTATGCGTCCGGTAACGGACGGAAGCACTGCAGCGGGGCTTTTCGCGCCGCCATCGCAACCTGCGCGCGCGCGGCGTCTTGATGTCGTGCGGCGGTCCGTCACCGGAGAAAGAGAGAAAGAGAGGCGGCAGGGCAATGGCACGGCTCGACTGGATGACGTTTCTCGCCGCCCATCCCAAGGCCCATCTGCTGGCTGCGCATGTCCGCGAGCCCAGCGCGATGGCGCTGAAGCGCCTGCGGCGGCTGATCCAGGCATTGATCGACGGCGAGGATCCGGCGGCCGACTACGCCACCGCCATCGTGCGCCGTCGCGACATCACCGAAATCCAGTGCGGTTTCGTCGAGCGCGAGGATGCCGAGCGCGTCGGCGCGCGGCTGGGGGCAAAGCCGGTGGCGGCGAGCGAGGGATGGCTGAGCGAATCCTGTCTGCAGCTCGACGAGCACGTCGAGAACGCGCTGCAACTTCCCAGGCGGACGGCCATCAACCCGTCACGCCGGAAAAAAGCATCCAATTTGGAGCGGGCCGGGAACCCTGTTTAGCGGCGGGTTCTCCAGCTTCCCCGGCCTCGCGGCAGACCGGTCCCTCCACACCGGACCCGAAGAAGGATGATCCCGCGCTGGCGCCGGCGCATTGGGTTCCAGTTCTGTCCCGCTGGAGCGCCGCCATGGCCAACGACTTCACCTGCGATGTCCTGATCGTCGAGGACGAGCGCATCCAGTGCGAGGAGATGGCGGCCTTCCTTGCCCGGGCCGGCCTCTCGGTGGCAACGGCGCATGATGGGGCGACCGGACTGGCCCAGGCCCGTCGCCTGCCGCCGCGCGTCGCCCTGCTCGACTACAATCTGCCCGACATGACGGGCGTCCAGCTCGCCGAGAAGCTTCGAGCGTCGTTTCCGGAAACGGCCATCCTGATCGCCTCGGGCCGCATCGAGGGGCTGTCGGAGCAGACGCTGACGGCGCTCGGCATCTCCGCGTTCGTCAACAAACCCTTGCCGCTCGGGCCGCTGCGCCAGGCCGTGCTGCGGCTGGCACGCTCGAAGCCGGTCAACCGGATCGAGCAGCAGCGGCAGGCCAGCGGCTGGCTGGCCGCGGGCGTCGGCGGCACCCGACACTGAACATGCGAGACCGGCTCGGCAGGATCGCGCGCGGCCGGATCTGATCGTCGCGCTCAAAGTCTAGACGCGCGGCTGCGCCTCGAGCCAGTTGCGTGCGCGCGTCGGGCTTTCGAACAGCCGCATCGGCCGGTCGGCGAGCGCGAGCGCCCCCAGCACACGGGCAAAGGGTTCGGTCTGGTCGGGATTGGCAACGATCGCGAGCGCGCCGACCTTGCCGAGGCTGTGATGGGAGCGGATCTCGGCAATGATCACCAACAGCTCCTGTGCGGTCATCACCGACCTGCCGGCGCGGCCGTCGAACAGCTTGCGATAGTGCGTGACCCCCGCGCCGGACAGGGTGCGCAGGTAAGCCATGACATCGGCGAGCGACACGTCGCCTTCGGCCACGGTGGAGACGAGCTCGGCGCGCGAATCGATGATCCAGTAGAGCGGCATGAAAGGCCTCCTCAATCTCGTCGAGGCCCGGAACGCGGCGCACGCGTCCGGTCGGCCTTGCCTTTCTATTCAACATCAAGCGGCGCTGAGCGCGCCGGTGGATTTGTATGATTTGTTTTCGGTGAGACGCCCAGTCAAGGCATTCGGGACGCGCAGTCAAACGCGCGATGGGTCGAATTGGTAGAAGTTCCGCCAAGCATCGCATTCGCGAGGTTGAGCCATGGACCTGAACGGCTTCCGGTCGGAGGCGCTGCCGTGATAGGCCGTCAGCTCCTTTGGAGTGAGTAAATGGCGTACGAAGAATACAGCAAGGGCGGCTTGTTCGGTGCCGTCGTCGACTACAGGGCCTCGATTCAAATACCATCGCCGAGCTTAGCGGCTTCCGTTGGACGGTGAACTTCACGGATTACCAGCTAGCCGGCTCGCAGCCCGCCACCCGGTTGACCTATTGGTTTGCGCAGACGGCGAGCGACTACAGCGACTATCCGGCGTCGTACACCCTAGGCCAGGCACAGGTCGCCAACTTCAAGCCGGTCACGCCGGAGCAGACGGCAGCGATCCAGACGGCGTTCAATCTCCTTTCCTCCTACACGCTGCTCACCTTCGAAGCCGCCTCGTCCAGCAGCACCGCCTCGCTGCGCCTTGCCCGGAATGCGCCGGAGCCGCCGGCGAACCCGTCCTCGACCGGCGGCTACCCACCGTCGATGGACGAAAAGGGCGTGCCCTACGGGACCTACGGCTCGGGCGACGCCTGGCTCGCCGGGAACGCCAATGTCACGGCCAACTACTTCGGCTCCGACGAGTTCTCGACCATCATCCACGAGATCGGACACACGCTCGGCCTGAAGCACGGCCACGAGACCTCGCCCAACGGCGCGCTCGCCCGCGAGTTCGACAACCATCAGTTTTCGGTGCTGACCTACCGGACGTACACCGACTCGCCGTTCGATCCGATCCAACGGGAAGCCGACGGCTCATCGCCACAGAGCTACATGATGTTCGACATCTCGGCGCTGCAGTCGATGTACGGCGCGAATTTCAGCCGGCTCGGCAAAGAGGACACCTATCGCTGGGATGCAAGCGGCCAGCAGCTCATCAACGGCCAGCCGGCGCCCAACACCGGTCTCAGCTCGACGGGCAAGATCTTCTCGACCATCTGGACCCAGGGTGCGGCAGCGACCTACGATCTCAGCGCCTTCAGCCAGGACCAGGTCGACGACCTTCGGCCGGGCCACTGGCTGACCTTCTCCAACAGCCAGCTCGCCGACCTGAAGTTCGGCGACACGTCGCCGGAGTTCAAGGCCCAGGGCAACATCTACAACACGCTGCTCTACCAGGACGATCTCAGGTCGGCCATCGCCAATCTCATCACCGGCAGCGGCAACGATACGCTGATCGGCAACGCCCGCGACAACGTACTCAAGGCCGGCGACGGCAACGACATCATCGTTACCAGCGGCGGCAACGACACGGTGAGCGGCGGCGCCGGCGCCGATACGACATATTTCGGCAGCGGCCACTCGACTCTGCGCGACAGCTCGGCCGACCTCAATGGCGACGTGGTGCATGACTTCGGCTTCGGCGCAGTCGACGTGCTGGGCATGCGACTCGGCTGGAACAGCATCTCCATCACCGCCAGCCAGGTCATCATCACTGCCGGCGTATCGACCGTCGAGCTCAACGGCAACTTCTCCGGCAACGGCGTCTTCATCCTGTCGGCGCGCGGCAGCGGGACCGATGCCCACACCGCGTTCGGGTACGTCAACTACCTGCCTGACCTGGCGGAAGGGGTGAGCGTCAATGCGACGTCGATCAACGGCATTGCCGACCAGTCGTTCCTGATCGGCGACGGTGCGGCGCGCTTCACGCTCGAGTTCAAGTCGGCGGTCTCGGCCTTCGCCAACGGCCTGGGCGTCTACAAGATCAAGGCAGACGGCACGATCGCCGACGTCCAGATCCTGTTCGACAACACCCTCAACGTGTCGGCAGGCGCGCGCTCCGTCGATCTCGGCCCGCCGGGAAACGGCGAGCGCTTCGGCTTCTTCCTGATCCAGGACGGCTTCGACGCCTACGGACATCTGTCGGGCGCTCTCTCTTTCCTGGCGCCGGGGACAAGCCAGGCCGCCGCGGTCGAAAGCGGGTTCGCGATCCTGACCAGCACCACTCTGGGGGCGCTCACCAGCGCCCAGATCTTCCATTCCACCGCCGCCCTCAATCCGAACGGCGCCAATCAGGTCCTGTCCGGCGTCATGGCGGGCGGCCTGGAATTGCAGATCGGCTTCGAGGACCTCCCGAACGTCACCGGCGACAGGGACTTTCAGGACGTCGTGGTCGGCATCCACGTCGCCGGTGACGGCTTTCTGTTCACCTGAGTGCCAGGAATCCGCCCAGCTGATTCCAGCTGGGCGGATGTGCTTTAGACGAGTTCGGGCTCCGCTGCGGCCTGGGCTGTGGCCGACCTCGGCTGCGCCTCGGGCGAGCCCACTACCACCGCCACGAGGCCGACATCGAACCGCTGCAGCAGGACCTCCACGCCATTGGAGAAGCGCACGGCGTCCTTGTAGGGGCCGTCTTCGAGGCGGGTCATCACCACCTCCTCAACGGCGCCGACGCCGCTGCTCTCGCGCACGGTATCGCCGATGCCCTGAAGCAGCAGATGGCTCTCTGCAGGCACGCACACGGCCAAATCGCAGGCAGACCCGGTCGTGAACCCCATGGAGCCACTTGGGAAACGCTCGAGGGTGAGTTTCTCGCCTTCTTCAGCAGGTCGCGAACGATACGCTTCCAGTGAATAATCACACATAACGACCTCCTTTGCTAAGGATTGGACTCTCACATGGACGGGCGTAAGTGCAGGCAGAAGAACCAGCACCTGCCCACCAAACAACACGCAAGAACCACACCATTACTGTCCACCGGCCGCTGTCATCTGGCATGGGGACTAGCCTGCACCGGGTGACAGCCTGCGCCGAACGCGGCTAACGTCCTCCCCGGAGGAAACAAGGCATGCAGTTCGGTTTGTTCGGCGGCGCGCGGACAAAGCGCGGCGTAGGCCTGGAGGACAGCCAGGGCTACGAGAGCTTCATCGACTATGTGATCGAGGCCGATCGGCTGGGCCTGAAGCAGCTCTTCATGGTCGAGCATCACTTCACCGGCCAGGGCCAGGTCTCCTCGTCGATGACGGTGCTGGCCTATCTCGCCGCCCGCACGCGCCACATCCGCCTCGGCACCGCCGTGGTGGTGATGCCATGGCACAATCCGGTGCTGGTGGCCGAGCAGGTCGCCACGCTCGACCTCTTGAGCGGCGGCCGCGTCGACTTCGGCGTCGGCAAGGGCTACCGCCAGGCCGAGTTCGACGGCTTCTGCATCCCGATCGACGAGGCGACCGAGCGTTTCGACGAGGCGATGGAGGTCATCAAGAAAGGCTGGATGAGCCGCGAGACGACAGGGGGTCGTTTCAGTCATCACGGCAAGCGCTGGCACTACGACAACATCGTGGTCGAGCCCGCGCCGCTGCAGCGGCCGCATCCGCCGCTGTGGCTGGCCGCCGGCAGCCCCGACAGCATCCGCCGCGCCGCACGCGAGGGCTACAACCTGCTGCTCGACCAGCTCGCCCAGACCGACCAGATCGTCCGGCGCATCGCCCTCTTCAAGGAGGAATGCCTGAAGATCGGCCGCGACTACCATCCCGGCCTGGTGGCGACGGCCCGGGCCCTGCAGATGATCCATGGCGAAAGCGAGCGCGCCGAGGCCTATGCCACGCGCAAGCGCGTGCTCTCGGTGATCGGCGATCTGGCGCGCGACAAGCTCGCCGACCAGGTCGAGGATGACACTGCGCCGCTGCTCGGCACGCCCGACGAGATCATCGCGCGACTGAAAGAGCTCGAAGCGGGCGGCGCGACCAACATCCTGCTGGTCGATCCCAATGCCTCGGTGCGCAACCTGCAGGCCTTCGCCCGCGAGGTCATGCCGTCGTTCGAGGCCTCCCGCTACGCCGCCGCCGAGTGAAGAAGAGCGTGACCATGAGCAAGAAGTTCGCCTGGACACCCTCGCCCGTCCTGCCCAAGGAGCGCGTCTCCTTCGCCGATGTGAGCTACGAGGAGATGGTGAGCCGCGCGCACGCGCTCGCTCCCAGGCTCGCGGCCCGTGCCGAGGCCTGCGAGAAGCTGCGCCGCCTGCCCGACGACACCGAGCGCGACCTGCACGATGCCGGCCTGTTCCGCTTCGCGCAGCCCAAGCGTGTCGGCGGCGCCGAGCTCGATGTCGGCATCTTCGTCGATGTCTGCGCCGCGCTGGCGCGCGTCTGCCCGTCGACGGCGTGGAACGTCGGCAATCTCGGCAGCCATCACTGGATGCTGGGCTATTTCCCGCCCGAGACGCAGGACGAATTGTGGGACACCTCGCTCGACGTGCTGATCGCCACGTCGCTCGCCTTCGCCGGCGGCCGCGGCCGCAAGGTCGACGGCGGCTGGGAGGTGACGGGGCGTTGGCCCTTGTCGTCGGGCGTCGACAATTCCGACTGGAACATGCTGGGCTTCATGGTGCGCGACGACAGCGGCGCCATCATCGACCAGCGCTTCGCCCTCGCCCATCGCTCGGAATACGAGATCATCGACACCTGGCATGCCGTGGGTCTCTGCGGCACGGGATCGAAGGACGTCGCGGTCAAGGAGCTGTTCGTGCCCGAGCGGCGCACGCTCTCGGCCTGGGCGTTCAACGGCAAGCCCCATCCGGGCTCATCGGTCAACGACACGCCGCTCTTCCGCCTGCCCTTGCTGGCGCTCGGACCGTACGTGCTGTCGGGCGTCATGCTGGGCTGCGCGCAGGGCGCCTACGACCTGGTCGTGGGAGCTGCCCGCAAGCGCAACGCCACCAACACCGGCGTGCCGGTGAACGTCAATCCGACGGTGCAGATCAAGGTCGCCGAGGCGAGCGCGCGCATCGACAACGCGGAAGTGATCATGAAGCGCGCCTGCGAGCACGCCATGGCCGTCGCCCGCTCGGGCGCCGAACCGAAGCACGAGGACAAGGTGCGCTATCGCCGCGACGCCTTCTTCGCCACCCGCGCCTGCCTGGAGGCCGTCGACATCCTGATGACGGTAGCCGGTTCGGGCGGCCTCTACACGACCGGGCCCATGCAGCGGCTGTTCCGCGACGCCCATGCCTGCAACGCCCATGTCATGTTCTCGCCCGAGATCCAGGGCGCGATCTTCGGTCAGCATGCGCTGGGATCGCCGGGACCGGCGCCGCTGCTTTAGGCCAAAGCGTTCCTCCCTTTCGCGGAGTCCGCGAAGGGGAGGTGTCAGCGTCATACGCTGACGGAGGGGTCATGAGCATCAACACTCAGGCCCATGACCCCTCCGTCGCCGTATGACGGCGACACCTCCCCAGCTTCGCTGGGGAGGGATGGCTATCGCGTATCGCCCACGCTAGGATCGATGCAACAACACACGTCTGGGAGGACGTTCCAATGCGCATCAAGCGTCGTACCTTCAACCAGCTCGCCGTCGCGGGCGCGGCCACCGGATTTGCCGGGGCGGCCAACGCGCAGGCCAAGCCGATCACCGTCGGTTTCGGCATGGCGCTGACCGGCGGCCTCGCGCCCAACGGCAAGGCGGCGCTGCTCGCCATGCAGATCGCGACGGAAGAGATCAACGCCAAGGGCGGCATCCTCGGCCGGCCGGTGAAGCTCGTCTATTACGACGACCAGTCCAATCCCTCGACGGTGCCCGGCCTCTATACGAAGCTGATGGACGTCGACAAGGTCGACATCGTGGTGAGCGGCTACGCCACCAACATGATCGCGCCGGCGATGCCGGTGGTGATGCAGAAGGATCGCACCTTCTTCGCCCTGTTCGGTCTCGATGTGAACTCCGAGTTCAAGTACAACCGCTACTTCTCGATCCAACCGGCCGGCGGGCCCAAGCCCAAGGAGGCCTTCGCCGAGGGCTTCTTCGAAGTGGCGATGGCACAGAATCCCAAGCCGGCGACGCTCGCCATGATCGGCGCCGACGCCGAATTCAAGCCCAAGATCTACGGCGGCGGCATGGTCGGCCTGCAGGCGACGGCCATCAAGACGCAGCTCGGGCCGCTCCTGAACGACATCGTGGTCTACGACTTCTGGCTGCCGTGGGCGGGCTTCGCCACCGACGCCGGCCGCGAATTCGTGAAGAAGTACCAGACCAAGTCGGCCGAGGCCGGCGTCGACCTCCTGGGCTACTACCTGCCGCCGTTCGGCTACGCCCTGATGCAGGTCGTCGACCAGGCGGTGACCGGAGCCGGCTCCACCGACGACGCCAAGCTCGCCGACTTCATGCGCAAGGCGACCTTCAAGACCATCGTCGGCGACTTCAAGTTCAACGCCGGAGGCGAGTGGGAGACCGCGCAGGTCATGGCCGTCCAGTTCCAGGGCGTGCAAGGCAACGGCGTGGAGCAGTTCACGAACCCGAAGACCGAAGTGATCCTGTGGCCGACCAAGTACAAGACCGGCGACATCGTCTATCCGTACAATCCGAAGAAGTGAGCGTTCATCCTCTTCCGGACCGCGAGCCTCCGGCTCGCTCATGACTCATGAGCGCGCAGGATGCACGCGGTCCGGAAGAATCTGATCAAGCCCCGAGGTAGAACTCGCGGATCAGTTCGTTGTTGTTCAGCGCCTCGGCGGATTCGCCCTCGAAGGCGATCTTGCCGTGGACGATGACGTAGCCGCGGTCGGCGATGCGGATGGCCTGGGTGAAGTTCTGCTCGGCCATCAGGACGCTGAGGTTATAACCCTCCTTCAGCTCCTTGATCTTGTCGATGGTGCGGCTGACCAGGAGCGGCGCCAGCCCGACAGACGGCTCGTCGATCAGCAGGATGCGCGGCGCCGACATCAGCGCACGGGCGAGCGCCAGCATCTGCTGCTCGCCGCCCGACATGCTGCCGGCGAGCTGCTTGGCGCGCTCCTTCAGCCGCGGGAAGGTCTCCAGGCAGAAATCGAGGTTGCGATGGATCTCCGAGCGCGCCTTGGGCCGGAAGGCGCCCAGCAGCAGGTTCTCCGTCACGGTGAGCTTGGGGAACAGCCGACGACCCTCGGGCACGAAGCCGATGCCGAGATCGACGATCTCCTCGGTCGAGCGGCCGATCAGTTCGTGCTCGTTGCCGTCGATCACGGCCTTGATGCTGCCCCTGGACGGCCGAACCATGCCCATGACGGACTTCATCAGGGTCGACTTGCCGTTGCCGTTGGTGCCGAGCAGCGCCACCGTCTCGCCGACGCCGACGGACAGCGATACACCCTCGAGCACGTGCACCGCGCCGTAGCCCGCATCGATGGCGGCGATGGTGAGGCTATTCGCCAAGGTAGGCCTTCACGACCTCGGGATCGCGCACGACGTCCCTGGGTTTGCCGTCGGCGATCTTCTTCCCCGCCACCAGCACGGCAAGCCGCTGGGAGAACTCCATCACCGCCCGCATGATGTGCTCGATCATGATCACGGTGACGCCGTGCTCGTTCAGCCGGATCAGGAGCGCGATGATCTCGTCGACCTCGGCGTGGCTCAGTCCCGCCATCGCCTCGTCGGCGATCAGGAGTTTGGGCTGGGCCGCCATGGCGCGCGCCAGTTCGAGCTTGCGCATCTCGATCTGCGTGAGGTCACGCGGTCTCTGGCGCGCCTTGCCGGCCAGCCCGACCATGCCCAGGAGCTCGAGGCAGCGCTCGTCGATCGCCGCACCATGGAGATGGCCGTCGCTGCGCGCATTCACGGCATAGAGGATCGGGATGCGCACGTTCTCGGCCAGCGTCAGCCCGGCGAAGGGACGCGGCAGCTGGAAGCTGCGTGCCAGGCCGCGCCGCGTGCGCTCGTGCGCCGAGAGGCCGTCGACGACTTCGTCGCCGAACCGCACGCTGCCCTGCTCGTTGCGCAGCGTGCCGCAGATGCAGTTGACCAGGGTCGACTTGCCCGACCCATTGGGCCCGATCAGGCCCAGCCGCTCGCCCGGCTGCACCTCGAGGTCGATGCCGTCCAGCGCCACGAAGCCGCCAAAGCGCTTGCCCAGCCCCGCGATGGCCAGCAGCGCGGTCATTTCCGCTTTCTCTGGAACAGGCCGACGATGCCCTGCGGCGCGAGCACCACGAAGGTCACCATCAGCACGCCGGCGACCAGCACGTTGACCGCCGAGGAGATGGTGACGCGCAGGTACTCCTGCAGGCCGCCGACCAGCACCGCACCGATCACCGGCCCCAGCCAGCTCGAGGTGCCGCCGATCAGCGGCATGGCGATCGCGTTCACGGCATAGTTCAAGCTGAAGCCCGACGCCGGATCGAGGTAGGTCACGTAATAAGGCAGCGGCGCGCCCGCCATGCCCATGAAGCCGCCCGACAGGCCGGTGGCGATCAGCTTCAGCCGCAGCGTCGGCACGCCCGAGGCCTCGGCCGCGCCCTCGTCGTCGCGGATGGCGGCGAAGCCATAGCCCAGTGCCGAGCGCTCGATGGCGCGCGCCGTCACCAGCACGATGACGCCCATGATCAGCATCAGCAGGAACAGGTACTGTACGTACTCGCCGCCGATCAGCGGCGCCACGCGCGGCCGCAGCACATAGGCGCCGCGCGCGCCGCCGACGAAGTCCCAGTTGGTGATCAGGGTCTGCACCACGACCGCGAGGGCGAGCGTGGCGATCGAGAAGAAGACGCCGCGCAGCCGCAGCGTGAGATAGCCCGTGCCCAATCCGACCAGGCCCGCCAGGGCGCCGCCGATCAGGATCATCACCGGCAGCGGCATGGCCGGCACCAGCTTGTGCCACACCACCGTCGAATAGGCGCCGATGGCGAAGAAGGCGGTGACGCCGAAATTCACGTAGCCGGTATAGCCGCCCAGGATGTTCCAGGCGGTGCCGAGGACGATGTACTGGACCACGACGTAGGCCATGAAGAAGGCGTAGGAGCTGCCGACCCAGCGGAAGACCGCGAATATCGCGATCGCCAGGCCGATCAGAATCAGCGCGAACGGCAGGCCGCGCATGCCGACGGCGTGCGTATCGGCGGCGACCTTGTCGGCTTCTTTATCGACCAAGGATGCCACTGGGCCGTACCGCGAGCGTGATCAGCAGGATGCCGAAGGCCACCGCCGGCGCCCATGACGGGCCGAAGAAGGTGGCCGTGAGGCTCTCGGCAATGCCGAGGGTAAAGGCGGCGATGACCATGCCGGGAAAGCTGCCCAGGCCGCCCAGCACGACGATGGCGAAGACGCGGCCGATGTATTCGCGGCCGATCGAGGGCTCGACCGGCTGGATGATGATCAGGCAGGCGCCGCCCAGCGCCGCCGTGGCGATCGACAGGCCGAAGGCGATGCGCTTGATCTTGACCGGGTCGGCCGCCATCAGCCGCAGCGCGCCCTGGTCCTGGGCCACCGCCTGCACGGCGCGGCCGACGAAGGTGCGCGACAGGAAGAGCTGGAGGCCAACCACCATGACCAGCGCCACCAGGAAGGGCACGAGCAGCCTGAGCGGCAGGTCGAACAGGCCGAGATTGATGCTGGGGCCGATATAGGGCGCCTGGACGGTGCGGTAGTCGACGCCGAAGGTGAGGACCAGCCCCACTTCGGTGATGAACAGCAGGCCGAAGAAGAAAGACAGGCCGCGCAGCGACTGGTCGTCGCGACGCTCGAAGGCGACGTAGTAGACCTGATAGGCGAGCATGCCCAGCAGGTAGAAGACCGGCAGCGCAATCACCGCGCTCAGGATCGGATCGACACCGAACACCGTGTTGCCGATGAAGGCGGCATACGAGCCGAGCAGGATGAAGGCCGGATGGGCGATGTTGACGATGTCGAGCAGGCCGAAGGAGATGGCGATCCCGACCGACACCGCGGCATAGAAGCCGCCGAGCAGCAGCCCGGAGACGATGGCGTTGATCAGCAGATTGGCCGAGCCGTCCATGACCGACGGATCAGTCCGCGGGCGTGACGACGGTTCCGCAGGCCTGCGCTGGCATCGATTTCCCCCCTTGCCGTCCGTGGCGATTTTTCGCCTGACCCGCAGTTTGCGACGGAAAGGGGATGGCTGCCTAGTGGTCTTTTCTAGGCCAGCCAGCCGCTGCCGTAATTGCTCGTGAAGTCCAACTGAACTACGAGATCGTTGAAGTCGCGATCACCGCCGCCGTACAGGTCCTCCCAGCCCCAGGTGTTCAGGCCGTAGTTCCATAGGTGGCTGACCTGCTCCCCGCCGACCGATTCGTTGGCTTGGGCGAACGCCCAGTAGGTGTTGCCACTGCTTTTGTTGGTGAGCGTCATGGCGATCATGTCACCGGCATCGACGTCGAGCAGTGCCGTCTGGGCAAAATCGCCGTAACCGGGCCCGCTGATCGACGTGCCGCCGCTCGCGAGCTGATAGCCGCGTCCGGCCGTCGCTGCCGCATAGCCCGCGTCGCCGGGCCGATGGCCGTCGATCGTGCCGCCGAGATCATCGACGCGGTAGAAGCTCACCGACACGCTGTCCTGCCCGTTCTGTCGCAAGCGCACGATCGCCGTCTGGTCGTCGAGGCCGCCCGCCGTCTCGGCCACCGCGACCGGCCGCGCCACCCGCACCGCACCTGCGTCCGAGACGAAGTCGGCGAAGCCGAACGGGCTGCTGAGCATGCCCTGAACCGCGTCGGTCGTACCGGCATTGATCGACACGGACAGGCTCTCGCCCGCCGACACCGACGACTGGCCGACCCAGCCATGGCCCTGCATGTCGTAGAGCCGCACCAGCGCCGGATCGAAATCGGCCTGCATCGATTGCTGAGCGAAGCGGTTGGTCCAGGCGTAGGTGGCGGACGCCATGCTGGCGAAGCCCATCGCGTCGCCGCCGAGATCGACGCCAACCGTCGCGGCGCCGCCTGACATCGTCTGAAAAAGCAATGTCTGGTCGGCACCGCTCGTCCAGCCACCCAGCCCGTCTGCGTCGAGCATGTCGGGACTGGTGCCGTACATCTCGGCATGGGCGATCGCCGTCATCGAGCGCGCCAGCAACACGCCGTTGGGCGATCCCAGGCCGGTCGTGAGGTCGTAGCCCGGGCCGGCCTGGTAGCCGTACCCTGTCGGCGTCACCGCCACATACTCGGTGCCCGCCTCATTGAGCGTGCGATAGGCTCCGGTGGTGAAGAACGACGAGGTATTGTTGCCGTACTGCACGTCGTTGAAGGACGGCGGAGCGATCGCCGAGGCGATATAGAGCAGATCGTTGGCATAGCCGAGTTCGGGCAGCCCCTGATCGACGAAGATCGTGTTGATCTGCAGCATCAACGAGGCCCAGAAGGGCGATGCCGCGCTGGTGCCGCCGTCGGGCCCCAGACCGGTCATGTCGGCATTGGGCACGAGATACTCGAGGTTGCCGCCGGCATTCGCGGCAACGTCGGGCGCACCGCGGCCGACTTGGGCCAACGGGTCGGAGGTCACGGGATTCAGCCCGTAGTCGACCTGATAGGACGGCACAGGCTGAGTGGGATCGACGCCGCCCGATCCCGTGGTGTTGATGTAGTAGCCGCCTTCGAAGATGCGGCTCGAGGTTGTGATGCGGTTGCCGCTGAGCAGGTACTGGTTCCACACCGACTCGACGAAGTACTGCAGATCCGAAGCATCCGAGGGCAGGCTGGTGAGGCCGCCGGCGACGAGCTGCCAGATCAGGGAAAGGTTTCCGCCGAGCGCCGGGGTGACCAGCAGCGAATCGATGCTCGGATCATTGACGGCGGCGACGATGGTGGACAGCGACGTACCACCCACCAGGATGCCGTAGGGACTGGTGACGTTGTACTCGACATTGGTGAGGCCGTTGGCCGTCTCGTTGCCCGACCCGCCGTCACCCAGCGCCGTCAGCATGGTGATGTTGCTCAACGCGGCGTCGACGAAGAGCCCCCAATAGGCCTCATAGAACACCGAGCCCGGCGTCATGCTTTGCGCGTCGCCCCAGGAATTGGAGATGACGGAGGTCGGGATCGGCGACGCCCAGATCGAGCTCTGGATCGCGCTGAAGACCGAGGCATCGGCGTTTCCGCGGTAGCCCGAGCCGTTGTAGAGCACGATGTTGCTGTTGGGGTTGGCGGAGGCGACCACGCCGACATCGAGCGAGCGTTCTCCGCCGCCGCCGTCGCTGTCGGCCCACGACTGGCCGTCCTCGCCCTGGACGTAGACCGTGCCGGTTCCGGTCTGGCCGAGTTCGGCAAGATATTGTGCCAGCAATTCCTGGAACGTCTCGGTAGTGCCGGGGCGCAAGGCATTGCCGATGCCAGGTTCGATCAGCCCGATGGCGCCGGTCGCGACGTTGAGGTCGGCCAGCGGGAAGTTGTAGAGGGCGGCGATGTCCTGCGGCGACAGGAGCTGGCCCTGGGTCGAGGTATTGCCGACGCTCTGTGCGCCCGGCAGCAGCGTCGCCGATGCACCGGGCGGCGCGAGGTTGGAGCCGGGCGGCGAGTTGCTGGTGTCGAACCAGATGCCGTCGACCAGCCATTCCTCAGGCAAGGCGAGATCGCCGTTCCAGAAATAGAACTCCTCGCCGTTGCGGCCGGGTTCGTCGTAGTAGAACAGCGGCGTCTGGAAAAGGTCGGCGAAGTCGGTGCCGGTGTTGATCTCGAGCCAGATGGTGCGCGACTCGGCAGAGGTGACGTAGTTGCCGTGCGTCGCCGCGTTGCCGTCGGTCAGCAGCGTGAGGTTGTAGGGCGCCGAGGTCAGCGCGCTCGTCACGGTATCGAACAACGCCTGATTGGCGCCGTAGGTCGTCCATAGCGCATCGCCATCGTTGAGCGCCGCGAGCGTCTTCTGGCGAGTGCCCCAATCGGCCGCGAGCAGTGCCGTCGGATCCTCGTTGCGCTCGAGGATCAACGCAGCATTGAGCGAGGTGCTCCCCAGAACCGACGGACCCGTGCCGCCGAAAATATAGGCAGGATTTAGATTGTACGCCGCCTGAACAGTGCTTTGGTCAGTGATCCTGTAGCCGGTAAAATCGAGATAGCTCGAATTGTCGATGACTTGATAGGCCATGGCGCTCCCCCCCAGGAACCGGCGATCACAGAAACCGCAACCGATACGCAATTGATCATGGGTACATCCCCGGCGCCATCGCATTCAAACGATCATTGCAGCGCGCTCAATTCGTGCACGACTCAGTTGTCCGGCCGCAAAATCTCGTACAAGAAGGAGCCGCCGCGCTGCGGCCAATCCAAGCCCATGCAGGGAACTTCCACGGCAATGCCCTCCGCTCCCCCCGTCGGGATCGTCGTCGCCAATCACAACAACGCCGCCTATGTCGAGAAGGCCATCGACTCGGTGGCGCGCCAGACCGTGCGCGATCTCAGCGTCGTCATCGTGGACGATGCCTCGACCGATGGCTCGGACGAGGCCATCCGACATTGTCTGTCGCGACTGAACGACGGGCGCTTTCGCTACGTGAAGCTGGACGGCAATACCGGCCAGGGCGGCGCCGTGCGGCGCGGCATGGCGATGCTGGACACCCCGTTCGTCTCGTTCCTCGATTCGGACGACATCTGGTACGAGGACTTCGTGGCGCGCCATCTCGAAGTCCACCTCAACGCCGATTTTCCGGTCGCTCTCACCTATTGCGATTCGCACGTCATCGACGCGCAGAACCGCCTGCTCGCCGGCACCGCCTGGTGGTTCGATTCGGTCGATCTCGGCGAGAGGACGCCGCGGGCAATCGACCCGGCGCTGGTGCCCCGGCTCGATCCGGCAACCGGCGCGCTCACCTATTCGCCGCGTCGCGGACTCACATTTCATCCGCACTGGTCGGCGGCGAGCGCCACCAACACGACCGCCAGCATGATGTTCCGCCGCTCCTTCGTCGACTTGATCATGGTGCCGCCTGACGAAGCGTTACGACTTTATGTCGACTTCTATCTCTCGACCTTCGCCAGCCTGCTGACCGGCTCCATCGCCATCCATGAGGCGCTCTACGCCTACCGCATGCACGGGGCGAACAAGCATTCCAATGCCACCGTCCCCGGCGGCCCCTATAACTCCTCGTCGCGTCGATGGCGGCCAATTCGCGACAACGTCCTGAAGTTGATCCAGGTGGTGCTGCGCGATCAGGCTGATGCCATACGTCGGACTTTCGGCAAGGAGCGTCACGCCATGGCCGAGGCCACCGTCGCCGAGGCGCTGCGTCTGTCAGCCGTCGCTTCCGACAACGGCGAAAACGATCGGAAGAAGACCGGCACGTGGCTGTCGCGGCTTCTTTCGCGCTCATGAACGGGTCCCCTGCATGCTAGCGGACCGAAGGGCCGTCTTCGCCGGCGTTGCGCGCGACTGTGCCGCGCATCTGCCGGACGTGCTCGACAATCTCGCGCGCTTCGCCGCCTTGTACCATTCGGCCTCGTTCGTCTTCATTGTCAGCGACACGCGCGACGACACGAGCGCGATCATCGGGCGCTGGCTGGCCGGTCGATCGGGTGAAGTGATCGACCTCGGCGTGCTGGAGCATCGACTGCCGAGGCGAACGGAACGCATTGCCCATGCGCGCAATGCCGGCCTCGACGTCATCGCGCGGCACTTCGCCGATCACGATCATCTTGTCGTCACCGACCTCGACGACGTGCTGACCCGGCCCATCTCGACCGACTCCTTTGCCCGGGCCGCGACCTGGCTCGATGCCGCGCCGATGCGGGCCGGCGTGCTCGCCAACTCGGTACCACGCTACTACGACGTCTGGGCGTTGCGGCATGAGCGCTGGTGTCCCGACGACTGCTGGCATCCGATCTGGGGCCGCGGCTCCGAGGAGACCTTCGAGGCCGCCAAGTTCCGCGAGGTCTTCCAGCGGCAGATCGAGATCCCGCCGTCGCTGCCGCCGATCGCCGTGCGCTCGGCCTTCGGCGGGCTCGGCATCTATCGCCTGCCGGCCGCTCTCGCTGCCCGCTATCACGGCGTCGATGCGAACGGGCGCGAAACCTCCGAGCATGTCGCCTTCAACACGGCGATCGGCCGCAACGGCGGGCAACTTCACATCTTCCCGGCCCTGCGGGTCCACGCACCACGCCAGCATCTCTACCAACCGTCGGAATTCAAATGGCGCTGGCGGCTGACCATGATGGCGCACCGCACAACCGAAATCGCGCGACCGTCATGGCGCCGCATGCTCGCCCCGACATGAAGGCGCTGATCATCGATCCGGCGGTGCATTCGCTGGGCGGGCACCACTTCAACGCGGTGCAGCGTCTGCAGGGCGAGCTTTCGGAACTGGGCTTGGCCGCACCATGCCTGGGCTCGGCCTACGCCGATCGCCGCGTCGTCGACGAACTGGACGTCGCGCCGACGTTCAGCCGGTCGGTGTACGGGCGATCCTACGCAACGCCCGCAGAGTTCGCCGACAGCGTCGAGGAGACCGGCCGCCAACTGACTGAAGCGATGCGTCGGTCGGGCACGCCGGATCTGATCATCCTGCCGTGTTGCGACCAGGTGTTGGCGATGGCGTTGGCAGGGCAGATGAGGCGTTCCTGGTCTCGGCGGCGACCGCGCATCCTGCTGTGGCTGCTCTACGGGCCGCATCATCTCGCGGCGCCGGACGGTCCTGCCGCCGCCGGGCCGGGTGGCGAAGCACGCGCCGCCTTCGCCGAGCTCGCGGCCAACGCCGGCGGCGTCGAGGCCTATTGCGAGACGCCGGTGATGGCGGACTTCTATCGCGGCCTCGTGCCATTCGAGGTCGGCGTCATGCCGGGGCCCGGACTGGCCGTGCGCGCCCGCACCGCCAAGGCGGCAGACGGATCGCCTGTCGTCTCCTGCATCGGATTTGCCAATCGGGCCAAAGGCTACCGCCTGCTGCCACGGGCCATACCGCACGTCCTCGACCGTCATCGTGACGTCACGTTCATGATCCATGGCATCGTCAAGGGGTCCGATGCCGAGCTCGACCAGCCGATGTTCGATCATCTTGCCGATCTCGACGGGCGCGTGCAGGTTCGCCAGGAGGTGCTCACTTCCGACGAGTATCTCGGCCGGTTGGCCGAGGCCGACCTGTTGTTGCTGCCCTACGACCCCGATGTCTACGGGCGGCGAGGGTCGGGGGTATTCGCAGATGCCCATCATGTCGGCATTCCCATCGTCGCCCCGAAGGATTGTGCGTTCGCCCGGCCGGCTTTCGACGACGGCTGGGGCGTGGCGATGAGGGAGTATGACGGCAACAGCCTTGGTATTGCGGTCCTGGAGGCGCTCGATCGGCTGCCCCACCTCAGCGCCTGCGCGGTCCATGCAGCCGGCCGGGCGCGCGACGACCTCGGCCGCGTCCTCAGCTCCACGGTCGAGAGCCTGGCAGGCAGGGAGGCAGGCCTGGCCGGGCTCCTGCGACGATTCCGGCCTGGAGCCGCCCCAAGATCTGCCTAAGTTCGGCTCGAACCCCGGTGCATCAAGGTCAATTGTGCTAAAATCCAGTGGTATAGTGGCCGCCACCTGCAACCGTAGCTTTTCAAGGACATAGGACCCAGCACTCGATGTTGCCGGCAAGACCAGCCCAGAAGCGGAACTCTGAACTGTCCGCCGCCCTCGCCAAATGTCGCCACGCCCTGATCGGCATCGGCGTGTTCACGGCCGCCATCAACCTGCTGCAGCTCACCGGGCCGCTGTTCATGCTGGAAGTCTACGACCGCGTGCTGCCCGGCCGCAGCATACCGACGCTGGTCACGATCAGCATCCTGGCGCTCTTGATGTTCGGCTTCCAGGGCCTGCTCGACGTCCTGCGCAGCCGCGTGCTGGTGCGCATTGCCGCCTCGGTCGATGAGACGCTGAGCCACCGCGTCTTCGACCTCGCTACCAAGCTGCCGCTCAAGGCCATCACGCCGCCTTCCTTCCAGCCGGTCCACGACCTCGACCGCATCCGCTCCTTCATGTCGACCGTGGGGCCAGCAGCCTTCTTCGACCTGCCCTGGATGCCGCTCTATCTCGGCATCTGCTTCGTGTTCCATCCCCTGATCGGCTGGGCGGCGACGGTGGGCGGCGTGATCCTGATCGGCATCACCGTTGCGACCGAGTTCCTGAGCCGCCAGCCGGCGCGTGAGGCCGCCACCGTCGCCGACGGCCGCATGGGGCTCGCCGAGTCGAGCCGCCGCAATGCCGAGGTCGTGCAGGCCATGGGCATGTCGGGCCGTCTCAACAAGCTGTGGCACGACCACAACCGGCGCAATCTCGCCGCCCAGCAGCGCGTCGCCGACATCTCGGGCGGCATGGCCGCGCTTTCCAGGATCCTGCGCATGATCCTGCAGTCGACCGTTCTCGGCATCGGTGCCTGGCTGGTGATCAACCAGCAGGCCACCGCCGGCATCATCATCGCAAGCTCGATCCTGACTTCGCGCGCGCTGGCGCCGGTCGAAGTCACCCTCGCCCACTGGCGCAGCTTCATCGCGGCGCGCCAGAGCTGGCGACGGCTGAACGGCCTGCTCGGCACGATACCGGCCGAGCAGCAGCGCATGGAACTGCCCCGGCCCAAGGAAACGCTGACGCTCGAAGCCGTCAGCATCAATCCGCCCGGCACCAACCGTCTGGTCGTGCAGGGCGTCGCCTTCCAGCTCAAGGCCGGCCAGGGGCTGGGGGTGATCGGACCCAGCGCCTCCGGCAAGTCGTCGCTGGTGCGGGCGATCGTCGGCGTCTGGCCGGCGCTGCAGGGCAAGATCCGCATCGACGGCGCCGCCATCGACCAGTGGACGCCCGAGGCCCTCGGCCCACATATCGGCTACCTGCCGCAGGACATGGAGCTGTTTGCCGGCACCGTCGCCGAGAACATCGCGCGCTTCGAGCCCGATGCCTCGTCCGAAGCGGTGATCGCCGCGGCCAAGGCGGCCAGCGTCCACGAGCTGATCCTGGCGCTGCCCAACGGCTACGAAACCCAGGTGGGCGATGCCGGCAATGCCTTGTCGGCCGGGCAACGTCAGCGCATCGGACTGGCGCGCGCGCTTTACGGCGATCCCTTCCTGATCGTGCTCGACGAGCCCAATTCCAACATCGACCGCGAGGGTGACGAGGCGCTGACCAAGGCCATCCTTGGCGTCCGTGCGCGCGGCGGCATCGTCGTCGTGGTCTGCCACCGGCCGTCGGCGCTGGCCGGCGTCGACACGGTGCTGGTCATGCTGGCCGGCCGCCAGCAGGCGTTCGGGCCGAAGGAGCAGGTGCTGCAGCCGCCGCAGCAACAACAGCCCGCCGCAATGCCGGCCGCCCGCATGATGCAGCCGATGACGGTGCACGCCGGCGGCCGTCCGCAGGAGAAGGCGCCGTGACCGTCCAGAAATCGATTCGCGGCCACCTCGTGGTGGGCATCACCGCCGTCGGCATCCTGCTGTTCATCGTCTTCGGCTGGGGCACGCTCAGTGAGATCTCGGGTGCGGTCATCGCGCCGGGCAAGCTGGTGGTCGACAGCAACGTCAAGAAGGTGCAGCACCCGACGGGCGGCGTGGTCGGCGACCTCAGGGTCAAGGACGGCGATCGCGTCAAGAAGGGCGAGATCGTGGTGCGGCTCGACGAGACTCAGGCGCGCACCAGCCTGGCCATCGTCACCAAGGCACTCGACGAGATGGACGCGCGCCAGGCCCGCCTCGAAGCCGAGCGAGATGGCGCCGACAAGGTCGTATTCCCGGCCGATCTCGTCGCCCGCAACAACGAGCCCGAAGTCGCGCAGGCGATGAAGAGCGAGCAGCGGCTGTTCGAGCTGCGCCGCTCGGCGCGCGAGGGCCAGAAGGCGCAGCTCCTCGAGCAGATCGATCAGCTGCGCCAACAGATCGCCGGCAACGACGAGCAGATCTCGGCCAAGTCCAAGGAGATCGAGTGGAACCAGCAGGAGCTGGGCGGCATTCGCGGCCTGTGGAAGCAGAACCTGGTGCCGTTCAACCGCGTGACGACGCTGGAGCGTGATTCGGCCCGCCTGCACGGCGAGCGCGGCGCGCTGACCGCCTCGATCGCCCAGGCCAAGGGACGCATCTCCGAAATCCAGCTAAAAATCCTGCAGATCGACGAGGACCTGCGCACCGAGGTCGGCAAGGAGCTGGCCGAGATCCGCGGCAAGCGCGCCGAGCTGACCGAACGGCGGGTGGCGGCCGAGGACCAGCTCAAGCGCATCGACCTGGTGGCGCCGCAGGACGGCAAGGTCTTCCAGCAATCCGTCCACACGATCGGCGGTGTGATCCAGGCCGGCGAAGTGCTGATGCTGGTCGTGCCCGACGCCGACGAGCTCATCATCGAGGCCAAGGTGGCGCCGCAGGACATCGACCAGATCCATGTCGGCCAGCAAGCGGTCGTGCAGTTCGCCGCCTTCAACCGGCGCACCACGCCGGAGCTGAACGGCGAGGTGATCGGCATCGGCGCCGACATCACCCAGGACGACAAGCGCAACGAGGCCTTCTACGCGGTGCGCATCCGCATCTCCGACAAGGAAATGGCGCGCCTGGAGGGCCTGCAGCCGATGGCCGGCATGCCGGTCGAGGTCTTCATCAAGACCTCGCCGCGCACGGTGGTTTCCTATCTCACCAAGCCCCTGCGCGAGCAGTTCGACCGGGCGTTCCGCGGCCGCTGACCTCCCGAGGCCGGCGCCGTCAGTTCAGGCGAATGAAGTCGTTGCCGGCGAACGGGCGGCTTCCCTGCCTGGCATTCGCCCCGTCGCGGCCGCCTTCCTTGCCGGTATTGCCCTCGACAGTGTCGAAGGTCGCATCGTTCACCGACAGAACGAAGCCGGTATGCGAGAAGCTCGCTCCGTCCCGGACGGCAAATATGTAGCCGGGCTTGAGCTTCGAGTGACGTTCCGCCGATGTCCTGAGCTCGCCCTCGTTCACCAGCCGATTCGAGGCCCTGGCATCCCTGACGAGCGACGGCACCCCGACCTGTCGCTCGAACGGCATCTTGATCTTCAGCTCGCGGCAGGCCTGGGCGACGACGAAGCAGACGAAGCCCGCGCACCATAGCTGATCGGCGCCGTCGTTCCCCGCCATGTAGAGTCTGACCCAGGGGCCGAGATTGTTGCCACCGACCTCGATCGGTGCCTGTGCGAGGTGCTGCCTGGCGATCGTGATGGCAAGCTGGTCGAGCGGCATCGAATCGGCGCTCTCGATCTTCACGAGAGCCTTCCGCATGGGCGCGGTCAGCAGGTCCCAGGTCTGTTCATCGAGTTCCCCCGACGACGGCCGGGCCCGGCTCGCCTGGAACGCCTTGAGCTGATCGCTGGTCGCCGACCCAAAGCCCGAATCGAGGGGCGCCGCGAAGCCATGGATCCGGAGCCACTCCTGAACGCGCTTGACGCCGAACTTCTCCCCTGCGCCCGCCCCCGCGCCCAGCTTGAGCAGGCCTGGATAGGCAAGCTCCCTGGCAATGTGCGGAATGCTCGCCGCGCCGGCTTCGACGGCAACGGTGCCGGCAGGAGCCGGCGGGGCCCCTGAAGACGGGGTCGCCGGAGACGTTGCCGCTGGAGGCGTCGCCGTCGGAGGACTGGCCGCTGCCGGAGTGGCGGCCGGAGCCTCCAACTGATCGGCCTTTACGGCGCCGAGATCGACCAGCGCCTTCAGGATGACAGCTGCTCCGACCTGCTGAGACACGAATTCGGGATCGAACACCCCATCGGCGACGTACTTGCCCTTCTTGTAGTGCGTCGAGCCGCTCCACAGATAGGGCGTGGGAATGCCGCGGCGCTTGTACTCGTTGTTGATGCCGTTGTAGCGGTGCCAGTTGAACAGAACGTTCGGCAGCGACCAGTCCGTGATGCGATCGAGCCGCTCGAACTGTATGGCGTCGCGCGCGCTCTGCTCCCAGGTGAAGGACGGGCCGCCAGTCAACGGACGACCCGCGGGAACGTGGGTGGTGCGGCCCGACAGGGGGTCGCCATTGTGCAGATGCTGGTCGAACCGCATGCTGCATTCCATGGAGTGGACGACGGATACGAACCACCAGGGCACCGGCATGCCGTCGACCGCTGCCGCATAGCGTGGCTGGTTGGCTATGATCTTCTGGGCGATCGCCGTCGCCTTCTTCTGCCAATCGGCATTGATCACCAGCGTATTCCAGAGCTGGCGGTAGTTCTCCGACCATTCGGCGCTGACCTGCGGAATGGTCGTCGACGGCAACGCATCGCTCGCGGGCGGCGGTGCGGTGGGACCGGCGTCCGCGAAGTCGTTCGGCGGCAGCTCCTTGGCCCTGAACGGCCGCTCGTGATCTTGCGGCGCCTCGACCGAACCGAACGGCCACGCGAGCGCGACCTGGGTCAACACCTCGAGGCGCTGGCGGAAGGGGCCGAGACGCGCCGCAGCCGCGGCCAGCCCTTCGATCGCAAGATCATCCAGTTCATCGTCGATCTCGCCGAGGAGTTGTCCCAGTTGACCGACCTTGGTCGGGTCGTTCGCGGCCCTGGCCGCCTGGCTTGCGAGGGCGACCTTGGCGCGCAGCGCCTTGAGCTCCGCCCGTACCTCTTCGATCGTTGCCATCGTTCACCCCCCAGCCTGGCTACTTCAGTCGGATCGCCCTCATCTGCTCGGCGAACACCTTGAGTTCGATCGACGCATCGGTAAGGCCGGCAATGCGCATCGCGCTGTTATTGCCATCGGCTGCTGCGACCGCCTGGGCCAGGGCTACGAGGCTCTTGTCCATGAGAAGCACCCATGCCGCGAGCAGCTGCCGGTTCTTTGCCAGCACGCGATCGGCGTCGAGCGAAAGCCCGGTCGGCGATTCATCGGAGCCGCGGCGGACCAGGCTGCGCTCCATCATTTCGTACATTTCCGGCGTCGCCTTGCGCAGCTCGACGATCAGGCCGCGCATCGCCGGATATCCGGCGACCAGCTGTTGTCGAAAGGCCTCGCGGCTTGCCGCCGTCGCCGCCATGTTGAAGATCGGCCTGGCGACCTCGAGCGCCCCCGCAACGCCTGCGACGGCTGCTTGTGCTCCCGCGGCAGCGGCCGGCCCGCCAAGCGCCACGCTGCCGGCTGCAACACCGTCCGTCACATTGCTCGTCAATGCAGCCATGCGAGCGGTCAAGGCATTGGCGGCTTCACCGTTGGCCAGCGCCGCCAGAGCCTCGTTGTAGGTCTTCAGCGTCCTGACCGATGCCCTGAACGAGGCCGTGATCGGCGGGTCGACGTTGTCGAGATAGTATGCGGCGTTGTCAGGCTTGAACGGAGTGTTCTGGCGGTCAAGTCGGCGAACGACGACCGTGCGTTCCGCCCCCGAAAGGATGTCGAGAACGGCCTCCCCCTGCTCGTACTGTGCATTGAACGCCTGAGCGTAGAAGTTGTACTCGGGCACGGCCTGCGCGCAGCCGACGGCGAGGCATCCCAACAACAGCAACGCCAATCCGGAAAGACAGCGTTTTGCGGCCCCGACCATCTGCGCCCCCGATCGTACGGCGCCGGTTTTCGCATGCCTCCCGCACAAATTATGTGATCAAACGCACATCCAGGCGGCGGCGGGAGATTATTCGGCCGGATCGGCGGCCCGCTCCTTTGCGTCCGTGACGCGTCCGGCTCGGCGCCCCGTCAGGAGCCTGAAGAACAGCGGCACGAACAGGATGGCGACGAAGGTCGCCGCGAGCATGCCGCCGATCACGCCGGTGCCGATCGAATGGCGGCTGGCCGAGCCCGCGCCGGTGCTGATGGCGAGCGGCAACACGCCCAGGACAAAGGCCAAGGACGTCATGATGATGGGCCGGAAGCGCAGGCGCGCCGCTTCGATGGCGGCGTCGTAGACCGACCGTCCCTGTTGGTAGCGCTGTGAGGCGAACTCGATGATCAGGATGGCGTTCTTGGCGGCAAGCCCGATCAGCGTCACCAGCCCGATCTGGAAGTAGACGTCGTTGTCCAGGCCGCGCAGCCAGATCGCGAGAAGCGCACCCAATACGGCGAAGGGCACGGCAGTCAGCACGGCAAGTGGCAGCGACCAGCGCTCATATTGCGCCGCAAGGATCAGGAACACCATGATCAGGCCGAAGACGAAGCCGAGCTGGCCCGAACCGCGGGTCGCGATCTCCTGGTAGGCCGAGCCGATCCAGCCGATGGTGAAATCGTTCGACAGCGTCTTGGCGACGACGTCCTCCATGGCGGCGATCGCCTGCCCCGACGAATAGCCCGGCGCCGGGCCGCCCAGGATCTTGGCCGCCGGGAAGATGTTGAAGCGCTCGACCGCGTCGGGACCCAGCACGCGGGTGAAGGTCACCAGCTCGTTCAGCGGCACCATGGCGCCGGTATCGGAGCGCACGAAGACGTGGCGCAGGTCGTCGGGCGATTCGCGGAAGTCGGCCTCGGACGACAGGCTGACACGATAGGTGCGGCCGTACAGCGAGAAGTCGTTGACGTAGAGGCTGCCGAACGAGCTCTGCATGGTCTCGAACACGACGTTGATCGGGATGCCGAGGGCGCGCGCCTTGTCGCGATCGACGTCGGTGCGGTACTGCGGCACCGATGTCGAGAAGGTCGTCTGGACGCCGCGCAACTCGGGCCGCTGGTTGGCCGCCGCCACCACCTTGTTGGCGGCCTCGGCCAGGCCGGTCAGCGGCCCGCCGGAGCGGTCCTGCAGGTAGAACTCGAAGCCGCCGGTGACGCTGATGCCGATGATCGGCGGCGGATTGAATCCGACGACGATGCCGTCCTTGAAGTTGGCGTTGATGGCCGCGAGCCCGGGCGCGACGTTGCGCGCATCCTCCTTGGGATCGGTGCGCTGAGACCAGTCCTTGAGCGTGACGAAGGAGATGCCGGAGTTGGTCTTGAGCGCGCGCGACAGCAGGTCGAAGCCCGAGAAGGTGACGACATTGGCCACCGCCGGGTTCTTCATCAGCGCATCCGTCGCCTCCTTGGTGACCTCGCGGGTGCGCGAGATGGCGGCGGCCGGCGGCAGAATCGTCACCATGAAGACGTAGCCCTGGTCCTCGGCCGGAACCAGGCTGCCCGGGATGCGCTGGAACAGGGCGAACACCGCGCCCAGCACGAGCACGAAACCGAGGCAACCCAGCACCGTCCGGCGCAACAGGAAGCCCACGCCGCCGGTGTAGCGCGCCGTCAGCCAGGCGAACGAGCGATTGAACCACACGAACGGCCGCCACGGCGGGCCATGCGCGGGCTTCAGCAGAAGCGCCGCCAGCGCCGGCGTCAAGGTCAGGGCGACGATGCCCGAGATCACCACCGAAACGGCGATGGTGACGGCGAACTGCCGGTAGAGCTCGCCCGCCAGGCCGCCCAGGAACGACACCGGGATGAACACCGCGCACAGCACCAGGACGATGGCGATGACCGGACCTGTCACCTCCTGCATGGCCTGGATGGCGGCCTCGCGCGGCCCCTTGCCCTCGGTCGACATGATGCGCTCGACGTTCTCCAGCACCACGATGGCGTCGTCGACGACGATGCCGATCGCCAGCACCAGGCCGAACAGCGTCAGCAGGTTGATGGAGAAGCCCAGCACGTACATGCCGGCGAAAGTGCCGATGATCGACACCGGGATGGCGATGACCGGGATGATCATCGCCCGCACGCTCTGCAGGAACAGGAACACCACCAGCACGACCAGGGCGATCGCCTCGGCGAAGGTGATGGCGACCTCCTCGATCGAAACCTCGACGAAGCGGGTCGTATCGAACGGGATGTCGTAGCGCAGGCCGACCGGGAAGCGCTTGGAGATCTTCTCCATGGCCTCCTTCACCTCCGCCGCCACCTGGATGGCGTTGGCGCCGGGCTGCAGGTAGACCGCGACGGGGACCGCCGGCGAGCCATTGAAGGTGCCGGAGAAGCCGTAGGTCAACGCTCCCAGCTCGACGCGCGCCACGTCCTTCAGCCTGAGCGCCCCGCCGTTCTCCTCCGAGCGGATGATGATGTCCTCGAACTGGGTACGGTCGACCAGGCGCGGCGGAGTCGTCACCGAGTAGGTGAAGACCTGCGGCCTGTTCGTCGGCTCCTCGCCGAAGCGGCCGGCGGCGAACTGCTGGTTCTGCTCGCGCACCACGGCGGCGATGTCGGCGGGCGTGAGATTGTACTGGGCGAGCTTGTCGGGCCGCAGCCAGATGCGCATCGAATAGTCCGACGCGCCGAACAGCGAGGCATCGCCGACGCCCGGCAGGCGGCGCAGCTCGTCGAGCACGTTCACCAGGGCGTAGTTGCTGATGTAGATCGTGTCGTAGCGGTTGTCCGGCGACGACATGGTGAGGACCTGCAGGATCGAGGTCGACCGCTTCTGCACGACCAGCCCCTGGCGGCTGACCTCGCCCGGCAGCAACGGCAGGGCGCGCTGCACGCGGTTGTTGACGTTGATGGCGTTCTGGTCGGGATTGGTGCCGATCTCGAAGGTGACGGTGAGGCTCATCGTCCCTGAGCCGGTCGAGGTCGACGACATGTAGATCATGCGCTCGACGCCGTTGATCTGCTGCTCGAGCGGCGCGGCGACCGTGGCGGCGACGGTCTCGGCGGTGGCGCCGGGATAGGTCGCCGAGACGATGACCTCGGGCGGCACGATCTGCGGATACTGCGAGATCGGCAGCACGCGCATCGCCACGAGGCCCGCCAGCACGATCACGATCGACAGGACGGACGCGAAGACCGGCCGGTCGATGAAGAATTTCGAGATCATTGCCTGGCCGCCTCGGCGGGCGGCTTGTACGGCACCGGGTTGACGACGTTGCCCGGCCGGACGCGGATCACGCCGTCGACGACGATCCGATCGCCGGCCGCCACGCCCTTGCGCACGATGAAGCCGTCGGGCAGCTCGCGGTAGATCCGCACCGGGCGCGCACGCGCGACGTTGTCCTTCTCGACCAGGTAGACGAACGGCCCGAGCGGGCCCTGCGAGATGGCCATCTTCGGGATCACGATGGCGCCCGGCATGACGATGCCCGTCATCTTCACGCGCACGAACTGACCGGGCAGCAGGGCGCCGTCGCGGTTGGGGAAGATGGCGCGGGTCAGGATGGTGCCGGTGCGCGGATCGACGGTGCGCGAGCGCGTGTCGACCGTGCCGGTGTGGGGATAGACCGCACCGTCGCCGAACTGCAGCTCGACCTTGACGTTCTTGGAATCGAACAGCTCCTCCGGCGACTTGTCGATCTCCTGCAGCTGACGCAGTTCGGAGTCGGTGAAGGTGAAATTGACGTAGGCCGGGTCGAGCTGGGTGATGGTGGTGAGCAGCGTGTCCTGCGCCTTGATCAGGGTGCCTTCGGCCGGCGACACCAGGCTGGTCGGCCCTTTGACCGGCGCCTTGACGACGGTGAATTCGAGATTGAGCTTGGCCGTCATGACGTCGGCCTCGGTCGACAGCACCGCCGCGCGCGCCTGGTCGCGGCCGGCGAGCGCATCCTCGTAGGCCTTCTGGGTGGCGACCTTTTGAGCCGCCAGGCCCTCCTGGCGCTTGAAATTGTCCTCGGCCTGGACCAGCGCCGCCTTGGCCTGGGCCGCCTGGGCATTGGCGCGGGCCAAGGCCGCCTCGTAGGTGCGCGAGTCTATGCGGAACAGGACCTGGCCGACATCGACGACGGCGCCCTCCAGGAACTCGCGCTTGAGCAGCACGCCACCCACCTGGGCGCGGATCTCGACGACGCGGAACCCGGCGACGCGGCCGGAGAAATCGAGCGGCAGGGGCACATCCGCCGCCGTCACCTCGACGACGCCGACCTGTGGCGGCGGCGGCGCCGTCGCCGCGGGCGCGGGCTTGGTCTGGTTCCTCCAGAAGGCCGCAGCAACCACGATCGCGACGACGACGGCGGCCGCAACGATGCGCCCCGCCCAACGCGCTATCATTGACTCATTCCCTTCCCTGTCGCCTGGCCCTACGTTCCCCCTTTCGACCGAGGGGGATACGCCATGGCACTGTATGAACTCAGAACATACACACTCTATGTCGGCAAGATGGCAGAAGCCGTCAAACTGTATCAGCAGTTCGGCTACCCGGCGCTGCACAAGGGCGGCCACGACAAGCACCTGATCGGCTACTTCCAGGGCGATACCGGGACAATCAACCAGCTCGTCCATCTCTGGAAGTTCGAGGACGACGCCGACCGGCGGAAGCACTGGGCGGCCGTGTTCGCCAACACCGACTTCACCGAGGGCTTCGCCGCCAAGTTCCGCCCCCTGGTGATGACACAGAAGGTGAAGCTGCTGCACGCCGCCCCGTGGGGACCGCACCCGTAGCGGCCTGCCTTGCGCATTGTTTGCCACAAACCGCAGTGCGCATCAATAACTACAGTATAATCCCGGGAGGGAACGTCGCATTTTGCCATTGCGACTTTTTGGGCTCCGTAGAGCGCCATACCTAGAAGGTCGAAGCGGCGCCCATACCATGCCTTGCATCGGCTGCCCCGCGTACAGGCAATGCTGTCCCTCCTTGTTCAGGGCAACCTGATCAGAATCCGCTCGCCATCGACCTTCACCTCATAGGTCTGAAGGTCCTTGGTGACTGGCGCCGCCATCGCCCGGCCGGTCGGTATGTGGAAGACGCCCTGGTGCAAGGGGCATTCGATCGTGTCGTCCTGCACGTACCCCTGTGCCAGCAAGGCATGCGCATGCGTGCAGATGCCGGAGGTAGCGTAGTGACGGCCATCCAGGTTGAAGAGGGCGATGCAGGTCTCGCCGAGCTGGACTTGGATGACGTCGTTCTCCGGGACGTCGGCGACCTTGGCGACCTCTCGCCATTCCTTCACATCGTCACTCATGCCGGTTACCGACGCTCCTCCAGCCCCTGGGGTGTCGCGCGAAAGCCTGTCAATGTCCGCTCGGCATGCTCGAGCCGCCACGACAACAGCTTCTGCGCGCTTTCGAGCAGACGGACAGCGCAGGACGGGTCGCGCCCCCGGTCCTGCATCTCGTCGGGATCCTCGGCCAGATCGAAGAACAGCGGCGGCAGGGCGGCGAAGTGGACGTACTTGTCGCGTTCGCCGCGGATCGCGGCAAACGAGCAGCGATCCATCGGCAGCCCGAGCGCGCTCTCCGGCTTGACGTGCCACAGGTCGCGGAAATCGAACTCGAAATGCGCCTCCCCGCGCCAATCGATTGCGGCGCCGTCGCGACACCAGGGCAGCAGCGAGCGGCCGTCGCAGGTGCGCGGCGGCACGGTTCCCATCCAGTCGAGAAGCGTCGGCATGATGTCGACGCTCTCGGTGAAGGCATCGACGACGGCTCCGCGCCGGCCGGCCGCGCCTGGATCGCGTATCACGAGGGGCACGTGAAAGATCGGCTCGAAGAAGCCCGATTTGCCGAACTGATAGTGATCACCCAACATCTCGCCGTGATCGCTGGTGAACACGACCAGGGTGTCGTCCCATTGCCCGCTGTCGCGCAGGAAGTCGAAGATGCGGCCGAGGTGATGATCGACCTCGGCCATCAGACCGCAATAGGTCGCGCGGGCCTGCCGCACGGCATCGACGTCGAGATCGCACGCGCGGCCCTTGGCGCCGTGAAAATAGCCGCCGCTCGACGTGTGCTCGAGGTAGAAGCGCAACAACGGATGCATCGCACCTTCGGCCTCGAGGCTTGCAGCCCGGCACGGCGCCGGCATCTCGGCTGCCGCGTAAGCAGTGTTGTAGGGCTCGAATGCCGCGAACGGAGGATGGGGCCGCCAGTAGCACAGGTGCAGAAACCACGGCGCATTTCCCTGGTCGCGCAGGTAAGCGAGCGCCGTTTCAGTCATCCAGGCCGTGTCCGACAGGTCGGCGGGAAGGCTGGCCGGTGCAGCGCTGGGACCCGTTGCTCCCGATCGCGGCAGCCAGACGTCGTGGTGATGGACCGGCAGACTAAAACCCTTGCCCGCGACCCAGCGGAAGTACTCGTGCATCGCCGGATAGGGATCGAGATTGGCGAGCACCCGGAAACCGTCCATGACGTCGCCCAGTACGGTGAAGCGCGGATCGGCGGCACTGGTGATGCGCGGATCCGGCGTGGTGGTGGTGTAGCCGATCAGCGCCGGATCGTAGCCGAGCTTGCGTACTTCCTTGCCGATGTTGGTATGCCGGGCGTCGAGCGGGATGGTATTCTGAACCGCTCGGTGGTTCATCAGATAGAGGCCGGTCAACAGGCTGGCGCGTGCCGGACCACAGGGCGATGTCACCGTGTAGTGACGGTGGAAGGTGACGCCATCCCGCGCCAGCGCCTCGATGTTCGGCAGCCGCAGGAACGGCGTCCGCCGCCAAGGCAGGAAGTCGCCGCGCCATTGGTCGACGGTGATAAACAGGACGTTGCGTCGATCAGCCATGGTCAAAGCCTCGTCACTCGATCCGCGAGCCGGCATCGGCGTCGAAGAGGCTGATGCAATCAGCCGGTAGCGACAGCGGCAGGACGTCGCCGGCGAACCAGGCCGCGCTGCCGGGTATGCGGACCGTCAGGGCGCCGCCACCCAGCCGGCCATGGACCATCGAATCCGCGCCCAGAATCTCGATGGCATCGATGCTGAGCTTCGGATGGCCTTCGTCCGCCGCTGCGATCGCGACGTGCTCTGGACGGATGCCAGCCAGGACCGCGCGGCCGGTATCGCTCGGTGGCCTGCCGATCGGCAGGATCACACCCTCGCCGATGTCGACTCCATTATCGGCCAGCCGACCCGGTAGCAGGTTCATGGCGGGCGAGCCGATGAAGCCTGCGACGAAGGCCGTCGCCGGGCGGTGATAGACCTCGAGTGGCGTGCCGATCTGCTCTACGCGGCCGGCATTCATCACAATTAGCCGATCGGCCAGCGTCATGGCCTCGACCTGATCGTGCGTCACATAAATGCTGGTCGTGCCGACCTGGGCATGCAGACGCTTCATCTCCAATCGCATCTGCACGCGCAGCTTGGCGTCGAGGTTGCTGAGCGGCTCATCGAACAGGAACACGGCCGGTTCGCGCACGATGGCCCGGCCCATGGCGACGCGCTGCCTCTGGCCCCCCGAAAGCTGGCGCGGCTTGCGCGCCAGCAGGCTGCCGAGCTCGAGTGTGGCTGCCGCGGCGCGCACGCGCGCGTCGATCGCCTCGCGGCTCACGCCGCGAATGCGCAAGCCGTAGGCCATGTTGTCATAGACCGACATGTGCGGATAAAGCGCGTAGTTCTGGAACACCATGGCGATGTCGCGGTCCTTGGGTTCCAGGCGGTTCACGACCCTGTCACCGATGGCGACGGTGCCAACGGTTATGTCCTCCAAGCCGGCGACCATGCGCAGCAGGGTCGACTTGCCACAGCCCGAGGGTCCCAGGATGACGACGAACTCGCCGGCATCGATGGTGCAGTCGACGCCGTGTATCACCTCCACGGCACCATAGGCCTTCTTCACGCCCGACAGGCTGACAGCCGACATCGTCCGTCCGTTGATGCTCATTTTTCCGTTTCGACCAGGCCTTTGATGAACCAGCGCTGCATCAGGATCACGACGGCGACAGGCGGCAGCATCGCCAGCATCGTGGTCGCCATCACCGACGGCCAGTCGACCGCATCATCGCCGACCGCCAGCATCCGGTAGACTCCGATCACGACCGTCTGCAGCTTGTCGGCCACCAGCAGCGGCCAGAGATACTGGTTCCAGCCGTAGATGAAGAGCACGACGAAGAGCGCGGCGATGTTGGTCACCGACAACGGCATCAGGACGTCGCGCATGAAGCGCAGCGGTCCGGCGCCGTCGACGCGCGCGGCCTCGACCAGCTCGCGCGGCACGGTCATGAAGAACTGCCGGAACAGGAACGTCGCCGTAGCAGAAGCGATCAGCGGAATGACCAGACCGCCGAACGAATTCAACAGCCCGAGATTGGCCACGACCTCGAAGGTCGGGAGGATGCGCACCTCGACCGGCAACATCAGGGTGACGAAGATCAGCCAGAAGAAAAACATCCGAAGGGGAAAGCGGAAATAGACGATGGCAAAGGCGGAGGTGAAGGAGATGGCGATCTTTCCCGCCGCCACGCACAGCGCCATGACCAGGCTGTTGCCCAGCATCTCGAGCACGGGCGTGCCCTGCGACAGGCGTCCGCCGCCCTGCATCAGCACGCGCCAATAGGTGTCGAGGCCCTGGTCGCCGGGCAGGAGCGGCATCGGCACGCTGCGGATGTCCGGCAAGGTCAGCGTCGAGGAGACGAAGGCAACCCAGACCGGGAAGGCGACGATGAAGACGCCGACCAGCAGGACGCCGTGCCGGAACAGCGCACGACCAAGATGGCGTCGGGCGACGGCAGACATCATGAATAGTGGACGCGCCGCTCGATGACCCGGAACTGCACGACGGTCAACGCGGTGACGATGACCAGCAGCACGACCGACTGCGCCGCCGACGATCCGAGGTCGAGAGCCAGAAAGGCATCCTTGTACACCTTGTAGACGAGGATGCTGGTCGCGCCGGGGCTGCCGGGCCCGCCTCCGGTGACGGCGTGGATCAAGCCGAACGTGTCGAAGAAGGCATAGATGTTGTTCACCACCAGCAAATAGAAGGTGGTGGGCGAGAGCAGTGGCACGACGATCGTCCAGAAGCGTCGCGTCGGGCTTGCGCCGTCGATGCTGGCCGCCTCGAGTACCGATTTCGGGATGGCCTGGAGGCCCGCGAGGAGGAAGATGAAGTTGTAGGAGATCAGCTTCCACACCGCGGCCAGGATGACCAGGATCATGGCCTGGGCGCCGCTGACACGGTGGTTCCAGGTGAAGGCGAATTCCTGCTGCAGCGCGTAGGGCACAACACCGACCACTGGCGCGAACAGGAACAGCCACAGCACCCCCGCGACCGCCGGCGCGATGGCATAGGGCCAGATCAGCAGGGTCTGATAGAAACGGCGCGCCCGCAGCACCTGGTCGGCCGCGTTGGCCAGCAACAGCGCGGCTGCCAGCGCAAGCACCGACACCGCGATGGCGAACACGATGGAAATGCGCAGCGAGTGCCAGTAGCTCGGGTCGGCGAACAGCCGCTCGAAGTTCTCGGTGCCGACGAAGCGCCGACTGAGACCGAACGGGTCCTCGCGAAACACCGACTGGTGGATTGCCTGCCACGCCGGCCAGATGAAGAAGACCAGCGTGACGGCGACCTGCGGAGCCAGCAGCAGATAGGGCAGCAGACGATTGCGGAAATTCATCAAACGACGCTGGAAGATGAGCGTTGCGCGATCCGCCTCAAAGCTTTCACCTGTTGTCCGACTGGAACTGGCGCAGCAGCGTGTTGCCGCGACTGTCCATGGCCGCCAGCGCCTGGCGCGGAGTCTTGGTCCCGCCCCAGATCGCTTCGAGCTCCTCGTTCCAGACGTTCTGGATCTGCAGGTAATTGCCCAACCGGATGCCGCGCGAGTTCTCGGTCGGCGGATTGAGATCGAGCTGGCGAATGGAAACGTCAGTGCCAGGATTCTTGTCGTAGAAGCCCGACGCGCGCGTGGTCTCGTAGGCCGCCGTGGTGATCGGCAGGTAGCCCGTGCGCTGATGCGAAGCCGCCTGGACTTTGGCGTCCGAGAGATAGTTGAAGAAGGCAGCGACGCCCTTGTAGGCCTTCGCATCGGTGGCGGTGAGCGCCCACAGGCTCGCGCCGCCGATGATGGTGTTCTGCGGCTCGTTGTTGGGACCACGGGCGAACTGCGGCCAGTACGGCAGCATGCCGATGCCGAAGGTGAAGCGTGCTTCCTTGCGCACGCCGGCATAGGCGGCCGACGAGTTGAACATCACGGCGCATTCGCCCGAGGTGAACAAGGCTTGGGCGTTGTTGCCGCGTCCGCCGTACTTGAACAAGCCGGCGTCGAGCATCGTCTTCATCCAGGAGAGGTGGTGCGCCTGCAGGTCGCTGTTCAGCACCAACTCGGCGTCGCGTCCGCCATAGCCGTTCTGCTTGGTGGCGACCGGCCAGTTGTGCCAGGCGGACAGGTTCTCGAGCAGCACCCATTCCTGCCAGGACGTCGTGAAGGCGCAGCGCCCGCCCTCGCCCAACTTGCGCGCGGCGGCCTCGAACTCCAGCCAGGTGCGCGGCGGCTTGTCGGGGTCGAGCCCGGCTTTCGCAAAGGCGTCGCGGTTGTAGTACATGACTGGGGTCGAGGAGTTGAACGGCAGCGACAGCATGCGGCCGCCGACATCGGTGTAGTAGCCGACCACGCCGGGCAGGTAGGCCGACTGATCGAATTTCAGCCCGCTGCGCGCCATCAGGTCGTAGACCGGCACGACTGCGCCGGGTGCGGCCATGAACTGCGCCGTTGCATAGGTCGGCACCAGCAGGATGTGGGGCTGCATGCGCGTACGGAACGCCGCGACCGCCGCAGCGATCGATTCGGCATAGCCACCCTTGAAGGTCGGCACGACGACATATTCGCTCTGGCTCTTGTTGAAGTCCCTGGCCAGGTCGTCGACCCATTCGCCGAGAGCGCCGGCAAGGCCGTGCCACCAATGGATCTCGGTGGCGGCATTCGCGACCGAACCGCTGAACGCCAACCAGGCAACGCTCAGCGCCGCCACAACCCGCTTCTTCATCCCTTCCTCCCGGACAGGCGACCGTCCTTCTTCGCGGTGACGATCGACCATTCAACGGTGCAGACGGGCGTCCGAAGTCGCCAATTCAAATTATGAATGCGCTGTATCGCTGGTCCGTATGGCCGTCGCTCATGCTCTTCCGGACCGTCAAGAGCGGGCCCGTGCGGCGATGTCCATGAAAGCGGATATCGAGCGGATCGCGCGGCGATTCTGCAGGCAGACAGCGAAAGCTTCCGTGGCGGCGTCCGCATCGGCAATGCGCAACGCCTTGAAGCGCGGATCGGGCGTCAGCTCGGCCTCCGACAGGATGCCGAAACCCAGACCCTCAGCGACGGCTTCACGCATGGCCTCGCGCGGCACCTCCATGACGACCCGCGGCTTGATCTTGGCCTTGAACAGGGCGCCCTCGAACACGTCGCGGGTGCGCGAACCCTGCTCGCGCGTCACCATCGGCTGGCCGTGCACGTCCTGCAGGCCAATCTGCTTCCGCCGGCTCCAGGGATGCTTGCGATTGACGAAGACGACAATGGGCTGCCGGCGGAGCGGCACGGCGGACAACCGTGTATCCGGGCTGACATCGCCGACCACGGCGACGTCGATCCGGCCATCCAGCACATCACGCAGGATCTCGTCGGAATTGCTGGTCTTGAGCGAGATCGTGAGCGTCGGATGCGCGCCCTGCATGGCTGCCAACAGCCGCATGACGAAGAACGGTCCGACCGAACCGACCCGCAGCGTCCCGACGACAGCGCCGCCGCGCGCCTCCATGAGCGCCACCGCCTGCGCCTCCAGCTCGAACAGTGGACGCACGATGGCAAGCAGGGCATCGCCGGTCTCCGACAAGGCGATCTTGCCAGGCAACCTCTGGAACAGTTCGACGCCATAGCGCTCCTCGAGCGCGCGCACCTGGGTGGTGATGGTCGGCTGGCCGATGTTCAGGTGGCGCGCCGCCCGCGTGAAGCTGCGATGCTCGGCGACGGCGAAGAACGAGCGAAGCTGATTGAGATTGATGTACTTGATCGCCCGCCTCCCCGCTCCGGCGGTTTTGGCCGAGGCGCGTTCAGGCATTCTTGCCGACCAAGCCACACAAAGCCATGGCGAGCCCCCGGTCCGGTCGGCCGAGCTCCAGGACGATGTCGTAGTGATGCAGGTGCGGCACAGCGAGCAGGCGGTGCCGCCTGCCGACACGGGCCAGCGCCGCGGCGAAACTGCGCGCCTGCTGCGCGAACTGCGCCGTTTCTCCCAGGCCATAGGCAATCACGACCGGCGCCCTGCCCGGCCGCGCCAGGCGAACCGGACTGTTGCGCCGGATCATGTCGGGATCGAGGTGGAGATCGTCGTCGATCGACGTGTGCGAGATCGGTTCGAGATCGAAGATGCCACTGATCGCCAGGCAGCCATCGACCTTGGCGGCGAGCGCCAGCATGGCCGCAAGATGGCCGCCAGCCGAATGGCCACTGACGACCAGCCGATCGGGATTGCCGTTGAAGCGATGGGCGTGCTCGCGCACCCAATCCACGGCGCGACCGACCTGCGCCACGATGGCGTCGATATCGACGGCAGGCGCCAGATCATACTCGATCACGAAGGTCGTCATGCCGGCGGAGTGACCGGCCTCGGCGACGAAGCGGTAGTCCTCCTTGCGGTGCGAGCGCCAATAGCCGCCGTGGATGAAGACATGGACCGGCGCATCGGGACGCTCAGCGGGAAAGACATCAACCCGCTCACGCTCTCCCTTGCCGTAGGCCACGTCCAGCACCGCCGTGCGTCGACGCACGACCTGTTCGCTTTCGGCAGCATACCGAGCCAGGATCGCGTCGCGGTCAGGATGACGCCAACGGAAGTCGTACTCCCGCTCCAGCTCGGCGGAGCGAACGCGGTTGGCCATCTCACTCATGCAGCAGGACCGTGCGCAGCGATTCACCGCTGCGCATCAGGTCGAAGGCTTGGTTGGCCTCGGTGATCGGCAGGACATGGCTGATCAGCTCGGCCACCTTGATCTTTCCGTCCATGAAGAGGTCAACGTAGCGACCGAGCTGCGAACGGCCTTTGACGCCGCCAAAATAGCTGCCCTTAAGCGTACGGCCGTAGCGCATCATCACCGGCCGGACGCCGATCTCGCTCCCTTCCGGCTCGACGCCCAGCAGCACGCACGTTCCCCAGCCCAGGCAGCAGACCTCGAAGGCCTGGCGCATGGCCTCGGGCTCGCCCGAACTCTCGAAGCTCACGTCGACGCCACCGTCGGTCAGGTCCTGCACTGCCTTGACGAGCTCAGCACCGAGCGCCGACGGATCGAGCAGGTCGGTAGCGCCGAAATCGGCTGCCAGCCTGCGCTTCAGCGGGTTGGGATCGATGCCGATGATGCGCTGGGCACCGGCGAGGCGAGCGCCCTGCACGATATTGACGCCGACGCCGCCCAGGCCGAACACCGCGACGTTGTCGCCGGCCCTGGTGTCGTGCAGGGCCGCTCCGACGCCCGTGGTGACGCCACAGCCCAGCAGGCAGACGTGGTCGAGCGGCGCGTCGGGCCTGATCTTTGCGAGCGCCACCTCCGGCACCACGGTGTAGCGCGAGAAGGTCGACGTACCCATGAAGTGATGGATGGCCTGCCGCCCCAGCCGGAAGCGCGATGTACCCTCGGGGAGGACACCGAGGTCACGCGTCTTTCGCGTGCCCCAGCAGATGTTGGTCCGGCCACTCAGGCAATGTCGGCAGACGCCGCACTCCGCGCCGTAGAGCGGGATGACATGGTCGCCTCGTCCGAGCGAGGCAACGTCGGGGCCGACCTCGACCACGACGCCTGCACCCTCGTGACCCAGAATGGCAGGCAGCGGTGAGTTGCGGTTGATACCCCACAGGATAACCGCGTCGGTATGGCAGACCCCGGTCGCCTTGATCTCGACCAGCACCTCGCCCGAACGTGGGCCATCGACGTCCACGGTCTCGATGGTCATGGGCTCGCCGCCGGCATGGCAGACGGCCGCTCGCGATCGAATCATGAAGTCCTCCCGGTCAGGCCACCAAAGCCGCGTGCAACGGGCGGCGATGGTCAGTCAGTTGCTCGGCGTGGAAGCGGCTGCGCGTGCCGATCAGGGATCGGGCTTCACGCACGTCGCGTGGACGGTTGACGCCCACGACGCCGACAAGGGTGCGGCCCTGCAGGGCAAGGATAGTGAATGAGCCATCCTCGTGGCCGCGCCGTACCAATTGCAGGTCGTCGCTCAGCAGGCCGGCGAACTGGACGTTGGTGTCGTATTGATCGGTCCACGACCATGGCACCTCGGCATAGGCGTGCCGCCGACCGAGGATCACCTGGGCACAGGCCCTCGCCTGGTTCTGCGCGTTCTGCCAGCTCTCCAACCGCCATCGCCGGCCGGCCCAGGGGTTGTAGTGCTGCGTGACATCACCCACGGCGTACACCGACGGAAGCGATGTCCGACAATGCTGGTCGACCAGGATACCGTCATCGACGGCAAGGCCGGCGTTGCGGGCGAGCGCCTCGTTCGGTACCGCGCCGATGGCCACGATCGCAAGGTCGGAGGCGACCGTTGCGCCGTTCGAGAGAACCAGCCGCTCGACTGCCTTGGCCCCTTCGAAGCGGGCCACGGTCGTGTCGAACAGGAAGGTGACGCCGCGAGCACGATGCAGCCCGACGACATGATCAGCGACGATGCGCGGCAGGACACGCCGGAGGGCGCCATCGGCGGCTTCGATCACCGTGACGTCGGCGCCGGCCACCCGCGCTGCCGCGGCCGCTTCGAGGCCGAGCAGGCCCGCACCGACGATCGCGATCCGGCGCCCTGCGCCCAGCAGGCCACGGATGGCCAACGCGTCATCGATCGATCGCAGATACACGACGTTGGCCAAGTGCGCCCCGGGCACGCGCATCCGCCGCGGGGAAGCGCCGGTGGCGAGCACGACCGTGTCGGCGGCGAGCTCGCTACCGTCGGAGAGCCTGGCGAACCCTGCGCCGATGGCGGCCACCGGCTGGCCGATACCGAGCGTGATCGCCGCCGCTTTGTACCAGGCTGCATCATGCAGCATGGTGTCGGCCGGGGACTGCCGCCCCAGCAAGAGACCTTTGGACAGGGGCGGACGCTCATATGGCAGCCATCGCTCGTCACCCAGGAGCGTGATGCAGCCGTCGTAACCCTCGTCGCGCAGTGTGCGGACCAGCACGCCGCCGGCATGCCCGGCGCCAATTATCAGCACCGACCTCGCGCCCGACATTGCTTGCGGTCCTAGTTGACGGCCGAAGGGTATGGACCGCGCCGCAACTTCGCCAGCAGCTCGCGATGCACGGCCCAGTAACTGGTCGACAGGTGCGCCAGGTGCGAGCGCACATCGACATGCAGCTTGGGCAGAGCATGGAACGGCAGCGACGGCAGCAGATGGTGCTCGGCGTGATAGGGCATGTTCCAGAACAGGAAGCAAAGCACGGGATTGGCCAGAACGGTGCGGGTGTTCTCGAGCAGGTTGGGCGATTCGGCCGCCCCGGTGTGCTCGGCGATGCGGATCAGACGCAGGAACGGTTCACTCACCAGTCGCGGCACGATCCAGTAGAGCAACAGCTCGCCGATGTGGCCGGTTGCCCCGGCGACCACGACGATCGCCACATAGATCGCCAGGAACCAGCGCGTCTCATCGCGCACGCGCTTCAGCTCCTCGGGGGGAATGAAGTCGCGTTCGGCTTCATCGAAATTGCCGCGCGCCGAACGGAACAGGATGGTGAAGAGCTTGCTCCAGAACGACAGGCCGAGACCGACAGAGACGTAGCCTGCGAAGCTTGCCGGCAGCCGCACGATGTCGGGATCCTCTTCGGGATGCTGGGTGAAGGTGTGATGCGCGGTGTGGCGGTACTTGAAGTAGAGCGGCGGCCGCCAGATCAAGAAGCCCGCCACCAGCCCGACGAAGCGATTGAGGGAGCGGGTGCGGAACGCCGTGCCATGCGTACATTCGTGCATCGGCGCGAACCACAGGGCGAGCACGAAACCATGCAGCAGCACGGCCGGCACGACCAGGAGCGACGTTCCGGCCAGCCAGATGCCGACGCCCGTCAGGCCCTGGGCCAGCAAATGGCCGCAAAAATAGACCAGGCCGTGCCAGTCGGTGCGCCGCTGGAGCTCCTTGACGCGCCGACGCTGCAGGATTTCCGGGCCGGTGAGCGGCCATGTCCTCGCATCGGTGTCGACTGCCGTCGATGGCGGCATATGCGTACCTCATCGGGTGTGAGCGCCGCAGTCTCCATTGACGGTGCAGGTGGAGGCCAATTTATCTTTGGGTCTTCAGGGAATCGAGTGGGTGATCTGGGGCGATCATAACGCGGGAAGCATGCAGGTGAGAACCTTGAGGCGAAGGTATTCCTCGTCGCGCAGGCCGTAGGCGCGTCGCTGGAGGACACGGATCTTGTTGTTGA